>NZ_JBHVIN010000007.1:0-106615 GCF_042799575.1 Streptomyces sp. NPDC057682 | reverse complement strand
TCGAGGGTGTATTCGATGCCTGCGACGCCTGATTCGGTGTCTGTGGCGGTGAGGGTGACGGTGGCGGTGTCGATGTATTCGCCGGCGTCGTTCTTCGTCCCGGCGACGGTCGCGTTGGTGTCCGGGGCCGTCGTGTCCTCGCCCGGCGCGGCGGTGACCACCAGCTCGCCGACCATCATCTGGTGGCCCGGCATCGCGCAGAAGTAGCGGTAGGTGCCAGGGGTGAGGGTCACCTCGACCGAGTGCCTGCCGCCCTCCGCGTCGAAGGGGCTGGCCAGGATGTTGAGGCTGACATCGTTGTTGTAGTCGCCGTTGGCCGTGTCGAACGTCAGGGTGTGCGTCAGCCCCGTCGTGTTGCCGGTGGCGGCGCTGCTCTCGAACACGATGGTCGCCTTGCCCGCGACGGCGGTGGCGGGGGCCGAGGTGTACTTCGTGTAGTCGTCGCCGGCCGTCCAGGTCAGGACCTGGTCGGCGGCGGCCGTCGCGGCCGGCGCCTTCGACGGGGCGCCGGTCATCGCCGCGTAGGCGGCCGGGGCCGCCAGGGCGAAGGCGGTGAAGACGACGGCCATCACGGCCATCAGCACCGGATGCCGGGTGAGCCGGTCACGTGGCGCGGAGCTTGAGGGGGGCGGATCCGTCTGGTCATGGAGCAGTCTTGTGGACACTGCTGCACCTCTCGGAAATGTCGCTGGTGCGGCACCGCATGGGACTCACGGCCCCGCCTGCTGGACGATCGGTCGCACGCCGGGACGAGCACGTTTCTCACGGAGCACGCCCGCGTGCCCCGGGGCGGCCGGTTCCCGGCCGGGACGGGGACGCGCATCGTGCTGCTGCCGGTCGACCGGCCCGCGCGCGGGCCACGGCCAGTCCGCCGTGACCCGCGCACGGACGGATCGACTCCCGTTCGCTGTCCCACACCGAGGCCGTCGGCGCCGTGATCCCCCGGGAGCGGGGCTCACACAGCCTCCTTCAACGTGACAACGTCGGAAGCTAGCCGCTCTTTTGACTATTCGCCAAGACCTATGACGAGAATCCAACCAACTTTGACCTGAGTCTGGAAAAACTGTCGGCGGGGCCGCTACGGTGTCCAGCGTTCCGAGGCGAATCCCCTTCATTCAGCGGATCCGGACCCGGCGGCAGCCGGCTCCTCGGACCGCGTCAGAGCTCACGTCAGGTCCTGGCCCGTCCGTCCGGCCCGCCCCCCTCGCAGTGCGGTCCGGTGCCCCGCCCACCCCGCCACCCCCGGCGGGCCCGCACGCCAGGTGCACCACGCGTACCGCCGCCGGCAGCACGGCTGTCGTCGTCGGCGGCTCACACACGACCACGAAACGACCGCGTGCGCCTTCGCGAGCCGAGCGTTTCGAGGATTGGAGAGCGATGTTCGACTCAGGCTCAGGCTCAGCTCCAGGCAACGGACGCTTCTTCTCCCGGCGCGCGTTCGCCACCGGCGCCGCCGCGGCGGCCGTCGTCCCCACGGTGCTCGGCGCCACCGCCGCCGTATCGAAGGACAAGCCGGCCGAGGGCAACGGCAACGGCAACGGAAACGGCAAGGGCACCGTACGCGAGCTGACGCTGTACATGGAGAAGCTGCCGAACGGGGAGATGGGCTACGGCCTGGAACCCGGCAAGGCCTCGATCCCCGGCCCGCTCATCGAGCTGACCGAGGGCGACACCATGAACATCGAGGTCGTCAACAACCTCGACGTCGCCGCGAGCCTCCATGTGCACGGCGTGGACTACGACGTGGCCAGCGACGGCACCAAGATGAACGACAGCGTCGTCGAACCGGGCGGCCGCCGCACCTACGTCTGGCGCACCCACGCCCCGGGCCCCAATCACGACGGCACCTGGGAGAGCGGCAGCGCCGGCTACTGGCACTACCACGACCACAACGTGGGCACCGAGCACGGAACGGGCGGCCTGAAGAAGGGGCTGTACGGTGCGGTGATCGTGCGCCGCAAGGGCGACGTCCTGCCCGACAAGCAGTTCACCGTCGTCTTCAACGACATGACGATCAATCAGAAGGCCCACCACGACACCCCCACCTTCACGGCGGTCGTCGGCGAGCGGGTGGAGTTCGTCGTCATCACGCACGGCGAGTTCTTCCACACCTTCCACGTGCACGGCCACCGCTGGGTCGACAACCGCACCGGCATCATGCAGGGCCCCAAGGACGAGACCAGGGTCATCGACACCAAGACCGTCGGACCGGGCGACTCCTTCGGCTTCCAGGTGGTCGCCGGTGCCCGCGTCGGCGCGGGCAACTGGATGTACCACTGCCACGTCCAGAGCCACGCGGACATGGGCATGGTCGGAATGTTCCGGGTGACCGAGGCCGACGGCAGCGTCCCCGGCGGCGACGGCGGCATGGGCGGCATGGGGGACATGGCCGGCATGGACCACCACTAGAGCCGTACGCACCCTCTCCATTCGCGCCCCCCGCATCCCATCCCTGAACGCTCTTCCGGTTCCGGATCGAGTCAAGGAGTAAGCATGGGCAAGAGAGACCGGTTCACATGGTCGAGGCACAGCGGAGCCCCGCCCTCCCGCGGGCGGCGCGTTCCGGGCCGGGTACGCCCCTGGCGCCGGGCGGTCGTCATGCTGTCCAGCGCCGCGCTGAGCGTCGGGCTGTCCGCGCTGCCCGCGACGCAGGCCCAGGCGCGGCCGGCCGACGGCGCGAGCGAGGCGCGGGCCGCCACCGATTCCCGGGTCAGCGTGCTCGTCTTCCACGGGCCCGCCGCCAAGCAGGACGACCCGGTGAAGAAGGCCGCCGCCGAGATCGAGAAGCTCGGCGCGGCGAACGGCTTCGAGGTCGTCGAGTCCGAGGACGCGAAGGTCTTCAACACCGCCGACCTCGCCACATACCGGGGGGTGGTGTTCCTCTCGGCCGACGGCGTGACGCTCAGCGCCGAGCAGGAGGCCGCGTTCCAGTCGTACATCAGTGACGGCGGCGGCTTCGTCGGCGTCCACGACGCGGCGCGCGCCCAGGCGGACTCCTCCTGGTTCACCGGGCTCATCGGCTCCCGCCCGGCGCTCGGCCTGCCGGACGCGGAGAAGGTCACCGAGTCCTCGGTCAACTCGGAGAACCCGCCGAACGAGACCAAGGAGAAGCTGTTCGACGGGAAGAACGACACCAAGTGGCTGGGGCGTTCGCCGACCGCCACGATCACCATGAAGCTCGACAAGCCCGTCGCCGTCGTCAACTACGCGCTGACCTCGGCCAACGACTTCACCGAGCGGGACCCCAAGGACTGGAAGCTGGAAGGGTCCGAGGACGGCAAGGACTGGACGACACTGGACACCCGCAAGGGCGAGACCTTCCCCTCGCGCTTCCAGACCCGGCAGTTCCAGTTCACCAACACCACCGCGTACCGGCACTACCGGCTGGACGTCACCGCCAACAGCGGTGACTCCCTGACCCAGCTGGCCGAACTGCGGCTCTTCAGCGCCGACCCGACGCCGCCGCAGGACTCCAAGGTGCAGAAGGCCGTCGTCGACGTGACGGACCGCCAGCACCCGGCAAACAAGGGCCTGCCCCTCAACTGGACCCGCTCCGACCAGTGGATCAACTGGGACCCGAACCCCATCGGCAAGGTCCACACGATCGCACAGGTCGAGGAGCACACCTACAAGCCCGGTCTCAGCGCCAACGGCGCCTTCCACCCGGTCTCGTGGTGCCGCGACTACGAGGGCGGCCGCTCCTTCTACACCGGCATGGGCCGTACGGAGGAGAGCTACACCGACGACGCGAAGTTCCGGAGCCATCTGCTCGGCGCCATCGAGTGGACCACCGGCATGGTGCGCGGCGACTGCCAGGCGACCATCGCGTCCAACTACACCACCGAGCGGCTGACCGCGCAGAACCAGGCCGGGCAGCTCGACCAGATCGGTGAGCCGCACGGTCTGACCATGGCCCCCGACGGCAAGGCCTTCTACATCGGCAAGGCCGCCTGCCCGTCCGGCGCGATCGTCGACTGGAACGACCCGAAGGTCGGCCTCGGCTGCGGCACCATCCACCAGTGGGACCCCAGGACCAAGAAGGTCAAACTGCTCACCACGCTCGACGTGATGGGCAACCGGGGCAGCGGCGACGAACTCGTCAAGAACGAGGAAGGCCTCATCGGCGTCACCCTGGACCCGAAGTTCGAGAAGAACGGGTGGATGTACATCTTCTGGATGCCGCACGACTCGATCGACCGGGACAAGCGGATCGGTCAGCGCACGGTCTCCCGGCTGACGTACGACTTCGCCTCCGAGTCCATCGACCAGGGCACCCGCAAGGACCTGCTGCACTGGGACACCCAGATCCACAGCTGCTGCCACGCGGGCGGTGGCATGGCCTTCGACAAGGACGGCAACCTCTACATCGGCTCCGGTGACAACAACTCCTCGGGCGGCTCCGGCGGCTACTCGGGGAACAACTGGACCGAGGACTACAAGGGCGTCTCCTTCCAGGACGCCCGCCGCACCTCCGGCAACACGAACAACCTGAACGGGAAGATCCTGCGGATCCACCCCGAGCCGGACGGCACCTACACCATCCCCAAGGGCAACCTCTTCCCGCCGGGCACGGACAAGACCCGTCCCGAGATCTACGTCATGGGCGTCCGCAACATCGCCCGGCTCGCCATCGACCCGGAGCACAACTGGCTCACCGCCGGCTGGGTCGGCCCGGACGCCGGAGCGCCCGACCCGGAGCTGGGCCCGGCCAAGTACGAGACGGCCACCGTCATCACCTCCGCGGGCAACCAGGGCTGGCCCTACTGCATGGGCAACAAGCAGCCGTACCGCGACCGCAGCAACACCGACGCCAAGCAGCTCACCGGCTGGTACGACTGCGACCACCTCAAGAACGAGTCGCCCCGCAACACCGGTCTGACGGACATCCCGCCGGCCCGCGACAACATGATCTGGTACTCCCCCCAGGGCGGCGGCCCGGTCTACCCCGAGCGCTCCGACGGCAGCGGACTCCCGTCGTACGTGGAGAGCGAGGCGACCTACACCGAGCCGTACCTCAAGGGCGGCGGCCAGGCCGTGATGTCCGGTCCGACCTACCACCGCTCCCAGGTGGACACCGGCAGCGGCGTCGCCTGGCCGGCGTACTGGGAGGACAAGTGGTTCATCGGTGACGAGTCCAACGCCAACAACCGCGTCGCGGTGACGGTGGACCCGGACCGCGTCAAGGACGCCGGCGCGCCCGCCTTCGGCGAGGACCTGCGCACCATCATCGCGCCCGGCGGTGGCGCCACCCAGCTCCAGAGCTGGATGGACGCCAAGTTCGGTCCCGACGGCGCGCTCTACATGCTCGACTACGCGGGCGGCTTCTTCAGCCTGCACCCCAACCAGAAGCTCATCCGCATCAGCTACCACGGCGGTCCCGCCACCCCGAACCCGCAGGCGGCCGGGGCGCGCGTGGTCACCCAGAGCAAGCCGAAGACCGTGGCGTTCTCCGGCACCCGCGTCGGCGGGGTGGCCTGGGAGTGGGACTTCGGCGACGGCAGCGCGCCCTCGCACGAGGCCGCCCCGACGCACACCTACGCCGACTACGGCACGTACAAGGCGAAGCTGACGGTCACCTACGCCGACGGCGAGAAGGCCACCGCGACGATCGACGCGAAGGCCGGCTGCTCCGCGCCGGACGCGCGGAAGACCGTCCGGCTGCTCGACACCGACACGGGCGTGGCCAACCACGTGGCCGGCGGCGGCTGCACCGTCAACGACCTGATCGACGACGAGGCGTCCTGGCCGAACCACGGCGCGTTCGTCAGCCACGTCAACGGTGTGGTCAACGACCTCCGCAAGGAGGACGTGCTGGACAACAAGGAGGCGTCCGCGATCGGCAGGGCCGCGGCCCAGAGCCGGATCGGCAAGATCCCCGGATACCGTCCGCTCTTCGACGGGACGGCGGGCACCCTGGCCGACTGGCGGCAGGCGGGCCCGGGGAAGTTCTCCCTCCAGCCCGACGGCACCCTGCGCACCTCCGGCGGGATGGGGATGCTCTGGTACGCGAAGAAGGCGCTGGGGGACTTCTCCGTGAGACTCCAGTTCCGTGATGTCGCGCCCGGCACCGCCAACGCCAACACCGGGGTCTTCATCAGATTCCCCGACCCGCGGACCCCGCTGGCCGACCGGCCCGAGGGCAGCTGCGGAACGGTCGGCTCGGCCCGCACCGCCCAGGAGTGGCTCGCCGTCTACTGCGGACAGGAGATCCAGATCTACGACGGAGCCACGGGCGAGGCCCAGAAGACCGGTTCGGTCTACAACTTCAAGCCCGTGGGCCTGGACAAGGCGGGGGTGACCCCGAAGGGGCAGTGGAACGACTACGAGATCCGCGCGGTCGGCCAGCACTACACGATCATCCGCAACGGTGTGGTGATCAACGAGTTCGACAACACGCCGGGCAAGGCCTCGTCCCGGGCGGGTGACCCGCCCACGGACCTGCGCCAGTTCCTCAGCGGGTACATCGGGCTGCAGAACCACAGCAACAACGACCTGGCCGAGTTCCGCAACATCAGGGTGCGGGACCTGTAGCACGGCGCCACGGTACGGAGGCGGGGGCCGCGGTCACGAGCCGCGGCCCCCGTCCGCGCGTCCCCGCCCGCCCCGTCTGCCCGCCCCCGTCACGGGACGGGCACCTCCTGAGTATCCGTACGGATGGCGCCCGGCGATCATGCTCGGCAGTCTGGACACATGAACGCACACCGCACATCCGGCCGAACCGTCCCCTCGCCGCCCGCCCCGCGCCGGGTCGCCCTCGGCGTCCTGCTCGGCGGGGCGGTGGGACTCGTCTGGGCCGGCGCCATGCTCTACACCCTGGCGTCCTGGATCCTCTGAGCCCCCGCGCCGGACGGCTCAGCGGACATCCGCCACCCGGAAGCGGATCCCCGCTCCGCGCAGCCGGTCGAGCAGCGCGTCGCCCATCGCCACCGCCGGGGTGACCTGGCCCGCGGTCTCCGGCAGATCGTCCAGCGCCAGGCACAGCGCCGACTCGGCCAGCATCTTCGCCGTCTCCCCGTAGCCCGGGTCACCGCCCGACACCTCGGTGAAGACCCGGCGCCCACCGCCCTCGCCCACGAAGCGGACCGTGAACCAGCTGCGCTCCCTGCGCTCCGCGTCCGGTCCGTCGCCCGGCTCGTAGAAGTCCATCAGGCGGTCGCGCACGGCCGGCACCTGCGCCGCACCGAGCAGCAGGCCCATGGCGAGCGTGCCGCCGAGGGCCACCGGGAGGTGCTTGACCGAGGCGTAGTGCCGGTAGCGGAAGTCGGGGCCGTACCGGGGGAGCGCACGGGCCGAGCGCTCCACGATCTGCGCGTCGATCGTCGGCAGCGGAAGCGCCCAGGTGCCGGTCTCGGCGCTGAAGCGGGGTCGGCCGAGCGGGGCGCGGACGCGGCGGGCGACCAGACGCGGCTCGTGCAGCCGCCGCTCCCGGGCGGCGCGCAGCGTCTGCGGCTGCCGGCTCATGATGCTGAGCGTGGACGCGAAGGTGCCGCCGGAGAACGCGGCGTTGGAGCGGACGAAGCCGTCGATCGTCAGCGGGACGCCCTCGGGCAGCTGCCCGACCGTGAAGTACGCGCCCAGGTCGTGCGGGACGGAGTCGAAACCGCAGGCGTGCAGGATGCGCGCCCCGGTCTCGCGGGCGCGGGTGTCGTGCTCCAGGAAGACCTCGTCGGCGAACTCCGTCTCACCGGAGAGGTCCGTGTAGTCCGTTCCGGCCTCGGCGCAGGCCGCGACCAGTTTCCTGCCGTACCAGACGTACGGGCCGACGGTCGTGGCGACCACATGGGTGGACTCGGCCAGCTCGCGCAGGGCGTCCTCGTCGTCCGCGTCCGCGTGCAGCAGCGGGAGGTCAGCGCAGCGCGGATCGGTGTCGGTCAGCCGGTTGCGCAACTGCTCCAGCTTGGCGCGGTTGCGTCCGGCGAGCGCCCAGCGGCACCCCTGGGGCGCGTGCGCCGCCAGATACTCGGCCGTCAGCTCACCCACGAAGCCGGTGGCGCCGAAGAGGACTACGTCGTAGGGGCGTTCCGCCCCGTTCTGCCTGTTCATCAGTGCCTCCGCAGGGGGCCGGCGCCAAGGTCGCACGCAGAGGGTAGCCGAGGCGGCCGTGGCGTTGGGCGCCCGGGGAGGGCTCATGGGGCAGGATCCGGCGAAAGAGGTATCCGGCGTGTTCCGAAAGGAGTGCCGTCCGCCCGGAGCGCGGGCGGGACCCCCGGACCGGGTCGTTCGGGCGTACGACGGGAGTTTCCTGGAACGACCTAAGCGCTTGCTCGCTCCGAGGGGTTGTGCGGAGCCCGGCGCGTTCTTAGCATCATCGATGTTACATCGGTTGTGTCACACCGCTGGGGGCTCGATGGCAACGACAGGGAACGGTCCGGACGGCCCGCGCGGCCCCCTGGCCGGAGTACGTGTGGTCGAGCTGGCGGGCATCGGGCCCGGCCCGTTCGCCGCGATGCTCCTGGCCGATCTGGGCGCCGACGTGGTGCGCGTCGACCGGCCCGGCGGCGCCGGGATCGGCATCGACCCGGCCAAGGACCTCACCAACCGCAACAAGCGCTCCGTCCTCGTCGACCTCAAGGACCCGGACGGCCCCGCCACCGTGCTGGACCTCGTCGCACGCGCCGACATCCTCATCGAGGGCTACCGGCCCGGAGTCGCCGAACGCCTCGGCGTGGGCCCCGACGCCTGTCTGGCCCGCAATCCCCGCCTCGTCTACGGGCGGATGACCGGCTGGGGCCAGGACGGGCCGCTCGCCGACCGCGCCGGGCACGACATCGCCTACATCGCGCTCACCGGCACCCTCTCCATGATCGGCCGGCCGGACGAGCCGCCCACCGTGCCGGCCAACCTCGTCGGCGACTACGCCGGGGGCTCCGTCTATCTCGTCGTCGGCGTCCTCGCCGCCCTCCAGCACGCCCGGACGCCCGACGGCACCGGCCAGGTCGTGGACGCGGCGATCGTGGACGGCGCCGCCCACCTCGCCATGATGATCCACGGCATGCTCGCGGCCGGCGGCTGGCAGGACCGGCGGGGCAGCAATCTGCTCGACGGCGGCTGCCCCTTCTACGGCAGCTACGAGACCTCCGACGGCGGACACATGGCCGTCGGCCCGCTGGAGCAGCGGTTCTACGAGGAGTTCGTCACCCTCCTCGGCATCGCGGGGACCGCCCCCGACCGGGGCGACCTCGCCCGCTGGGACGAACTGCGCGCCGTGGTCGCCGCCCGGTTCCGCACCCGCACCCGCGCCGAGTGGACCGAGGTCTTCGAGGGCACCGACGCCTGCGTGGCCCCCGTGCTCTCGCTGCGCGAGGCCCCGCACCACCCGCACCTCGCGGCCCGCTCCACCTTCGTCGACCACGGCGGGCTCACCCAGCCCGCGCCCGCGCCCCGCTTCTCGGCCACCCCCGCCTCGGTGCGCGGCGGCCCCGCGCTGCCGGGCGCCGACACCGAGGCCGTCGCCGCCGACTGGGCCGTGCCGGCCCTGCGGACCACCCGGAAGGACACGACCGACTGATGCAGCGGCAGATCTTCACCGAAGAGCACGAGGCGTTCCGCGCCACCGTCCGCACCTTCCTCACCAAGGAGGTCCTCCCGTACTACGAGCAGTGGGAGAAGGACGGGATCGTCGCGCGCGAGGCCTGGCTCGCCGCCGGCCGGCAGGGGCTGCTCGGCCTCGCCGTCCCCGAGGAGTACGGCGGCGGCGGGAACCCCGACTTCCGCTACAGCGCCGTCCTGGCCGAGGAGTTCACCCGGGCCGGCGCCCCCGGCCTCGCGCTCGGCCTGCACAACGACATCATCGGCCCCTACCTCACCGGCCTCGCCACCGAGGAGCAGAAGCGGCGCTGGCTCCCCGGCTTCTGCAGCGGCGAGATCATCACCGCCATCGCCATGACCGAACCCGGCGCGGGCTCCGACCTCCAGGGCATCCGCACCACCGCCGAGGACCGGGGCGACCACTGGCTGCTCAACGGCTCCAAGACCTTCATCTCCAACGGCATCCTCGCCGACCTCGTGATCGTCGTCGCGAAGACCACTCCGGAGGGCGGCGCCAAGGGCCTCTCGCTGATCGTCGTCGAACGCGGCGCCGAGGGCTTCGAGCGCGGCCGCAACCTCGACAAGATCGGCCAGAAGTCCCAGGACACCGCCGAGCTCTTCTTCCACGACGTCCGCGTCCCCAAGGAGAACCTGCTCGGCGAACGCGACGGCGCCTTCATCCACCTGATGACCAACCTCGCCCAGGAGCGGATGGGCATAGCCGTCGCCGGCATCGCCGCCGCCGAACACCTCCTGGAGATCACCACCGCGTACGTCAAGGAGCGCGAGGCCTTCGGGCGACCGCTCTCCAAGCTCCAGCACATCCGCTTCGAGATCGCCGAGATGGCCACCGAGTGCGCCGTCACCCGGGCCTTCCTCGACCGCTGCATCGTCGACCACTCCGACGGGACGCTCGACGCCGTCCACGCCTCCATGGCGAAGTGGTGGGCCACCGAACTGCAGAAGCGCGTCGCCGACCGCTGCCTCCAACTCCACGGCGGCTACGGCTACATGGCGGAGTACCCCGTGGCCAGGGCGTTTACCGACGGCCGCATCCAGACCATCTACGGCGGCACGACCGAGATCATGAAGGAGATCATCGGCCGCTCGCTGCTCGCCTGACCCACCCTCTTCGCACCACACCCCCGAAAGGCTGCTGACTTGAGCACCGAAGCGTACGTCTACGACGCGATCCGCACTCCGCGCGGCCGCGGCAAGGCCAACGGGGCCCTGCACGGCACCAAGCCGATCGACCTCGTCGTCGGCCTGATCCACGAGCTGCGCGGCCGTTTCCCCGGCCTCGACCCGGCGGCCGTCGACGACATCGTGCTCGGTGTCGTCAGCCCGCTGGGAGACCAGGGCTCCGACATCGCCCGGATCGCCGCCATCGCGGCCGGACTCCCGGACACCGTCGCGGGCGTCCAGGAGAACCGCTTCTGTGCCTCGGGCCTGGAAGCCGTCAACCTGGCCGCCGCCAAGGTCCGTTCGGGCTGGGAGGACCTGGTCCTCGCGGGCGGCGTGGAGTCGATGTCCCGGGTGCCGATGGGCTCCGACGGCGGGGCCTGGGCCATGGACCCGATGACCAACTACGAGACCGGCTTCGCCCCGCAGGGCGTCGGCGCCGACCTCATCGCCACCATCGAGGGCTTCTCGCGCCGCGACGTCGACGAGTACGCCGCGCTCTCCCAGGAGCGGGCCGCCGAGGCGTGGAAGGAGAACCGCTTCGCGCGTTCCGTCGTCCCCGTCAAGGACCGCAACGGCCTCGTCGTCCTCGACCACGACGAGCACATGCGCCCCGGCACCACCGCCGACTCCCTCGCCGCCCTCAAGCCGTCCTTCGCCGCCGTCGGCGAGATGGGCGGCTTCGACGCGGTGGCGCTCCAGAAGTACCACTGGGTCGAGAAGATCGACCACGTCCACCACGCGGGCAACTCCTCCGGCATCGTGGACGGCGCCGCCCTCGTCGCCATCGGCAACAAGGAGACCGGCGAGCGCTACGGGCTCACCCCGCGCGCCCGGATCGTCTCCGCCGCCGTCTCCGGCTCCGAGCCCACCATCATGCTCACCGGCCCCGCCCCCGCCACCCGCAAGGCCCTCGCCAAGGCCGGGCTGACCATCGACGACATCGACCTCGTCGAGATCAACGAGGCCTTCGCCGGTGTCGTGCTGCGCTTCGCCCGGGACATGGGCCTGCCCCTCGACAGGATCAACGTCAACGGCGGCGCCATCGCGCTCGGCCACCCGCTGGGCGCCACCGGCGCGATGATCCTCGGCACCCTCATCGACGAACTGGAGCGCCGCGACCAGCGCTACGGCCTCGCCACCCTCTGCGTGGGCGGCGGCATGGGCATCGCCACCGTCGTCGAGCGTCTCTGACCGTCCCCCTTCCTACGGAGAAGACACACCCATGACCGAGAGCACGACCATCCGCTGGGAACAGGACGAGACCGGCGTCGTCACCCTCGTACTGGACGATCCCGATCAGTCCGCCAACACCATGAACCAGGCCTTCAAGGACTCCATCGCGGCGATCGCCGACCGCGCCGAGGCCGAGAAGGACTCCATCCGCGGCATCATCTACACCTCCGCGAAGAAGACCTTCTTCGCCGGCGGCGACCTCAAGGACATGATCCGGATCGGTCCTTCGAGCGCGCAGCTCGCGTTCGACACCGGCACCGCCATCAAGAACTCGCTGCGCCGCATCGAGACCCTGGGCAAGCCGGTCGTCGCCGCCATCAACGGCGCGGCCCTCGGCGGCGGTTACGAGATCGCCCTGGCCGCCCACCACCGCATCGCCCTCGACACCCCCGGCTCCCGCATCGGCCTGCCCGAGGTCACCCTCGGACTGCTCCCCGCGGGCGGCGGCGTCACCCGCACCGTACGCCTCATGGGCATCGCCGACGCGCTGCTCAAGGTCCTCCTCCAGGGCACCCAGTACACCCCGCGGCGCGCCCTGGAGAACGGTCTGGTCCACGAGGTGGCCGCCACACCGGAGGAGATGCTGGCCAAGGCCCGCGCCTTCATCGACGAGCACCCCGAGTCCCGGCAGCCCTGGGACGTCAAGGGCTACCGGATCCCCGGCGGCACCCCGTCGAACCCGAAGTTCGCCGCGAACCTCCCGGCGTTCCCGTCCAACCTGAAGAAGCAGCTCAACGGCGCCCCGATGCCCGCCCCGCGCAACATCCTCGCGGCGGCCGTCGAGGGCTCCCAGGTCGACTTCGAGACCGCGCTGACCATCGAGGCCCGGTACTTCACCGAGCTGGTCACCGGCCAGGTCGCCAAGAACATGATCCAGGCCTTCTTCTTCGACCTCCAGGCCGTCAACTCCGGCGCCAGCCGCCCCAAGGGCATCGAGGAGCGCCCGGTCCGCAAGGTCGCCGTCCTCGGCGCCGGGATGATGGGCGCCGGCATCGCTTACTCCTGCGCCAGGGCCGGGATCGAGGTCGTCCTCAAGGACGTCTCCACGGAGGCCGCCGCCAAGGGCAAGGCGTACAGCGAGAAGCTGCTCGACAAGGCGCTGTCCCGGGGCCGGACCACCGAGGCGAAGCGCGACGAACTCCTGGCCCGCATCACCCTGACCGGTGACGTGGCCGACCTCGCGGGCTGCGACGCCGTCATCGAGGCCGTCTTCGAGGACACCGCCCTCAAGCACAAGGTCTTCCAGGAGATCCAGGACGTCGTCGAGCCGGACGCGCTGCTCTGCTCCAACACCTCGACCCTCCCGATCACCGTCCTCGCCGAGGGCGTCGAACGCTCCGCCGACTTCATCGGGCTGCACTTCTTCTCGCCGGTCGACAAGATGCCGCTCGTCGAGATCATCAAGGGCGAGAAGACCGGCGCCGCGGCGCTGGCCCGCGCCTTCGACCTGGTCCGCCGGATCAAGAAGACCCCGATCGTCGTCAACGACTCGCGCGGCTTCTTCACCTCGCGCGTCATCGGGCAGTTCATCAACGAGGGCGTCGCCATGGTCGGCGAGGGCGTCGAGCCCGCCTCCGTCGAGCAGGCCGCCGCCCAGGCCGGCTACCCGGCGAAGGTGCTCTCCCTCATGGACGAGCTGACCCTCACCCTGCCCCGCAAGATCCGCAACGAGACCCGCAAGGCCGTCGAGGAGGCGGGCGGCACCTGGCCGGGCCACCCGGCGGACGCGGTCATCGACCGGATGGTCGACGAGTTCGGCCGCCCCGGCCGCAGCGGCGGCGCGGGCTTCTACGAGTACGACGAGAGCGGGAAGCGCACCCGCCTCTGGCCCGGTCTGCGCGAGCACTTCACCCGGCCGGGGACGGACATCCCGTTCCTCGACATGCAGGAGCGGATGCTCTTCTCCGAGGCCCTGGACAGCGTCCGCTGCCTGGAGGAGGACGTCCTGATCACCGTCGCCGACGCCAACATCGGCTCCATCATGGGCATCGGCTTCCCGCCGTGGACCGGCGGCGTGCTCCAGTACATCAACGGCTACGAGGGCGGGCTGCCCGGCTTCGTCGCCCGCGCCCGGGAACTCGCCGAGCGCTACGGCGACCGCTTCCTGCCGCCCGCGCTGCTCGTGGAGAAGGCCGAGAAGGGCGAGACCTTCCACGACTGACGCCACCACGACGGGCCGCCTTCCCCGCGCCGTGCGGGGAGGCGGCCCGTCGTCGTGCCGTCACTCGGCCGCGAAGGCGGCCCGCAGCTCCTCCTTGAAGGAGCGCTGGAACGCGGTCACCAGGGCCTGCAGCACGATCGGCTGCATGTGCCCGGACAGCGACCGCATCGCCTTCACATGCTCCGGATCCGACTCCCGCTCCCGGTACGGGTTCCACACCTCGTCCCGGAACAGCCGCGACAGCTCGTGCGCGACCGAGCGGGTGTGCTCCAGCAGCACGGTCCGGGCCGCGAGGATCGTCTCGTGCGCGATCGGCACGTCCAGCAGCTCGACACCCAGCCGCAGCAGCCCCGGGTCCAGCCGGTACACCCCGTCCGCCGGATCGGACCGCTCCAGCACCCCCATCGCGGCCAGCCGGTCGATGTCCCCGCGGTCCAGCGGCCGTCCCGCGCGACGCTCCAGATCGGCCCGGGTGGCGTCCTCCGCCGAGTCCGGTGCCCACGACGCCACCAGGGCCCGGTGGATCGCCAGATCATGGGCGCTCAGATCGGGCGGCAGCTGCTCCAGATAACGTTCGATCGCGGCGAGCGTCATCCCCTGGTGCTGGAGCTCCTCGATGAGCGCCAGCCGGGACAGATGCGCCTGCCCGTAGTGCCCCACCCGGCGCGGCCCGATGACGGGCGGCGGCAGCAGCCCCCGGGTGCTGTAGAAACGCACCGTGCGCACGGTCACCCCGGCACGGGCCGCCAGCTCGTCGACGGTGAGCGTGGGCTCCTCGGCTCCGGTCGCCATATCTGCTCCTCGGGTCTCGGTGCAACAGTATTGCTGTCTCACCAAAGATGTGAAAGACCGTGGACCTCGTCCCCGGCCTTCGTCCCGGGCGGGCGGGGGCGTTCAGGGACCGATGGACCGGACGTCGATCGGGACGGTGCCCGTGCGGTAGCCGTGCTCGTCCAGGAGATGGCCGCCGATCTTCGTGTGCCACAGGACGATGGCCCGGTCCGCGATGGTCAGGGCGGGCAGCCGCTCGGTGAGCCGGACCTCGAAGCGCGGAACGTCGTCCAGCGAGCGGACCCAGGCGATGATCTTGAGGTTGTGCCGGCCGATCAGCCCGGCGCACAGCCGCACCTCGCGGGCACCCCGCACCTGCTCGGCGACGGACAGCAGATCGCCGGGCGGGGTGTGGGCCCACAGGATCACCGACACCGGCCACTCGGAGAGCGGGCGCGCCACCTCGCAGCGGATCTGCGCCATGCCCGAGGCCAGCAGCCGGTTGAGGCGGCGGCGCGCGGTGTCGGGGCTGGTGCCGCACTGCTCGGCGAGGGCGCGGTGACCCGCCCGGCCGTCCTCGGAGAGCGCCGCGAGCAGTGAGTGGTCGAGGTCGGTGAGGGTGTACGCGGGCACGTTCGCGTGCGGCGGGCCCGGATCGGCGAGCCGGGCGATCTGCGTACGGTCCAGGCTGCGCAGCCGCCACCGGCTGCCCTCGGAGTAGAGGGTGCTGGCCAGATGGGTGCGGGTGGCGACGATCCCGGGCAGCGAGCCCAGGCGGTGCGTCACCCAGCGGGTCAGCGCCGTCAGATGCGGGGCGATGACGGTGAGCAGCAGATCGCGGCCGCCGCTGACGTGCTCCACGGCCACGATGTGCCGTTCGGCCGCCAGCGTCCGGGCGACCTCGTCGAGACGTCCGTTGGCGCAGTCGACCTCGACGAAGGCGAGGCAGCCCTGCCCGGACGCGGCGGCGGCGGGCGCCGGATGGCAGCCGACCCAGGCGGCCCCGGCCTCGGTCAGCCGGGCCCAGCGGCGGGCCACCGTCACGGGATCGGCGCCCAGCACGGCACCGAGCCGGGTCCAGTCGGCGCGGGGCGCGATCTGCAGGGCGTGCACCAGGGCCTGGTCCAGGGCGTCGAGCATCGGTCTGCCGTTTTCCTGCACCAGCGTTCTCCCTCTGCGATTTCCCGGCGTTCCGCACCCGGAACCTGAGGTGTGACAGCACGGTGTCCCCACTCGTGCCGGACCGTACCAGGAGATCGCACCGCCATGTCGCTCATCGAACGCGCCCAGGAACTGCAGCCCGACCTCGTCCGGCTCAGGCGCTCCCTGCACCGCGAGCCCGAACTCGGCCTCGTGCTGCCCCGGACCCAGGAGAAGGTCCTCACCGCCCTGGAGGGGCTGCCGCTGGAGATCACCCTCGGCAGGGACCTCAGCTCGGTGACCGCGGTGCTGCGCGGCGGGCGGGAGGGCGGCGCCGTACTGCTGCGCGGCGACATGGACGCCCTGCCCGTCACCGAGCGCAGCGGCGTGGACTACGCCTCCCGGACGCCCGGCGCGATGCACGCCTGCGGCCACGATCTGCACACCGCCGGACTCGTCGGCGCCGCGACGCTCCTCGCCGAACGCCGCGAGAGCCTCCGCGGTGACGTGGTGTTCATGTTCCAGCCGGGCGAGGAGGGCCACAACGGCGCCTCCGCCATGATCGCGGAGGGCGTGCTCGACGCGGCCGGCAAGCCGCTCGACGCCGCGTACGCCCTGCATGTCGCCGCCAACCGGCTCCCCGGCGGTGTGGTCGCGACCCGCCCCGGGACCGTCACCTCCGCCTCGGACACCCTGACCGTCACCGTGCGGGGCAGGGGCGGCCACGGGTCCAGCCCGTGCGGCGCCCTGGACCCGGTCCCGGTCGCCTGCGAGATCGTCACGGCGATCCAGACCTGGGTCACCCGCCGCTTCGACATCTTCGACCCGGTGGTGGTCACCGTCGGCAGCTTCCACGCCGGTACGCAGGCGAACGTCATCCCGGAGACCGCCGAGTTCCGGGCGACGGTGCGCAGCTACTCCGAGGCCGCCCACGAACGGCTGATCGAGGGCCTGCCCCGCCTGGTGCGCCGTATCGCCGCCGCGCACGGCGCCGAGGCCGAGGCCGACTACGCCGTCATGTACCCGGTGACCGTCAACGAGCCCGGCGAGGCCGCCTTCGCGCTCGGCACCGCCCGCGAACTGTTCGGCCCCGCCCAGGCGTTCCAGGCCCCCGACCCGGCCAACGGCTCCGAGGACTTCGCCTTCGTCCTGCGGCACACCCCGGGGGCGATGCTCCTCGTCGGCGCCGTGCCCGAGGGCATCGACGCCGACACGGCACCCATGAACCACGCCCCCGAAGCCGTCTTCGACGACCGGGTGCTGCACCGCCAGGCCGCCCTGCTCGCCACGCTGGCGGAGCGGCGGCTGGCCCTGGGGGCCGCGGCATGAGCGGCCCGGCCGCCGTGGCGCCGGCCACCTCGAACGTCCGGGCGGTCGTCGGCCTGCTCGTCGCCTTCGAGCTCGTCAGCGGCTTCCTCCAGGGCTCCGCCGTCCCGCTGATCCCCGAGATCCAGGACCGTTTCGGCGTCGGAACCGGTCAGGCCCAGTGGTTCACCACCGTCCAGTACCTCGCCGCGGCGATCGGCGTGCCCGCCTTCGGCCGCCTCGGCGACCTCTACGGACACCGCCGCATGCTGCGTGTCGCGCTCGGCTGCGTCGCGCTCGGCACCGTCCTCGTCGCCTGCGCCCCCGACCTCGCGGTCCTGCTCCTGGGCCGCGCCCTGATGGGACCGCTGGCCGCGCTCCTGCCGCTGGAGATCGGACTCGTGCGCGACCGGCTGACCGTGGCGGAGGGCCGCCGGGCGGTGGGGCTGCTCGTCGGCTCCCTCGTGCTGGGCACCGTGCTCGGCACCGGCCTCATCGGACCCCTCCTGCCGCTCCTCGGCGGCCTCGGGGGCACCCTGACCGCCCTCGCCGTCCTCGCGACGGGCTGCGTCGTCGTCTCGTACACCGCGATCCCGGAGTCCCGCACCCGGGCCGGGGGCCGCATGGACTGGCGCGGTGCGATCCTGCTCGCCCTCACCCTCGTCCTGCTGCTCGGCACCCTCTCCAAGGGCGCCCGCTGGGGATGGCTGTCGCCCGCCACGCTCGGCGGACTGGCCCTGTCCGCCGCGCTCCTGTACGGCTGGGTCCGCCTCCAGCTCGCGGCCCCGCACGCCCTGGTCGACGTCCGTGCCATGGCCCGCCGGCAGAACGCCCCGGCCTACGCGTCGGGGTTCGTCCTCGGCGCGGTCATGATGGCCGGTCAGTCCGTCGTCGTCAGCTACCTGGCCGCCTCACCCGCCGACGAGGGCTACGGCTTCGCCCTCGCCACCTGGCAGATCAGCGTCTGGGGCGTCGTCCCGCACCTCATGGCCTTCATCGCCTCCACGCTGTGCGCGACCCTCGCCGCCCGCACCGGCTACCACCGCCTGCTGCTGCTCGCCTTCGCCCTGCTCACCGCCGGATACCTGGGCCTGATCGCCGGACACGACGGCCTCGCGCCCTTCGTGACCGCCAACGCGCTCGTGGGCCTCGGCTGCGGCCTCGCCCTCGGCGGACTGCCCACCGTCATCGTCGAGAACAGCACGGGCGACCGCACCGCCAGCGCCACGGCCGTCTACAACAACCTCAAGACGCTCGGCGGCAGCGTCGGCGGCGCCGTCTTCTCCGTCGTCCTGGGCGCGCTCGTGACCGGAACCTCGGACACCCCCACCCTGCGCGCGTACGTGACCATCTGGTCGATCGGCGCGCTCGCCGGCGCCCTCGCCGTCGGCGCGCAACTCCTCGGCCGACGGCGAACCCCGTCGCCACGGCCGGCTGTCAGTGCCCGCGTCTAGGCTCTGTCCTCATGCCGGAGATCCAGTACGTACAGGGTGACGCGACCGCGCCGCAGGGCAAGGGCGTCAAGGTGATCGTCCATGTCTGCAACGACCTCGGGGGCTGGGGCAAGGGATTCGTCCTGGCCCTCTCGCGCCGCTGGCCGGGCCCGGAGGCGGCCTACCGGCGGTGGCACCGGGAGCGCGCCGGCAACGACTTCGGCCTCGGCGCGGTGCAGTTCGTGCAGGTGACCCCGTACATATGGGTGGCCAACGCGGTGGGGCAGCACGGCATGCGCCGGGGGAGCAAGGGCGTTCCGGTGCGCTACGAGGCGATCGACACCGCGCTCGCCGCGGTGGCCGAGCGCGCGGCGGAGCTGGGCGCCTCGGTGCACATGCCCCGGATCGGCTGCGGGCTCGCCGGGGGCACCTGGTCCCGGGTCGAGCCCCTGATCGAGCGGCGGCTGACCGCCCGGGGGCTGCCGGTGACGGTGTACGACTTCGAGGGCTGAGCCCCCCGCTCCCGCACGCCACCCGTGTGCGAGCGCGAACGGTTCCCCCGCCGGACAGCCCGCCCCGGCCCGCCGCCGCCCCGCCGGATACGCTGACCGCCGTCCACGGGGGTGGGTGACAAGGGGAGGTCCGGTGACGGAGGCCGACGCGGAGGGCGGGACGACCGGGGGACCGGGGGAGGGGGCGCCGCCCGGCGCCGAGGACGCGTCGCTGCTGACGCTGCTCGGCCTGGGACCCGACGAGGACACGGTCTACCGGCTCCTCGTGGACCGCCCGGACTGCGAACCGGAGGCGCTCACCGGGCCGGTGGGCGGGATCGGCACGGTGACCCGCGCCCTGGACGCGCTGCTCGAACGGGGCCTGGCCAGCGTCGACCGGCCCGACGCGGACGGCGTCGTACGCTACCGGGCCGCCTCGCCCGTGCTCGCCCTGGGGCCGCTCCTGGAATCGCGGCGCTCCGCCCTGCATCGCGTCGAGTCCCTCGTCGGCGACCTCACCGAACGGCACCGCTCCGCCCAGCTGTACGGGGCGGGCGCCCCGGTCGAGGTGCTGTCCGGACCGGCGGCGATCCGGCGGCGGCTGCTCACCATGCAGCGCCAGGCCAGGACCGAACTGTGCACGCTCGTCCCGGCCCGCCACGTCCCCGCCGTCCTCAGCTTCGAGGACAACCACGCGGAGGTGGACGCCGAGATGATCGGGCGCGGGGTCGACGTCCGCAGTGTTGTCGAACGCGAATGGCTGGAGGACCCGCAGACCGCGAGCCTGCTCGCCTCCTGCGTCGCCCAGGGCCAGCACATCTCCGTCACCGACAGCCTTCCCATCAAGCTCGCCATCGTGGACCGCCGGGTCGCCCTCCTGCCCCTGGACCCGGAGCGCGAGACCGAACCCGTGGCGCTCGTCGTGCACCGCACCGGGCTGCTCACCGCCCTGGTCTCGCTCTTCGAGGAGCACTTCGAGAAGGGCTGGCGGCTGAGCCTGGCCGGTGGGCGGGAGGGCTCCGGCTCCCCGCTCGCGGCCGTCGACCGGCAGATCGTGGCCCTGCTGCACGTCGGGCTCACCGACGCCGCCATCGCCCGCCAACTGGGCATGGGCCACCGCACGGTGCAGCGCCGACTGCACGCGCTGATGGACGAGGTCGGTGCCGAGACCCGCTTCCAGCTGGGCTGGCACGCGGCGAGGGCCGGCTGGCTGCCCGATCTCGGGGACACCGGACCGGTTCCGGGACGCGCCCCGGAGGCGTAATTACGCCACGGCACTTTCGCGCCAGCGCCATCCCTTGTTCCCACCGCCTCCCATGACGAACGATCGGCACGTCAACGCCCGAGCCGCCCCAACGGCTCGGGCGACGGTGTGCAAGGGGAGGTCTCTGTGAGACGAACGAATGTGCAGCGGATGCTGGCCACCGGTGTGGTCGCCGCCGCGACGGGGGCGGCGCTGCTGACCGCGCCCGCCTGGGCGGAGGAGCCGGTTCCGGCCCCGGCGGCCGAACCGGTGGGTGTCGCCCCGGCGATGACCCAGGGCCTCGACAAGGGCCCCCGGCCCGGTACCCCGGCCGAGGCCGCGCGGGCCCATCTGAAGGCCCACGCGGACACCTACCGCGTCCCGGTCTCCGACCTGAAGGCCGTGAAGACCACCAAGGACGGCGCGCAGTCCTCGGTCCGTTTCCAGCAGAAGCACCACGGCGTCCCCGTCTTCGGTGCCGAGTACGCGGTGCAGACCCGCTCGGCCGACGGCGGCCAGCAGGTCACCTCCGCCACCGGAACCCTCTACACCGACCTCACCGTCTCCACCACGCCCCGGGTCGGCGAAGCCCTGGCACGGCAGCGGATGTTCGGCCTGGACCGGAACCTGGCCGGGGTGCGCGACGCCCGGACCGAGGCGCACGGCCTGTCCGTCCTGCCCGACGCGAACGGCGGACGGCTCGCCTGGCACTTCACCGTCACCGGCGGCCGGGCGAACGGCAGCCCGCTCCGCCAGGAGGTCTACGTCGACGCGGCGGTGGGCGGCATCGCGCTCTCGTACAACAACATCGACGCCGCCGACGCCGCGCCCGCCCGCGCCACCGGTGTCCGGGTCGACGGCAGCGAGGCCGCGCTGGACGTCAACAAGGAGACGGACGGCTCGTACACCCTCGTCGACTCCACGCGTGCCATGTACCCGACGACCGGGGGACAGATACGCACCTACGACGCGCTGCGCAAGAACTACACCCTCGTCGCGGGCGGCCCGGTCACCGACGACATCCCGCTGGCCGCCTCGGCGAGCGACCGCTTCGACGGTGTCAACACCGCCTCGGGCGCGGTCGACGCACACCTGAACGCCGCGAAGGTCTACGAGTACTACAAGGACCAGATCGGCCGCGACGGCGTCGACGGCAAGGGCGGCACCATCTACTCCGTCGTCAACGTCGCCTCCAACGGCAAGGACTACGCCAACGCCTTCTGGGACGGCTCCAAGATGGTCTACGGCCACATGGACGGTGTCCCGCTCTCCGTCGGCCTGGACGTCGTCGGCCACGAGATGACGCACGGCGTGACCGAGCACTCCGCGGGCCTCGTCTACCTCAACCAGTCGGGCGCCCTCAACGAGGCCATCTCCGACTACTTCGGCAACGCCATGGAGACCGCCGACAAGGGCATCGCCATGAGCGACCCCAGCTCCGGTCTCATCGGCGAGTACCTCTGCAACGGCACCAAGCCGCTGGAGGAGTGCGCGCTGCGCGACCTGAACGACGGCCGCAACGCCCAGAAGGACTACGAGCCCATCACGCTCGACATCGACAACGGCGGGGTGCACTACAACTCCACCATCGTCGGCGGCGCGCTGTGGGACATGCGCAAGAACCTCGACCCCAAGCTGGCCGACCAGATCGTCTACCGGTCCGCGCAGAACTACCTCACCCCGCTGTCCGGCTTCACCGACATGCGCAACGCGGTGACCCTGGCCGCCCAGTCCCTCAAGGTCTCCGCCGCCGACCTCGCGGCCATCGACAAGGCCTTCGACGACCACGGCATCGAGCAGGGCTGGGAGCAGAAGGGCGGCACCCACGACGGCACCACCATCGGTGCGGACGTCCTGCCCGCCTACGAGGTCTACAGCGGCGTCGACGAGCAGGCCGCGCAGATCAACGGCGACGTCTACGCCATCAGCCACGGCGACGCCATCGCCTGGGACCAGGGCAGCGCCGCCTTCGGTATCACCGTGGGCCGCTTCGGCAAGAAGCCCACGCACGAACTGGCCCAGAAGGACGCCTACCTGCTCGACCCGTCGCTCGACGACGACCGCGTCGTCTTCACCCGCATCGCGGCCGACGGCATCGGCATCTACGGGACCGGCGCCAAGGGGCAGGGCGCGATCAAGAAGCTCGTCGACCGCCCGGACGCGGACGAGACCGAGCCGGTGACCGACAACGGCGCGCTCGCCTACCTCAGCACCACCGCCGACGGCGAGCAGGACGTGATGCTCCGCAAGGCCGACGGCACCACCGTCAACGTCACCCCGGAGGCCGGGACCAAGGCCTCCCGGCTCGCCATGAAGCACGGCACGATCGCCTGGGCCGGCGGCGACGGCACCTATGTGTACGTCTACGACATCGCGAGCGGCACCACCCAGACCAAGCGGATCTCCGGCTTCCTCTTCAACTACGTCTCCGACATCCAGATCACCGCGGACCGTGTGTTCTGGCGGGAGACCGGCGGCTTCCTGATCCCGAGCACCTCGTTCGTCTCGGCCCCGCTCGGCGACCTCTCCAAGGCCGCCAAGCTGCGCTACCCGTCGAACGTCTACGTCGCCCAGTTCTCGGTCAGCGACGAGTACTTCGCGTACTCCACCTATGACCTGTGGGGCGCCCTCGGTGCCTGGACCGAGCCCGGAAAGGTCCGGGTCGCCAAGACCGCCGACGTGGTCGCCGGGGTGGACGCCTTCAGCCGGGTCTCCTGCTCCTCCGGCGCCCAGCTGGCCCCGTCCCTCGGTGACGGCCAGCGCATCGCCTGGCTCGACACGAGCGCCGCGGCCACCGATGTGGTGACCCGCGCGACCTTCGCCGGAACCTGCGAGGGCTAGTCCCCGCCCGGCACCGCACCCGTGACGGGGCACCCACCGGACCTCCGGTGGGTGCCCCGCCCGTGCGTGACAGACATACGCTCCCTGTCACTCCGTATCGAACCCCGGCCGGCCGGCACCTACAGTTGGGGGTCCACGCCGCGGATCGGGGAGGGCCATGACGGCACGGAGCACCGACGAGTCACCGCTGGCCCTCGCGCTGCGCGCGCCCGAGCCCGACGACGCGCTGAGCGAACAGATCCTCGACGCCGCCCGCGAGCAGTTCATGACCTTCGGACTGCGCCGCTCCACGGTGGACGACGTCGCCCGGCGCGCCAAGGTCTCGCGCGTGACCGTGTACCGCAGGGTCGGCAACAAGGACGGACTGGTCGCGGCCTGCCTGCTGCGCGAGTACCGCCGTTTCGTCATGGAGGTCGACGAGGCGGTGGCGGCGCTGCCGACCACGGAGGACCGGCTCGTCGAGGGATTCACCGCGGTGCTGCGGCACATCCGCGAACACCCCCTCATCGGCGGGCTGCTGCGGCTGGAGCCCGAGACCATGCTGCCGTTCCTCACGGTGGAGAGCGGCCCCGCCTTCCTCGCCATCCGCGCCTACCTGGCCGAACGGCTGGGCGAGGCGCGCCGCGCGGAAGGGCTGCCCAGCGGTGACCCGACACCCGTCGCCGAGCTGATGGTGCGGATCACCGTCTCCTTCCTCCTCAACCCCGTCAGCTGCTTCGAGCTCGACGACGACACCCAGGTGCGGGAGTTCGCCCGCCGCTGCCTGGTGCCGCTGCTCGCTACCGGGTAGACGTCCCGGCGCCGTCGTGGGCGCCGTCGCGTTCGTCGGGCAGCGGTTCCAGCGGGCGGTTGCGGGCCCAGTGCGGCCCGAGGTCGTCGAGCCGCCAGCCGAAGGGGTACGAACGCGGCTGCGGCCGGGACGGGAAGCGGCGCGGCCGGGCCGGCAGCCGGCGCACGCAGCGGGCCCGCAGCCGCAGCGCCGCCTCGGCAGAGTTCCGGGCCCACCGGGGCTGCGGCCGGAACCCCAGCGCGGCGAGCAGCGGCTCGTCCAGCAGCGCCAGCGAGAACCTGGCGATCAGCGGCCGCAGCGGACGCGGGTACCAGGCGGCGATGACCCGGAAGGTGGCGTTGGCGACCCGCCGGTTGGCCGGGTCGTAGGCGAACATCCGCGCCTCGTACGCCTCCAGCAGCTCCTCGAACCCCGCATAGCTGTCGGGCACGTCCTCGATGCCCATCACGGCCGCCGTTCTGCGACCGGCCTCCACCAGCGCCTGCACCTCCTGCGCGCACAGCGGGCGCCAGCCGAACCGGTCGATCCAGCGCTTGGGGCCCACCACCGTCGTCGCCAGGACGTACCGGAAGTCCTCGTTGGGGATGGAGTACTTCCCGTGGATCCGGTTGAGGTGCCGGGCCGCCGCCCGTCCGCGCTCCGAGTCGAAACCGTCGGCCGCCATCTCGTAGCCGAGCAGCACCGTGTCGTCGTAGCGCTTCTGCCCGGCCCGCTCGAACTCCTGGGTGCGGTCCAGGAGTACCGAGATCCGGGGGACCCCGTAGTCCCGCAGGAAGGCGACGCCCACCCCCTGCCGGTAGTCCCAGGGGAACTCGTACTGGGAGATCAGCCGGAGGATCTCGGCGTAGTCGCGCGACGGATCCATCCGGCGGATCTGGTGCAGCCGGCTGTAGCGGCCCATGGTGCGCCCTCCTGTCCGTGTACCGGTTCAGCGGTGCGGCCCCGTCCGACGGGTCAACTCACTTGTCGGTGCGGGGAGATGAGGAACAGTCAGAATGCAGAGTCAAAGATACAAATACTATCGACTTGTTTCAGGAGTCCCGTCAACACCGCCGCCGGCCCCGGACCCGCCGACCGCGCTCCGGGCCCCGCCGGGCGGGGTGCTGTGGAGCCTGTCCGGAGACATCCGGGCCCTGCTGATGCTGCCCGCCGCCCTCACCCTCCAGGTCGCCCACCCCGCCGTCGGCGCCGGAGTCGACGAGCACTCGGTCTTCCGCACCGACCCGTGGGGGCGCGGCGAACGCTCCCTCGGCTCGCTCCAGCTCTGGGTGTACGGCGGGGCCGAGGCCGCCGAGGAAGGGCGCCGGCTCCGGCGGCTGCACCGCACCATCAACGGCACCGACATCCGGGGCCGCCCCTACCACGCCCTGTCGCCCGCCAACTACGCCTGGGTGCACGCCACCGGCTACCCCGTCTACCGCCACGGCGCCCGCTACCTCCTGCGCCCGCTCGACGCGGCCCAGGAACGCGCCCTGTACCGGGAATGGCTCCAGGTCGGCCGCGTCCTCGGCATCCACGACCGGGACATGCCGCAGACCATCGAGGAGTTCTGGCCCTACTACCACCGGATGCTCGCCGAGGAGATCGAACGCACCGTCGTCGTGGACGAACTCGTGGCCACCCGCACCCCCGTGCCGCCTCCGGACCGGGGCCCGCTCCCGCTCCGGCTGCTGCTGCGGGCGTGCTGGCCGCTGCTGCTTCCGCCGCTGATCCGGTTCCGCGCCTTCCTCACCGTCGGGCTGATGCCGCCGGACGCGCGTGCCGCCATCGGCCTGGAGTGGACGGACGCGCAGGAGCGCCGGCTCCGCCGGTTCTGTGCGGTGCTCCGTGTCGTGGTGCCCGTCCTGCCGGAACGGCTGCGCTATCTGCCCCGGGCCCGCCGCGCCAGGGCCGCCCACCGGGCCGCGCGGCGCCGGGCCGGTGCCGGGTGATCGGGCCCCGCGCTACGCCGAGGCGCGGCGGACCAGCCGAGTCGGCATGATCACCGCCTCGTCCCCCGAGCCGCCGCCGTCCAGCCGTTCCATCAGCAGCCGGACCATCAGCCGGCCCATGCCGACCACGTCCTGACGGACCGTCGTCAGCGGGGGGTCCGTCGCCTCGGCGACCGACTCCAGATCGTCGAAGCCGACGAGCGCCACGTCCTGCGGCACCCGGCGGCCGTGGGCGCGCAGCACCCGCAGCGCGCCCGCCGCCATCAGATCGTTGGCCGCGAAGACCGCGTCCAGCTCCGGGACCCGCTCCAGCAGCCGGGCCATCGCGCGGGCGCCGCCCTCCTCGGTGAAGTCGCCCTCCTCGATCAGGGCCGGACCGGCGTCCGGCAGGACGTCGGTGTAGCCGTCGATCCGGTCCAGCGCGGAGGTCTGGTCGCGCGGTCCGGCGAGGTGCGCGACCGTGCGGCGGCCGAGCGAGACGAGATGGCGCACCGCCTCCCGCGCCCCGGCGCGGTTGTCGCAGTCCACATAGGGCACCGCGAGCGCGGAACCGGCCCCCGGACGGCCGGGCCGCCCGCCGTACACGGTCGGCACCCGGAACCGGCGCACCACGGCGGGCAGTTCGTCCCCGGTGTGCAGGGAGAAGGCCAGCACCCCGTCGACGTGGCCGCCGGCCAGATAGCGGGTGACCCGTTCGAAGTCGCCCCGGTCCTCCACGAGTAACAGCACCAACTGGGTGTCGTTCAGCGCGAGTTCGCGGCTGATGCCCCGGATGTGCTGGGAGAAGAAGGGGTCGGAGAAGATCCGGGCCTCGGGCTCGTCGATGATCACCGCGACGGCCCCGTTGCGCCGGGTCACCAGGGTGCGGGCGGCGTGGTTCGGTATGTAGCCCAGCTCCTCGACCGCCTTGCGGACGCGTTCCACGAGCGGCTGCCGTACGCCCGCCCCGCCGTTCACCACCCGCGAGGCGGTCGCCCGGGAGACATCGGCGAGGGCCGCGACCGCCTCCAGGGTCGGGCGGGTGCCGTCCGGGACGGCGGGGCTCGGACCGGACACAGGACGCTCCTCGGGGCGCGGGACGGTGCGGAGGACGGCCGGGCCCGGCCGGTCAGCGCGGAACCTCCCCAGCCTAGGCTCTTTCCTCCCGGTCGGGACGGCGACCCCGGTCATGACCGGCCGTCGCCGCGGGGGCGGGCGCACCGAACCGCGCCCGCTGCCGCACGGGCCTGTCGCGGGGCCCGCCCCCGGGGTACCGTCCCGCCATGCCGACAGCCGGGGGCAGGGCCCGCATCGAGTTCCCCGCCGGTGCCCCGACGCAAGGCACCGGCGCCGGGGGACCGATGACACGCACCCGGACCCGCCCCGGCCGGCGCGTGCGCAACCTCGGCCTGACCGCCGTGGCCGCCGCCCTCCTCACCTCCCTGGTCGTCGCCCCGTCCGGCGCGGCGGACACCCCGCCGCGCACCGGTTTCGAGATCAGCGAGGGGGAACGCTGGACGAGCCCCGACGAGGAGAGCGCCCTGCTGGCCGCCGTGGACCGCCACGGCGACCGGGTCTCCGTGGACCGCGTCGGCACGACACCGCGGGGGCGGCCGCTGCGCCTCGTCACGATCGGCGGCGCGCGCCCCGGCGCGCTGACCGTGCTGCTGGTGTGCAGCCAGCACGGCGACGAACCCGCCGCCCGCGAGGCCTGTCTGACGGTGATCAGGGATCTGGCCTACGCCTCCGATCCGGCGACCCGAGCCCTGCTCGACCGCACCCGGATCCTCGTCCTGCCCACCGCCAACCCCGACGGTTTCGCGGCCGGGACCCGGGGCAACTCCGACGGCGAGGACGTCAACCGCGACCATCTGGCCCTGCGGACCTCCGAGGCCCGCGCCCTGGCCGCCGTTCTGAGGGACCGGGCGCCCCAGGTGGTCGCCGATCTGCACGAGTACGCGGCGACTCCTCCGTACTACGAGAAGGACCTCACCGTCCTGTGGCCGCGCACGCCCGCCGCCGCCGGGGTGCGCGGGGCCGCCGAGCGGCTGGTGGAGAACCGGCTGCGGCCGGCGGTGCGCGACGCCGGTTACACCGTCGGGCTGTACGGCGAGTGGAACGACCCCGTCACCGGCGCCCGGATCAAACAGACGGCCGGCGACGGCCAGGAGCGCATCCTGCGCAACCTCGCGGGCGTCAAGCACGCCGTCGCGGTGCTCGTCGAATCCCGCGCCGACCCGGTCGACGCGGCCGAACGCGCCCGTCCCGCGCTCGCCCAGCGCCGCCGGGTGTCCTCGCAACGCGCGGCGATCGAGGCCCTGTTCGACGCGGCCGACCGCGAGCGGGCCGGCCTCGCCGCCGTCACCGCGCGGTCCCGTGCGGCGGGCGCCGGGAACCGGGGGCCGCTGTACCTCGGGGGAGCGGACGACCGGGCACCCCGCACCGGCGATGTGCCTGCAGCCCCGCCCTGCGGCTACCGGCTCACCGCCGCGGCGTACGCCCGGGTCCACGACGAACTGACCCTGCACGGTGTCACGTCCCGTGCGGACGGCGACGGGGTGTACGTCCCCCTGCGTCAGCCCGCCCGCGACCTCGTTCCCCTGCTCCTCGACCCACGGGCCGCATATCACCTCGTAAACGGACAAGCCGATACGGCTTGTTGATCCCCGACGCGCCACCGTCCGTGTGGTACTGCCTACGGAGAGCGAAACATTTCTCCCGAAAGGTGCCGTGCGTGTCGCAGGACGAACAGAGAACGGGCGACGAAGGAACGGGCGACCGGGCAGCGGACGAGCAGGAAGCGGGTTCCCGGCGGGCGGACGTGCTGGGCGACCTCTCGGTGACGGCGGATCTGCCCGGCGAGCCCTCCGGGGACCGCAGGCCCACGACGGACCGGGTGGTGTTCGGTGTCACCGCCGTCCTCACCCTCGCCTTCGTCGTCTGGGGCGCCACCGCCACCGACTCGCTGGAGGACGTCTCCAGCCGCATGCTCAACAGCCTGATCCACAACGGTGGTTGGGCCTTCATGCTGGCCGCGTCCGGCTTCGTGGTCTTCGCCCTCTGGCTGGCGATCAGCCGGTACGGCAACATCGCGCTCGGCCAGGAGGGCGAGGAACCGGAGTTCCGCACGGTCTCCTGGGTGGCCATGATGTTCAGTGCCGGGATGGGCATCGGCCTGATGTTCTACGGCGTCAGCGAGCCACTGGCCCACTTCACCGACCCGCCGCCCGGCACCCACCCGGCCGACGCCGCCGAGGCCATGCAGACGGCGATGGCCACCACCCTCTTCCACTGGACGCTCCACCCCTGGGCGATCTACGCGGTCGTCGGCCTCGCCATCGCGTACAGCACCTTCCGGCGCCGCAGGCGGCAGACGATCAGCGCGGTCTTCGAACCGCTCATCGGCGCCCGCCACGCCCACGGCGGCGTCGGACGGCTGATCGACATCCTCGCGATCTTCGCCACCCTCTTCGGCTCGGCGGCCTCGCTGGGGCTGGGCGCCCTCCAGATCGGCAGCGGCTTCCACGAACTGGACTGGATGGAGAAGACCGGTACGGGACTGCTCGTCCTGATCATCGCGGTGCTCACCGCCTGCTTCGTCGCCTCCGCGGTCTCCGGGGTGGAGAAGGGCATCCAGTGGCTGTCCAACACCAACATGGTCCTCGCCCTGATCCTCGCCGTCTTCGTGTTCGTCGCCGGTCCCACCGTGATCGTGCTCGATCTGCTGCCCACCTCCATCGCCGCGTACTTCGGTGATCTCCCGCAGCTCGCCGGGCGCACCGAGGCCACCGGCAAGGGCGAGGTCGCCACCTGGCTCGGCAGCTGGACGGTCTTCTACTGGGCCTGGTGGATCTCCTGGACGCCCTTCGTCGGCATGTTCATCGCCCGCATCAGCCGCGGCCGCACCATCCGCCAGTTCATCGGCGGGGTCATCCTGGTGCCGAGCACCGTCAGCCTCGTCTGGTTCGCCATCTTCGGAGGCACCGCGATCAAACTGCGCGAACGCGGCAGCCTCGGTGACGCGGACACCCCGGAGGCCCAGCTCTTCGGTGTGCTGCGGGAGTTCCCGATCCCCACCGTGATGAGCATCCTGGTGATGGTCCTCGTCGGCATCTTCTTCGTCTCCGGCGCCGACGCCGCCTCCATCGTCATGGGCACCCTCTCGCAGAAGGGCATCCTCGAACCCGCCAAGTGGGTCATCGTCTTCTGGGGCGTCGTCACGGGCGCGGTGGCGGCGGTCATGCTGCTCATCGGCAACGGCAAGGGCGACGCCCTGGCCGGACTCCAGAACCTGACCATCCTGGTGGCGGCGCCGTTCACCCTGGTGATGATCGGCATGTGCGTGGCCCTGATGCGGGACCTGCGCAGGGACCCGCTGATCGTGCGCCGGGAGTTCGGCGTGGAGGCCGTCGAGTCCGCGGTGATCGAGGGGCACACCAAGTACGACGGCGACTTCGAGATCCGCATCGGCCCCGGCGGCAGCGAGATCACCACCGAACGCGACGGCCGGCGCGGAGGATCGAGCCCCGTCTGATCCGGACGGTGGCCCCGGGCCGCCCGATCCGGGCAGGTGGCCCCGGGCCGCCCGCGCGCCCCGGCGGCCCGCTCAGTCCACCAGGGCCGCCGCCGCCCGCGCACAGCCCAGGGCCACCGTCACACCCGCTCCGCCGTGCCCGTAGTTGTGCACCAGCCGCCCGCCGCCGGGCAGGGGCTCCGCCTCGATCCGGACCCCGCCCTCGCGGGCCGGCCGCAGTCCCACCCGGTGGCCGATGATCCGCGCACCGGCGATCTCGGGCCGCACCCGCGCGCACCGCTCCACGATCGCGCGGGCCGTGTCCGGATCGGGCACGGTGCTCCAGTCGCCGGCGACGGCGGTGCCGCCGAGGACCAGCCGACCGGGCTGCGGGAAGAAGTAGGTCGTCTCGCTGGAGGCGGGATCCGCCTCGGTGAACCACTCCTCGATCCCCGGGTTCTCCACCAGCACCAACTGACCGCGCACCGGCCGCACCCCGGCATCCGGCACCAGCGACGCCGCCCCGATCCCGGTGCAGTTGACGACCACGTCCGCCCCGTCCGCCGCCGCGCCGAGGGACGCGACGGTGCCCCGCTCCAGCGTGCCCCCGGCGGCCGTCACCCGGTCCTCCAGCCACCGCAGATGCGCCGGCATGTCGAGCAGCGGCAGCCGGCAGCGCAGGCCCTCCGCGCTCTGGACCAGGGACTCCACCTGTCCGGCCCACGACCCGAGGGCCGCCAGCCGTTCGCCCCGGTGCAGCCCGCCGACCAGCCGGACACCGGTCTCCCCGGGCCGGGCCGCCAGCTCCTCGTACCAGCGCAGCGTGGTCAGGGCCCAGTCACCGACCAGGTCCAGCGGTTCGATGCGGTAGGGCCACCACAGGGCGCCCGCGACCGCCGACGTCGTCGCGGACGCCGGGTCCGCCGAGACGACCCGCACCCGGTGCCCCTCCCGCGCCAGCACCAGCGCCGTCGTGAGCCCCATGACGCCGCCGCCCACCACTCGCACGTCCGACACTGTCCCACCGCTTCCGCTCGCCGCCGTATCCGTCGGTGGGGACGGTAACCGAACACGCCGGACCCGCCCACCGCGCCCCCGCACGCGGCCTCCGGCCGCGCACGGGGGCCGATTAGGATCGGCACCCTGATGACTGCCACTCTCGTCGCCAAGGACCTCGCCGCCGGACACGGCGACCGCACGCTCTTCGCCGGGCTCGACCTCGTGGTCGCGCCCGGCGACGTGATCGGTCTCGTCGGTGTCAACGGGGCCGGAAAATCGTCGCTGCTCCGCCTGCTCGCCGGGCTCGACCGGCCGGAGGAGGGGGAACTGCGGCTCTCCCCGCCCACCGCCACGGTCGGGCATCTGCCGCAGGAGCCCGAGCGCAGGCCGGGGGAGACCGTCCGGGAGTTCCTGGCCCGGCGCACCGGCGTCGCCGACGCGCAGCGGACCATGGACGAGGCCACCCAGGCCCTCGTCGACGGGGCACCGGGCGCCGACGACGCGTACGCCGAATCGCTGGAGCGCTGGCTGGCGCTGGGCGGCGCCGACCTGGACGAACGGGCCGAGGAGGTCGCGGCCGAACTGGGCCTCACCGTCGGTCTCGACCTGCCGATGACCGCCCTGTCCGGCGGCCAGGCGGCCCGCGCCGGACTCGCCTCGCTGCTGCTCTCGCGCTACGACGTCTTCCTGCTCGACGAGCCGACCAACGACCTGGACCTCGACGGCCTCGAACGCCTGGAGCGCTATGTCTCCGGGCTGCGCGCCGGCACCGTCGTCATCAGCCACGACCGCGAGTTCCTGATGCGCACGGTCACCAAGGTCCTCGAACTCGACCTGGCCCAGCAGCAGATCAACCTCTACGGCGGCGGCTACGCGGCCTATCTGGAGGAGCGCGAGCGGGCCCGCCGGCACGCCCGCGAGGAGTACGAGGAGTACGCGGACAAGCGCTCCGCGCTCGAAGGGCGCGCCCAGACGCAGCGCGCCTGGATGGACAAGGGCGTCAAGAACGCCCGCCGCAAGGCCACCGACTCCGACAAGATCGGCCGCAAGTTCCGCAGCGAGTCCAGCGAGAAGCAGGCGGCGAAGGCCCGCCAGACCCAGCGCATGATCGAACGGCTCGACGTCGTCGAGGAGCCCCGCAAGGAGTGGGAGCTGCGGATGGAGATCGCCGCCGCGCCGCGCTCCGGTTCCGTCGTGGCCACGCTGCGCGACGCGGAGGCGGTCCTCGGCGACTTCGCCTTCGGGCCGGTCTCGCTCCAGATCGACTGGGCGGACCGGGTCGCCATCACCGGGGCCAACGGGTCCGGGAAGTCCACGCTGCTGGCCGCGCTGCTGGGCCGGCTGCCGCTGGACGCGGGGCACGCGAGCCTGGGCTCGGGCGTGGTCGTCGGCGAGGTCGACCAGGCCAGGAAGCTGTTCCACGGCTCGGAGACCCTGCTGGAGGCGTTCTGCGCGGCCGTTCCCGACCAGGAGCCCGCCGATGTGCGCACCCTGCTCGCCAAGTTCGGGCTCCGGGCCGACCACGTCATGCGCCCGGCGACCACGCTCTCGCCGGGAGAGCGGACCCGGGCGGCCCTCGCCCTCCTCCAGGGCCGGGGCGTCAACCTCCTGGTGCTCGACGAGCCCACCAACCACCTGGACCTGCCGGCGATCGAGCAGCTGGAGTCGGCGCTCGACTCCTACACGGGGACGCTGCTGCTGGTCACGCACGACCGCCGGATGCTGGAGGCGGTCCGCACGACGCGGCGCGTGGAGGTGACGGCGGGCCGGATCACCGAGAGCTGACCCCCACCCGCCGCCTGGCCTCGCTTGGTATGCCAACGAGACCGGGCGGCGGTGTACCCGGCGGCCTTGGTCGGTGATTACCGCTTGCGCCGGTGTCCCGGATTGGCGTGGACGGCATCTTGGTATGCCAAATGGTACGGTCTCTGTCCTCGGCCGGTACCGCTCCCCGCGCTGCCCCGGCCGGTGAGCCCCCGCCCGCCGCCGAAGGAGACCCCACGATGACCGCACCGCCGGACGGCGCCGTCTCCCACGCCGACCGCGCCGAGCGCGCGATCCGCGCGGGCATCCTGTCCGGCGCGTACGCCCCCGGCGCACGGCTGCGCGAACGCGAGCTGTCCGACGCGCTCGGCATCTCCCGCATCCCGGTCCGCGAGGCGCTCACCCGGCTCAGCGGTGAGGGACTGGTGGTGAACGCCCCGCGCCGGGGCGCCTCCGTGCGCGCCCTCTCGCTGCGGGACGTGACCGAACTGTTCGACCTCCGCCTGAGCCTGGAGGTCTTCGCCGCCCGGCGCGCGGCCGAGGTTCGTGCCGCCGGCCGCGACGGAAGCCGGCTCACCGCGCTCATGGCCGCCGCCGAGGACGCCACCCGGCGCGGCGACACCGCCGCCGTCCCCGCCGCCAACACCGCCCTGCACGCCGAGATCGTCGCCATGACCGGCAACCGGCTGCTCGGGGACGCGTTCCGGCCCTCCCTGGGGCTGGTGCAGTGGCTCTTCACCCTCACCGCGGGCCGCGACCCGCGCGTCCAGTGCGCCGAGCACCGGGGCATCTGCGACGCGATCCAGTCCGGCCGGCCGGACCTGGCCGCGGCCCTCGCGTACGCGCACATCGAACACGGGCGGGTCCCCTCGCTCGACGCCCTGGCGGACGTCCTCCCGGCCGAGTGACGCCGCTCCTCCTCCCCGAACCGCCGACCGCACCACAGGAGAGACACCCCATGCTGATCACCGACGTCCGCCCCTGGGGCGGCGAGTCCAGCGACATCGAGGTCCGGGACGGTGTCATCGCCGCGATCACCGCGCACGACCCGGTCCGCGCCGCCGCGGACGACACCGTGGCCGGACGCGGACGGCTCGCCCTGCCCTCGTTCTCGGACGTCCACTGCCACCTGGACTCCACCCGGATGGGGCTGCCGTTCCGGCCGCACACCGGCGAAGGGGGCATCTGGGGCATGGTCATGAACGACCGCGCGCACTGGCGCGAGGACGAGTGGAGCGTCGCCGAGCGGGCCACGTACACCCTGGGCCGGATGATCGAGCGCGGGACGACCAGGGTCCGCAGCTACGCGCAGATCGACGCGGACTGCGGCCTGGAGCGGTTCGAGGGCGTCCTCGCCGCCAAGGAGGCGCACGCCGACCGGTGCGACGTCGAGATCATCGCCTTCCCGCAGGCCGGACTCCTGCGCGAGAAGGGCGTCCCCGAGCTGATCGACCGGGCCCTCTCCTCGGGCGCCGCCGTGGTCGGCGGCATCGACCCGTGCACCCTGGACCGCGACCCCGTACGCCACCTCGACGTCCTCTTCGACCTCGCCGAACGCCACCACGCCCCGGTCGACATCCACCTCCACGAGCCGGGCGCGCTCGGCGTGTTCAGCGTCGACCTGATCCTGGAACGGGTCCGCGCCCTCGGCATGGCCGGCCGGGTCTCGCTCTCGCACGCCTACGACCTCGGCGGCGTCGACGAGGCGACCACCCGCCGCCTCACCGAGGAGTTCGCCGAACTGGACATCGCCATGGCCACCGTCGCCCCGGCCCGGCACCGCTCGCTGCCGCTCACCGGACTCACGGCCGCCGGGGTGCGGGTCGGTCTCGGCGAGGACGGCCAGCGCGACTTCTGGTCGCCGTACGGCAACGGGGACATGCTGGACCGCACCTGGCAGCTCGCCTTCACCCACGACTACGGCGCGGACGAACTGATCGAGCACTGCGTGGCCGTGGCCACCGTCGGCGGCGCCTCGATCCTCCGGGACGGCCCGGCCCGGCTGACGTCCACGGCCGACCGTCCCGGCCTCGCGGTGGGCGACCCGGCCGATCTGCTGCTCGTGGAGGGCGAGACCGTCGTCTCCGCCGTGATGGACCGGAGCGGCGACCGCACGGTCCTGCACGCGGGCCGCGTCGTCGCCGACGGACTGGCCCTCGTCGGCTGACGGGAACGGCCGTCGCGCATCCCTCCCGGGGACGGGCGGCAACAGCCGGCGAGAACCGCCGAGGGGGGCGGAGCGGCCCGGCCGCACCCGCCCCCTCGGCCGTCCGCTACCGCTTCCCGCCACCCTGCTTCGGGTCCAGCAGTCCGGCCCTGCGCAGCGCGTCGGCCATCGCGCCGTTCGCGGGCGCCGCCGGGGCCTGACGCCCGCCGCCCCCGCCCCCGTTGCCGCGCCGGTCACGTCCCTGGCCGCCGCGCGCGCCCTGGCCGCCCTGGCCCTGCCGCTGCCTCGGCGGGCGCCCGCCGCGCTCGTTGCCCGGGTTCGCGGCCCCGGCCCCCGCCTCGTCGTCCAGCCGCAGCGTCAGCGAGATCCGCTTGCGCGGGATGTCGACCTCCATGACCTTCACCCGCACGACGTCACCCGGCTTCACGACGTCCCGGGGGTCCTTCACGAAGGTCCGGGACATCGCCGAGACGTGCACCAGCCCGTCCTGGTGCACACCGACGTCGACGAACGCGCCGAAGGCGGCCACGTTCGTCACGACGCCCTCCAGCACCATCCCGGCCTCCAGGTCGCCGATCTTCTCGACGCCCTCCTTGAACGTGGCCGTCCTGAAGGCGGGCCGGGGGTCGCGGCCCGGCTTCTCCAGCTCCTTGAGGATGTCGTTGACGGTCGGCAGCCCGAACCTCTCGTCCACGTAGTCCTCGGCCCGCAGCGAGCGCAGCGTCTGCGTGTTGCCGATCAGCGCCGCGACGTCCGCGCCGGTCCGCTTCACCATCGCGCGTACCACCGGGTACGCCTCCGGGTGCACGCTGGAGGCGTCCAGCGGGTCGTCGCCCCGGATCCGCAGGAAGCCCGCGCACTGCTCGTACGCCTTCGGGCCGAGCCTGGCCACGTCCTTGAGGCCCTTGCGGGAGCGGAACGGGCCGTTGGCGTCGCGGTGCGCCACGATGTTCTCGGCGAGCCCAGTACCGATGCCGGAGACCCGCGAGAGCAGCGGCGCCGACGCGGTGTTGACGTCGACCCCGACCCCGTTCACACAGTCCTCGACGACCGCGTCCAGCGAACGCGACAGCTTCACCTCGGACAGGTCGTGCTGGTACTGCCCGACCCCGATCGACTTCGGGTCGATCTTCACCAGCTCGGCCAGCGGGTCCTGGAGCCGGCGCGCGATCGACACGGCACCGCGCAACGACACGTCCATGTCCGGGAGTTCCTGCGAGGCGAAGGCCGACGCGGAGTACACCGAGGCGCCCGCCTCCGAGACCATCACCTTGGTGAGCTTCAGCTCCGGGTGCCGGGCGCACAGCTCACCGGCGAGCTTGTCGGTCTCGCGCGAGGCCGTGCCGTTGCCGATCGCGATCAGCTCCACGGCGTGCTCGCGCGCCAGCCGCTCCAGCTTCGCCAGCGCCTGGTCCCACTGGTTGGCCGGGACGTGCGGGTGGATGACGTCGGTGGCGACGACCTTGCCCGTCGCGTCCACGACGGCGACCTTCACCCCGGTGCGGAAACCGGGGTCGAGCCCCAGCGTGGCCCGCGTCCCGGCCGGCGCGGCGAGCAGCAGGTCCCGCAGGTTGGACGCGAAGACGCGCACCGCCTCGTCCTCCGCCGCCGTGCGCAGCCGCAGCCGCAGGTCGATGCCGAGGTGCACCAGGATCCGCGTCCGCCAGGCCCAGCGCACCGTGTCGCCCAGCCACTTGTCCCCGGGCCGCCCCCGGTCGCCGACGCCGAAGCGCCGGGCCACCATGTTCTCGTACGAGGACGGGCCGGGCGTCTCGGACGGCTCCTCCGGCTCCAGGACCAGATCGAGGACGTCCTCCTTCTCGCCCCGGAGCATCGCCAGCACCCGGTGCGAGGGCAGCGCGGTGAACGGCTCCGCGAAGTCGAAGTAGTCGGCGAACTTGGCGCCGGCCTCCTCCTTGCCCTCCCGGACCCGGGCCACCAGCCGCCCGCGCGACCACATCCGCTCGCGCATCTCGCCGATCAGGTCGGCGTCCTCCGAGAAGCGCTCGGTGAGGATGGCGCGGGCCCCCTCCAGGGCCGCCGCCGCGTCTGCGACGCCCTTGTCCGCGTCCACGAAGGCGGCCGCGGCGGCGAGCGGGTCCACCGACGGGTCGTCGAGCAGCCCCGAGGCCAGCGGTTCGAGACCGGCCTCGCGGGCGATCTGCGCCTTGGTCCGCCGCTTCGGCTTGAACGGCAGATAGATGTCCTCCAGGCGCGCCTTCGTGTCGGCCGCCCGGATCCGGGCCTCCAGCGCCTCGTCGAGCTTGCCCTGCTCGCGTACGGACTCCAGGACCGCCGTGCGCCGCTCCTCCAGCTCCCGCAGATAGCGCAGCCGCTCCTCCAGCGTGCGCAGCTGGGCGTCGTCCAGCATCTCGGTCGCTTCCTTGCGGTAGCGCGCGATGAACGGAACGGTCGAACCGCCGTCGAGCAGCTCGACGGCCGCCCTCACCTGTCGCTCCCGTACGCCGAGTTCCTCGGCGATCCTGCCTTCGATGGACATCGTCACGGTTCTACCGACTCGCCTTCTCCTGCTGGCTGTGCTGGTCGGGCCCGGGGCCGGCCGTGCGACCGGCCCCGGAGCCACTCGCCTGCATTGTGCCGGGTGGCCGGGTGCCGTGTCGCCCGACCGACCGGGACGGCCCGCGACGGCTTCGGTCCGGTCAGCCGGTGGCCTCCACCGGGAACGCCCCGGCGGCCAGCACGGTGTCCAGGAAGCCCCGGCCCAGCTCGGTCAGCCGGGCCGTGCCCACCCCGCCCAGATGCTCGTACGGGGCCAGGTCCAGCCGGTCCGTGGTCTCCTCCAGGGCGGTCCGCATCGCCGCGCCCTCCTCCGTCAGCGTGCCCTCGGCGGTGAGGTACCCGCGTCCGCGCAGCCGCTCGCGGGCGGCGTCCCAGTCGGTGCGCCGCCAGCCCCGGCTCGCCAGCAGCCAGCGCGGGGCCATGCCCTTGCCCGTGGCGGTGTGGCTGACCAGCGCCTCCAGCGGATCGAGGGAGGCGGTGAGGAGTGCGGCGAGATGGCCGTCGCCCCGGTGCTCGCGCAGCAGGGTCGCCGCGTGCCAGTAGGCCAGGTGCGGTTCGTCCGGCACCGGGAGATCGGCGAGCGCCCCGTACAGCGGCCGGGCGTGCCGGGTGCAGCCCTCGGTGGCGCGCAGGGCCAGTTCGGCGGCCTCGGCCATCTCGGGGGAGGCGACGGTCTCGTCGCCGAGCAGCCGGCGCAGCGTCGTGTCGGCGGCGCGCAGCCGGGCCGCGAGGACCGCGTCGGGGGAGGCGAGGTCCCAGACGGCGGGCACGTGCCGGGAGACGAAGGCGTGGTTGAAGTTGTAGAAGGCGGCGGTGACCGTGCCCGCGCCGACGGCGCCGAGCGGGGCGGCCCGCGTCGCGAAGTAGGCGGCGGACGGGTCGGCTATCCCGATGGCGGCCAGCTCCTTCGCCAGGTCGGGCGAGAAGTAGAGCGTCGAGTGGAACGGGTTGAGGGCGTTGTGGCAGCGGCGTCCGGCGCGGGGCGGCAGAGTACTCATACCCGCACGTTACCGACTGGTCGGTACGGCCCGGAACCCCCGGGTGGACGTGACCTGCGCCCGGCCGCGGCATGGCAGGAAAGGTGGGCAGAGCGTCATTGCGGCCATTCGTGGGCCCCCGCAGGATGGCGTGCATGAACCAGCGCACCGTCCTGGTCGTCCTCTTCGACGGCGTCCAGAGCCTCGACGTGACCGGCCCCATGGAGGTGTTCGCCGGCGCCGCCCGCTTCCCCGGCATCTCCTACGCGCTGCGCACCGCCTCGACCGACGGCGCCCCGGTCCGTACGTCGAGCGGGCTGACCCTGGTGCCCGACGGCCCGCTGGCCGGTGCCGCGACCCCGCACACCCTGCTCGTCCCCGGCGGGCAGGGCACCCGCGCCCCGGAACCGGCGCTGGTCGACTGGCTGCGCGCCCACGGGCCGCGCCCGGAGCGGCTGGTCTCCGTGTGCAGCGGGGCGCTGCTGCTCGCCGCCGCCGGCCAGCTCGACGGACACCGGGCCACCACCCACTGGAGCGTCTGCGACCATCTCGCCCGCACCTACCCGGACGTCGAGGTCGACCCCGAACCGATCTTCGTCCGCGACGGCAGGATCGCCACCTCCGCCGGGGTCACCGCGGGCATCGATCTCGCCCTGGCGCTCGTCGAGGAGGACCACGGCCGGGACGTCGCCCTGGCGATCGCCCGCCACCTCGTGGTCTTCCTGCGCAGGCCCGGCAACCAGTCCCAGTTCAGCGCCCAGCTCACCGCCCAGACCGCCCGCCGCGAACCGCTGCGCGAGGTCCAGCACTGGATCACCGAGCACCCGGCCGCCGACCTCTCGGTGGAGGCCCTCGCGGCCCGCGCCCGGCTCTCGCCGCGCCACTTCGCCCGCGCCTTCCGGGACGAGACCGGCACCACCCCCGGCCGCTACGTCGACCGGATCCGCCTCGAAGCCGCGCGCCGCCTGCTGGAGGACACCACCGACGGTGTCGCCGGCATCGCGCGCGCCAGCGGCTACGGCACGCCCGAGGCGATGCGCCGGGCCTTCCTCAGGGCGCTCGGCACCGGGCCCGCCGAATACCGGCGGCGCTTCAGCACCCGTCCGGCGGGCGGCCCGCCCGCCGCCACCGACCACCCCGGTCACTGACCGGACGACCCACCGAAAGGCAGGCAGTCACCCATGCGGATCGCCATCCTCCTCTTCGACCGCTTCACGGCCCTGGACGCCGTCGGACCGTACGAGATCCTGTCCCGCGCCCCCGGAGCCGAGACGGTCTTCGTCGCCGAGACCGCCGGGCCGGTGCGCAACGACAGCGCGAGTCTGGCCCTGGTCGCCGACCGGACGCTCGACGAGGTCCCGGACCCCGATCTGGTGATCGTCCCCGGTGGCCCCGGACAGGACGCCCAGATGGAGAACGAGGCCCTGCTCGGCTGGCTGCGCCGGGCCGACGCCGCCAGCACCTGGACGACGTCCGTCTGCACCGGCTCCCTGCTCCTGGCGGCCGCCGGACTGCTGACCGGACGCCGCGCCACCTCCCACTGGCTGGCCCTGGACACGCTGAAGGCGTACGGCGCCGAACCGACCGGGGAGCGCGTGGTCAGCGACGGCAAGTACGTCACCGCCGCGGGGGTGTCGTCCGGCATCGACATGGGGCTGACCCTGCTCGGCCGGATCGCGGGCGAGCGGCACGCCCAGGCCGTCCAGCTGCTGACCGAGTACGACCCGCAACCGCCCTACGACGCCGGGTCCCCGGCGAAGGCACCCGCCGCGCTGGTCGAGGAGTGGCGGGGGAGGAGCCGCTTCATCCTGCGGTGAGCTGACCGTCCTCCGGGGCGCCGGCGGGCCAGGTGAAACGCGGGGTGCGGCGCTCCAGGAAGGCGGCGACGCCCTCCGCGGTGTCCCCGCTCCGGCGGGCCTGCTCCGTCCAGTACGCGTCCCGGTCCTCCCGCCCCGCGGCGAACTCCTTGGCCGCGGCCTGGGTCAGCCGCGAGCGGGAGACCAGGGTGCGGGCGTACTCCCCGACCCGCCGGTCGAACGCGTCCTCCGGCAGCACCTCGTCCACCAGCCCGGTCCGCAGCGCCCGCCCGGCGTCGATCAGCTCACCGGAGAACAGCAGATGCTTGGCGGTCGCCGGGCCGGTCAGCGCGACCAGCCGGCGGGTGGACGAGGCGGGGTAGACGATGCCCAGCCGGGCCGGGGTGACCCCGAACGACGCGCCCTCCCGCGCGAACCGCAGATCACAGGCGGCGGCGAGCTGGCTGCCGCCGCCCACGCAGTAGCCGCGCACCGCGGCGAGCGTCGGCAGCGGGAACGCGGCGAGCGCCTCCTCGGCCGCCACGGCCAGCGCCTGCGGCTCGTGCGAGGGATCGCGCAGCGAGGAGATGTCCGCCCCCGCGCAGAAGGTCTCCCCGGCCCCGGTCAGCACCAGGGCGCCCACGGAGGCGTCGGCGGCCAGCTTCTCCAGGAGCACCGGCAGCGACCGCCACATCGCCGCCGTCATCGCGTTGCGCTTGGCGGGGTTGCTGATCACGACGGTGGCGACGCCGTCCGCGACGGCGTGCTCCAGCCGGGGTTCCGTACGGTCCATGGGCCGGATGCTATCCACCGCCCCCGAACCTATGATCAGGAAGGGGTCGCGAAGCAGGTACGCACCCTGAGGAGTACGCCGTGGCCGATCCGGTGAAAGAGGGCAGGAGGCTCCACCGCAGTTTCGGCGGTCTGGCCCTGCTCGGCATCCTTCTCGTCGTCGCCGGACTGGTGGGGCTCGTCTACACGGGCGTGGCGACGCTCACCTCGATGATCCTCTTCGGCTGGCTGCTGCTCATCGGCGGCCTGGTCGGTCTGGTGCACGCCGTGCAGTCGCGCGGCACCAGCTACTTCTGGCTCGGCGTGGTGGTCGCGGCGCTGAACATCGCGGCCGGGGTCGTCGTCATCCGCCATCCGCACGGCACCGCCGAGGCCCTGACGATGTTCGCGGCGCTGCTCTTCCTGACCGGCGGGGTGTTCCGCCTGGTCGGCAGTGTGGTGGTGCGCGGCCCCCAGTTCGGCTGGACGCTGCTCCAGGGTGCCTTCGGGCTGCTGCTGGGGCTGCTGGTCCTCTTCGACTGGCCGCACAGCAGCCTCTACGTCCTGGGCTGCTTCTTCTCGCTGGCCCTGCTCTTCGACGGACTCGGGCTCATCGCCGTCGGAGTGGGCGGCCGGCGGATCGTCTCGCTCGTCTCGGAGCAGATGACCCCCGAGGGCACCGGCCTCGATACACGAACAGAAGAAGAGTAGAAGCGGTCCGAAAGCTGATGGGCTCGGAAGAAGTCGACCAAATCACGTCGATATAAGTCGACTTCTGTTCAGTAGGACGGACCGGCCCGACTACGCCCCGCACCCTGTACTCGACGTGCAGTCACCATCGAGGCGAGAGCGGGTACCGGACTATGGAGAGCCGCGGGAGTGTCCCCGCCCGGCCCGTGTCGTACGAGGGGGTCTGGCGCTTCACGGCCCCGGCCACCGACGCCTCCGTACCCCGGGCCCGGCACGCGGTGCGCGATCTGCTGGCACGCCAGGGCGTGCCCCTGGACGAGGACATCGCCCAGGGCCTGCTGCTCATCGTCTCGGAGCTCGTGACGAACGCGGTGAAGCACGCCGCTCTCCTCTCCCCGGAACTGGCGGTCGAGGTCGCCGTGAACGCCGAGTGGATCAGGGTCGCGGTGGAGGACAACCACCCCTACCGCCCCACGGCCCTGGAGACGGACTACGCGCAGACCGGCGGACGCGGGCTGCTGCTGGTCCGGGAGATCACCCGCGAGGCGGGCGGCAGCTGCGACGTGGAGCACACCGCGAGCGGCGGGAAGATCATCTGGGCGGCGCTGCCGCTCCGCACGCTTCCCTGACCCGCCGCCGCGGCATCCGCGTCCTACCAGCCGGCGGACGGTCCCGTCAGCTCCCTGATCGCCGGACGGGCGGCGTCCAGCACGGTCATGAACCACGCGGAGAACGGGCCCTCGGCATGCCGCTCGGCCAACTCCCCGGCCGTCACGAACACCGTCTCGCCCACCTCCTCCGCATCCGGCCGCGGCAGCTCCCGCACCAGGCCCACGAAGAGGTGGTTGAACTCCTGCTCGACCAGCCCGGAGGCGGGGTCCGGGTGGTTGTAGCGCACCGTGCCCGCCTCGGCCATCAGCGAGGGCGAGACCCCCAGCTCCTCGTACGTGCGCCGGGCGGCGGCGGCGAAGGGCGCCTCGCCCGGGTACGGGTGACCGCAGCAGGTGTTGGACCAGACGCCGGGGGAGTGGTACTTGCCGAGCGCGCGGCGCTGGAGGAGCAGCCGCCCCTTCTCGTCGAAGAGGAACACGGAGAAGGCCCGGTGCAGCAGGCCGGGCGCGAGGTGCGCGGCCAGCTTCTCCTCCGTGCCGATGGTGGTGCCGTTCTCGTCGACCAGTTCGAGCATGATCGCTTCTGCTGCGCTGTCCGACGAGGTGTTCGCCGCGGTGGCTGGTGTGGTCGGCATACCCATCCTTCGCATGTGTTCAGACGCCCCCGGGGTCCGGCGCCCGTGTGCCGGTCCCGTCGAGTCCGGCCCAGTCTGCCGTACAAAAGCGGCTTGTCCGTACTTCGGGTCCAGGCATGTCCGGTTCCGTACGCCGACGCGAGGAGGCGGGACCGGACACGGCGTCAGGTCGGGCGGAGAAGAGGTCCCGCACCGCCGAAGGCGAACGGCGCGTCCGCGAAACCCTACACGCCGGGCCCCCGCGGCCCGGGGTGGCGGCCGTCAGTGGCAGAGCCGGGCCTCGTGCTCCGCGTGACCGCTCGGCTCCAGCTGGAAGGTGCAGTGCTCCACGTCGAAATGGTCACCGAGACACCCCTGCAGTTCGTGCAGCAGCTTCTCGTGCCCCACCGAGTCGAGGAAGTCCTGCTGCACCACCACATGGGCGGAGAGCACCGGCATCCCCGAGGTGATCGTCCAGGCGTGCAGATCGTGGACGTCCAGCACCCCGGGCAGGGCCGTGATGTGGTCGCGCACCTCGTCCATGTCGACCCCGGGGGGAGCCGCCTCCAGCAGCACGTTCAGCGTCTCGCGGAGCAGCTTCACCGTCCTCGGGACGATCATCAGCCCGATCACCAGCGAGGCGACGGGGTCCGCCGCCTGCCAGCCGGTCGCCATGATGACGCCGGCCGAGACCAGCACCGTCACCGAGCCGAGGGTGTCGGCGAGCACCTCCAGATAGGCGCCCCGCACATTGAGGCTCTCCTTCTGCCCGCGCATCAGCAGCGACAGCGACACCATGTTGGCGACCAGACCCACCACGGCGAAGGCGATCGTCAGCCCGCCCCGGGTCTCGGTGGGGGTGATGAAGCGGTCCACCGCCTCGTAGAGCAGGAAGCCGCCCACCCCCAGCAGCAGCAGACAGTTGGCCAGGGCGGCCAGGATCTCGGCGCGGGCGTAGCCGAAGGTGCGGTTCGGCCCGGCCGGCCGGTTGGCGAAGTGGATCGCCAGCAGCGCCATGCCCAGGCCCAGCGAGTCGGTCGCCATGTGCGCCGCGTCGGCGATCAGCGCGAGCGAACCCGACAGCACGCCCCCGACGACCTCCATCACCGTCACGCCCAGGGTGATGGCCAGCGCGATCCGCAGCCGCCCCTTGTGCGCGGCCGCGGCCGTGCCGGTGGGCGGCGGCCCGCCGTGCGCGTGTCCGTGATCGTGCCCTGCCCCCATGAGGACGCCTCCCGGTCGTCTGCGAAAACCGGACGGAACCGCCCGGACCCGGTTCAGTCAACTACGGGTGGGGGGTATAGGGCAACACGGCACTGAACACGGTTATCAACTCCCCTGACCTGCGGAAATGTCCCCAGGTCAGAGGAGTGCGGGCACCCCGGACCGGTCAGCGCGCCACCGTCGGCGGATGGTGCAGCCGCCAGCCCTCCCAGGCCGACTCCACCATGTCGCGCACCCCGCGCCGGGCCGTCCAGCCCAGCTCCCCGGAGATCCGGTCGCACGAGGCGACCGCCTTCGCGGCATCACCGGGACGCCGCGGTTCGACCACCGGCTTCGTGCTGAGCCCGGTGACCTCCGCCACCAGATCCGCCAGCTCCCGCACCGAGACGCCCTCGCCCCGGCCGATGTTCACGGTCAGGTCGCCGGGCTCGTCCCGTTCCGCCAGCCGGCGGGCGACGGCGAGGTGCGCGTCGGCCAGATCCGCCACGTGGATGTAGTCGCGGATGCCGGTGCCGTCGGGCGTGGGGTAGTCGGCCCCGAAGATCCGGGGCCCCTCGCCCCGGGTCAGCCGGTCGAAGAACATCGGGATCACATTGAAGACACCCAGGTCCGCGAGGCCCGGCTCGGCGGCGCCTGCCACGTTGAAATAGCGCAGACAGCCGGTGGACAGCCCGTGCGCCCGCCCCGCAGCCCGCACCAGCCACTCGCCGGCGAGCTTCGTCTCGCCGTACGGGTTGATCGGGACGCAGGGCTCCTCCTCGGTGATCAGCTCCGCCGCGGGGACGCCGTACACCGCCGCCGACGAGGAGAACAGGAAGCTGCGCACGCCCGCGGCGACGACCGCCTCCAGCAGGACGGTCAGCCCCGTCACGTTCTCCCGGTAGTAGTGCAGCGGACGCTCCACCGACTCCCCGACCTGCTTCTTCGCTGCGAGATGCACCACACCGCTCACCGCGTGCCCGGCCAGCACCCGGTCGAGCAGCGCACGGTCGGAGACCGAGCCGCGGACCAGCTCGACCCCGTCCGCCAGCCGCTCGGGGCGGCCCGTGGACAGATCGTCCAGGACGACCACCCGCTCCCCGGCCTCCCGCATCGCCCGCACCACATGGGCCCCGATGTATCCCGCTCCGCCAGTGATCAGCCATGTCATGCGGGCCAGACTACGAGACGCCGGACGGCCCCCCGCCCCCGCGTTTTGTCAGCCGAGGCGGCCATCGACCATGATGATCGCGGACGCGGTCGCATGATGTCGGTCCACCCCGAACGGACCACAAACGGGCAGTGAACTCCCGCTTCCGTTCATCCGATAGCCTCTGCCGACATGCCGCCGGCCGTATCCAGGCCGCGCTGTCGCGCGCCGACCCGTGTCAGCACCAAGGAGTGAGTTCGTCTGTCGACCGCCATTCTCACCGGTGCCCCGGTACCCGGATCCCCGCTCCAGGACGATCTGCGGTCGCTGGGCTTCGACGTCCAGACCGCCCCCGACGTGTCCCGGGCGGCGGCGCTGCTCTCCGAGGTCCCCGCCGGTCACCGCGTCGCCCTCGTCGACCCCCGCTTCGTCGGGCACGTCCACGCCCTGCGCCTCGGACTCACCGACCCGCGCTTCCCCGCCGCCGCCGTCCCCGGGGCGCTCACCGTGCAGCCCGAGGCGCGCGCCGCCCTGGTCGGCGCCCTGCGCACCACCACCGAGGCGGTGGGCGCGGGCGTCCCCGCGGGCCCGCCCGGAGCCACCGCCGTGGTCACCGACCGCACGGTGCCCGGCCGGCTGGCCGCCACCATGGACGCCGAGGGCACCGCGGTCCAGCGCCCGGAGCTGGGCACCCTGGTCGCCGCCGTGCCGGCCGACGAGCCCGCCCGCGCCGCCGCACGGGCCCGGGTGGCCGAGGTCGACGACGAGGCGGTGCGGCTGCGCAGTGCCGTGAAGGCCCGCGACGGCTTCTTCACCACGTACTGCATCAGCCCGTACTCGCGCTATCTCGCGCGCTGGTGCGCGCGCCGCGGGCTCACCCCGAACCAGGTCACCACCGCCTCGCTGCTCACCGCGCTGATCGCGGCCGGCTGCGCGGCCACCGGCACCCGCGGCGGATACGTCGCCGCCGGGATCCTGCTCCTCCTCTCCTTCGTGCTGGACTGCACCGACGGGCAGCTCGCCCGCTACTCCCTGCAGTACTCCACGATGGGCGCCTGGCTGGACGCCACCTTCGACCGGGCCAAGGAGTACGCGTACTACGCGGGCCTGGCCCTCGGCGCCGCACGCGGCGGGGAGGACGTCTGGGCCCTGGCGCTCGGCGCGATGGTCCTCCAGTCCTGCCGGCACATCATCGACTTCTCGTTCAACGAGGCCAACCACGACGCGGTCGCGAACAGCAGCCCCACCGCCGCCCTCTCCGACAAGCTCGACAGCGTCGGCTGGACGGTCTGGGTGCGCCGCATGATCGTGCTCCCGATCGGCGAGCGCTGGGCGATGATCGCCGTGCTCACCGCCCTCACCACCCCGCGCATCGTCTTCTACGCCCTGCTCGTCGGTTGCGCCTTCGCCGCCTGCTACACCACGGCGGGCCGGCTGCTGCGCTCCGTGACCCGCCGGGCCCGGCGCACCGACCGCGCCGCCCAGGCCCTCGCGGACCTCGCCGACTCCGGACCGGTCGCCGAGCTGGTGGCCGCCCGCGCGCCGAGGATCGGCGGTGCCTGGACCGCCCCGGTCGTCGCGATCGTCGGGGCCGGCGCCCTGATCGCCGCCGCGCTCCAGCAGCCCTTCGGCAGCCGCCAGACGATCATCGCCGCCGCGTTCTACGCCGTCTGCTCCGGCATAGCCGTGGCCCGCCCCCTCAAGGGCGCGCTCGACTGGCTCGTGCCCCCGGTCTTCCGGGCGGCGGAGTACTGCACGATCCTGATCCTGGCCGCCCGCAGCGACGTCGACGGGGCGCTCCCCGCGGCCTTCGGCCTGGTCGCCGCCGTCGCCTACCACCACTACGACACGGTGTACCGCATCCGCGGCGGCTCCGGAGCCCCGCCCGCGTGGCTGGTGCGCACCATCGGCGGACACGAGGGCCGGACCCTCGTCGTCACCGTCCTCGCCGCCGTCCTCACGGCACCCTCCGACTTCACCACGGCCCTCACCGTCCTCGCGGTGGCCGTCGCGCTCGTCGTGCTCGTGGAGTCCATCCGCTTCTGGGTGTCCTCCGGGGCACCCGCCGTCCACGACGAAGGAGAACCCGCATGATCGGCCTCGTACTGGCAGCCGGCGCAGGGCGGCGGCTGCGCCCCTACACCGACACGCTCCCCAAGGCCCTCGTGCCCGTCGACGGCGACAGAACGGTCCTCGACCTCACCCTCGCCAACTTCGCCGCGATCGGTCTCACCGAGGCCGCGATCGTCGTCGGCTACCGCAAGGAGGCCGTCTACGCGCGCAAGGAGGAGCTGGAGGCGACGTACGGCCTGAAGCTCACCCTCGTCGACAACGACAAGGCCGAGGAGTGGAACAACGCCTACTCCCTGTGGTGCGCCCGTGACGTGCTCAAGCGCGGCGTGATCCTCGCCAACGGCGACACCGTGCACCCGGTCTCCGTCGAGAAGACGCTGCTCGCCGCCCGCGGCGAGGGCAAGAAGATCATCCTCGCCCTCGACACGGTGAAGCGGCTCGCCGACGAGGAGATGAAGGTCGTCGTCGAGGACGGCAAGGGCGTCCGCCGGATCACCAAGCTGATGGACCCGGCCGAGGCCACCGGCGAGTACATCGGCGTCACCCTCATCGAGGCCGAGGCCGCCGAGGAACTGGCGGACGCGCTGAAGACCACCTTCGAGCGCGACCCCGACCTCTACTACGAGGACGGCTACCAGGAGCTGGCCGACCGCGGCTTCACGGTCGACGTGGAGCCGATCGGCGACGTGACATGGGTCGAGATCGACAACCACGAGGACCTCGCCAAGGGCCGGGAGATCGCATGCCGGTACTGACCCGACTCATCCCCTCCCCGGTCTTCGTCGACATCAGCCGGGGCGCCATGGACGATCTGGCCGGCCTCCTGGTCGACCAGCGGATCTCCGGCTCCGGCAAGCTCGCCATCGCGATCAGCGCCGGCTCCGGACTGGCGCTGCGCGAGAAGCTGGCCCCCGCTCTTCCGGGCGCCGACTGGTACTGCGTGGCCTCCGGTGACATCGATGCCGCCGTGCAGCTCGCGGACGACATCAAGGGCAAGCGTTACGACGCCGTGGTCGGCCTCGGCGGCGGCAAGATCATCGACGTGGCGAAGTACGCCGCGGCGCGGGTCGGCCTGCCGCTGGTCTCGGTCGCCACCAACCTGGCCCACGACGGCCTCTGCTCGCCCGTCGCCACCCTGGACAACGACAACGGCCGGGGCTCCTACGGGGTCCCGATGCCGATCGCCATGGTCATCGACCTCTCCGTCATCCGCGAGGCCCCGGACCGCTTCGTCCGCTCCGGCGTCGGCGACGCGATCTCCAACATCTCCGCGATCGCCGACTGGGAGCTCTCGCACCGGGTCAACGGCGAGCCGGTCGACGGACTGGCCGCCGCCATGGCCCGTACCGCGGGCGAGGCCGTCCTGCGCCACCCCGGCACCGTCGCCGACGACGAGTTCCTCACCGTCCTCGCGGAGTCGCTGGTCCTCTCCGGCATCGCCATCTCCATCAGCGGCGACACCCGGCCCTCGTCCGGCGCCTGCCACGAGATCAGCCACGCCTTCGACCTGCTCTTCCCCCGTCGGGCCGCCAGCCACGGCGAGCAGGTCGGCCTCGGTGCCGCCTTCGCCATGCACCTGCGCGGCGCCAGGGACGAGTCCGGGCTCTTCGCCGAGGTCCTGCGCCGGCACGGCCTGCCGGTCCTGCCCGAGGAGATCGGCTTCAGCGCCGACGAGTTCGTGCAGGCCGTCGAGTACGCCCCGCAGACCCGTCCGGGACGCTTCACGGTCCTGGAACACCTCAACCTCTCCACCGACCAGATCAGGGACGCGTACGCCGACTATGCCAAGACCATCAGTAGCTGAACTCCGCCCGGTCGTTCACCCGCCGGGGGTCAAGGACCGGCGCAGCGGCGAGCACTGGGCGGGCCGGATATACATGCGCGAGGTCTCCCTGCGCGTGGACCGGTACCTGGTGAACACGAGGGTGACGCCCAACCAGCTCACCTATCTGATGACCGTCGCCGGAGTGCTCGCCGCCCCGGCCCTGCTCGTACCGGGCATCCCCGGCGCACTGCTCGGCGTCCTCATGGTCCAGCTCTATCTGCTGTTGGACTGTGTGGACGGCGAGCTGGCGCGCTGGAAGAAGCAGTTCTCGCTGGGCGGGGTCTACCTGGACCGCGTCGGCGCCTATCTGTGCGACGCGGCCGTGCTGGTCGGCTTCGGCCTGCGCGCCGCCGATCTGTGGGGCAGCGGGCGCATCGACTGGCTCTGGGCCTTCCTCGGCACCCTGGCCGCCCTGGGCGCCATCCTGATCAAGGCCGAGACCGACCTCGTCGGCGTCGCGCGCCACCAGGGCGGACTGCCGCCCGTCAAGGAATCGGCCTCGGAGCCGCGCTCCTCCGGCATGGCGCTGGCGCGCCGGGCCGCCGGCGCGCTCAAGTTCCACCGGCTGATCCTCTGTGTCGAGGCGTCCCTGGTGATCCTGGTCGCGGCCGTGCTCGACGCCGTCCGCGACGATCTGTTCTTCAGCCGTCTCGCGGTGGCGGTGCTGGCCGGCATCGCGCTGCTCCAGACGCTCCTCCACCTCGTGTCGGTCCTGGCATCGAGCAGGCTCAAGTGAGTTCCCCCATGAAACTCGGCGCGGTCATCATCACGATGGGCAACCGCCCCGCCGAACTGCGGGCCCTTCTCGATTCGGTCGCCGCGCAGGAGGGCGACCGGATCGAGGTGGTCGTCGTCGGCAACGGCTCACCCGTCCCGGACGTCCCCGCGGGCGTGCGCACCGTCGAGCTGCCGGAGAACCTCGGCATCCCCGGCGGCCGCAACGTGGGCATCGAGGCCTTCGGGCCCTCCGGCGCCGACGTCGACGCGCTGCTGTTCCTCGACGACGACGGGCACCTGCCGCGCACGGACACCGCCGAACTGTGCCGGAAGGCGTTCGAGGCCGATGCCCGGCTGGGCATCATCAGCTTCCGGATCGCCGACCCGGACACCGGAGAGACCCAGCGCCGGCACGTCCCGAGGCTCCGCGCCGCCGAACCGATGCGCTCCTCGCGGGTGACGACCTTCCTCGGCGGCGCCAACGCCGTCCGTACCCGGGTCATCGCCGAGGTCGGCCCCCTGCCGGGCGACTTCTTCTACGCGCACGAGGAGACCGACCTCGCCTGGCGGGCGCTCGACGCCGGGTGGCTGATCGACTACCGCGCGGACATGGTCCTCAACCACCCCACCACCGCCCCGTCCCGGCACGCGGTCTACCACCGCATGGTGGCCCGCAACCGGGTCTGGCTGGCCCGCCGCAACCTGCCGGCGCCGCTCGTCCCGGTGTACCTGGGCGTCTGGATGCTGCTGACCCTGCTCCGCCGCCCCTCGGGCCCCGCGCTGAAGGCATGGTTCGGAGGCTTCCGGGAAGGCTGGACGACACCCTGCGGACCGCGCCGTCCCATGAAGTGGCGTACGGTGTGGCGGCTGACCAGACTCGGCCGCCCTCCCGTGATCTGAGAGGTTCGCCTCTGGGACCATGAGGCGTAGATACTTCTGCCGGGACCCTGTCCGCCCCTGTGCCGCGCCCGTGAACGACCGCGCGTTCCGAATACGAGAGTTTCAACTGGTGAGTGACACAACCCACGACGGTGCTGTTGCGCTGAGCACCCCGCCATCCGCCGACGACGGCCTGGGCGCCGCCGAGCTGGCCGCGAAGTACGGTCTGGCGGTCAGCGGCGCCCGTCCCGGACTCGTCGAGTACGTGCGTCAGCTGTGGGGGCGCCGCCACTTCATCGTGGCGTTCTCCCGCGCGAAGCTGACCGCCCAGTACAGCCAGGCCAAGCTGGGCCAGCTGTGGCAGGTGGCCACCCCGCTGCTGAACGCCGGGGTGTACTTCGTGATCTTCGGCCTGATCCTCGGCACCAAGCGGGGGATGGGCTCCGACGTCTTCATCCCCTTCCTGGTCACCGGGGTGTTCGTCTTCACCTTCACCCAGAGTTCGGTGATGGCCGGGGTCCGGGCCATCTCCGGCAACCTGGGGCTGGTGCGGGCGCTGCACTTCCCCCGCGCCTCGCTGCCCATCTCGTTCTCGCTCCAGCAGCTCCAGCAGCTGCTGTACTCGATGATCGTGCTGGTCGCGGTGACCGTCGGCTTCGGCAGCTACCCCTCGCTGTCCTGGCTGCTGGTGCTTCCGGCGCTGGCCCTGCAGTTCCTCTTCAACACCGGCCTGGCGCTGATCATGGCCAGGCTCGGGGCCAAGACGCCCGACCTGGCCCAGCTGATGCCGTTCATCATGCGGACCTGGATGTACGCCTCCGGCGTCATGTTCTCGATCAAGGAGATGCTGGCCGACCAGCCGGCCTGGATCACCGATGTGCTCCAGTACAACCCGGCGGCCATCTACATGGACCTGATCCGCTTCGCGATGATCGACGGCTACGGCTCCGAGAACCTGCCGGCGCACGTCTGGGCGGTGGGTCTGGCCTGGGCGGTCGTGGTCGGCGTCGCGGGCTTCGTGTTTTTCTGGAAGGCAGAGGAGCGGTACGGCCGTGGCTGAGCAGAACTCCGCGGGGCGCGTCCCCACCGTGATCGCCGACGGGGTGCACATCGTGTACCGCGTCAACGGCGGCGGCGGTGGCAAGGGCAGCGCCACCGCCGCTCTGAGCCGGATACTGCGCCGCGGCAAGGGCGAGGCGCGCGGGGTCCGCAAGGTGCACGCCGTGCGCGGTGTCTCCTTCACCGCCTACCGGGGCGAGGCCATCGGCCTCATCGGCACCAACGGCTCCGGCAAGTCCACCCTGCTGCGGGCCATCGCGGGACTGCTGCCGACCGAGCACGGCAAGGTGTACACGGACGGGCAGCCCTCGCTGCTCGGCGTGAACGCGGCGCTGATGAGCGATCTGACCGGCGAGCGCAACGTGGTGCTCGGCGGACTCGCGATGGGCATGTCCCGCGAGGAGATCCGCGAGCGCTACCAGGGCATCGTCGACTTCTCCGGGATCAACGAGAAGGGCGACTTCATCACGCTGCCGATGCGGACGTACTCCTCCGGTATGGCCGCCCGGCTGCGCTTCTCCATCGCCGCCGCCAAGAACCACGACGTCCTCATGATCGACGAGGCGCTGGCCACCGGTGACCGCAAGTTCCAGATCCGCTCCGAGGAGCGCATCCGCGAGCTGCGCAAGGAGGCCGGGACGGTGTTCCTGGTCAGCCACAGCAACAAGTCGATCAGGGACACCTGCGACCGGGTGCTGTGGCTGGAGAAGGGCGAGCTGCTGATGGACGGCCCGACCGACGAGGTACTCAAGGCGTACGAGCGGGAGACCGGCAAGTAGGGAGCCCACGCCCCGCACCGACGCCATCGGCCTTCAGGACCACCATCCGGTCCTGAAGGCCGACGTCGTCGGTGCGGGGCGGATGCGGACGGATTACGGCGTGACCGCGCCGCCGCCTGCCGGGCGGAGTGCCTGCCAGGCGTCGTCGGCGGCGCCCTCGGGGTGCACCGGGGCGTCGTGCAGCCAGTGGGTGACGAGCCCCATGAAGGCTCCCGTGGCGCAGTGGGCGCGCATCCCGACGACGGGGGAGTCGGACGGGCCGACCCCGGCCTCGACCAGCTGGAGGGTCACCTGCTCGGCGACCAGCTGGTGCAGGCGGTTGATGAAGCGCGCCGATCCGCACGGCCCGAGCATCCGGCGGTAGAGCACCGCGTGCGCGTCGACGTGGTCCAGTATGTCGACGAACGCCGGCGGCACGGCGTGCGGCAGCACCACGAGGGGACACCGCGCGACCAGGCCGACCAGTCCGGCCAGTTCGTTGTCCATCGCGTCCAGCAGCAACTCGTCGCGGTCGCGGTAGTGCTGGTAGACCGTCGCGCGATTGATGGTGGCCCGCTCGGCGACGCGGGCGATGGTGATGGACTCCGGCTCACGCTCGGTGGCGAGCTCCAGGACGGCGGCCCGCAACAGGGCACGGGTCCGCTGCACCCGGGGATCGACGCGCTTGGCCATCTGGCCAGCCTACACAGGCGTGGGCGACAGATGTCGTGGACTGTGAGCCGTCCTGCCGCTCTACGTGCCGTGCCCGGAGTTTCGCGGCCGTCGGGCGACCATGTGCCCGCCCCGCTCCATCTATCCAACATGTGTTGCAAAGGCGACAGTCGTTGTGGAAGTCTGGCGCTCCGGGACGCGGTCCACGAGGGAAGGTCGGTCGTGAAGGCGAAGAAGACTCCGGTCGGGGCCGAAGGGTCCGACCGTGTGACTCCGGAACTCTGGTGGCTGAGCGGCATCATGGCCTTGGGCGGCTTCGCCGGCCTGCTGGACGCGACGATCATCAATGTCGCCATCGGGCCGCTCGCTAAAGTGTTCGACTCTGACCTGGCCACGGTTCAATGGGTGGTGACCGGGTACCTGCTCGCCATCACCGCGGCGATCCCGATGAGTGGCTGGGCCACGGCCCGGTTCGGGGCGAAGCAGACGGTCGTCTTCTCGCAAGTCGTCTTCCTGGTCGCCTCGTTGCTCTCCGGACTGGCCTGGTCCGCGTCAAGCCTGATCGTCTTCCGGGTGATCCAGGGCATCGGCGGCGGCCTGGCGGTCCCGGTGGGCCAGGCGCTGCTGGCTCAGGCGGCGGGGCCGAAGCGGCTCGGCAGGCTGATGTCCGTCGTCACGGTCCCCGCCCTGTTCGCCCCGCTCATCGGCCCCTCGCTCGGCGGCGTCCTCATCGACCACCTCGGCTGGCGCTGGATTTTCTTCGTCAACGTCCCGTTCTGTGTCGTGACGATCGCGCTCGTGCGGGCCAAGGTGAAGAACGTCGTCGCCCCCTCGGCCGGAGCCCGGCTCGACCTGACCGGCCTGGTGCTGCTGCTGCCGGGCCTGGCGCTGCTCGTCCACGGACTCTCCGAGGCCGGCTCGGCCGGTGGCTTCGGGTCCGGAGGGGTGATCGGCGGCCTGGCGGCCGGGGCGGTGCTGCTGCTCGCCTTCGGTGCGCGGGCGCTGAGGAGCCGGACCGAGGGACTGCTGGACCTGCGGCTGTTCAGGGTCCCCGACTTCAGGTCCGGCACGCTGGCCGGTCTCCTGATGAGCATGGCGATGTACGGCGTGCTGATCCCGCTGCCCCTGTACTACCAGGTCGTACGGGGCACCAGCGTCCTGGACTCCGCGCTGCTCCTCCTCCCGCAGAGCCTGGGCTATCTGCTGGCGATCGTCCTGGTGAACGCGCTCACCGCCCGGCTGGGTGTCCGCACCCTCACCGTCATCGGCATCGTGCTGGCCCTGGCCGGCACCCTCCCGTACGCACTCGTCGACGCCCACCCGAACCAACTGCTCCTCGGTACCACCCTGGTGGTCCGCGGATTCGGTCTGGGGGCGTCGATGATGCCGACCATGACGATCGCCTTCGCGAGCGTGCCGAAGGAGACCGCGCCGAGCGCGACCAGCGCGTTCAACGTCTTCCAGCGGGTCGGCGCCTCCCTGGGCACCGCGGTCCTCACCGTCGTGCTCCAGCAGCGGCTGACGGGCGAACTGCCCGCGCACGCGCACTTGCTCGGTCAGGTCGAGCCCGGCGGGACGGTCGCCCGAGGCCTGGCCCCATCCTTCGGTGCGCCGTTCTGGTGGGCGATGCTCTTCACCGCCCTCGCCCTGTTCCCGGCCTTCTTCCTTCCGGGGCGACTGCCGGCCGCCGCCGGGAGCGGTGCGCCCGGTGTTCCGCCCGCACGGGAGAGCGGGAGCGCGACTCCGGCCGACCGGCCGCCTCCGGTCGTCCCGTGAGCCGCCTCACCGTCTCGCCCCGAGCCCCCGTCGGCACCCCGGCGGGGGCCGTTCCGTGTTTCGGGAGGGGTGACGGGTTTCGGACATCCACGTGTCGTCGTACGCGCCCCCGCCCGATCTCCTCCCGCCGGATGACGTCAATCTCCTTGCGCAAGGGGAAAGTTGACCACGCCGTGCGCGCACCCCCGGTGTGCGTCGCCCCCCGGCGTATGGATGAGCGTTGTACAACGTAAGCTGTACCGGTGCTGATTCGTTGCAAGTGGGGCGATACCGCCTGGGTGGGCCGCCCGTAGCCGTCCGCCGCACTCGGAAGGGCGGGCGGCGTGTCCGGAATGGGATGTTTTGGGTCAGCAGTGTAGAACGGGAGATGTGACGGCTATGACGGAAGATCTCCAGCTCCGAGGTGCTCACGCCGTCCCCGCGCAGGGCGGTCGGCAGTGACACGCACCGAACGGACGCGGCTGGATTCCGCCGTCCCCGCGACCCTCGACAAGGCCGCCGACGAGAACTTCCCGGTGGCCCCCTTCTTCCTGCCGCGCGCCTGGCGCGACGATCTGATGGCGGTCTACGGCTTCGCCCGCCTCGTCGACGACATCGGCGACGGCGATCTGGCCCCCGGCGGCGCCGACGCCCGCCATCTCGGCCTCGGTCCGGACGGGGCCGAGGACCGCGTCGCCATGCTCGACGCGCTGGAGCGGGACCTGGGACGGCTCTTCGGTGCCGCCGGCGAGACCCCGCACCACCCCCTGCTCGCGGCCCTGCGCCCCACCGTGCGGCGCCGCGCGCTCACCCCCGAACCCTTCACCGGCCTCATCGAGGCCAACCGGCAGGACCAGAAGGTCCGCCGCTACGGGACGTACGAGGAACTGCTCGCCTACTGCGAGCTCTCCGCCAACCCCGTCGGCCGCCTGGTCCTCCAGATCACCGGCACCGCGAGCCCCGAGCGCATCCGCCGCTCCGACGCCGTCTGCACCGCCCTGCAGATCGTCGAACACCTCCAGGACGTCTCCGAGGACCTGGGCCGCGACCGGATCTATCTGCCCGCCGAGGACCTGGCCAGGTTCCATGTCTCCGAACACGACCTGGCCGCCCCCTCCGGGAACGCCTCGGTGCGCGCACTGATCGCGTACGAAGCGGAACGAGCCGCACATCTGCTGAATGAAGGCACCCCCTTGGTGGGTAGCGTCCACGGCAGGCTCAAGCTGCTTCTCGCCGGATTCGTGGGAGGGGGGCGCGCCGCCCTCTCCGCGATCGCGGCCGCCGGGTTCGACGTACTGCCCGGACCACCCAAACCCACCAAGCCCAGCCTTCTGCGCGAGGTGGGAGTTGTCTTGCGAAGCGCGCGTAGAGAGGGGTGAGCCGGACCGTGGAGGGACAGACGACGTACATGTCGGCACCGGTGCAGGCTGCGTACAGTTACTGCGAGGCGGTCACCGGACAGCAGGCGCGTAACTTCGCGTACGGCATCAGGTTGCTGCCCGCGGAGAAGCGACAGGCCATGTCGGCGCTGTACGCCTTCTCCCGCCGGGTCGACGACATCGGCGACGGCGAACTGGATCCGGAGACCAAGCGCGTCCGGCTGGAGGGCACCCGCACCCTGCTCGACCGGATCCGGGCCGGCGCGGTCGACGAGGACGACACCGACCCGGTGGCCGTCGCGCTGGCGGACGCGGCCCGCCGCTTCCCGCTGCCGCTCGAAGGGCTCGACGAGCTGATTGACGGCGTGCTCATGGACGTGCGCGGCGCCACCTACGAGACCTGGGACGACCTCAAGGTCTACTGCCGCTGCGTCGCCGGCGCCATCGGCCGCCTCAGCCTGGGCGTCTTCGGCACGGAACCGGGCGCCCCCGGCGCCGAGCGCGCCGCCGAGTACGCCGACACGCTGGGCCTCGCGCTCCAGCTGACGAACATCCTGCGCGACGTCCGCGAGGACGCCGGTAACGGCCGCACCTATCTGCCGGCCGACGACCTCGCCAAATTCGGCTGCTCGGCCGGATTCCACCGTGCCACCCCGCCGCCCGGCTCCGACTTCGCCGGGCTCGTCCACTTCGAGGTGCGGCGCGCCCGTACCCTGTTCGCCGAGGGCTACCGGCTGCTGCCGATGCTCGACCGGCGCAGCGGGGCCTGCGTGGCGGCCATGGCCGGCATCTACCGCCGGCTCCTGGACCGGATCGAGCGCGACCCGGAGGCCGTGCTGCGCGGCCGGGTGTCGCTGCCGGGCCACGAGAAGGCGTACGTCGCGGTGCGCGGACTGTCCGGCCTCGACGCGCGCCACATGTCCCGGCGCACGACCCGGGGGCGTGTCTGAATGCGTCCCGGGGACATCTCGCGCACCATGTGCATCATGGATGATCTCTCCGTACGCCGGGCAACCCTCCGCCGCACGGATGCGTCACTGACGGAAAAGACCTGGCGAGAGGGGGACGCATGACCGGCGGAGCGACACGTTCCTCCCGGGCGGTCGTGATCGGCGGCGGACTCGCCGGGATCACCTCCGCCCTGCGTCTGGCCGACGCCGGGCTTGACGTGACCCTGCTCGAAGGACGGCCCCGTCTCGGTGGCCTGGTCTTCTCGTTCCGGCGCGGCGAGCTGACCGTCGACAACGGCCAGCACGTCTATCTGCGCTGCTGCACCGCCTACAGCTGGTTCCTCGACCGCGTCGGCGGGACCTCGCTCGCACCGCTGCAAAACCGTTTGGACGTGCCGGTACTCGATGTCGGGCGGCCCTCGGGGCCCCGCCTCGGACGGATCCGCCGCAACGGGCTGCCGGTGCCGTTCCACCTGGCCGCCGGGCTCGCCGGCTATCCGCACCTCTCGCTCGCCGAACGCGCGAGCGTCGGCCGTGCCGCGCTCGCGCTCGGCCGGCTGGACCCGGAGGACCCGGCGCTCGACGGAGTCGACTTCGCAAGCTGGCTCGCCCGGCACGGCCAGTCGCCCCGCACCGTCGAGGCGCTCTGGGACCTGGTCGGTGTGGCCACGCTGAACGCCACCGCGCCGAACGCCTCCCTCGGCCTGGCCGCCAAGGTCTTCAAGACCGGGCTGCTCTCCGAGCCGGGCGCCGCCGACATCGGCTGGGCCGCCGTCCCGCTCGGCGCCGTCCACGACACCCTGAGCCGCGCGGCCCTGGACGCCGCCGGAGTCCGCACCGAGTTGCGGACCAAGGCCGGTGCGCTCACCCGCGACGAGGGGCACTGGACGGTCGACACCGGAAGCGAACGCATCGAGGCGGACACCGTCGTCCTCGCCGTCCCGCAGCGCGAGACCCACGCCCTGCTGCCGCCCGGCGCGCTGGACGCCCCCGAACGGCTGCTGGAGATCGGCACCTCGCCGATCCTCAACGTGCACGTGGTCTACGACCGCAAGGTGCTCCGGCGGCCGTTCTTCGCGGCGCTGGGCTCCCCGGTCCAGTGGGTCTTCGACCGGACCGAGGCGTCCGGTCTGACCGGCCCCGGCCAGTACCTCGCGGTCTCCCAGTCCGCCGCGGGCGACGAGATCGACCTGCCGGTCGCGGAGCTCCGCGCCCGCTATCTGCCCGAACTCGAACGGCTGCTGCCCGCCGCTCGCGGGGCGGGGATCCGGGACTTCTTCGTCACCCGGGAGCGCACGGCGACCTTCGCGCCCGCGCCCGGCGTCGGCCGGCTGCGGCCCGGCACACGGACCCGCGCCCCCGGCCTGTTCCTGGCCGGAGCATGGACCGCCACCGGCTGGCCCGCCACGATGGAGGGCGCCGTGCGCAGTGGCTCCGTCGCCGCGGACGCCGCGCTCCGGGCGCTCGGCCGCCCCCATGAACATCCGCTGCAGGAGGCGGCATGAGCAGTACCACCGGAACAAGAGGAGAGTCAGTGACCCCGGCGAATCCGGCTTCCGACACCGTGGCGGAGACCACGGACGTCACCGCGCTTCTGGAGCGCGGGCGGGCCCTTTCCACGCCGGTGCTGCGCGCCGCGGTCGACCGGCTCGCACCGCCCATGGACACCGTGTCCGCCTATCACTTCGGCTGGATCGATGCCCAGGGCAGGCCCTCGGACGGTGACGGCGGCAAGGCCGTCCGCCCCGCGCTGGCCCTGCTGTCCGCGGAGGCGGCCGGCGCCGCACCCGAGGCGGGCGTCCCCGGCGCCGTGGCCGTCGAACTCGTGCACAACTTCTCGCTGCTGCACGACGACCTGATGGACGGCGACGAGCAGCGCCGCCACCGCGACACGGTGTGGAAGGTGCACGGCCCCGCCCAGGCGATCCTGGTCGGCGACGCGCTGTTCGCCCTGGCCAACGAGATCCTGCTGGAGCTGGGCACCGTGGAGGCGGGCCGCGCGGCCCGCCGGCTGACCACGGCCACCCGCAAGCTCATCGACGGGCAGGCCCAGGACATCTCCTACGAGCACCGCGAGCGGGTCACCGTCGAGGAGTGCCTGGAGATGGAGGGCAACAAGACGGGCGCCCTGCTGGCCTGCGCCTGCTCGATCGGCGCAGTGCTCGGCGGCGCGGACGACCGCACCGCCGACGTGCTGGAGGCCTACGGCTACCACCTGGGGCTCGCCTTCCAGGCCGTCGACGATCTGCTCGGGATCTGGGGCGACCCGGAGTCCACGGGCAAGCAGACCTGGAGCGATCTGCGTCAGCGCAAGAAGTCCCTGCCGGTCGTCGCGGCGCTGGCCGCGGGCGGACCGGCCTCCGAACGCCTGGGCGAACTGCTCGCCGCGGACGCCAAGAGCAGCGACTTCGACAGCTTCTCCGAAGAGGAGTTCGCCGCCCGTGCGGCGCTCATCGAGGAGGCGGGCGGCCGCGAGTGGACCGCCCAGGAGGCCCGTCGGCAGCATGCGGTCGCCATCGAGGCCCTGCATGGTGTGGACATGCCCGAATCCGTGCGGGCGCAGCTCACGGCGCTCGCGGACTTCGTCGTCGTACGAAAGAGATGATCATCATCCCCTCCATATGACTCGCAGTCGCCGGCCCCCCCCCCCGCCCCGCCCCCCCCCCCCGCGACCCCCCCCCCCCCCCCCCCCCACACCCCCCCCGGGCCCCCCGCCCCCCCCCCACCCCCCCCACCCCCCCCGCGGGGGCCCCCCCCCCTCTGGCCGCTGAAACCCACACTCAAACAACACCCCCCCCTAATCCCTCGCGCCGCCGGGCGCGCCCCACCCCGGGGCCCCGCCCGACGGAGACCCCAGCACAGCAGCGCACCAACTGCACGAAGGGGAAGCCATGACAGCGACGACCGACGGAAGCACCGGGGCTGTGGACCCCCGAGCAGCCGCGGCCAGTGAACCGACAACCGAATCAACCATCGCCGCGGACGACGTCCTCACCGCCGCGCGGCGGGCCGCGGAACGCTCGGTGGAGCACCTCCTCGGCCGGCAGGACGAGCAGGGCTGGTGGAAGGGGGACCTCGCCACCAACGTCACCATGGACGCCGAGGACCTGCTGCTCCGTCAGTTCCTGGGCATCCAGGATCCCGAGACCGTCCGGACCGCGGCGCTCTTCATCCGCGGCGAACAGCTCGGCGACGGCACCTGGGCCACCTTCCACGGCGGTCCCGGGGAACTCTCCACCACCATCGAGGCCTATGTGGCCCTGCGCCTGGCCGGGGACCGGCCGGACGACCCGCACATGGCGCGCGCCGCAGGATGGATCAGGGAACAGGGCGGCATCGCCGCGAGCCGGGTCTTCACCCGGATCTGGCTGGCCCTCTTCGGCTGGTGGAAATGGGACGACCTGCCCGAACTGCCGCCCGAGCTGATGTTCTTCCCGAAATGGGTCCCGCTCAACATCTACGACTTCGGCTGCTGGGCGCGCCAGACCATCGTCCCGCTCACCGTCGTCTCGGCGAAACGGCCGGTGCGGCCCGCGCCCTTCGCCCTGGACGAACTGCACACCGATCCGGCCGAGCCCAATCCGCCGCGCCGCCCGGCCCCCGCGACCAGCTGGGACGGGATCTTCCAGCGCCTCGACAAGGCCCTGCACCTCTACCACCGGGTCGCCCCGCGCGGACTGCGCAAGGTCGCCATGAACGCCGCCGCCCGCTGGATCATCGAACGCCAGGAGAACGACGGCTGCTGGGGCGGGATCCAGCCCCCCGCCGTGTACTCCGTCATCGCCCTGCACCTGCTCGGCTACGACCTCGACCATCCGGTGATGCGTGCCGGACTGGAATCGCTGGACCGCTTCGCGGTGTGGCGCGAGGACGGCGCCCGCATGATCGAGGCCTGCCAGTCCCCGGTCTGGGACACCTGCCTCGCGACCATCGCGCTGGCCGACGCCGGCGTCGCCCCCGACCACCCCGCGCTCGTCAGGGCGGCCGACTGGATGCTCGGGGAGGAGATCGACCGGCCGGGGGACTGGTCCGTACGCAGGCCCCGACTGGCCCCCGGCGGCTGGGCGTTCGAGTTCCACAACGACAACTACCCCGACATCGACGACACCGCGGAGGTGGTCCTCGCCCTGCGCCGGGTCCGCCACCCCGACCAGGCGCGGGTGGACGCCGCCATCCGGCGCGGAGTGCGCTGGAACGTCGGCATGCAGTCCCGCAACGGAGCCTGGGGCGCGTTCGACGCCGACAACACCAGCGCCTTCCCCAACCGGCTGCCGTTCTGCGACTTCGGCGAGGTCATCGACCCGCCCTCGGCCGACGTCACCGGCCATGTGGTGGAGATGCTGGCCGTCGAGGGCCATGCCCAGCACCCGGCGACCCGCCGGGGCATCGAGTGGCTGCTCGCCGAACAGGACGCCGGCGGCGGCTGGTTCGGCCGCTGGGGCGTCAACTACGTATACGGGACCGGGTCGGTGGTCCCGGCCCTGATCGCCGCCGGACTGCCCGCCTCGCACCCCGCCGTCCGCCGGGCGGTCGGCTGGCTGGAGTCCGTCCAGAACGACGACGGCGGCTGGGGCGAGGACCTGCGCTCGTACACCGAGGAGAAGTGGATCGGCCACGGCGCCTCGACCGCCTCCCAGACCGCCTGGGCGCTGCTGGCGCTGCTCGCCGCCGGACGGCGCGACACCACCGCCGTCGCCCGGGGCATCGCCTGGCTGACCGACAGCCAGCAGGCCGACGGCTCGTGGGACGAGCCGTACTTCACGGGGACCGGCTTCCCCTGGGACTTCTCCATCAACTACCACCTCTACCGGCAGGTCTTCCCGCTGACCGCGCTCGGACGGTACGTGCACGGCGACCCGTTCGCCGGCCGGGTCCCGCTGGGCGAGGGGGCCTGATGGGCGATGCCCGGGGGGCACCCGGCCCCGCCGCCCCGCTGCTTGTCGCCTGTGCGCTGGGCATCGAGCTGCTGGCCCTGCGCAGCGGCCGGGGCCGCGCGGGCGCCGCACCGGGCCCGGTGACCGTCCTGCGTACGGGCATGGGACCCAGGGCCGCCGAGGCGGCCGTGGCACGGGCGCTCGACGGCGAGCGGGCGCGCGGCGCCGCCGTCATCGCCTCCGGGTTCTGCGCCGGGCTCGCCCCCGGAATGCACCCCGGCGATCTGGTGGTGGCCGACGAGACCCGCGCCGCCGGGCAGCCGGTCCCCTGCACGGGTACGGAACTGCTGGCCGAGGCACTGGCCAGGGCCGTGCCCGGACGCACCGTCCACACCGGTCCGCTGACCGGCTCCGCCCATGTCGTACGCGGACACGAGCGGGCCGAGCTGCGGGCCACCGGAGCGATCGCGGTGGACATGGAGTCCGCCGCGACCCTGAGCACCGCACTGCGGGCCGGGCCGCGCCCGGTTGCCGCCGTACGGGTGGTCGTGGACGCTCCGGAGCACGAGCTCGTCCGCATCGGCACGGTCCGCGGTGGAATATCGGCATTCCGCGTTCTTCGTGCCGTCCTTCCCGCTTTCTATGAATGGCACCGATCTTTGCTGCTCCCCAGGAGGTGAGCCAGATGGCCATGCCGCTCCGTCAGTCCATCAAGGTTGCGACGTACCTCATTGAACAGAAGCTCCGAAAGCGGGACAAGTTTCCGCTGATTGTCGAGTTGGAGCCCTTGTACGCGTGCAATCTCGCCTGCGAGGGCTGCGGGAAGATCCAGCATCCGGCCGGAGTGCTCAAGCAGCGCATGCCGGTGGCCCAGGCGGTCGGCGCCGTGCTCGAATCGGGCGCGCCGATGGTTTCCATCGCCGGTGGCGAACCCCTGATGCACCCGCAGATCGACGAAATCGTCCGCCAGCTCGTGGCCCGGAGGAAATACGTTTTCCTCTGCACCAACGCCATGCTGATGCGCAAGAAGCTCGACAAGTTCACGCCCTCGCCCTACTTCGCCTTCACCGTGCACATCGACGGACTGCGCGAGCGGCACGACGAGTCGGTCGCCAAGGAAGGGGTGTTCGACGAGGCGGTGGCGGCGATCAAGGAGGCCAAGAGCCGCGGCTTCCGGGTCACCACCAACTCCACGTTCTTCAACACCGACACCCCGCAGACCATCATCGAGGTCCTGAACTACCTCAACGACGACCTCAAGGTCGACGAGATGATGATCTCGCCCGCCTACGCCTACGAGAAGGCACCCGATCAGGAGCACTTCCTGGGCGTCGAGCAGACCCGCGAACTGTTCCGGAAGACCTTCGCGGGCGGCAACCGGACCCGCTGGCGGCTGAACCACTCGCCGCTCTTCCTGGACTTCCTGGAGGGCAAGGCGGACTTCCCCTGCACGGCCTGGGCCATCCCCAACTACTCCCTGTTCGGCTGGCAGCGCCCCTGCTATCTGATGAGCGACGGCTATGTGCCGACGTACCGGCAGCTCATCGAGGACACCGACTGGGACAAGTACGGCCGGGGCAAGGACCCGCGCTGCGCCAACTGCATGGCGCACTGCGGCTACGAGCCGACCGCCGTGCTCGCCACCATGGGATCGCTCAAGGAGTCCCTGCGGGCCGCACGGGAGACCGTCGGCGGAAACCGCTGAGGTGACGACCGCCCGCGGACCGGCACCGCCGGTCCGCGGGAACCGCCGGCCCGGCCCCTCGCGACGCGCCGGGCCGGCGGGGTCACGGACGCGCGGGCACCCCCGCGGGGGTGCCCGCCGTCGTCGGGTGTGGAAACAGGAGCAGAGAGGGGGCCCGGAATGCCGCTGTTGCCGTCCATCCGGGGGCCGCACGATCTCAAGGCGCTGAACGGAGCGCAGCTGGACGAACTGGCCGAGGACATCCGGACCTTCCTGATCCGGGCGGTGGCCAGGACGGGGGGCCATCTGGGGCCCAACCTCGGCGTGGTGGAACTCTCCATCGCCCTGCACCGGGTCTTCGACTCGCCCGTGGACCGGATCCTGTGGGACACCGGCCATCAGAGCTACGTGCACAAGCTGCTCACCGGCCGTCAGGACTTCTCCAAACTGCGCGGCAAGGGCGGTCTGTCGGGCTACCCCTCCCGCGAGGAGTCCGAGCACGACGTCATTGAGAACTCGCACGCCTCGACCGTGCTGGGCTGGGCGGACGGCCTGGCCAAGGCCAACGAGGTCCTGGGCAGGGAGAACCACGTCGTCGCGGTCATCGGTGACGGAGCCCTCACCGGAGGCATGGCCTGGGAGGCGTTGAACAACATCGCCGCCGCCAAGGACCGCCCGCTGATCATCGTCGTCAACGACAACGAGCGCTCCTACGCCCCGACCATCGGCGGCCTGGCCGACCACCTCGCCACCCTGCGCACCACCGACGGCTACGAGCGCTTCCTCTCCTGGGGCAAGAACGTGCTCCAGCAGACGCCCGTGGTCGGCAGGCCGCTGTACGAATCGCTGCACGGCGCCAAGAAGGGGTTCAAGGACACCTTCGCCCCGCAGGGCATGTTCGAGGACCTGGGGCTCAAGTACCTCGGCCCGGTCGACGGCCACGACACGGCGGCCGTCGAGTCCGCCCTCCAGCGCGCCAAGCGCTTCCACGGCCCGGTGCTCGTCCACTGCATCACCGAGAAGGGGCGCGGCTACGCCCCCGCGCTGGAGGACGAGGCCGACCGCTTCCACACGGTCGGCGCGATGGACCCGCTGACCTGTGTGCCGCTCGCCCCGGCCCCCGGACCCTCCTGGACCTCGGTGTTCGGGGACGAGATCGCGGCCATCGGGGCGGAGCGGCCGGACGTCGTCGCGCTCACGGCGGCGATGCTGCACCCCGTCGGACTGACCGGGTTCGCCGAGGCCTTCCCCGACCGGGTCTGGGACGTCGGCATCGCCGAACAGCACGCGGCGGTCTCCGCCGCCGGACTGGCCACGGGCGGACTGCACCCGGTCGTCGCCGTCTACGCGACCTTCCTCAACCGGGCCTTCGACCAGTTGCTGATGGACGTCGCCCTGCACCGGTGCGGGGTGACCTTCGTCCTGGACCGGGCCGGGGTCACCGGCCCCGACGGCGCCTCCCACAACGGCATGTGGGACCTGTCGATCCTCCAGGTCGTCCCCGGGCTGCGGATCGCCGCCCCGCGCGACGCGGTGACGCTGCGCGAGGAACTGCGTGAGGCGGTCTCCGTGGACGACGCCCCGACGCTCCTGCGGTTCCCCAAGGAATCGGTCGGCGAGCCGGTCCCGGCGGTCGGCCGGATCGGCGGGATGGACGTCCTGCACCGCGCGGAGGACGCCGACGCGCTGCTGGTCGCCGTCGGCGTCATGGCCCCGGTCTGCCTCCAGGCCGCCGATCTGCTGACCGGCGCCGGTATCCGCTGCACCGTGGTCGACCCCCGCTGGGTCAAGCCGGTCGACCCGGCCCTGGCTCCGCTCGCCGCCGCGCACCGGCTGGTCGCCGTCGTCGAGGACAACAGCAGGGCGGCGGGCGTCGGCTCGGCCGTCGGCATGGCGCTGCGGGACGCCGGAGTCGACGTACCGCTGCGCACCTTCGGCATTCCCGACCAGTTCCTCGCCCACGGCAAACGGGCCGAGGTGCTGGCCGACATCGGACTCACACCGGTCGAGATCGCCGGCCGGATCGGCGCCGCGCTGGCCGCCCGGGACGCGGCGGACGGCACGGGGCGGAGCGCCCCGGACCACGGTCACCAGGGGAGCGGAGCATGAACGACGAGGGGCCCAAGGGCTTCGATCTGGCACGCCTCCTCGCGGAGCGCGGCGCCGAACGCTACGAACTGCACACCAAGCACCTCAACCACCAGTTGCCGCGCATGCTGCACACCATCGGCTTCGACAAGGTCTACGAACGGGCCGAGGGCGCCCACTTCTGGGACGCGGAGGGCAACGACTACCTGGACATGCTGGCCGGCTTCGGCGTGATGGGGCTCGGCCGCCACCACCCCGTGGTCCGCCGGGCACTCCACGACGTCCTGGACGCCTCCCTCGCCGACCTCACCCGCTTCGACTGCCAGCCCCTGCCCGGCCTGCTGGCCGAGAAGCTGCTCACGCACAGCCCGCATCTGGACCGGGTCTTCTTCGGCAACAGCGGTACGGAGGCGGTGGAGACCGCGCTCAAGTTCGCCCGGTTCGCCACCGGGCGGCCCAGGATCCTGTACTGCGCGCACGCCTTCCACGGGCTGACGACCGGCTCCCTGTCGGTCAACGGGGAGTCCGGTTTCCGCGACGGCTTCGCCCCGCTGCTGCCCGACACCGCCATCGAACTGGGCGACCTCGACGCACTGCGCCGCGAGCTGAAGCGCGGCGACGTGGCCGCCCTCGTCGTCGAGCCGATCCAGGGCAAGGGCGTGCACGCGGCGCCCCCCGGCTTCCTGCGCGAGGCGCAGGAACTGCTGCACCGGCACAAGGCGCTCCTGATCGCCGACGAGGTGCAGACCGGCCTCGGCAGGACCGGTGACTTCTACGCGTACCAGCACGAGGAGGGCGTCGAGCCCGATCTGGTCTGTGTCGCCAAGGCGCTCTCCGGCGGCTACGTACCGGTCGGCGCGACCCTCGGCAAGGACTGGATCTTCAAGCGCGTCTACTCCTCGATGGACCGCGTCCTGGTCCACTCCGCGAGCTTCGGGGCCAACGCCCAGGCGATGGCGGCCGGACTCGCCGTCCTCACGGTGATGGAGGACGAGGAGACCGTCGCCCACGCCCGGCGCACCGGCGATCTGCTGCGCGAACGGCTGGCCGCGCTGGTCGGCCGCTACGAGCTGCTGCACGAGGTGCGGGGACGCGGGCTGATGATCGGCATTGAGTTCGGCCGGCCGTCCTCACTGAAGCTGCGCAGCCGCTGGACCATGCTCCAGGCCGCCCGCAAGGGGCTCTTCGCGCAGATGGTGGTCGTCCCCCTGCTCCAGAAGCACCGCATCCTGACCCAGGTCTCCGGCGACCACCTCGAAGTGATCAAACTGATCCCGCCCCTGGTGATCGACGACGCGGACGTGGACCGGTTCGTGACCGCGTTCACGGCGGTGATGGACGACGCGCACAACGGCGGCGGACTGATGTGGGACTTCGGGCGCACCCTGGTCAAACAGGCGGTCGCCAACCGCTGAGCGGCCGGACCGCGGAGGGATTTGCCTCGGAGGCAAGAAATTTGCCTCCGAGGAAAGTTCCTGGCCCAATAAGAGTATGAATCCTCCGGAAGGAGGGGTGGCCGACGAGCTGCCCGGGGTCGCGCCCCGCCTGCGCGATCTGCGCCGCAGCCGTGGTCTCACCCTGGAGAGCGCCGCCCAGCGGGCCGGACTCTCGCCCGCCCATCTCTCCCGGCTCGAAACGGGCCGACGCCAGCCCTCGCTGCCGATGCTGCTCGGTCTGGCCAGGATCTACGGTACGACGGTCTCCGAGCTGCTGGGAGAGATGCCCCCGGAACGTGACGCGATCGTCCGCGGCCGGAGGTTCGAAGGCGCCGAGGCCGACGGCTGGACGTACCAGCAGGCCGGTGGCTCCGGCCGGGCGATGCAGGCACTGCGCGTCCTCGTTCCCCACGGGGCCCAGGGCGATCTGGTGCGCGTCCACCCCGGCGAGGAGTGGCTGTACGTCCTGACCGGACACCTCCGGGTCGTCCTCGGTGAATCCGTGCACGACCTCGCGCCCGGCGACAGCGCGCACTTCGACTCGCTCACCCCGCACCGGATCACGGCCGCGGGCCGCGAGGGTGCCGAACTGCTCTTCGTCCACACCCTGCTGCAGAGCCCCGCCGCCGAGTTGTGTCTCGGCGGCGCCGTCCACCGTCCCTGAGGCACCGTCCCGCCACCGGCCCCCGGGCCGGCAGAGAGGAACCGTCATGTCGGATTCCGAGAACTACGACCCGCTCACCCCGGCGCGGACCAAGAACTACGACCCGCAGGAGAAGAAGATGCCCCGCGGGCTCGTCATCAGGCTCTTCGCCTATCTGGTGGCCGGGCACGTCATCGCGGGTTTCCTCTACCTGCTCTTCGCCGTGGGGATGCACAACCAGTAGCGGTCAGGTGTGCCCCCGCCGGGCGGGGGGACCCCGCCTGTGGTCAGACCCCGTCGAGCAGCCGCTCGCGCAGTCGCTCGCGCGTCGGCGGGGCGAGCTTCAGCCCGTCGGCGAGGTAGCGGTCGGTGCCGCCCCAGGTGGAGTCGATCGTGTCGAAGGCCGCGGCCAGGTAGTCGCGGTGGGCGCCGAAGAGCGGGTTGAGCAGTTCCATCACCTCGGGCGAGGTGCCGGCCGGTGAGGTGTCGCTGCGGCGGACCCGGTAGCGGCGGTGGGCGTCGTTGGACTTCAGGTAGTCGGCCTCGATGGCGTCGCGCTCGACGCCGACCGCGAGCAGGGCCACGGCGATCGAGAGCCCCGCCCGGTCCTTGCCCGCCGCGCAGTGCATCAGCGCCGGCACGCTGTCCTCGGCGAGGGCGTGCAGCACCCGGCTGTGCTCGGCCGTGCGGTCCAGGATGGTCCGGCGGTACGAGGCGATCATGCGGTCGGCGCCCTTGCCGTCGGCCAGGATCGACCGCAGCTCGGACATGTTCCCGTCGCGGACCATCCGCCAGAACTCGGCTCCGTCCGCGGGGTCGCTGAGCGGGATGCTCACATTGCGCACGCCCGGCAGCTCCACGTCCCGTCCGTCGAGCTTGTGGTCGGCGCTGTTGCGGAAGTCGAAGACCGTGTGCAGGCCGAGGCCCGAGAGAAAGGCGGCGTCCTCGGGGGTCGCGTGCGCCAGATGACCGCTGCGGTAGAGCCGTCCGAAACGCACCCGGCGCCCGTCGGCGGCGGGGAGCCCGCCCACGTCCCGGAAGTTGCGGACCCCGGTCAGCTCGGGCTCCGTCGGCGGGGTCTGCGGCAGCTGCTGCGTCACGTTCACTCCTGGAGGCTCGGTCGCCGGCGCGGGTCGCCGGGGCGTTCACTTCCGTGACGATACGACATTGTTTCGTCGGGCAATCATCTCGGCGTCCGCCTTCTTCCGCGCTTGTGGCGGGTGCCCGGAGGCACCGCGCGGGCCGGATCGGAAGGCCGGCCGTACCCGCGGAGTACCGGTCCGGGAGGGGCGATGGCCATGACATGTCCGATTTGGTGTATTTGGTCGAACGTGCCCTGATTGCACGGGAGATGGCCGGGCCCTCGTGAGCGGGATCATATCCGTGACGGTGTGTGGTGGCGCGGCCGTGGGGTATTCCCCGGCACCTCGCGGAAAGCCAAGATCCGTAATCCACGGAGGGTGACCGGAATTCCGTGTCGGGATTCGGGCGTGGAATCCGCCGCGGAAGCGATGGCTTGTTTCCGCCGTCCCGGCTCGCTTACGTTCCATGTCAATCCGGACGGACCGCCTAATCCTGCCGCCGACCGGAATTCGCACTCACTCACCGCGTGGCAGGAGCGGGGGAACCAGGTAGGCCGCCGTCCGGGAATTCCCGACGGCTCGGGGTGAAGTCGCGCCCGGCGCGACCGGACATCTCCAGTCCGAACCCGACAGCTCACCTCGCAGGCGCCGGAGAGGAAATCCTTCATGCCCATCTCGGGTAAGCACCGCCGTCCCAAGTCCAGCACCATCGCCCGCGGCGTCGTCGTCGCCAGCGCCGGCGGAGCCGTCATCGCCCTCCCGCTGCTCGGTGCCACCGGTGCCAGTGCCGCGGAGCAGACCGCTCCCGCCGCGAAGACGGCCGCCGCCGCGCACGCCACCCCGGCCAAGCCGGTCGCCGCCCACCAGGCCGGCACCACCACCTACTCCGTGGTCTCCGGCGACTACCTCTCGAAGATCGCCGCCGAGCACCACGTCAAGGGCGGCTGGCAGAAGCTGTACCAGGACAACCGCGAGGTCGTCGGCGAGAACCCGAGCCTGATCTTCCCGGGGATGAAGCTGACCCTCGGTGCGAAGAGCTGGGGCCACTCCGCCGGTGCGTCCGCCGCCGCGAAGGCCCCCGCCGCGAAGACCCCGGCCAAGGCCCCGGCCGCCGCCGAGTCCAAGGCCCCCGCGACCAAGGCCCCGGCGTCGTCCGGCTCCTCGGACGCCCAGGAGAGCACCGCCCCGGCCACCCAGAGCAACGACTCGGGTTACGTCCACCCGGTCCCGGGCAACCACACCACCGCCTACCGCGCCTCCGGCTCCAACTGGTCCAGCGGCAGCCACACCGGTATCGACTTCCCCGTCTCCACCGGCACCAGCGTGAAGGCCATCACCTCCGGCACCGTCGTCACCGCCGGCTGGGGCGGCGCGTACGGCAACCAGGTCGTCATCAAGCACGCCGACGGCCACTACTCCCAGTACGGCCACATGTCCTCGCTCTCCGTCTCGGCGGGCCAGACCGTGACCGCGGGCCAGCAGGTCGGCCTCTCCGGCTCCACCGGCAACGCCACCGGCCCGCACCTCCACTTCGAGGTCCGCACGGGCCCGGAGTACGGCTCGGACATCGACCCGATCGCCTACCTGGCGTCGCACGGGATCAACGTCTGATTCCCCTGGCAGTAGGGGTCCGGTGAACCGGACCCGGCAATAAGCAGAGGGACGGTGCGCGGCGGCGCACCGTCCCTCTGCTTATTCCCCCTTTACCAAAACCTGACCGGGTGGTCTATCTCACCACCCGTCAACCCCTTATTACGGTCGCGTAGGTCACATTCGGCGGTGCAGGATATGCCCTTGTGGCAGACGATTCGAACAACATCAAGCAGGGCGCCGGACGACGACAGGGCGCCATCGAGTCGTACGCGGCGATTGGCGACAGCTTCACCGAGGGCGTCGGCGACCCCGGCCCCGACGGAACCTTCGTCGGCTGGGCGGACCGCTTCGCGGTCCTCCTCGCGGACCAGCTCCCGGACCAGTTCCCCGACCCCGGAACGGCCCACGGGAACTTCCGTTACGCCAATCTCGCCGTACGAGGACGCCTCCTCGACCAGATCGTCGAGGAGCAGGTGCCGCGCGCCAAGGAACTCGCCCCCGACCTGGTGAGCTTCTGTGCCGGCGGCAACGACATCATCCGGCCGGGCACCGACCCGGACGACGTGGCCGAGCGCTTCGAGCGCGCGGTCGCCGATCTGACCGGCGCGGTCGGCACCGTGATGGTGACCACCGGCTTCGACACCCGCGGGGTACCGGTCCTGCGCCATCTGCGCGGCAAGATCGCCACGTACACCGCCCATGTGCGGGCCATCGCCGACCGCTACGACTGCCCGGTGCTCGACCTGTGGTCGCTGCGCTCGGTCCAGGACCGGCGGGCCTGGGACGACGACCGGCTGCACCTCTCGGCCGAGGGGCACACGCGGGTCGCCCTGCGCGCCGCCCAGGTCCTCGGCTACGAGGTGCCCGCCGACCCGGACCAGGCCTGGCCGCCGCAGGACCCGCGCGGCACGCTCGAAGTGCGCCGGGACGACATCCACTGGGCGCGCGAATACCTCGTGCCGTGGATCGGCCGACGGCTGCGCGGCGAGTCCTCCGGCGACCACGTCGAGGCCAAGCGCCCCGATCTGCTGCCGCTCTGACCGGCCCCGCTGTCCTCAGTCGCCCAGGGCCGGCACCCCGGCCGGGGGGACGGGGGACAGCGGCAGGAGCCGGGACGGCGGCACCGCCGGAACGCGTTCCAGCACCCCGCCCGCGAAGACGTCGTACAGGGGCAGCGTCTCCAGATGGACGTACCCGATGTGGCAGTCGCACACCGCCCGCGGACAGGCACGGGGCCGCAGCGCCGCCCGGTAGCTCCCGTCGTACAGGTTGCCCAGCTCCGCGCGGACGAAGTGGCAGCGGCGCACCGTCCCCTCGCCGTCGACCGAGATCACCGACTCACCGGTCCGGCAGGGCAGCCCGGCCGAGCGGTGCGGATGGCGGCTGTACGGGAACAGCGGATCGATCTCGGTCCACCGCCCGGCCTCCTCGTCCGTGTAGGTCACGCCCTCGGCGGCGTTGATCCAGAGATAGACCTCCTCGGGCAGCGCCGCGCGCAGCCGCCGCGCCTCGACCAGATGCCCGTCGAGCCCCACCACCCCCACGCTGTAACGGATCCCCAGCGCCCCCAGCTCCTCGCAGCGGCCCAGGAACCGTTCGTACGGCGTCTGCCCCGGGTGGTACGTGCACCACAGCGCGATCTTCTCGCGGCCCGCCGCGCCCGCCTCGGCCAGCCAGCGCGTACGGCCGCCGAGGTTGGTCTGGATCGCGACCCGGCGCACCTGCGGCAGCCCGGCCAGCTCGACCATCGCCCGGCGGTACCAGGACCGCACCAGCCCCTCGCCCCATGGAGTGAAGAGCACCGAGATCCGGTCCCCGGTCTGCTCCGCCACCCAGGCGGTGAACCGCTCCAGCGCGGCCCGGTCCGCCCGCAGCTGCTCCCGGCTGTCGCGGCGCTTGGCGAACGGGCAGTACGGGCAGTCGTAGTCGCACGAGGCCAGCGGGCCCCGGTACAGGATCGTCAGGTCCACGCCCCGCTCACCTCGTCTCGTACGCGGCCATCGCGGCCCGCACGGCGGGGGAGAACAGCTCCGGGCCCAGCGCGTCCGAATACGCCAGCCCCTCGGCCGTCAGCCGCAGCAGCCCCCGCGCGGGAGCCGCCGGATCCAGCCAGCCGCGCTCCTCGAAGCGGGCCAGCTCGGCGGGGAAGTCCTCGTACGGCGAGCCGCCGAACCGCTCGTGGTACCCCGCCAGGTCCATGCCCTCGGCCTGGAGGACCGACTGGAGGAGATGGCGGCGCCGCGCCTCGTCCCCGTCCGTGTACCGCCCGACCTCGGCCCGGGAGAAGTCCTCGGTGGCCGTGTAGCGGTCGATGATGGACCGCACCTCGCGCATGTCCACCGCGTAGTCGAAGGAGTAGTGCAGCCGCGAGGTGTACGACCGCGCGCCGCAGCCCAGGCCGATCATGCCGTCGGTCTGGCAGGCGTAGTCGTTCGGGCCCTCCGCGCGCGGGGCGTCGCGGCGGCGGAACATCCGCATCGACACCTGCTCGTACCCCTGCTCCAGGAGATGGTCGCGGCCGGTGCGGTACAGCCGCAGCCGCTGCTCGTCCCACTCCGCGTCCGGCGCCGTCTCCCCGGCGGCCGCGGCCCTGTCGAGACCGGTGAGGGGCCGGACGTACAGCGGGTAGAGGTACAGCTCCTCGGGGCGCCACCGCAGGGCCGTGTCCAGCGAGCCGAGCCAGCTGCGCTCGGTCTGCCCGTCGATGCCGTAGATCAGGTCGATGTTGAGCACGGGGATGCGGGTGGCCCGGATGAGATCGAGGGCCCGCTCCACGTCCCGGAGGCGCTGAGGGCGCACCGCCGCCCTGGCCTCCTCCTCCACGAAGCTCTGCACCCCGATGCTGATCCGTGTCGTCCCCCGGTCCGCGAGGACGGCCAGCCGGTCGGCCGTCGCCGTCGACGGCGAGGTCTCGACGGACAGCGGGACCGCCCGCAGATCGGCGCCCATCCGCTTCTCCGCGATGTCGCACAGCCGCTCCAGCTCGCCCGCCGTCAGGAACGTCGGCGTCCCGCCGCCGAACGCGGCGGCGGCGAACCGCACCGGGTCCGCGTCGCCCAGCGCGTCCCGCACCGCCGTCGCCTGCCGGTCCAGTGCGTCGAGATAGCGGGTGGTCAGCTCGCCGGGCGCGCCGATCCGGGTGAAGAGATTGCAGAAACCGCAGCGGACCTCGCAGAACGGTATGTGCGCGTAGAGCGAGAGAGCGTCCTTGCTCTCGTCCGCCCACAGCGCGTCGAGCGCGGGCCGGCCGGCGGGATGGCCCGCCAGGTCCTCGTACGCGGTCTTGTGCGGATAGGCGTACACGTAGTTCTGGTACGGCCGTGCGGTGGTCTGGCTGGTCATCGTGCGGTGGCTCCCGGTTCCAGGAAGAAGTGCGCGTAGGGAACGGTCCAGACGGACTCGTGGCCGAGCCGGTGGCCGGTGAAGCCGTCGTCGCCGTAGGCCGTGCCGTGGTCGGAGCAGACGATGGCGAACGCGCGGCGCCGGCTGCTCATCGCGGTGAAGAGCCGCCCGATGTGGGCGTCCACGTACTCCAGGGCGGCCGCGTGCGTGGCGCGGCTGTCGCCGTCCTCGGGCGTCGCGCCCGGGAGGTGGAACCAGTTCGGCTGGTGCAACGCCGGCACGTTGACGAACAGGAACAGCTTCCGGTCGGGCGGCAGCTCCGCGACGACCTGCTCGGCACGGGTCACCTGCGACTCGAAGGAGGTCGGCGAGGCCACCCCGAACTCCGGCTCCCAGTGGGTCTCCTGGAAGAGCCCCGGCAGCACCGAACCGAGCGGCGGTCGCTTGTTGAAGAACCCCACCCCGCCGATGCACACCGTGCGGTAGCCGGCCGCGGCCAGCGCCGAGACCAGATCGGGCGTGTCGAAGACGAAGGTGCCCTCGGCCGTGGTCTCGCTGCCCGCGAACCGGGCGGCGAACAGCCTCGGGTGCGGTCCGGGGGAGGCCGGGGTGGGCAGGAACCCCGCGAAGATCGCCTGGTGGGAGGCGTAGGTGAAGCTTCCCGGCGCATGCCGTTTCTCCCAGGCCCCGCCCGGCAGATGGCGGGCCAGGTGCGGGATGCGCCCGGCGGCGGCCAGCTCGGCCGCCACGTCGTACCGCAGGGTGTCCAGGGTGACCAGGAGAAGGTCGTGGCTGCCCACGACCTCGCCCATGTCGGGGCGGGCGCCGCCGGTGGAGCCGGTGGTGTCGGAGGGTGGTTCAGGACGGTGCGCTGACACGGTGGTTCCTTGTTCGGTTCAGTACGGCGGCGACCTGCGCCGCATAGGTGTCCAGTCCCTCGGCGCCGCTGCCGGGCAGACCCGTCAGCCGGGGCAGCAGATCACCGAAGGCGTTGACCTCGCCGACGGCGAAGCGCCGCCAGCGGGTCGAGGGCAGCAGATCCACGCCGACGCACAGCGTGCCGGGGAAGGCGGCCGCCGCCCGTTCGCAGACGGCCGTCGCCCGCTCCCAGCCGCCGCCCGCCTCGATGAGCGCCCGCGCCTCGTCCAGGTCGCCGCGGACTCCGCCGAGATGGAGATTGGTCATGGGGGAGCGGCTGGTGCGCACCACCGCGTGGGTGGCCCGCCCGTCGACCACCACGACCCGCAGGTCCGCGACCCGGCCGTGCAACGCGGCCTTGGGCAGCCACCGTTCGACATGCAGACCGTCCGGCGCCAGCGCGTCGACCAGGGCCGCGACCTCGCGCTCGGTCGTGCAGTGGCGCACCCGCAGCGAGTTGAAGAGACGGCCGGCCTCGTCCCGTTCGACCGAGGTGGCCGCCCGCACCCGGCCGGGGCCCGCCGTCTCCAGGGCCAGCACCCCGGAGGCGGAGGAGCCGTGCGCGGGTTTCACGAACACCCTGGGCATCCGGTGGCCGGCCATCAGCGCGCGCAGCCCGTCCCAGTCCCGCACCGGGGCGGCGTCCGGGCCCGAGGTCGGCGAGGCGGGGACGGGGACGCCCGCCGCCTCCAGGACGCCGTGGCACAGCCGCTTGTCGAACAGCACGGCGATGTCCGCCGCACGGTCCAGCAGCCGCGCCCCGGCCTCCGTCGCCGCCCGCTCCACCTCCCGCACGGCGGCGGTGAACCGCGCGTACCAGAGCGCGGAACCCTCCACCCGCGTCGGGTCGTCGACCCCGCGCAGCATCCGCTCGACCTCCGCGTCCTCCCCGGGCGATTCGACGCGCACGGTCTCACCGGGCAGGAACTCCGCCCGCCCGGCGAGCACATCGCGCCACGCCACCGTGCGGGCCGACGGGAGCCCGGCGGCCCGCACGGCGGCCCGGAAGAGATCCACCCGGCGGCTGCCCGGATTGCCGACCACCGCGAACCGGAGCACGTCAGGCCCCTGCCGCGGTACGACGGGACCCGGCGCCCCGGCACCAGGCCGGCGCGGGGACGGGCCGTCCGCGCGTGATCACTCCGACACCGTGACGTACCGGCCGGCCGCCCCGCGGTCGCCCCACGGCTCACAGCGCCCGGACACGTCCACCCGCACCCCGTGCGGTTCCAGGGCCTCGACGACCCGCCGCTCCATCGCCTCGGTGAGGAAGTGGTGATGCAGGTCCAGTGCGCCGAGATGGGTCAGCGGCTGGCCCTCCAGAAGCGCCGCCGCGCCCTCGTCGCCGAGCACCCCGCAAGACAGGTCGAGGGTCGTCAGCCGCGCCACGACCGGCGCCGAGGCGATCGCTGCGGCGATCTCGTTCTGCACCTCGCTGTTGCGCAGCCCCAGATGACGCAGGGCGGGGAAGCGCGTCCCCGACAGCAGCGGCGCCAGGTCCGAGACATTGGCGTCGCCCCCGTAGGCGGACACCCCGAGCCAGAGGTCCAGGTGCTCCAGCGCGGGCAGTTCACTGTCCAGCACCCCGCGCACCACCTCGGCCGGCAGCCCGCCGGCCTCGATGGTCAGCGACTTCAGCCGCTCGTGCTTCGTGGCCGGGAAGACCAGATCGGACCCGCCGCGCACCCCCAGCTCCACCAGCCCGGGGAAGGCGGTGAGCAGCGCGGTCACATCGCTCTGCTGGATCCAGGAGATCTCCGCCTCCTCCTGCACCAGATCGCCGACGAACACCGCCTCCAGCGAGGTCAGCCGGTCCGCCGCCGCGATGACCAGCCCGATCGGGTACGAGGACGTCTCCTCGTACGACTCGCCCCACTGCCCGATGATCAGCGCCCGGACACCGGCGGGGTCCACCTCGTCCAGGAACGCGGTGAACTCCTCCTCCCAGGTCTGCTCGTCCTCGTACGCGTCGACCGAGACGCGCCAGGCCGCGGCGTCGGCGGCCGGCCGCGGCCCGCCCTCCGCACCGGACTGGAAATCGACGGCCGGAAGGCCGAGCAACTCGTTCAGGTGGTCCGCATCGGACATGGCCCTGATCTCCTGATGACGACGTCGGATTGATGTCCGCAAGGTCTATCAAGGACCACTGACAATGCCGAGACCGGGCCCGCCGAACCGCGGCCGCGGCCGATTGTCAGACCCCCGCCGTAGCGTTTTCGATGTGGCCGGCACACCGGGTGCCACCACGGAGGGGAGAGGTCTGTGTACCGGCAGGGCGATGTACTGATCATGGCGCTGGAGGAGTCCGCGGTGCCCCCGCACCTCCTGGACGCGCCGGGTGAACTGCGCGACGGGCGCGGCCGGCTGGTGCTCGCGCTCGGCGAGGTCACCGGGCACGCCCACGCGGTGCCGGGGCCGGGCCGGCTGATCCGGGAGGCCGGGGTGTTCGGCCCGATGCTGCTCCATCTCCCCGACGGCGGCCGGGTGGTGCACGAGGAGCACGCGGTGATCACGCTGCCGCAGGGCTGGTTCCGGGTGGTGCGTCAGCGGGAGTACGCGCCGGGGGCGGTGCGCATCGTCGCCGACTGAGCGACGGAGAGCGCAGTGGTGGACGCAGGGATGTCAGTGATTCGGGAACAGGGGACGGGAAGACCGATGCAGTACGTGGACTCATGGCGGGCCGTGGCGGCGGCGACGGGTGCGGCGGACCGGGCGGCGGCCGAGGACGGGGTGCGCCTCGCCTACCGGCTGGCGGGGCTGGCCGAGCCGGCGGAGTTCGTCTGGGCCGATTCGCCCAGGGCCGCCGTCGAGGCGGTGGAGAAGCTGACCGATGCGGGGCGCTCGGTCCGCGACGACGTGCGGACCCGCCCCTGGGCGGAGGAACGCCGCCGGATGTACGACGAACTGGGCCCGGCCGGCTGGTCGGCGCTCTGGTCGGCCACCGGGGCCCAGCTCTGGGAGACCACCGCGGCCCTGGCCGACCGGATACGCGCGGGGGTCGTCGCCGATCTCACGGAGCGCCCCGAGGACGAGACCGATGTCCGCCTCGTGCTGCTCGACGCCGTCCTCGGCCAGCACGACGCGGCCTGGCTCGCCGCGTTCGACGGCCGGGGCGAGCGCCTGGAAGGACTGGCCGCCGTCGCGCGGAACGCCGGATGGTGGTGGCCCTACGAGCGGTCCGTGGTGCTCACCGAACGGCCCGAGGCGCTGTACCGGGACGAGGCGGGCCGTCTGGACCGGGGCGACGGACCGGCCCTGGCGTACCGGGACGGCTTCGCCCTGTACGCCTGGCGGGGCATGCCGGTGCCCGCCGAGTTCCTGGCCGGGCTGGCCGAGCTGACACCCGCACGGATCCGCGAGGAGGAGAACGCGGAGCTGCGCCGCGTGATGCTGGAGTTCTACGGCTACGACCGCTATCTCACCGAGTCCGGCGCCGAACCGGTCCACCGCGACGAGACCGGGGTGCTCTGGCGGATCTCGCTCGTCGGCGACGAGGACGTGGCGATGGTCGAGGTCGTCAACTCCACACCCGAGCCCGACGGGACGTCCCGCACCTACTGGCTGCGGGTGCCCCCGAGGACCCGCACCGCGAAGGAGGGAGTGGCGTGGACCTTCGGTCTCCGGGGCGAGGACTACACGCCCCTGCGCCAGACCTGAGGAGGACCGGGCCGGGCGGGGAGGCGGGAACGGGGGAGGAGGAGTCGCCGTCAGGCCGTCAGGGCGGCGTGGTCGATGCCCAGTTCCCGGGCGAGCGCCTCCTCGGCCCACTCCAGCATGGTGGCGCGGGACAGCGGACCGGCGTACGAGGTCATCTGCACCGCCAGACCGTCGAGCAGCGCGGTGAGCTTCCAGGCCACCGACATCGGGTCGTCGCAGTGGAACTCGCCCGCTGCCGCGCCCTCCTCGATGACCTCGGCCAGCTCCGCCTTCCACTGCTGGTCGAGATCGCCCGCCACATTGCGCAGCGCCGGATCGCGCAGCGAGGCGGCCCAGCCCTCGATCCACAGCCGCCAGCCCTTGGCCTGTCCCGTCGGCGCGTACCAGCGCACGGCGGCGCGCAGTCGGCGGACGGCGGTGGTGCGCCGGCTCAGCAGCCTGCGCAGATGGGCCAGATCGGCCTCGGCGGCGTGCGCGAAGGCGGCAGCGACCAGTTTCTCCTTGGTGGAAAAGTGGTACAGGACGAGGGCGTTGCTCACACCGAGCACCGAGGCCACATCGGCGATGCGCACCGCGGCGACACCCCGTACCTCGATCTGCTCGACGGCGGCGCGCAGCAGTTCCTCGCGTCGCTCCGCCACTCCCAACCGCACTCTCGCCACTCCGTCACCCTAACGAATTCCGGTGGCGGGGGCGGGCGGGGGCGTCCGGGCACCGGGCGGTGCGGGTCCGGTTCAGCGGTACCAGCCGTAGCGGCCGGCGATCACCGGGAGCCGGTCGGCCACCACGGCGTGCGCCGCCGCGCGCGGAGTGCAGCTCTCCCGTGCGGCGCGCTCCAGGACCAGTCCGACCAGGTCCCGCATGGCACGCCGCACATGGGCGAACGCCTTCTCGGCGTCGGCGTCGACGTCCCCGAACAGGGTCCACCACCACCATGCGTTGGTGCAGGAGTTGACCACGACGTCGGGCAGGACGGTGATCCCCCGCGCGGTGAGCCGTTCCTCCGCCTCCGGCAGGACCGGCATATTGGCGGCCTCCACCACCCATCGGGCCCTGACGGCGGCCTGGTTGGTCAGGTCGATGGCGTAGGAGACCGCGGCCGGCACCAGCACGTCCGCGTCGGTGTCCAGCCAGGCGTCGGCGGGCAGTTCCCGGTCGCCGGGGCGCAGGACACCGCGGTCCACCGTGCCGTGGGCGTCCCGGGCGGTCAGCAGGGCCTCGACGTCGAGCCCGGCCGGATTGGCGAGGGTGCCCTTCACATCGGCGACGGCCACCACGCGCAGCCCGGCCCGGGACAGGAAGCGGGCGGTCGCCCCGCCCATCGTGCCGAACCCCTGGAGTGCCACGCCCGCGTCGGTGTGGGCGACCCCGGCGCCGTCCAGCGCGGCGAGCACCGACTCCGCGACCCCGCAGCCGCCGACCAGTTCGTCGAGGCCGATGCCGTCCACCTCGACGGCGAAGGCGTCGGCCAGCCGCTTGCGGGCGGCGGCCTCGTCGTCGAGGAGCGGGTAGACCGCCTGGACGGTGGAGACCAGCCCGGCCTCGGCGGCGGCCCGGTCGACCAGGTCCTGGGTCAGCCCCAGGTCCTCACCGGTCGTCCAGACCTGCTCGACGTAGGGCCGGACCGCGCGCAGATAGCGGACCAGGATGCCGTACGCGGCGGGGTCGCGGGGGTCGCAGTCGATGCCTCCCTTGGCACCGCCGAGGGGTATGTAGCGGGCGCCCGGCCGGTCCGCGTCGAAGTGCAGGGCCTCCTTCATGGTCATGCCCCGCGCCAGCCCCGCCACCTCCTCCAGCGTGCAGCCGGCCCGCATCCGCAGCCCTCCGCTGGACACCCCGCGCACCAGCCGGTCGACGACCAGGTGTCCCTGGCGGCCGGTGACGTGGTCCGTCCAGGTCAGCGAGATCAGTGGGGCGGGAGGGGATGCCGGGGGTGTGGTCATCGGTGGGGGCTCCTCGGTCACGGCGCGCGGGCCGGGCCCGGGGGCGGCGCCATGGGTCCAAGGGGTGCGGACCCACCGCCCCCGATGTCCGGCCGACGTACTTCTACTGAATCGCCAGTCAGTATCAGGAGGCGGGGCCGCACTGTCAACGAGGCCCGGGGCCCGCCCGGCCGATCATGGCCGGACAGCCCCTGCCCGGGATCAGCTCCCGGCGGCCCCGGTACGGCGCCCGGCGGCGGGCGGCGGCACCTCGCACTGGTCCTTGAAGCCCTGGCTGGCGATCCCGAGGGCGTCATTGGTCCGCGCCCGCATGTTCTCCACCGCGATCACCGCCGTCAGCTCCACCAGCGCCGGCTCGCCGACCGCGACGCGCAGCCGCTCCACCAGGTCGTCCTCCACGTGCGGGGGCGTGACGGACATGCCCTCCGCGTAGGCCAGCACATCGCGCTCCAGCGGTGTGTAGGCATCGCTGTCGTGCCAGGCGGGCACGTCGGTGAGCTTGCGCGGGTCCATGCCCTCGTTGTGGTGCAGCCAGTACCCGAAGTCCATGCACCAGGCGCAGCCCACGGTGGCCGCCGCCCCCATCACGGCCAGCGCCGAGAGCTGCGGGTCCAGCTTCTTCCAGCGGGCCACGGACATCTCGTACCGGGAATTGGCCCACAGCACCCCGGTGTGGTGGGCACCGGCCCGCAGCGGGTCCATGACCTTTCCGTAGGTCCGCTTCGAGTACCACGACACGGCGCGGAACAGGAGGCTGCGGGGCGGGTCGAGCGAGATACGGGCGGTCATGACCGGTCTCCTTCGGAACGGCTCGGTTCCGGACGGTGCGGCGGCGAGCCGGCGCCCGGACGTGCTTGCACGGATGGGACGGGCCGGGGCCGCCGGATGTGACATCGCTCCGAGGACGGTGCGCGAAGTGGCCGGAACCGTACGCCCCGGGCCGACGGGGTGCCCCGAGCGGAATCCTGCGCGGGGGCCGTGCGTTGGACCGGGCATGACGGGATTCGACGCACGCCAGGAAGCGCTGCTGCGGCTGGTCGGCGAGGAGGACGGAGGCGTCCTGGTGACGCTCGGGAAGGACGGCAGACCGCAGCTGTCCAATGTGAACCACTTCTATTATCCCGAGGAGCGCCTGGTCCGCGTCTCGGTCACCGCGGACCGCGCCAAGACGCGCAACCTCCTGCGGGACTCCCGGGCGAGCTACCACGTGACCAGCCGGGACCGCTGGGCCTGGACGGTCGTGGACGGCACCGCCGACCTCACCCCGGTGGCCGCCCGGCCCGACGACGCCACCGTGGAGGAGCTGATCACGCTCTACCGCGACGTCCAGGGCGAGCACCCCGACTGGGACGACTACCGCGCCGCCATGGTCAGGGACCATCGCCTCGTGGTGCGGCTCCACGTCGAGCACGTGTACGGGCAGCAGCGTGCCTGAGCCTTCCGCGGAGCGCCCTCCCGATGGCCGCTCCGCGCTCGCACAGCCGTACGCCCTGCCCATAATGAGAACGACACCGACGCCCCCAGGAGACCCTTGTGACCGGCGCTGACCCCCTTGCGTTCCGCACCCGGCTGCGCGCCCTGCGCCCCGCCGCCTTCGGAGCCGACCCGGACGGCGCCCGCATGGAGCGCATCCGGCGCTCCCCGAACTTCGCCGACGGCGTCTTCCAGAACCCGGTGGGGGCGCGGATCCGGCCCTCCGGTTCCCCGCTCGACTTCGCGAAGGTCTTCTTCCGCAAGGAGGAGCGGGTCCTCAGGACACCGACCGGCACCGTTCCCGTGCACGCGACGACCCTCGCCGATCTCGCCGAACCGCCCGCCTCGGGTCTGAGGCTCACCTGGATGGGGCATTCCAGCGTCCTCGCCGAGATCGACGGCCGACGGGTGCTCTTCGACCCGGTGTGGGGCGAGCGCTGTTCGCCCTTCCCGTTCGCCGGACCCAAGCGGGTGCACCCCGCGCCGCTGCCGCTGGGCGCGCTGGGCACGGTCGACGTCGTCGTGATCTCGCACGACCACTACGACCACCTGGACCTGCCGTCCATCCGCACGCTGGCGGGCACCGACACCGTCTTCGTCGTCCCGCTCGGCGTCGGCGCCCACCTGGAGCACTGGGGCGTCGCTCCGGACCGTATCCACGAGCTGGACTGGAACGAGTCCACCACCGTCCGGGACATCACCCTGACCGCCACCCCGGCGCGGCACTTCTGCGGCCGGGGCCTGCGCAACCAGCAGCACACCCTCTGGGCCTCCTGGGTCGTCGCCGGACCCGGGCACCGGATCTACCACAGCGGTGACACCGGATACTTCCCCGGTTTCCGGGAGATCGGCGCCGCGCACGGCCCCTTCGACGCGACCATGATCCAGATCGGTGCGTACAGCCAGTTCTGGCCCAAGGACCGTACCGACAGCGAGCCCGAGCCGGGGGCCTGGCCGGACATCCACATGAGCCCCGACGAGGGCGTCCGCGCCCACCTCGACCTCCAGGGCGACGACGCGTCGGCGGGCGTCATGCTGCCGATCCACTGGGGCACGTTCAACCTCGCCCTGCACCCGTGGGCCGAACCGGCCGAGTGGTCGATGCGTGCCACCCAGTTCGCCGGGGTGACGATGGCGTCCCCGCACCCGGGGCAGCCCTTCGAGCCCACCGATCCGCCGGCCGTCGATCCGTGGTGGCGCGCGGTCGCCGCCGAACCGGCGCCCGGCTGGGGCAACTGGCCCCCGGTCCATGTGCCGCTGACCGGTCCGGCTCAGGCCGTCACCGCCCCGGACCACGACCGCGCGGGAGCCGCGCAGCCCTGACCCCGCCCCGGTGGGTCCACCACCGGAAGCCCCCTGCGGGGCAGCCCCCTCGAAGCAAGCCCGTCGAAGCAAGCCCCCTCGGTCGTCGCCGAGGGGGCTTGCCGCGTTCCCCGCGGGGCCGGGAGGAAGCACTCCACCGCCCGCCGGACGAACGGGGCATCGGAAAAATCGGCTGTCAGTGCGAGCGGTCATACCAGAGCGGGACGGATGGCGGGCAAGTTCCACAACTGCCCGCCACGGCCGCGCACGAGGCGACTACCGTGTGTGGCCGGTGATCAACGGTGGGCTCATATTCTCCGAGCCTGCCCGGCCGATGACCGGAGAATGACCGACCACCGTAGGTGCCACCGCATGGATGCCGATTCCTGGTGCCCCACGTACCGAGGACGCTGATGTCTCAACTTCGCGCACCCGACGCGCGACCGGAACGACGAGAGGGCGGGCGGCACGGCCGACCGGGTCCCCGTTCCCACTCGGCCGCGGCCCGGCCCCGCGCCACCCGGCCGTCCCCCGAGGCGCGCATACGCCCTCAACTCCTGCGGACCGCCGTCCTGCCGGCCGTCGCCACCGCCCTCGCCGGCGCCGGCGCGGTGATCTTCACCGCCCGCGCCGGCGGCGTACGGCCGACCCGGGAGCTCTGGACGGCCTACGGCGCCGCCGGCGGGCTCGCCCTCGCCGCGGTGATCGCCGCGTTCCTGGCGGCCAACCGGGTCGCCACCACCGTGCTGGGCCGCTGTCTCGCACTGCGCCGGGCCAGCGTCCAGCACCAGGCCGACCTCCAGCAGGTGGTGGAGCAGCTCCGCAACGGCGAACCCGTGCCCGCCCGGCGCGCCCCGCACCAGACCGCGTCCGGCGGCGACCCCTTCGCGCTGCTGGCCCAGGAACTGGGCCGCCAGCAGGAGGGCGCCGTGGCCGCCGTCGTGGAGGCGTCCCGGCTCGCCGAGCCCAGCGGGGAGGACCAGAAGGTCGAGGTCTTCGTCAACCTGGCCCGCAGGCTTCAGTCCCTGGTGCACCGCGAGATCCAGCTGCTCGACGAGCTGGAGCACGAGGTCGAGGACCCCGACCTGCTCAAGGGCCTCTTCCACGTCGACCACCTGGCCACCCGCATCCGCCGGCACGCGGAGAACCTGGCCGTGCTCGGCGGCGCCGTCTCCCGGCGGCAGTGGAGCAACCCCGTCACCATGACCGAGGTGCTGCGCTCCGCGATCGCCGAGGTCGAGCAGTACCCCCGGGTCAAGCTCGTGCCCCCGATCGACGGCACCCTGCGCGGTCACGCCGTCGCCGACGTGATCCACCTGCTGGCCGAACTGGTCGAGAACGCCACGGTGTTCTCCGCACCGCAGACCCAGGTCCTGCTCCGTGCCCAGCGCGTCACCGCGGGCCTCGCCCTGGAGGTCGAGGACCGGGGACTCGGCATGCCCGGCAACGAACAGAAGCGGATGAACGCCCTGCTCGCCGACCCGGACCAGGTCAACGTCGCCCGGCTCCTCCAGGACGGCCGCATCGGCCTGTTCGTGGTCGCCTCCCTGGCCCGCCGGCACGGCATCGTCGTACGGCTGCAGAGCAACATCTACGGCGGCACCCAGGCCGTGCTCGTGCTGCCGCAGACCCTGCTCGGTGCCGACGAGGACGCCTCCGCCGAGTCCGGCGGGGCCCCCGTCCCGCCGCTCGGACCCGCCCACCGTCCCGCTCCCCAGGACGATGCCGGGGCCCATCGGGCCACCCCGGCCCCGGCGCCCGCGCCGGTGCCCGCTCCCGACCCGGAGCACCGCCCCTACGTGCCGAACCAGCAGCCGCGTCCGCAGCCGACGACGGCCACGGCGGGGCAGCCACCCAGGACACCGCAGGGCGAGGCCCCTCCGCTGCCGATGCGCGCCGAACGACTCGACCGGCCCGCCGCCGCGCGCCCCGACGAGGACGCGGTGCCCGTGCCCCCGCAGGACAACGCTGTCGCGCACAGCGCGGCGGGCCGCCCCCAGCTGCCCCGCCGGTCCAATCAGGAGAACCTGGTCCCGCAGCTCAGGGAGGCGCCGGCGCCGCGTACCGACGAGGAGCCCAGCCTGCACGACCCCGGGCTGGTGGCGGCCTTCCGGCGCGGCATCGACCTGGCCGAGGCACGGGTCGAGACCGAGTTCGACGGCGACGCCGAGCCGGCCGGCGAGGGTGCCGGGTTCGGCCCGGCCGGCGGTGCGGGACTGCCCGTGGGAGCGGACGCGGGCACCTCCGCCGCCGCGGTCCGGGGACCCCTGGAACCGCTCCCCGTCCGCGGTGCCGCCCCGGTGCGGCTCTTCCGGTCCGGCCCGTACGCCGGTGACCACGACCCACTCGACGCCCACGCGAACACGACCAAGGAGTAGATGCACCATGGCCACCGAAATGCCGTCCGGCCAGGTCTCGGACCTCGACTGGCTGCTGAGCGGGCTCGTCCAGCGCGTGCCGTACACCCGCAGCGCGGTTCTCCTCTCGGCCGACGGGCTGGTGAAGTCCCTGCACGGCATGGACGCCGACAGCGCCGACCACATGGCGGCGCTGGCCGCGGGCCTGTACTCCCTCGGCCGCAGCGCCGGGGCCCGGTTCGGCGACAACGGGGAGGTCCGCCAGGTGGTGGTGGAACTCGATTCGACGCTCCTCTTCGTGGCCACGGCCGGATCCGGTACCTGCCTCGCCGTGCTCGCCGGGCGCAACGCGGACGCCGCCGTCCTCGGCTACGAGATGACCATGCTGGTCAAGAGCGTCCGGCCCTATCTGATGACCCCGACGAGACAAGCGGCCGGGTCGCCGGGCGCCACGGGACTGTGACCGTGCCGGCCACGCAGGACGGGCCGTTGCTCGACGATGCGGCAGGCCGCCTCATCCGCCCCTACACGGTCAGCAACGGCCGTACCCGTCCCACCACCGTGCTCGATCTGCTCTCCCTGATCAGAGCCACCGGGGCCGTCCCGCAGACCCACCTGGGTCCCGAGCACTCCGTGGCGCTCGGCCTGTGCGGCGGCCCCACCTCGGTGGCCGAGATCGCCGCCCATCTGCGGCTGCCCGCCGTGGTCACCAAGGTCCTCCTCTCGGACCTGGTGGACTGCGGCGCGGTGACCGCCCACCCGCCCGCCTTCCAAGACATGCCCACCGACCGATCCCTGCTGGAGGCAGTGCTCGATGGCTTACGACGACAGCTCTGACGGCTTCGACGGATCCGCCCCGTACGCGGGGACGGCGAGCCCCGGACATGTCGGCTACGCGGACGCACCGGCCCCGGGCGGATACGCGGATCCACCGGGGGATCCCGGATACGGCGGCGGCGACGCCTACGGATACGCGCACCCCGCCCAGCCGCCCGGAACACCCGAGGGCTTCCCGGTCGCGCTCAAGGTGCTGGTGGCCGGCGGTTTCGGCGTCGGCAAGACGACCTTCGTCGGAGCGGTCAGCGAGATCGCGCCGCTCAGCACGGAGGAGCTGCTGACCCAGGTCAGCGCCGCCACGGACAGCCTCGAAGGCATCGAGTCCAAGACCTCCACGACGGTGGCGATGGACTTCGGCCGGATCACGCTGGACGAACAGCATGTCCTCTATCTGTTCGGCACACCGGGCCAGGAGCGCTTCTGGTTCATGTGGGACGAGCTGTCCCAGGGCGCGCTCGGCGCCGTGGTCATCGCCGACACCCGGCGCCTGGAGGAGTGCTTCGCCGCCGTCGACTTCTTCGAACGCCGTGGCATCGGTTTCATCGTCGCGGTCAACGAGTTCGACGGTGCCTTCCGCTACGGCCCCGAGGAGGTGCGGGCCGCCCTCGATCTGGCGCCCGAGGTACCGGTCGTCCTCTGCGACGCCCGGATCGCCAGCTCGGGCACCGGAGCACTCGTCACCCTCGTCCAGCACCTGATCAACGCGTCCGACGCCGCGGCCCCGCTCTCCGGTCACGGAAGCTACGGAGCACCCCGGTGACGACGCCGCACGCCCTGGGGCGCCTGCTGCTGACACCCGTCGACAGCGACGCCCGGGTCCGCAGCCGGCGGTTGCGCAGCCTCGGTCTGGGGGAACGGCCCGACGGCACCTTCGAGAACTTCGACGCCTTCGCCGACCGGGTGGCCGAAGTGACCGAGGTGCCGTTCTCGATGGTCAACTTCATCGACGGGAACCGCCAGTTCTACGCCGGACTGCACACCCCGGCCGGCACCCGCAAGGGCTCCGACCTGGGGGCGGCGGCCGCCGGGAGCGGGCGCTTCGTCGCCCTCGACCACGGCTACTGCCCCCATGTCGTCGTCCGCCGCAAGGCCCTCGTCCTGGAGGACGTCTGCGACTATCCGCGGTTCGCCGGCAATCCCGTCGTCGACGACATAGGCATCCGCTCCTATCTCGGGGCGCCGCTCATCGACCGTACGGGCCTCGCCCTCGGCGCCGTCTGCGCCGTCGACATCGTGCCCCGCTCCTGGGGCAGGGCCGGACTCGACACCATCAAGTCCCTGGCCCAGGAGCTGGTCTGCCACCTCCACCGGCGGGAGGAGAACATCCTCGGGATCTGACCCGGCCCCGGGCCGGCCGGATCCCGGCTCAGGCGTCCGCCCGCTGCTTCGGGCCCGACGGGCCGTGCGCCTCACTCGCCGCCGAAGAAGGCACCGATCCGCTGCCGCAGACCGCGCGGGTCCAGCCCGTGTGCGACCAGGTGCTCGTCCATCCGCCCGTACCGCCGCAGCTCCTCCCGGGCCACGCCCAGTCCCAGGACCCGGTGGGGTACGGCGGCGAGCGCGTCATTGGCCGCAGCCGTCGAGGTCCCCGCCAGATACGGCTCCACGATCACGACATCCGCCGCGTCCCGACCGGCCACCGCCTGCCGCAGGCCCAGGGCGTCGAACGGACGGACGGTCGTCGCGTACAGCACGGTCGTGTCCAGCCCTTCGGTGGCGGCGAGGACGTTGTCCAGCATCGGGCCGACGGCGACGACCACACCCCGCCCGCCCTCCCGCACGGTGGCGAACCGGCCCGGCCCGCCCACCGGCCGCGCCCGCTCGTTCGACTGCACGGAGAGCCGCACATACACCCGTCCCTCCCCGGCGGCCGCCTCCCTCAGCAAGGTCTCGGCCTCGTCCGGGTGGCCCGGTACGTGCACGGCCCAGCCGTCCAGGGTGTCCATGAGCGCCACATCGCCGGGTGCCATGTGCGTGAACCCGCCGGCCGGCCAGTCGTACGAGGCCCCGGCGCTCACCAGCACCCCGCCGACTCCCTGGTGCCCGAAGTCCAGCTTCACCTGCTCGAAGGGCCGCTCCACCAGGAAGCTCGCGAAGGTGTGCACGACGGGCCGCATCCCGGTGAGGGCCAACCCGGCCCCGGCCCCGATCAGCAGCTGCTCCCGGATGCCGACGTTGACGACCCGGTCGGGATGGTCCCGCTCGGCGCGGGCGAATCCGTCCCGGCTGATCTCCGCGAGGACGAGCGCCAGGCGCGGGTCCTCGTCGAGCAGCCGGGTGGTGGTGGCGATGAAGCGGTCACGCATCGTGTCCATGGGAGGGGGTCCTTCTTCTCGGTCCGAGGAGGCAGGGGGCGGGGCGGGGAAGGGATTACGGAGGCGGCGGAGGGCGAGGGTCAGTGCTTGGGGGCGACCCGGGCGACGACGGCCCGGGGGCGTCCGGGGTGCGGTGCGGTGAAGGCGGCGTACAGGGCCTCGTGGTCCCGTCCGTCCACCGAGTCGACCGACCAGCCCGCGGTCGCGAACCGCTCGGCGATCCCGCCGGGGCGTCCGTACGTCGCCGAGGCGTTGTCGATCACCACGGTGTGCAGCTGGTCGAGCCCGGCCGGACCGGCGTACGCGATCGCCTCGTGGTTGCTGCCCTCGTCCAGTTCGGCGTCCCCGGTCAGCACCCAGACGCGCGGCTCGCGCAGCCCCTGGGCGCGCAGTCCCAGCACGTTCCCCACGGCCAGCGGAAGCCCGTGCCCCAGCGACCCGCTGCCGATCTCGACCCCCGTCACCAGCATCCGGTCCGGATGGTGCCCGAGTGGCGAGTCGTACGAGCCGAACCCCGTCAGCACCCCCTCGTCGATGAATCCCCGCGCGGCGAGCACCGCGTAGTACGCCGTCGGGCCGTGCCCCTTCGACAGCAGGAAACGGTCCCGGACGGGCGCGTCCGCGGTCTCCGGTGTGACCCGCAGCACCCGGTCGTACAGCACCCACAGAGCGTCCAGCGTGGAGGTGGCGGCGGGCCCGTGCTTCTCGTCGCCGGTCATCAGGCTCATCAGCCGCGGCAGGTCGCGGTATCCGGAGGCCGGGGCGGTGGTCGTGTTCGTCATGCCACCGAGCGTCCGACATCAAGTGCGCTTGAGGTCAAGCGATGAATGCGTTCGTGACCACCCTTTGAAGTGCGGTATTGTTCTCATGCGCGTTCAGCCAGGGGGAAACCCCAGGTCAGACGGGCAACGGGACGTGGCGCAGCTTGGTAGCGCACTTGACTGGGGGTCAAGGGGTCGCAGGTTCAAATCCTGTCGTCCCGACTGGAGACAGTCGCAGATCAGGGCCGGTTTCGGAGACATCCGAAACCGGCCCTTGATCATTTTTGGGGACCAGTTGGGGACCAACTGGAGGTCCGGCGTCCTTGACCGGTCAGCGGGTCATGACGATGGGGCTCGGGAGTGAGCGTGGTGCGCGCAGCGCGCTGAAGTGGGCGGAGAGCGCCGCCCCGGCTGCCGTGATTTTGTGGACATCCGGGTGAAGGTAGCGCTGGGTGGTAGTCAGTGAACCGTGGCCGGCGATTCTGCGGAGGACGTGTACTTGGACCCCGGCGTCGGCGAACCAGGTCAGGCCGGTGTGTCGGAGGTCGTGGCGGCGCAGGTGCTCGTAGCCGAGCTTGGTGACGACATCGTCCCAGTGAGTGGCGTCGCGCAGGACGGCGGTGGAGATGCGTCCGCCGCGCGGGCCGGTGAACAGGCGGGCGTCCGGGTTGGGGCCGGCGGACAGGATGCGCTGGGCGACGAGGGGGCGGATCTCCTCGATGATGGGAACCTTGCGGGCCCGCTTGCCCTTGGTCCCCTTGTCGGTCAGTCCACCGGGTGCGGGTGTGGTCTGACGCCGCACGGTCCAGATCCACTGGGTGGTGTCGATGTCCCCGACGCGGCAGCCTGAGACCTCGCCGATCCGTGCGGCGGTACACGCGGCGAAAACGACCACGTCTCCCCAGCCGCGGTACTCGTCGTAGGAGGCGGCCACGAGTGCGTCGGCCAGTGCGAGGAGTGTTTCCCAGTCGGGCAGGGCGAGCGCGCGTGGGTCAAGGAGTTCGTCCTCGGCCTGCTTGTAGAGCTTCTGCCAGCCTGTGACCCGGGCGGGGTTCACCTTGATGAGGCCGTCGCGCACTGCCTGCTCCATGACACGGACCAGGACGGCGATGGTGTTCTTCACCGTGGAGCGGCTCAGCTCGTCGGCGATCCAGTTCTGCACGGTGCGGTCGACGACGCCGTTGGTGATCATCCGGACCGCGACGTGGCCCAAGGCGGGCACGACACGCATCCGCCAGCCTGACAGGTAGGGGTCGAGTGTTTTCAACTCCAATCCACGCAGGGCAAGTTCCATGTTCGCGTTGCCATACTCGGCGAGCTTCATGGTGGCGAGCGACGGGGACAGCCCTGCCTCAGCCGCCTCGATGATGGACTGGAGCCACTCCTTCGCTTCGTCCTCGTCCGCCTTCCCCTCCGACAGGGACAGACGCCGCTTCGTAGCCGGATCGAACCAGCGGACTCGGGCGCGGTACGGGTTGGGGCGATCAGGCCGGTACTCGATGTCGGTGGTGAGTCGGACACCGACCGGCACAATGGCCTTGTCGGCCATCATGCGACTCTTCCCGGGACGGTCCGGTGGCGACGCAGCCATTCCTCAACGTCGACCGCGCTGTACATGATGACGCGTTCCGAAACGGATACGAACGGCGGGCCCTGGGGTGGCCGGGCGGTGCGCCAACGGCGCAGAGTCGAGGCGTTTACACGCAGGCAGGCGGCCAGGTCGCGCGTCGAGTACCAGGCATTCGCCAGGAGAGACGACTGGCTGTCATTTCGGACGAGAGGGGCACCGCCTTCATTCTTCGTGTACGTCTGACGGTCTGTGTAGTGCGCTATCGGTTCGGTGGGCAAATTCGGTGAATCTCCGGGGGCGTATAGAGCCCCAAAGGGATACAGAAGGCGGTCGGCGAAAAGCGGCGCAGCCCGCAGGAACTGATCCGCAGTGGTGCTCTGGGCAAACGGCGGACAATAATCATCTGCAGAAGCGCCGGTTTGGCTAACCGGTGATGTTCGGCTATGTTGCCCTCATTTACGACGTGGTGAGCATCACGTGATCCGCCGATCATCGTTGCTCGATGACGCATCATGTGGAGTGTGTCGCGATCCTTGAACCGGTCGGAAAGGGCTCCTGACCTGCGGTTTTGTTGGTGCGCTTTATGTGCGGTGTGGGCGTTACGGGCGATATCTTGACGTTGAAATGACGCTCGTGACGCTCATTTGACGCTCGTTCTGATGGGGTGTCAGGTGAACTGTTGGGCAGGTCAGGCCCCGTCGGACGGTGTATATCGATGGAGCGCCGAGGGCGTGTGACGCTCTGCGCGGAGCTGCTCGTTCCTGATGATCACATGTCCCGGACGAGACCAGCCAGCGCCGTGAGCTGCGATGTCTGGCCGTCGAAGGTCGTTGACCTGCGCTGTAGTTGAACGTCAAGGTCACAGCAGGTACGAGAAGCGCAGTGCCCCGCCCTCCTCGCGATAGCGGTCCCGGCCGCGCTTCCCGTAGGGGTTGGGGAGCATCTGGATGGCCACCTTGTGCGGGGTGAGGGCGTAGGTGACCACCAGGAGGCGCCAGCGGTCGTTGCCCGCGTGCTGGCGGGCCGCGCGGACCTCGCTCTCCCCCAGCTCGAAGCGGCCTCCTTCGCCCCCGGTCGCCTTCACCTCGTACAGGAAGGGACGGCTGCCGGAGCCGACCCGGAAGTCGAAGCCGAGGCTGTCGTCGCCCGACGGGCCGGGGAAGGCTTTGCGGCGGTTGCCCGACACCCAGCCGGTCTCGTCCATGCGGTCCGGGTAGCGCGCGCACAGCCATTGGTACGCGTACCACTCGCCCACGTACCCGATGGCTTCCCGCTGGGCCGTGGTCAGCCCGCTGTCCGTGCCACCTCCGTACCGCCGCCCGCGCGCGCGGCTGGTGGCCCAGGTGCGCTCGGTCCGGGGGAGGGGGTCTGTGAAGCGGAGCGGACCGGTGGCGGTGATGCCTGGCGCAGATCCGCTCCTCAGGACCTGGTCAAGTTCACGGGTGAGGGCGGTGAAGTCGCCGGAGTGCACGTCGAATTCGCGGCCGCCGACGGAGATCGACCGCCGTTCGCGCTCCCGTTTGCGGCGCTCGTGTTCCGCCGCGTTGCGCACGCGGTCCAAGTCGGCCTCGGACAGCCCGTGGCGCTCGGGATCCGTCGTCACCGCCATCCCATCGGGCCACTGGCCGAGGGCCGCCAGCCAGCCGACGATGTCGGACGGAGACAAGGGGCGGAAGTCCAGCGCGCCCGCGGCCTCCAGCCGCGCGGTGACCTCCTCGGCCGGCTCGGCTCCGGTCAGGGCCGCGGGCAGCGGATGTCCGGCTGCCCCGACGAGGACCGCGAGGTCGGCGGCCAGGCCGGTGATCGTACGGAGATTCGCGCCGCGGACCTGGTCGAGTGCTGGCAGGCGTTCGCCCGACCGGGGCACCGGGCGGCCCAGGCGCAGCGCCAACTGGTCCTCAACGTGCGCCTCCAAGGTCCCCGTGTCGGCCGTGTCCACGGTGTACTCCCATGCCTCCGGCGCGGTGATCCAGTCGAGGGCTCGGACCGGGGGCCAGTCGGGCATCGGACGGCGCGCGTCGAAGTCCTCCAGCACCGCCCAGCGCAGCCGGTTGACGAGCTCCTTCTTGCGCAGGTCCAGGTGGGTGCGGAGAGCCTCCTCGTGCTCCTCGGCATGGCTGACCGGTTTCACGGGCGGGCCCATCGCGCGCAGGGTGTCGTTCAGCTCGGCGAAACCGATGCCCAGGTCGCGCCGCAGTTCGTCCGTACCGCGGGCCAGGCGAGCCCTGGTGATGAACTCGAATACGGGGACAGGGAGTTCGGCAGCGAACTCCTCAAGGTGCGCGTGGAACTCCCGGGTGTCGCCCGGCGGTGGCAGAAGCAGCGAGTCCGCCGCCTCCGCGCCGAGCAGGTGGACGAGGAAGGGCCGGCAGCGCTCCAGTACCACGCCGATGGCCCCGTCGATCCGGCGGCTCGTTTCCTCGACTTGGTGGACCGTGACTTCCAGGGCGTAGGCGAGCTCCTCCTGGCCCGGGTCGCGCAGGTCGGCGTGGCGAGTAGCGAGCTGGTGGGCGGCGAGGCGCAGCCGGTCGCCGAACTCCCGCCGTCCCAGCAGCTCGGCGACCGCCACCATGATGCGGGTGATCTCGGGCCAGCCCGGCTCGCCCGCCGGGGCGAGGACGAGCGGATGCTTCGGATCGGGCAGCGGCAGCACTCCGCCGAGGTGGCCCGGCAACGTCACGGGCCGGCCGTCGAGCTCGATGTTCCAGGAGCGATAGCGGTGCAGACGTACGCTCCGGACCAGGGACGTCAGCTCGCTCAGCTCGGCCTCGCTCGCCCGGGGGCCGCGAGTAACGTGGTCGGAGAGGACGCCCACGGCCAGGGTGAGCCATGGCAGTTGTTGGACCAGTGGCTCTCCCAAGACCGCGCGGTCCACCCGTGAGCCGTCCACGGTCACCGTAAACATCAGGTCGTCAGTGTGCCGGACGGCGGCGGGGTGTTCGGCCGCCAGCAGCTCGGCGGCCTCCGCCGAGACACCGGGAAGGGTGAGCAGGGGACGCGCCATCTCCCGTACCAGCAGGGGCGTCAAGCCATCACGTTCACCGCTGACGTAGAGCACGGCCCCGGCATCGCCATCGCTCTCCCCGTCGTCCAGAGCGGACAGCGGTACGCTGACCAGCCGGTCCCCGGACTCAGCGAGCAGACTGGCGCCCTTGGGCAGCGCAGGACGGGGATGCTGTACGAGGTGCCGCCAGGCGCGTTCGTTCGCACGCTGCGCGGCGGGCCGGTCCTCGGCCCCCAGCGCGCCCTCCGCCGCAAGCCGTCCTAGCGCGGCGATGAGGCGGGCGCTGTCCCGGGGGTCGTCCCAGGTCGGCAGCCGCATTTCCCGCAGGCGGTCGCCCGCCTTCCCGCTTTCCAGAAGGTGGCGCAGCCGATGGTCGACGGTCGGCGCGTACGAGGGCTCCTCCTCCAGCCCGGGCGGGCAGTGCCAGGCGTCGGCCGGCCGGACGAACCGGACGGCCCGGGCGCGGCCCCGCACCGGGAGCCACGGCTGCTCCCGGACAAAGGCGCCGAGCGGGGTTGGGACCCGTTCCCTGTCCGGGGAACTCTGGCTGCCAGCACTGGTCCAGACGCTTGCAAACCTCGTGCCCTCCCAGCTGGCCAGGCCATGCAGGACAAGCCGTGCGTACGCCAGCCGGGCCTCCTGCCCGAGGCGTTCGACGACATCCTGGCCGGGGAGCCGCCAGGCGGGGGTTCCCCGGTACGGAGTCCGGGGGTAGTAGACACCGGGCCAGTGGACGTACGGCTCCCACTGCTCCTGCACCTTGGCAGACACCTTCGCCATGCGGACCAGCTGCCGAGCGCTGAGCTCCTGGCCTTGCTCTACCCAGCTCAAGGCGTCGGAGGACCTGACCGGGACCAGCCCGTCGGCCACCCCGGCCTCCAGCAGGAACGCCCGCCATTCCTCGGTCTCGCCCCGCTTGGCGAACTCCTCGGGCGTGGCAAGGAGGCGTCCAGTGATCGCTTTGAGGCTCTTCGACACGTCCTGCCCGGCGGCGACCACCGCAGCCAGGTCCTCACCGGCGGACGCACGGCCCCAGCCCCGGCCGAAGACGGCGCCGCTCGCCCTGATCAGCCGGCCGTCTGCCGACGGTACGTACAGTCCGAGCGAGGAGATATCCGTTCCGCCCAGCGAATGCCGAGGCTGCCACAGCCGGAAGACGAACCGCAGGGTCTGGAGCCGCAGCCGGAGATCGGTGCTTGCGCTGAGCGCCTGCCGTACGTGGTCCAGCAAGCCCTTTGTGTCGTACGGCCGGACGAGCCCCTCCTGCTCGAGGAAGGCGCGTGCGGACCGCCCGCGCGTACGCTCGCTGGGGTCCTTCCAGACCAGACCTGGGTGTAGGGAGAACAACCGCTTGCCGAGCAGGGCGGGGACGGACGGAGCCCCGGTCTGGGTCGCTTCCGTACACACCGGCTGGAAGAACGCCTCACGGCGGACACTCTGACCGCTCGGCTTGCCCTGGGTACGCGTGCTTGTGCCCGTACCCGCCCTGCCGAGGGGACGGTTGGTATGGCGGAGTGTGCGGTCGTCCGCGAGCAGCAACTGCCTGTCGTGCAGGACGTGCGCGTCGTCCTCGAAAAGCGCGGCCAGGTCCTCGTACAGCGCGCTCCACTGCTCGGGGGGCTCACCGGGCTGGGGAACGGGCAGGCCCGCTACGATCCGTTCCACGTACTCGGCGAGGATCTCCGGGCCTGGCTCCCATGGGCACGCAAGGGCCTTGCACAGAGCTGCCAGCCGTTTCAGCCGGTCGCCGCCGATCTCGGGGTCGGCCACCACGATCCCGGCCTCGTGCGCGCGGTGCGCCGTGAGAACGGTCAGGTCGAGGTCCGGCCACAGGACCGCGCCCCGGGGCGGGGCCCAGTTCGTCTGCGGCACGGCGCCGTCCGTGGTGAGGACAGGCACGAGCGGTACGTTGGCGAGTTCCCTCCCGTGCACACGCAGAGCCGCCGCGCCGAGCCGCCGCGCCGAGCCCTTCTCACTCTCCCAGCTCACCAGGTCCACGGCCAGCTGCCGCATGGACGGCTCGGGCACGGTACGCAATACCGCGGCGGCTGCCAGACAGGTCTCGGCGACCGCGTCGAACAGCAGCACGTTGAGAGGGTTGTCGGAGGGAAGCCCGGTACGGTCGAACTTGGTGAAGAACGGGGCGTTCACGTGTCCCGGGAACGGCGCGGCCTGGTCCTCACCCATTGGCAGGAAAGTGTAGATCTGCCCGCGTCGCGGTCGGCGCGGTGCGGGCAGAGGGAGTGCGACCTCGACGACGGCGGACCGCTTCCACTCCTGCCATGTGTCGTCGAGGAGCCCAGCACCCACGGCCTCGGCGAGGGTGCTGTTCAGCCGTTCCTTCTCCACGGTGCCTCGCACTACGAGAAAGGTGCCGGATGGCCCCAGGTCCACGGTCGCGCAGGAGACGGGGAAGCCGTGCCCGGTGCCGTCCTGCGCAACCGCGAAGTGCGCCTCGGAGCGGGTCAGTTCATGCCGCTCGAGCGCCTCGTGGAGGTCGCCCAACTCGCCTGCCTCGCCACCGACGGCCCGCCGTTCCAGCGTCAGGCCAGCAAGCCGGTCGAGGAACAGCATCACGGGTACCTTCGCCTCCGCGAGTTCGCCCATCCGTAGCCGGACCTCGGCCCGGGCGGCCTCGCTCAGCAAGGGCAGCCGGACGATGGTTACGTACCCCCGGGCCGCGAGCTGCCGACAGGTCGCGGGCACATCGTCCAGCGGCAGGGGCGCCTGGAGCGGCGGATACTTGGCGGCCACCTCGTGGGCGTTGTTCTCACCGGCGAGGAACTCCTCCACGTCGGCCTTCTGCGCGAAGCGGAAGCAGTACCCGTCCAATTCCGGGCCGAGCGGGCTGTCGGAGTCTGCGCTGTAGATCTCGGGTGCCTCGCTGATCAGCAAGATGCTGCGAAACCCGACACCCTTGTTCCCGATGCCCTCGCCGACCTCCTTCGAACTCTGCGCGAGCTCGCAGATCCGCTCGACGTTCCGCCAGGTGAAGGGCATCCCGCCGTTGGCAACGTACAACGTCCCCCACTCGCCCTCCGCCTCGTCCAGTAGTACGTGGACCCGTCCGTCGCGGCGGTCTCTCGGATGCGCGTCGTAGCCGTTCTGCAGCAACTCGAAGAGCGAGCGGCCGGCGTACTCCCGCGCGCTCGTGTACGACACGGAGTTCACCTGCCGTGCCATGCGCAGGACTTGCTCCGACCGGGCCCCCTCCAGCACGGACCGGCCGTACTCCCGCAGTTGCTCGGTCCGGGCGTTCCTCGCCATGGTTCTCCCCTCACCTGAGCGTGACGAGGACGGTATCCCGCGGCACTGACATCGGGGGCGCGAGGAACCACCGTGTGGAGTGCTGCTCGGAGCTGACGTTTTCGTCCGCCGTCGCACGGGCTCGAATTTGTACAGGGTTTCCCTTGTCCACGGCGTGTCCTGAGGAAGGGGCCTGATCCTGCGAGGAGAGGTCGGCGCGGCGCGTGGAGGCCAGATCGTGGAACGGGTTGAGCACGGGGTTCACCGGGACGCGTTCGCGGCGGTGAAGGCATTCCGGACCGAGTTGTACTCCTGCCTGTTTTCGCGCGGCGATGCCCTGTTCGAGCTGTGCGACGCGTTGTTGTGCACGGACGGTCCGGCCCGCACGCTTGTGGACCTGGCCCTCGGCCCCCAGGACGACCGTGGAAACGTGCCCTCTGCTCCGGGCTGAACCAGGGCCGGATCAACGTCGCGCTGCGTCGGGCTTCTGGTCGGGGTGCCGTTGCCCAGGGCAGCTGACGGCCGCCTGCCACACCTTCGGCTGGGGCCTAGCTAGCCACGGGGAGCACGTCTGCTGGCGTATCTGGGCGTGCCGGTTCAGCTTCGCCGTGCCGCGTCCGCTTTCCGCACCATCTTCGCCGCGTGGTCAGCCGAGTCGGCCAAGTTCCGGAGTGCGCTGGATACCCGGCTGAGGAACTCCACCATGTGGTCGGCGAGGGTGTCCTGCTTGATGCTGGTGCGGAAGGTGGTGTTCTGGGCCATGGTCGGCTCCTCGGAAAACGGCTGCTGGGTGTGCTGCGCCCACTGTGGCACCGGGGACTGACGTGTCGGGCGGAAACATGACACTCCCCACCCGAATCGGGTAGGGAGCTCGGGCACCAGGTGACGCGGCAAGGGCGGTCAGTGGTGGCTGACGGATCATGCCTCATGCTTCCTGCGGCACGAGAAGTGCTCGGGCAGCCCTTCGGGTCCCTTAAGGCTTGCGGGCTGACCGCATCCGAAGCGGCAGAGTGGGATCGCTTGACCCGACGCGTCGACCGGAACCCGGGCAGCCTCGGTTTTCCGAGGGTGGGACTCAAGGACGATCGCGCGGCTGCCGCGTCTCTGCTTCGGTTCACTCCGCACCTCCGACGCCGGACGGTCCTCGGTGCACCTGTCGTGCCGGTCCCCCTGTCGTACGGATGTCCGGTGCTCCTTGCCGTCCAGGGCGGGCCCGTTCGCCTCGAGGTACTGCTGCCACTGCTGTGCGGGGAGCCAACCGTGGTGGCCGCCGTGTTGGAACGGGATCCGCTCACCGGCCGCAGCTTCCACGATGAACCGAGTAAGAGTCAGACCACCCTCCCCTGTGAAGGTGCTCGACTGATGGGCGGGCATGAGGACTCGGTGCCAGCCCCCGCAGTACCCGGCGTCGGTCGGGTTCTCTGGGTCGTAGGGCTTCTCCGGGCACCGAGTGAGTGCGCCGTTTTGGCTGCACTGGCCCTCCTCCAGGACGAAGTTGCCGTCCTGGACCGCGATGGGGTTTTTCTGTACGCGGATGACGGAGGCCGGCAGGTTGGGCGTGCGAACGTAAGGGACGGTGCCGATGCCAGCGTGGTCGGGGTCGGCGAAGTCCCAGACCGACTGAATACCGCCGCGGCGCCGAAACCCCTCCCGTGCCCGCATCCCGCGGGCTGTCTGGGCGCTCAGCTGAGGCTCGTAGCCCAGGATGAGGCCGTTGGCGCCGTTGATGCGTACATCGAGGCGCGCGTGCCCGTCGGTGGTCTGCGACTCGATGTCGGCGTGGAAGCCGTGATCTTCGGAGTCCTTCGCGACGCGTTCCTTGCGGGCGAGGTGCTCGTCGGACTCGTGGCTGATGGGCTTCTCCCCGGGTTTCCGGTAGTGAGAGGCAAGCCATACACCGTCACGCTGGACGAGGTACATGGGGACGCGCCGGCCGCGGAGGTCCCGGCAGTCGGGGCAGATGAGCCCGCGCTTTTCGACGGGGACACGTCCTCGCATGCGCAGGAGCACGTTCAGGAGGTCTTGGCCTTGCGGGACGCCGAGGTCGGGGCGGTCCAGGTCGAGGTTCTGGCCGGCAGGTTCGTAGTAGACGGGGTTGCGGAAGAGGTCTTCGTCGCTGTCGATCTGAAGGTCGTTGTCCATTGGTACTCCCCGCAGCCGCCACGAGTAGGAATCACAACGGTACGGGGAGGGTCTGACAATCGGGGCTGTCCTGCGGAAACAGGGTGCGCTGAGAGCCGCAGGGGCGGTGGGCCTACAACAGTTTCTAAGGGTTGGACTCTGTACGAACCCGAGCGCAGTGCGACTACCAGTAGGAAGGATCGGAGCCGTAGTGAGTGTCGGCGGCCAGCCGTGAATCGATGCCAGAATCCTCGCGCTCTGTATCGAGGGTGGTACGTAAAGATACTCTTGCGCCGTGCCGGGTGAAGAAGAGCACGTGAAGGGCGCCGAGGCGGTGCAGCGGGTCAAGCGGTGGCTTGAGGGCACCATGCGGGTGTCGCAGTCCTACACCAACATCGATGGTGCATGGGCGCGGAAGCTCACCTTGCGGTGGCCGAACGGGAATGAGAGGCCCTTCTCGTACGACCTCGGCGGGATGATGCGGGGCGGCGAGTGGGACGGCCAGATGTTCTGCGCCGAGGTGAAGTGGCGCAGGAACGCGAGCGACCAGGGGCCTGCTTACAAGAGTTTCCTGGCCAAGTGCTACGTGGCGCTGAGCCAGGAGTACATGCTCGGCGACCACTACATGTGGATCAGCTGGGCGCCCTTCCGTGCCAATGACTGGGATCTGCTCACCAGCCCTCAGATGATCCGCGAAGCCGTGCTCGCGGAGTCGCTGCGGATCTTCGGCATCGAGGATCCGGAGGCGGCTGCCGAGTCGATCAAGGACGAGCTTGTGGAGGACTTGTCCGAGCGGCTCTGGCTGGTCGTGATGTCAGAGAAGCAGGAGAAGCTGGTACCGCTGGATGACTGGCGTGGAGTCGTCGCCAACTTCTACAACAGCCAGGGGAGGTCGTCATGGTGACGCCAGTGGCGCCGGAGATCGACAGCGCTCTCGACCACCCTGATCCGCGGCAAGCGGTCGAGCGGGTCAAGGATGTGATCCAGCGACGTCTCCTGGACGTCTATCCCACTGCGCGGATCGTGCGGACGGACTTCTTCAATCACACCTACGTTCCGGACCTGCTGATGACGTGGAGCTCCGGTACCCGCAGGTCCGAACGACGCGTCTACCTTCGCGCGTCAGCTGATCCGGAACTCCTTGCCTCGGATGTTCAGCTCTTCGAGCGTGAACAACAGCCGTTGGTAGTGCCACTCGCCCGCCTCGGGTCTGGGCCTGCACGAGTGCAGTTGGAGACCGTTGCCGAGGAGCATCACACTCTTGTGCTTGATCCCTCTGGACTTGGGGCACTGCCGGCCCGCCCCCCAACCCGGACGCCAACCGCTCTGGCGTCCGACGCGATCGTCGAAGGAGGTCGCGGCATCATGGGGGAGCATCAGGTCGAGCGCTTCCTGTACACAGTCGGCTCGGGCGTGGAAGCGGCCCGCGAAGGCCAAGCCGACCCTACTCGGCTGGCTCTCTCGGAAGTCTCTCGGCATACTGTGCCCGACGTGTCGCGCCGCATGTCCACGTTGATGGCAGCCATGTGGCAGGGCAGCGGCCGCTCGTTGTCCGAGTTCCCGGCCAATGTCCCCTACCAGACATCCCTCGACGAGACCTCGCTGAGCCTGCTCCTCTCTTCTCCCGAGATCACGGATGAGGCTTTCTGGCGCCGTATCCAACCGCTCGTGGACGCCAAGACGCTGCTGCGCACCGACATCACTGACACACCCAACCTCCAGCGCTTGATGCTCAGCGCGGTCAAAGCGTGGAAAGCGCATGTGTGCATGGTGGCCGAGCCAGCGGCAGTGAGGGCGGGGGGTGCCTGGCGCTGGGTCATCGACCATGGACACCTCGGTTTGCGAGGACCCGACTTCGTGGCCTTCCTGGCCGCCAGCCGCAAGGATCTCCACGCTCCGGACGAGTACGAGGCCCCCTTGCTGGCCGAGGTCCGGGAGCGGGCCGCCATGTTCGCCATTCCCTTGACCTCGATCCGGATGCTGATGACCAACCGCAGCATCGGCTACGACGCCCCGGGCGAAGACGTCACCCATGATCCACAACTCGACGGGATCAGCGCAGCGTTGGGACAGGAGGAGGGCGTGGTCGAAGCACAAGCCCTCACCCCTACCCGCATTCCTCTGCGGTGCAATTTCGTCAGCAGGACTGCGAGCCCACCGGGAGCGAGGGCACTTGTTCCTTATGCCGAACTACTGGGCACAACGCTCCGGCTGATCCTGGGCTTGAGCGCCGAGGACGCGGCGCAACTCGAGAACTTGCTTGACACGGGCGAGCCGACCCCAGGCCGTTGGGAGCAAACGGATCTCTTCGACGGCTAATAGGTGTAACCCCGCCAGTGATTTTGATCTTCTCTTGCTCTACGAATTCTTGCACCGCAGTCAGTGATTTGATTGCCGCGATGCATGGATGAGTGTGAATTCGTCATGCTCCGTGAGCAATTCACGCTTGTATTCCCCACGGATTTTGCACACTTGGATTTTCGCCCAAGTGGGGTGCAGGGGAGTGGTGGAAAAATCTGGCGGCGTTACGGCAGATCAATTTTCCGATCGGGCCCCAGTGTGGCGTGCGTGGTGGACCGTCGCGATAGAGCAGGTGCTTAGAAGGCACCTGCTCTATCCACTGAGCTACGGGGGCTGACCTGCGCAAATGTAGCTTGCGAGAGCCGTCCCCCAGGGGTCTGGGGGACGGATGGGGGAATCGCGGATTCCTGGTGGCCGGGGGCGCGAGCGCTCCTCGATCAGGCCATACGTGGGATGGCACAGAACCTTCACGTTCTCGCAGCCTCCCTCGGAAACAATTTCTCATCTGATCAGCGTTGCTCCTCTCCGAGTCGAGGGGGCCGGGTGGCGGGATTGAAGTTGTTTCGCATGGACATGATCAACCTTGGTATGGCTGAGGTCGTGCCGCGTCTTGCTGAGATCGAGGCGGACATCCAGCGACTTGTCGAAGACAGCATGGAGATGCTGCTGGGTGTTCGGTTTTTGGCGAGCGAGTACAGCACCGGACCGGTGCACGGGGGGCGAATCGACTCGCTGGGGCTGGACGAGAACGGTTCGCCCGTAATCGTTGAGTACAAGCGCGGCACAGACGCCGGCGTGATCAACCAGGGCCTGTTCTATCTGGCGTGGCTGATGGACCACCGGGCCGAGTTCGAAGACCTGGTGCGTGACCGGCTTGGGGCGACGGCCGCGTCCAGAGTTCTGTGGAGCAGTCCGCGCCTGATCTGCATTGCCGGCGACTTCACCCGGTACGACGTGCACGCCGTGGGTGAACACCGGCGCTCGATCGACCTGGTCCGCTATCGGCTCTTCGGCACCGACCTGTTCGGCTTGGAGACCGTGGCCTCCACGAGCGGTGGCACGCAGGTCCGCCAGGCGCGGCGTCGCCCGCGTACCCCGACAGCGGGTGGCGGCCGGGATGCGGTCATGGCGGACCTGGCCGGCGCGGTCGACGAGGCCCTTCTAGGGCTCGGGGACGGTGTGTCCCGCGTCGAGCGCAAGCAGTACCGGGCGTACCAGCGGCTGCGGAACTTCGCCTGTGTGTGTCCGCCGCAGCGGACCAAGCTGCTGGTCTACCTGAAGGTCAGCCCGAAGGACGTCGATCTCGTTCCGGGTTTCACCCGCGACGTGTCGGGCCTCGGGCACCACGGGACCGGGGACCTGGAGGTGCAGCTCCGCACGCTGATGGACGTGGAGAAGGCGCAGGATCTTTTCCGGGCGAGCTACGCCGCGGCTTGACGGCGGGCTCTTGGCCTCGTGCTGCAGGGTCAGTCTGCGGTTGCTGGTGGGTGCCTTTCGACGGACGGGTAGGGCGTGGCGGTGGACTGCCAATGATGCGGGGGATCGCCGGTTTGGCCAACCGGCGATCCTGAGCTATGTTCCTCAGCCCTGATCGGGGGGTGCCGATGAGGGTTCGAGGTGCGGGTTCGCGTCTTCTTGCCGGTTCGGTTGGCCGAGGTCAGTCAGAGGAGTTGTGTGGGTGATGACGTCGACGCGGTGTGATCGGGCGTAGGCGGCGACGGCCAGGGAAAGCTTGGGTTCACCCTCGGTCCGGCGGGCGGTGGCGGCAACGTGGGCCGATAGCTGCGGGGTTACTCGCATGCGTCCTTGGAGCAGGCGCAGATTGCCGGTGCCGTGCTTGGCCGCCAACTGGGCCGCCTGTTCGTGGCCGGGCTTCTCCACCAAGGCCACCATCGTCTGCACCGGCCCGGCGCCGGAGCAGACGATCACTCCGTGGGTGTGTGCCGCAGTCATGTCGAACGGTGCGGCGAGCACCGCTGGTGTGGCCGGCGAGCCGAGAGCCGCCAGGGAACGGAGTGCGAGGTGGGTGGGATCGACGTTGTCGGCGAAGGCCACGTAGTAGTCGCCGTTTTTTGTGCGCAGATGTTCGGCACCGTTGAGTACGGAGGTGACGTCCGCGTAGCGCCCGTGCTGGGCGATGAAGTCGAGCTGGAGGTCCTCGCCGGGTACCGGTGATGGAGGGGTCTGGTCGGTGAGTCGATGGTATTGAGCGAGAGCGCCGGGTATGAGGACCTGACGGGTCCATCCGATCAGCGGTGTGTAGTAGGGGTGATGGATTACCACGGCCTGCTTGCTGCCGAGAGTGGTCACCTCGTCCACGATGTGTGCCAGACCGGGCCGTCCGTGAACGGGGCGCAGTTCCTTGGGCAGGTACGGGGACCAGGAGCCCACCCTTGTGCCGAGTCCTCCGGCGGCGACTACCACCGGAGCTGCGGCTGGGACTGAGGTCTGTTTCACCGTTGTGTCCTTCGGGTGCGGCTTGCGCGCGATAGCGTCGACGGATGCATGTACGTGTGACGGGCATCGTCATTGAGGTCGGCCAGATTCTGCTGTTGGACCAGGACACCGACGGCCCCCGGAGCTGGTCTCTGCCGGGGGGCAAGGTCGAGGACGGTGAGGGCCTGGACGAGGCGCTGGTCAGGGAAATGAAGGAGGAGACCGGCGTCGAGGTTGAGGTCGACCGGCTGCTGTATCTGTGTGACAACCAGAAGGCTCATGTCACTCACATCACCTTCGAGGCCCGCCGAGTCGGCGGGCATCTGGGGGCGGTCAAGGAGGGCGCCGATACGAGGCCGATTCGCAGCGTCGAGTTCGTGCCCCTCGACGATCTGCCGGGCCTGGGCTTCAGCGAGACGTTCATGACGCTGTGCCGGGACGGATTCCCGGGCGCAGGGTCCTATATGGGACCGAAGTCCGCGATCGGACTATGACCCCACGGTCAGGGCGCTGAGGATCATCCGGTCGAGGGCGCCCGGCGTGGTGGGTGCGGAACTGTCGGCGACATCGACCCACTGGTTGAGGCGGTGCGCGAGTTCCCACGCTCCGAGCCGGGCCGCGTCGGTGGTGCCGGCGTCGCGGACGAGGCGGACACCGACGCCCCGCGAGGAACCCAGAAGGTAGCGCGATCGGATGGCAGTGACAGCCTGCTTGGTTCCAGGGGTGTTCCAGGCGGCACCGAACAAGTATCGCTGCACCGGCTGCGAGGCCGGCTGGTCGGGGCCGTCACTGCACCAGATCTGCACGTTGCCGATCAGGTGGTGCACGGTGCGACCGCCGAGGCCGGGTTCGGCTACCGGGCAGCTGTCTCCGAGGAGGTAGTCGCTGTTGTGCGCCCGTGCGCCCTGGGTCGCGTGGAGCGCCTCGGCGCGGGTGGGCAGGCGGGCACCGCACCATGCGGCCATGAGAGCCGCTCCGATCCACGTGACCCAGTACGCCGGGTGGGACTCGTATCCCGGGCTGATCCGCCAGCGCCGCTCGGTCGGCATGTAGTGGAGCCGCCCGCCGCGTTCCTGCGGCATGGGGCACACCAGCAGGTGGGTGCCCAGCCGGGAGTTCGCAGCGCCACCCTCGTGGAGCAGGTTCAGCATCTCGGCCATTTCGGCATTGCTGACGAGCACGTTGCGCCACATGGCGTTCGCGGTGGGGACGTACTGAGGTTTCGGAGTGCATTCCGAGACCGGCACGGTCCGGACTCGACGTACGGGGAGGGTCATCGGGGGACGAACCTCGTACAGGTCGCCGCCGGAGAGCCATTCGGACGCCGCGGCCATGGTCTTCGGCGGCAGGAGCTGGCGGGCCCGCAGCAGGGTCTGGCCGACCGACTGCGTCAGCAACTCTACGTATGGAGACGCCAGTTCGACCACCAGGGCGTCCTTGCGCGCCGTGGTCGCGAACGTCGGGTCGGCAGACGGTGCGCTCGGGCCGGTGGCCCGCGCCGCCTCTTCGGGCTTCTGGGCGGGGATCCCGAGGAAGCCGTTCAGCCGCGACTGTACCTGGGCAGGGTCGGTGACGTGCTGCTCGTACGGGACGACCAGGAGAGGCCGGGGTCCGGCTTCCGGGTCGTGAAGGGCGCGGGCCAGTAGCACCGTGTTCACGACGATTAGGCACTGTTTCTCGGATCTCCTGACGTGCGTGGGGTGTTGGGGGCAGGCTGCTTTTATGGGCCGTGGTGATCTGACGAATGCGGAGTGGGACC
>NZ_JBHVIN010000006.1:377725-473771 GCF_042799575.1 Streptomyces sp. NPDC057682 | reverse complement strand
GTTGATAGGCCAGATGTGGAAGCCCGGTAACGGGTGGAGCTGACTGGTACTAATAGGCCGAGGGCTTGTCCTCAGTTGCTCGCGTCCACTGTGTTTGTTCTGAAATAACGAACGGCCGTGTTGTTGTCCGGTGTTGGTTAATTTCATAGTGTTTCGGTGGTCATTGCGTTAGGGAAACGCCCGGTTACATTCCGAACCCGGAAGCTAAGCCTTTCAGCGCCGATGGTACTGCAGGGGGGACCCTGTGGGAGAGTAGGACGCCGCCGAACAATCTTTGTGGGAAAGCCCCGTGCCGTTGGCACGGGGCTTTTCTGCGTTTCCGGTCCGGTTGCATCTCGTCGCCGGGGCGTGTAGTCGTACCCCTGTGCACCCGCCGGCCGGGGCTGAGGGTAGGGTCAGGGGGCATCATTGGCACGTTCTTCACAGGAGGCCCCCGGGTGGAGGTCCAGGAGACTCGCGTTCAGACGGACCGGGTACTCACCATCCCCAACATCCTCAGCATGGCGCGCCTCGTCGGCGTACCTGTCTTCCTGTGGCTGATTCTCCGCCCGGAGTTCGGCGGGCCCCAGAGCGACGGCTGGGCACTGCTCGTTCTGATGTTCAGCGGCGTGAGCGACTACCTCGACGGCAAGCTGGCCCGCCGCTGGAACCAGATCAGCAGTCTGGGACGGCTTCTTGACCCGGCTGCCGACCGTCTCTACATTCTTTCCACGCTCGTCGGTCTGACCTGGCGGGAGATCCTTCCCCTCTGGCTCACCGCAGCGCTGCTCGCTCGTGAACTCATGCTTCTCGTGATGGTGGGAATCCTGCGCCGTCACGGCTATCCGCCCCCTCAGGTGAACTTCCTGGGCAAGGCGGCCACGTTCAACCTCATGTACGCCTTTCCCTTGTTGCTGCTCAGTGACGGAAGTGGTTGGCTTGCATCGTTGGCCACCGTTTTCGGATGGGCGTTCGCAGGATGGGGTACAACGCTCTACTGGTGGGCAGGGATCCTCTACGTGGTTCAGGTCCGCCGGCTGGTCAAGGCGGATGCAGTAGCCGATTGAGCTCGCTGATGCGGTGCCGCGCAACGTGGCCGGCCCGCGGCTGATGACACAGATGCTGCCCTGACGGGCGAAGTCGGCTAACCGTCGTCTCTTCAAGGAGGACGTTTCCGACATGAAGGCCGTCGTGATGGCAGGCGGCGAAGGCACACGTCTTCGCCCCATGACCTCAAGCATGCCCAAGCCGCTCCTTCCCGTCGCCAATCGGCCGATCATGGAGCACGTGCTTCGGTTGCTCAAACGGCACGGGCTCAATGAGACGGTCGTGACCGTCCAGTTCCTGGCCTCTCTCGTCAAGAACTACTTCGGGGACGGCGAGGAGCTCGGAATGGAGCTCACCTACGCCAACGAGGAGAAACCGCTCGGCACCGCGGGCAGCGTCAAGAATGCCGAAGAGGCACTGAAGGACGACACCTTCCTGGTGATTTCCGGTGACGCGCTCACCGACTTCGACCTCACCGACCTCATCGCCTTCCACAAGGAAAAGGGTGGCCTGGTCACGGTCTGCCTCACCCGTGTCCCGAACCCCCTCGAATTCGGCATCACCATCGTGGACGAGGCCGGCCAGGTCGAACGCTTCCTGGAGAAGCCGACCTGGGGCCAGGTCTTCTCGGACACCGTGAACACCGGGATCTACGTGATGGAACCCGAGGTGTTCAACTACGTCGAGGCGGACGTCTCCGTCGACTGGTCCGGAGACGTCTTCCCGCAGCTCATGAAGGAAGGCAAGCCGATCTACGGCTATGTCGCCGAGGGCTACTGGGAAGACGTGGGAACCCACGAAAGCTATGTGAAGGCCCAGGCCGACGTCCTCGAACGCAAAGTCGACGTCGAGATCGACGGCTTCGAGATCTCGCCGGGAGTCTGGGTGGCCGAAGGCGCCGAGGTCCACCCGGACGCGGTGCTGCGCGGGCCGCTCTACGTCGGTGACTACGCAAAGATCGAAGCCGGTGTGGAACTGCGGGAACACACGGTCATCGGATCGAACGTCGTCGTGAAGAGCGGCGCCTTCCTGCACAAGGCCGTGGTCCACGACAACGTGTACATCGGTGACCACAGCAATCTGCGCGGCTGCGTCATCGGCAAGAACACCGACATCATGCGGGCCGCCCGGATCGAGGACGGCGCGGTCATCGGCGACGAATGCCTCGTCGGCGAGGAATCGATCATCCAGGGGAATGTGCGCGTCTACCCCTTCAAGACCATCGAGGCCGGTGCCTTCGTCAACACCTCGGTGATCTGGGAGTCGCGCGGACAGGCCCATCTCTTCGGCGCACGCGGCGTCTCCGGGATCCTGAACGTCGAGATCACCCCGGAACTCGCGGTCCGGCTCGCCGGGGCGTACGCGACGACGCTCAAGAAGGGCGCCACCGTCACCACCGCCCGCGACCACTCCCGCGGTGCCCGCGCGCTCAAGCGCGCCGTCATCTCGGCGCTCCAGGCGAGCGCCATCGACGTACGCGACCTGGAGAACGTCCCACTGCCCGTCGCCCGGCAGCAGACGGCGCGCGGCAGTGCCGGCGGCATCATGATCCGCACCTCGCCCGGTGTGCCCGACTCCGTCGACATCATGTTCTTCGACGAACGCGGAGCCGATCTCTCCCAGGCGCGCCAGCGCAAGCTGGACCGCGTCTACGCACGCCAGGAGTACCGCAGGGCCTTCCCCGGCGAGATCGGGGACCTGCACTTCCCGTCCAGCGTCTTCGACTCGTACACCGGCTCGCTGCTGCGCAACGTCGACACCACGGGCATCTCCGACGCCGGGCTCAAGGTCGTCGTCGACGCGTCCAACGGCAGCGCCGGACTGGTCCTGCCGAGCCTGCTCGGACGGCTCGGCGTGGACGCGCTCACCATCAATCCGGGCCTCGACGAGTCCCGGCCGACGGAGACGGCCGAGACCAGACGCTCCGGTCTGGTACGGCTGGGCGAGATCGTCTCCTCGGCCAGGGCCGCCTTCGGCGTCCGGTTCGACCCGGTCGGCGAGCGGCTCTCCCTCGTCGACGAGCGCGGCCGGATCGTGGAGGACGACCGGGCTCTCCTGGTCATGCTCGACCTCGTCGCCGCCGAGCGGCGCAGCGGCCGGGTGGCACTGCCCGTGACGACCACACGGATCGCCGAGCAGGTCGCCGCGTACCACGGGACGCAGGTCGAGTGGACGACGACATCGCCCGACGACCTCACCCGGGTCGCGCGGGAGGAGGGCACGATCTTCGGGGGCGACGGCCGGGGCGGTTTCATGGTCCCCGAGTTCAGCAGCGTCTTCGACGGCTCCGCCGCGTTCGTCCAGCTCATCGGGTTGGTCGCCAGGACCCAGCTCACGCTCAGCCAGATCGACGCGCGCATTCCGCACGCCCATGTGCTGCGGCGTGACGTCGCGACGCCGTGGGCCGTCAAGGGACTGGTGATGCGCCGCGTCGTGGAGGCGGCCGGCGACCGCGACGTCGACACGACGGACGGCGTGCGCGTGGTCGAGGCCGACGGCCGCTGGGTGATGGTGCTGCCCGACCGGGCCGAGGCCGTCACCCATCTGTGGGCCGAGGGCCCCGACGACGCCTCGGCGCAGGCGCTCCTGGACGAGTGGGCCGCCGTCGTCGAGAGCGCAGGTCAGTGAGGTGACCGGCGGCCGGCGCGGGGGCGAGGCTCCCGCCCGGCCGCCGGACCGTGTCCGCGCGGGCCGGTGCGGTCCGGGCAGGGCGGGCCGGACCGTGCTGCGCATCGGTGGGGCCATTCGGCGCTAGCCCCCACGACGTGCGACTATGTGCGGCATGTCGCAGCAGCCCCCCGATCGGAGTAGTACCGCGCCACCGGCCGCGCGCCCCGACGCGTCCATGTCGCTGCTGACCAATGTGATGGACCACAGCCTGGACGACGGCTATGCGGAGGCCGCAGCGCGTCGTGACGCCGACGGGCGGGCCGGGATGCCCCGGACGCTGAAGGCCAAGCTGGGGCTCGCCGCGTGCCTGGTGCTGGCGGCCCTCGTCGTCACGCTCGGGGCCGCGCAGGCACGTGTCGCGGCGCCGGTCCTCGCGAAGGAGCGCGAGGAGCTGATCGACCGCATCGACGCCGAGACGGACGCCGCCGACACCCTCGAAGCACAGGTCGAGGAGGTCCGCGACGACGTGAACCGGCGGCAGCGCAAGGCACTGGAGAAGCACGGCGGGGACCAGGCCGAACTGGTCGCGCTGCTCTCCGGCGCGACACCCGTGCAGGGTCCGGGGGTCAAGCTCGTCGTCGACGACGCGAAGGATTCCGACCAGGGAGGCGGCGGACCCCGGGAGAGCAGCGGTTTCTCCGACACCGGGCGCGTCCGCGACCGGGACATGCAGCGGGTGGTCAACGGGCTGTGGCAGTCCGGCGCCGAGGCGATCGCCATCAACGGCCAGCGGCTGACCGCCCTGTCGGCCATCCGTGCCGCGGGCGACGCCATACTGGTCGACAACAAACCGCTGGTGCCGCCGTACACGGTGCTCGCGGTGGGGGACGGGAAGAAGCTCGCCGCGGCCTTCCGGGACAGTGACGACGGCCAGTACCTTCAGGCGCTGAAGGAGACCTTCGACATCAGGACCAGCCTCTCCGCCGAGGAGAAGGTGAGCCTCCCGGCCGCTCCCAGCCTGACCGTACGCACAGCAGAGCCTTACAAGGCCGCGGACACGGGCAGTGGCGCGGCACACACAGGGAAGGGCACATCGTGATCGCCGTACTGGGCCTCGTCGTGGGAGTCGTGGTCGGACTGTTGGTCCGGCCCGAAGTGCCGGCGGTGGTGGAGCCCTACCTCCCGATCGCCGTCGTGGCCGCCCTCGACGCCGTCTTCGGAGGCCTGCGGGCCATGCTCGACGGGATCTTCGTCGACAAGGTCTTCGTGGTCTCCTTCCTGTCCAACGTGGTCGTCGCCGCGCTGATCGTCTTCCTGGGCGACAAACTGGGCGTCGGCGCGCAGCTGTCCACGGGGGTCGTGGTCGTCCTCGGCATCCGCATCTTCTCCAACGCCGCCGCCATCCGCCGGCACGTCTTCCGGGCCTGAGGCCGATGAGCGACGACGCATACGACAAGGGTCCGGACGAGGCGGCGGAGGCCGGGGAGCCCGCACCGGCGCCCCGGCCGCTCACCGGGCGTCAGCGGCTGGTGGCAGGCCTCTGGCCGCCCCGGGTCACCCGCGCCCAACTCATCGTTGCGCTGCTGCTGTTCGTCCTCGGACTGGGCCTGGCGATCCAGGTGCGGTCCAACAGCGACAACAGCGCGCTGCGCGGTGCCCGCCAGGAGGACCTGGTCCGCATCCTCGACGAGGTGGACGACCGTACGCAGCGGCTGGAGGACGAGAAGCAGCGTCTCGACGACCAGCGCACGGAGCTGGAGAACAGCTCCGACCAGGCCGAGGAGGCCCGTAAGCAGACGGTCGAGAAGGAGCGTCAACTCGGCATCCTCGCGGGTACCGTTGCGGTGCACGGCCCGGGTATCACGTTGACGATCAACGATCCGGGGGACGCCGTGCAGGCGGACATGCTGCTCGACGCGCTCCAGGAGCTGCGTGCGGCCGGTGCCGAGGCGATCGAGGTCAACGGCGTGCGTGTGGTGGCCCATACGTATTTCTCCGGTGACGGCGGTGCCGTCGAGGTGGACGACCGCAAGATCTCCGCCCCGTACGTCTTCAAGGTCATCGGCAAGCCGCAGGATCTGGAACCGGCGCTCAACATCCCCGGTGGTGTGGTGCAGACGTTGGAGAAGGAGCAGGCCACCGTGCATGTGGCACAGTCCGACGACATTGTCGTCGACGCCTTGCGACCGGCGGAGCGGCCTGACTACGCTCGATCATCGGCCCAGTGAACCGGGGGCGTGAGGGCGTCGGGGGACACGGGCCGGAGGTTGCGGGGGGTCGCCGCACCGTATCGGTGGTGCGTGGTGGAAACTGTCGAGTGGCTACGGACGTTGTGAAGATGTCCGGGTCGGCAGGTGTGTTCATTCAGGGTTCGTCCTGCCCCACGGGCGGGTCTGTTTCGGTCAAGGGGAATCGCCCGTGAAGTTGTTTGGGAAGTTGTTCGGCAAGAGCGCACGCGATGACGCCGCACGCCATCGCGCACCGCGCCACGGCCAGAACGAGGAGCAGGGCGGCGAACGCCCGCTCTTCCGCGATCAGGTGGCAGGTTCGGGGGGTGACATTTCGGGTGGTTCCGGCGCGTCGTCTGTTGACCCTGCCGGTGCCGGCCGCATAGGTTTCGGAGCACCGTCAACCTCAAGTACGGGTGGAGGGTTCGCCCCGGGGCAGGAGGCTTCGTCCATGCCGGTCTGTACGAGGTGCGGTCACCGCAACACCGAAGCGAGCCGTTTCTGCTCCAACTGCGGTGCGCCGCTGCGGGGCGGAGTCCCCGAGCGCGCCTCGGAGACCACGTCGACCATCTCCATCTCGGGGCTGGAGGCCTACGAGGCGGAGGCCACCGGGCAGACGGCTCTGCCGTCGCTCTCGCCCGAGGCCCAGGCGGCCGTGGACGCCCTGCCGCTCGGCTCGGCGCTCCTGGTGGTGCGCCGCGGGCCGAACTCGGGAAGCCGCTTCCTGCTGGACAGCGAGCTGACCACGGCCGGCCGCCACCCGCAGAGCGACATCTTCCTCGACGACGTGACGGTCTCGCGCCGGCACGTGGAGTTCCGCCGGAACGCCGACGGCAGCTTCACCGTGGGGGACGTGGGGAGCCTCAACGGCACGTACGTCAACCGCGAGCGCATCGACTCCGTCGCGCTGTCCAACGGCGACGAAGTGCAGATCGGCAAGTACCGGCTGGTCTTCTACGCGAGCCAGCGCGGTATCTGATCCGCCCCCGACTCCGTTCGGGGGACCCCCAGGAAGGGCCATGCTGAGAACACCGACGGGCGGTGCCGGACACGGCACCGCCACCGCCGACGACCGGCCGATGAGCATCGGCACGGTGCTCCTGAGGCTGCGGGACGAGTTTCCCGAGGTCACGATCTCCAAGATTCGTTTCCTGGAGGCCGAAGGGCTCGTCGAACCGCAGCGCACCCCTTCCGGATACCGCAAGTTCCACGCCGAGGACGTCGAGCGCCTCGCGCAGGTGCTGCGGATGCAGCGGGACCACTATCTTCCGCTGAAAGTCATCCGCGAGCACCTGGACGCCCTCGCCCGGGGCGAGCAGGTCGCGCTGCCGTCCCCGGGCGGGGAACGGGAGCAGGGCGAGTGCGCCTGGACCACGGGATCGGGGCGGGCCACCGCGGCCCGTATCGGCCGGGCGGAGCTGCTGGCCGCCGCGGAGGTCACCGAGAGCGATCTGGACGCCTGGGAGGCGTACGGGCTCGTCGCGCCGACGGCCGAGGGCGGCTACGACTCCGAGATGGTCAACGTCGCCAGGCTTGTGGCGGATCTGGGGCGATTCGGTCTGGAACCCCGGCATCTTCGCGCGATGCGGGCCGCCGCGGACCGTGAGGCCGGGCTCATCGAGCAGGTCGTCGCGCCTCTGCGCCGCCACAGGAATCCGCAGACCAGAGCCCATGCGGAGGCCACCGCGAGGGAGCTGGCGGAGCTGTCCGTACGGCTCCACGCGGCGCTCGTCCAGACCGCCCTGCAGATCCGTCTCCACTGATCCGGACGGTGCCCGACTACCCAAACCTGCCGAGCACGTCCTAGGGTTGCTGTGTGAACGAGCTCGACGTTGTGGGTGTCCGGGTGGAAATGCCCTCCAACCAACCGATCGTGCTCCTGCGTGAAGTGGGAGGCGACCGGTACCTCCCCATTTGGATCGGTCCCGGTGAAGCGACCGCGATCGCCTTCGCTCAGCAGGGCATGGCCCCCGCCAGACCGCTGACCCATGACCTCTTCAAGGATGTGCTCGAGGCCGTCGGCCAGGAGCTCACCGAGGTCCGGATCACGGATCTCCGGGAAGGGGTCTTCTACGCGGAGCTGGTCTTCGCCAGCGGGGTCGAGGTGAGCGCGCGTCCCTCCGACGCCATAGCGCTCGCCCTGCGCACCGGAACGCCGATCTACGGCAGTGACGGGGTGCTCGACGATGCCGGGATCGCGATCCCGGACGAGCAGGAGGACGAGGTGGAGAAGTTCCGCGAGTTCCTCGACCAGATCTCACCGGAGGACTTCGGTACGAACAGCCAGTGACGTCCCCGGGGCGCGCATCCGACAAGCCTTTCCCGGTCGAACGGCACGGGAAACCACCCTCAGGGTGATTATCACTCGGCGTGCCGAGTGTGGCGATCGTTGACGCACCCCGAGTGACTGCCTACCTTCGAGTGGGCAGGTCAAGGACGGAGGTCGGCGTGAGAAACAGCGGCGACGGTACGGCAGCGGGCGCGCCGTATCCGCAGCAGGGGAGTACGGCCGGCCACACCATCAGGCAGCCGGTCGCACCGGCCGCCGTGGCGGGGGACGGCGTGACAGCGGCCAACGACATCGGCTACCGAGGACCGACGGCCTGCGCCGCCGCCGGCATCACCTACCGGCAGCTCGACTACTGGGCCCGTACGGGGCTGGTGGAGCCGAGCGTCCGCCCGGCCTACGGCTCCGGCACCCAGCGGCTCTACAGCTTCCGGGACGTCGTCCTGCTGAAGATCGTGAAACGCTTCCTGGACACCGGCGTGGCCCTCCAGAACATCCGCACCACCGTGCAGCACCTGCGGGCCCGCGGCTTCCAGGACCTCGAACGCATGACGTTGATGAGCGACGGCGCGACCGTCTACGAATGCTCCTCGCCCGCCGAGGTCGTCGATCTGCTCCAGGGCGGTCAGGGCGTCTTCGGGATCGCCGTCGGTGTGGTCTGGCGCGATGTGGACGCCGCCCTCTCCCAGCTCCACGGGGAGCGCGTCGACACCGGCGAAACACTGATCGGCAACAACCCCACCGACGAATTGGCCCGCCGCCGCAACCGGGCCGGCTGACCGCTCCCGTACGGCAGGACGGCCACGCACCGGAGGATCCGGCGCGTGGCCGTCGTCGTGACGGGGCGACTGTCAGTGCCGTAGGGCACCATCGGGTGATGTGAGAGCCGCGCCCACCATCCTGCATCTGGACATGGACGCCTTCTACGCCTCGGCGGAGCAGGCGGCGAAGCCCAGCCTGCGCGGCAAACCGGTCGTGGTGGGCGGGCTGGGGCCGCGCGGGGTCGTCGCCACCGCCTCCTACGAGGCCCGGCGCTTCGGGGTGCATTCGGCGATGCCCATGGCCCAGGCCCGGAGACTCGCGCCCAACGCCGCCTACCTCGTCCCGCGCTTCGGCCTCTACCGCACGGTGAGCGACCAGGTCATGGCGCTGTTGGGTCAGCTGTCCCCGCTGGTGGAGCCGCTCAGCCTGGACGAGGCCTTCGTCGACCTGGAGGCCGGCGGGACGGCGGACGACAGCGCCTCCGCCCTGGAGATCGGCCGCCAGCTGCGCACGGCCATCACGGCCGTGACCGGACTCAGCGGTTCCGTCGGACTGGCCGGCTCCAAGATGCTGGCGAAGATCGCGTCGGAGGAGGCCAAACCCGACGGTATCCTGCTGATCGAACCGGGTACCGAACGGGAACTGCTCGCGCCCATGCCCGTGCGCACCCTGCCCGGGGTCGGACCCGCCACCGCCGACCATCTGCGCCGGGCCGGTATGACCACGGTCGACGACCTCGCCGAGGCCGGTGAGGCGGAGCTCGTACGGCTGCTGGGCAAGGCGCACGGCACCGCGCTGCACCACATGGCCCTGGGCCACGACGACCGGCCCGTCGTCGCGGAACGGGACGCCAAGTCGGTTTCCGTCGAGGACACCTTCGACGCGGATCTGCACGACCGGGTCCGGATCAGGACCGAGGTCGAACGGCTCGCCGACCGCTGTGTCCACCGGCTGAAGGGGGCCGGGCGCTCCGGGCGCACGGTGGTCCTGAAGGTGCGGCGCTACGACTTCTCCACGCTGACCCGCTCCGAGACGCTCCGGGGGCCCACCGACGACCCCACAGTGGTCAGGGAGGCCGCGGCGCGGCTCCTGGAAGGCGTGGACACCACCGGGGGCGTACGGCTGCTCGGCGTCGGTGTCACGGGGCTGGCCGACTTCACCCAGGAGGATCTCTTCGCGCAGGCGGCCGGAGAGCGCGCGGCGGCCGCCGGGGCCGCCGCCGAGGCCGCCGGGCCCCACCGGCCCGAGGGCGCACCGAGGGAGCCCGGGGACGGCCGTCCTGCGCCCGACGGCGGGGAGAGCGAGGAGAGCCCCGAGCAGCGGGCCGCGCGGCGCTGGCCGGCCGGGCACGACGTGCACCACGAGGCACACGGACACGGCTGGGTGCAGGGGAGCGGGGTCGGCCGCGTCACCGTGCGGTTCGAGGAACCGGAATCGCGGCCGGGCCGGGTGCGGACGTTCCGGATCGACGACCCGCAGCTGCGGCCCGCCGAGCCCCTGCCGCTCGTGAGCGATCCGGCGGACTACTCCTCGTGGCCGGCCAGCCTGCCGAAGTCACGGTCGGGGCCGCCGGCGTCGGGCGCCGCGTCCAGACCGTAGTGCCGGTAGAGCTGGAGCTCCTGCTCCGGCGAGAGATGGCGACCCACGCCGAAGTCGGGGGCGTCCTTGATCAGGGAGCGGTCGAAGGGGACGCGCAGCGTCTCGTCGACCAGTTCGCTCGGCTCCAGGGGGACGAAGGCGTCCCGGCTGAACAGTCCGGTGCGGACGGCCGCCCACTCCGGCACACCGGTGGCATCGTCGAGGTACACCTCGTCGACGGTTCCGATCTTGGTGCCCTTGCGGTCGAACGCCTTGCGGCCGATCAGGCTGCGCGGATCGATGTCGGTCTGCACGGTCCCTCCCACTGGTCGCGGCTACTCCACAGGCACTACAGAAGTCCACAATCGTGGTCCCGGCCACTCGGGAAGGGAGCCGGGGACCCCGCTGGTAGGCTGGATACGGCTGCTGACCCCGTGCGGGAGAGTCCTCCGGAAGCCCTCCGGAGGGCGCCGAAGGAGCAAATCCTCCCCGGAATCTCTCAGGCCCCCGTACCGCACGGACGAGGTCACTCTGGAAAGCAGGGCGGGTTCCGTACGGCGTGAGCCGTGCCGGGTCCCTCCCTCACCGACGGTGAAAACCGGTGCGCCCCGCGGGCACCGGTGAAGCTCTCAGGTTGAGATGACAGAGGGGGAGGCCGTTCGGGCACCCCGCGCCGTGGTGCCCCTCGCAGGTCGTGACAGACCAGGAGGCCTCCATCATGACCCCCCGTCGCCCTTCGCTCGCCCAGCTGGAACAGGGAATCCCGTTCGAGCAGCGCCACATCGGTCCCGATGCCGAGGCCCAGGCGAAGATGCTCGCCCAGGTCGGCTACGGCTCGCTGGACGAGCTGACCGCCGCCGCGGTGCCCGACGTGATCAAGAGCGCCGAGGCGCTGGCCCTGCCGGACGCCCGTACCGAGGCCGAGGTCCTGGCCGAGCTGCGCACGCTCGCCGACCGCAACCAGGTGCTGGCCCCCATGATCGGGCTCGGCTACTACGGCACCTTCACCCCGCCGGTGATCCTCCGCAACGTCATGGAGAACCCCGCCTGGTACACGGCGTACACGCCGTACCAGCCCGAGATCTCCCAGGGCCGCCTCGAAGCCCTCCTGAACTTCCAGACGATGGTCGCCGACCTCACGGGGCTGCCCACCTCCGGTGCCTCGCTGCTCGACGAGGGCACCGCCGCCGCCGAGGCCATGGCGTTGGCGCGGCGCGTCGGCAAGGTCAAGCAGGGCGTCTTCCTGGTCGACGCCGACACCCTGCCGCAGACCGTGGCGGTCATCGAGACCCGGGCCGAGCCCACCGGCGTCGAGGTCGTCGTCGCGGACCTGAGCGACGGGATCCCGGCCGACCTCGCCGAGCGCGGCGTCTTCGGCGTGCTCCTGCAGTACCCCGGCGCCTCCGGAGCCGTGCGCGATCTGCGCCCCCTCGTCGAGCAGGCCCACGAGCTGGGCGCGATCGTCACCGTGGCCGCCGACCTGCTGGCGCTCACGCTGCTCACCTCGCCCGGCGAGCTGGGCGCGGACATCGCCGTCGGCACCACCCAGCGCTTCGGTGTCCCGATGGGCTTCGGCGGACCGCACGCCGGCTACATGGCCGTCCGCGAGAAGTTCGCCCGCAGCCTTCCCGGCCGCCTCGTCGGCGTCTCCGTGGACGCGGACGGGAACAAGGCCTACCGGCTGGCGCTCCAGACCCGCGAGCAGCACATCCGCCGTGAGAAGGCCACGAGCAACATCTGCACCGCGCAGGTGCTGCTCGCCGTCATGGCCGGCATGTACGCGGTCTACCACGGCCCCGAAGGGCTGCGGACCATCGCGCGCCGCACCCACCGCTACGCCGCCATCCTGGCGCGGGGGCTGCGCGACGGCGGCGTCGAGGTGGTCGGCGACGCCCACTTCGACACGCTCACCGTCCGCGTCCCGGGCGGGGCCGCCGCGGTCGTCGAGGGCGCCCGCGCCCGCGGGGTGAACCTCCGCCTCGTCGACGCCGACACCGTCTCCCTCGCCTGCGACGAGACCACCACCCGCGCCCTGGTCGAGTCCGTCTGGGCCGCCTTCGGCGTCGAGGCGGACGTGGAGGCGCTGGACGCCACGACCGCCGACGCGCTGCCCGAGGGGCTGCTGCGCGACGACGCGATCCTGACCCACCCGGTTTTCCACCAGCACCGCTCCGAGACCGCGATGCTGCGCTACCTGCGCCGCCTCGCCGACAAGGACTACGCGCTGGACCGCGGCATGATCCCGCTCGGCTCCTGCACCATGAAGCTGAACGCGACGGCCGAGATGGAGTCCATCACCTGGCCCGAGTTCGGCGCGCTGCACCCGTTCGCCCCGGCCGAGCAGGCGGAGGGCTTCCTGACGCTCATCCACGAGCTGGAGGAGCGCCTGGCCGAGGTCACCGGTTACGACGCGGTCTCCCTCCAGCCCAACGCGGGTTCGCAGGGCGAGTTCGCCGGGCTGCTCGCCGTCCGCGCGTACCACCGCGCCAACGGTGACGAGAACCGGACCGTCTGCCTGATCCCGTCCTCGGCCCACGGCACCAACGCCGCGAGCGCCGTGATGGCCGGGATGAAGGTCGTCGTGGTGAAGACCGCCGACGACGGCGAGGTCGACGTCGAGGACCTGCGCGCCAAGATCGCGCAGCACCGCGACGAGCTCGCGGTGCTGATGATCACCTACCCGTCGACCCATGGTGTCTTCGAGGAGCACGTCGCCGACATCTGCGCCGAGGTCCACGACGCCGGCGGCCAGGTGTACGTGGACGGCGCCAACCTGAACGCGCTGGTCGGTCTCGCCAAGCCGGGCCGCTTCGGCGGCGACGTCTCCCACCTGAACCTGCACAAGACCTTCTGCATCCCGCACGGCGGCGGCGGTCCGGGCGTCGGCCCGGTCGGTGTGCGCGCCCACCTTGCGCCGTACCTGCCGAACCACCCGCTGCAGCCCGCCGCGGGCCCGGAGACCGGCGTCGGACCGATCTCGGCGGCGCCCTGGGGCTCGGCGGGGATCCTGCCCATCTCCTGGGCGTACGTACGCCTGATGGGGGGCGAGGGCCTCAAGCGCGCGACGCAGGTCGCCGTACTCGCGGCCAACTACATCGCCAAGCGGCTGGAGCCGCACTACCCGATCCTGTACACCGGCCCGGCGGGTCTCGTCGCGCACGAGTGCATCGTGGACCTGCGGCCGCTGTCGAAGGCCACCGGTGTCAGCATCGACGATGTCGCCAAGCGCCTCATCGACTACGGCTTCCACTCGCCGACCATGTCGTTCCCGGTCGCCGGCACGCTGATGATCGAGCCGACCGAGAGCGAGGACCTGGCGGAGCTGGACCGTTTCTGCGACACGATGATCGCCATCCGCGCCGAGATCGAGAAGGTGGCCTCGGGCGAGTGGAGCGGGGAGGACAACCCGCTGGCCAACGCTCCGCACACCGCGGCCGCGCTGGGCGGGGAGTGGGCGCACGCCTACAGCCGCGAGACGGCGGTCTTCCCGGCCGGGGTCTCGCCCGCCGAGAAGTACTGGCCGCCGGTGCGCCGCATCGACGGCGCCTTCGGCGACCGCAACCTGGTCTGCTCGTGCCCGCCGCTGGACGCGTACGACGACTGATCCGGGGGCGGCGTCGCGAACGGGCGGCGTGACGCGGACACGCGTGGGGGCCGGTGCGGAGATCTCTCCGGGCCGGCCCCTTTTCCGTACCTGCGGCTCAGGCCGCCTTCGCCACCCGGCCGGTGCCCAACGGCCGGTGCGGGGCGATGATCTGTCCGTCGGGAAGCAGCTCACCGGTGTCCTCGAAGAGCAGGACGCCGTTGCACAGCAGGCTCCAGCCCTGTTCCGGGTGATGGGCCACCAGGCGGGCGGCTTCCCGGTCGGCGGAGTCGGCTGTCGGGCAGGGTGGCTGGTGCTGGCACATGGATGGGTTCTTTCGCTGCGTCGAGTTGAATGTCCTGCGGCTGGACGAGGTGTTCATGACCGCTCCCCCGTATCGATCGGTCCGATCCCAGTGTTGCCCCACGGACGTCATTCCGCAGGGATTTCGCAGCAGCGCTCCTTCTCCTCTCATGACGCGTCACCCAGCCGGACGGTTCAGCGCAACTGCACTGTCCCTTCGGGTGGTTCGGGGTGGCCGGATGGGGCTAGTCCGGATGGACCCCCGGCTCCCGCGGGCATGCGCGGCGCCCCGCCGCCGGGGTGCCGGTGACGGGGCGCCGCGCATGAGACGTGGGGGAGCGGGGCTCAGGCGGGCGAGCCCAGCAGGGGGCCGGGACCGGGTGCGATACGGGTGGTGATCACGGGGAGCAGATCGGCGACCCGGTGCGGACGGTGTGCCGCGATACCCGGTGGGGCGGGAGCGAGCGGGACGAGGAGATCGGCAGGGGCGGGTGCGCCGAGGGAGGCGTCCGCCGTGATGTCGCCGTGCAGCCAGAGCGCGAGCATGTACAGCTCGGGGATGGACAGGAGCCGCGGCTGGTACGGGGTGGGGGCCGCCTCCGCCTGGCGCAGGGCGAGTTCGGTCGAGGCGAGGTACGGGCCCTCGAAGAAGTGCGAGAACGCCCAGCCGTCGGGGGTGAGCATGGTGTCGGCCGCGGCGACGGCCCGTTCCGTGCCGCGGATCAGGAAGCGCCAGCCGATGAGGCGGGTGGTCGGCGCGAGGGCTCCCGGTGCGAGGCGGTCCAGCACATGGACGGGGAGCGGGTGATCGGGGCTCAGTGGTTCCTGGGCGGACCGCAGTGCTGGTGTGCGGGCCTCGCGGACGGCGGTCGGTGAACCGAGGGCCGCGAGAACGCTGCGCAGGGCGGGCGCGGGGGCCGGGGGAACATGCAGCGGCATAGTGGGTCGCCTCTCACTTCGGAGACACGGTGGTGCGTGGGCGGGTGCAGACGGCGGTGTCGGCGTGCGGGGCCAGAGGAGGCCGGTGACTGGGCCGGTGCGTCAACTCTCTGCCTCGTCCGCGGAGTTTATACGACACGTGTTCACACGGTGTTTCCACTAGCCGTCGTGGTGATTGCCGACAAGGCGGTATCCGGACTTTATTATGCGGAGATTACGCTGATTCGATGCGCGCGGCGCAGTCACCGCCTCGGGTTTTTCCCGCGTCGCGGTCGGCCGAAACGTGCCGGTGCATTCCCCGTATGCCGATCGGGAAACTGTGGGATGCGGCATGCCGAGTGAATGTGCCTCGGGCCTCGTTCTTCAGATTAGCGGCCGCATGCCGTCCGCGGGGCGTTACGGATCTCTCCGTCTGGGCATTATCGACCCTGACGCGAGCGGTCTGGGCCGCGGGCCGCCCACTTGAGGAGGGACCCTTCGATGGGGGAGAAGGTCGTGGCGGACGCCTTTGACCTGTCCGACCGGCAGCGGTATCGGACCAAGCTCCACCAGTGCCTGGAGGGGCTGGAGAGACTTCTGGCGGACCGGAGGTTCGACCGTCCCCGCAACCTCATGGGGATGGAGATCGAACTGAATCTGGCCGGTGCCGACGGTATGCCGAAGATGTTGAACGGACAGGTACTGGACCGTATCGCCAGCCGTGATTTCCAGACGGAACTGGGGATGTTCAATCTGGAAGTCAACATAGTTCCCCATCATCTGTCGGGCCGCGTTCTCGATCAACTGGCCGAGGAGCTGCGGGCCGGGCTCGGATATGCCGACCGGAAGGCCGCCGAGGTCGACGCCGGGATCATGATGATCGGAATACTCCCCACGCTCGGACGCACCGACATGGTCCGGTCCAACCTCTCCGACGTGGACCGCTACGCCCTGCTCAACGATCAAATGGTGGCGGCCCGGGGCGAGGATTTCTCCCTGGATATCGAAGGCGTGGAGCGACTGGTCTGCACCTCCGGATCGATCGCTCCGGAGGCCGCCTGCACCTCCGTGCAGCTGCATCTCCAGGTGACCCCCGAGCGCTTCGCGGACGTCTGGAACGCGGCCCAGGCCGTGGCCGCGGTGCAGGTGGCGCTGGGGGCCAACTCCCCGTTCCTGTTCGGCCGTGAGGTGTGGCGGGAGTCCCGGCCGCCGCTCTTCCAGCAGGCCACGGACACCCGGCCGCCCGAACTGCAGAACCAGGGCGTGCGGCCGAGGACCTGGTTCGGCGAGAAGTGGGTGGACTCGGCCTTCGAGCTGTTCGAGGAGAACCTGCGCTACTTCCCGCCGCTGCTGCCCCTGTGCGACGAGGAGGATCCGCTGCGCGTCCTCGACGACGGCGGGGTGCCCCACCTCCACGAGCTGGTCCTCCACAACGGCACCGTCTACCGGTGGAACCGTCCGGTGTACGGGCTCGTGGACGGCGTACCGCATCTGCGCGTGGAGAACCGGGTCCTGCCCGCCGGGCCCACCGTGGCCGACGTCATGGCGAACACGGCCCTCTACTACGGGCTGGTCCGGTCGCTGGCGGAGGAGCCGCGACCGGTGTGGACCAGGATGCCGTTCGCCGCGGCGGCGGAGAACTTCGAGAACGCCTGCCGGCTGGGCATCGACGCCGAACTGCTCTGGCCCCGTCCCGGACGCTCCGGCGGGCTGACCCGGGTGCCGGCCGTGAAGCTCGTACGGGACGAACTGCTGCCGCTGGCCGCCGCGGGGCTCGACGCCTGGAACGTCGAGGCCGCCGACCGGGACCACTATCTCGGGATCATCGAGGGGCGCTGCCGGCGGCGGACGAACGGGGCGTCCTGGCAGGCGGAGGCCTATCACCGGGCCCGTCGCGCGGGGCTCGCACGGGGCGACGCGCTCGCCGCGATGACCCGGCGGTACGGCGAACTGATGCAGGCCGGTGAGCCGGTGCACACCTGGCCCGCGGACATCCCGGCGGCATGAGGCGGGCCCGGCGGGAACCCCGGAGGATCCCGTCGGGCCCGGTCGCCCCGTGTCCTACTCCTCCTCGGCCGCGCGGCCGTTCTGGCCGGCGGTCATCACGGCCTGGAGGATCACCGCCTGGATCTCCGCCGGGTCGTTCACCTGGTAGCCGCCGCCCCCGGTGATCTTGGCTATGTCGTTCAGCTCGTCGCGGTCCGCCTCCGGGCCCACCGCGATGGCGAGCAGCGGAACGGGCCGCTCGGGGTCGCTGATCCTCTTGAGCTCCGCGATCAGGGCGGAACGCGAGATCGACTGCTCGTCCTGGTTGGAGCCGTCCGTGAGGATCACGACCGCGTTGAACTTGTCCTTCACATAGGTGCGCTGGGCCTCCTTGTACGCGGCCAGCGTCGTGTCGTACAGACCGGTGGCACCGTCCGGCACGGGCTTCAGCCCGGCGAAGGCGGCGGCGAGCTTCTCGCGGTGGGTGCCGCCGCCCTTGGCGGCGTCGCCGAGCCGCGCGGTCGCCACCAGCTGGCGGTAGTCCTTGTCGCCGTCGAGCGTGGTGGCGAACTCCCAGAGCCCGATCTCGTCGTTCGGCGTGAACTGGTTGAGCGCCTGGATCAGCGAGGCCTTCGTCACGTCCATCCGCGACTGGTTGCGGCCCGGCACGATCGTGGCCATCGACCCCGAGGCGTCGACGACCGTGGTGAGCCGCGCGCTCTGCACGGTGATCGTCCACATGCCCAGCGTCTGCTGGAGGGCCTCGTCCGGGAGGGCGGAGCCGGGCACCGTGGCGTACGGCTGGGGCGACTTGGCACCGGCGGCGGCGACCATGGCCTCGTCCGGGGTGCCGTCGACGGTGCGGAAGCCGTGCTCGCGCAGGGTGCGCTGGGAGGCGTCCTCGGACAGCAGCGTCATGAAGCGGAGCGCGGCCCGGCTCTGGTCCGTCGTCTGCTCCTCCTCGTTGACCAGGGCGAAGGGATAGTCGAGGAGAGGGGTGCCGTCCTCGGGGTAGAAGAGGTTGAGCCTCCCGCCGTCGGTGGACTCGGCGTTGTGGGCGAAGGCGGCCTGCTCGGAGAGGAGCACCGCCTGGTTGCGCGCCGGATTTCCCTGTTCGGCGCCCGAGCTGTCCTGCGGCAGCGTCCCGGCGACCTGGGTGTCGCCGTCGGACATCCGCTGGGCCAGCAGTTTGGCCGTGGCCGCGACGCGGGTGTCGCTGTCCCCGCCCTGCTTGTCGGAGGAGATCCCGATGCTGGTGAGGGCCAGCAGGCCGGTGGCGCTCCGCGCCGGGTCGGCCGATCCCAGCCGTACCTTGTCGGACTCCATGGCCGCGGCGGTCAGCTCGGCCCAGCTGTACTGCTTCTTCGGCCAGCCGAGGCTCTTGGCGGCCGAGGGGACCATCGCCACGGTGACCGGCGACGAGGCGACGGAGTCGCCCGGAGTGATCGGTACGGCGTCGCCGTTGCCCTTGGCCCGGGTCAGCCACAGCTCGGAGTCGGGGAGCCACATCTGGTAGTCGGGCGTCTTCGTGCCGCGGGCGAGGGCGTCCGCGACCTTGTACGAGTCGCGGGCCACCACCTCCACGTCCACGCAGTGCCCGTCGGACTTCAGGTTGTCCTTGCGTGCCCGGTCGGCGACGGCACGCACGGCGGGAGCGATGTCCGGGGAGGACATCATGGTCAGGTGTACGGCGCTGTCGTCGCACGACTTCGAGAACGACAGCAGGCCGCCCTGTGCCGCGACCGCTGTTCCCCCGGCGACGGCGAGAACGAGCATGGTGGCGATGACCACGGTACGGCGGCGGCGCGGAGGACGGTCCCCGCTTCCGTCCGCCGCGTAGTCGTCCGGCAAGCTGTGACGTCCCATGTCGGTGGTGCCCCTCCTTGAGGATGAACAAGGAAAAGGGGGACCACACCATCGGCGATGGTGCTCGTCCCCCGGCCTGTCGCGCATGATCTTCGTACCTGCATTCGAGACCCTAGCGGCACGGGGAGCGGCATGGGACGGGAATGCACAACTGAGGGCAGGTGTACAGGTGGAGGCAGGGCACGTGGCTGAATCTTTTCCTCGGGAGGCCGTGTCACAGCGGATTCTGCGGTCCGAAACGGTGCTGGTTCTGGCGCTCTCGCTGGGCGCCAGCGGAGTGTCTGCCCTGATCAGTTTTGTCGGATCGCTGACGAAACCAGGGGGTTTGAAGGATCAGGCGGCCACCCTCAACAGTTCCTACGCACCGGGCCGGCCCTGGCTGGATCTCGCGTGGCAACTCTTCAGTATCTCCACGGCACTGGTCCCCGTCGCCCTCGTCGCCCATCTCCTCCTCCGGGAGGGCACGGGCCTGCGCGCCATCGGATTCGACCGGAGCCGGCCCTGGCAGGACCTCGGCCGCGGCACCCTCGTCGCGGCGGGCATCGGCAGCACGGGACTGGCGTTCTACCTCGTCGCCCGCGCCTCCGGCTTCAACCTCACGGTCGTCCCCGAGTCGCTCCCCGACGTGTGGTGGAAGTTCCCCGTTCTCGTCCTCTCGGCGATCCAGAACTCCGTGGTGGAGGAAGTGATCGTCGTCGGCTATCTGCTGCGCAGGCTGGGGCAGTTGGGCTGGACGCCGATGGCCGCCCTGGTGGCCAGCTCGGTGCTGCGCGGCTCGTACCACCTGTACCAGGGCATCGGCGGCTTCCTCGGCAACATGGCGATGGGTGTCGTCTTCGTCCTCCTCTACCGGCGCTGGCAGCGGGTGGGCCCGCTGGTCGCCGCGCACGCGCTGCTCGACATCGGCGCGTTCGTCGGATACGCGCTGCTCGCCGGAAAGGTGGACTGGCTCCCGACGCCGTGACCGGGCCACGGGAGGGGCGGCCGCGCCACAGGGACGCCCGCCCCCCGCCGTACCGCGGCCGCCCTTCCGTCGTCCCGCGGTGGTCCGGAACCTCCTACGGGGCGACGAGCAGATCGCCGTCCACGACGGTCACCGCGTGCCCGGTGAGGACGGTGCGGTCGCCGCGCAGCGCGGTGCGGACCAGTCCGGAGCGGGCGGAGGCCTGGAGACCGGTCAGTTCGGCGCGGCCGAGCCGGGCCGACCAGAACGGGGCGAGGGCCGTGTGGGCGCTGCCCGTCACCGGGTCCTCGTCGATGCCCACGCCGGGGAAGAAGCCGCGCGAGACGAAGTCGTAGCCGCCCGCGGGATCGGCGGCCGCCGCCGTCGCGATGACGCCGCGCCGCGAGAGGCCGGCCAGGGCCGCGAAGTCCGGCGTCAGCGCCCGCACGGCCGCCTCGTCCGCCAGCTCCACCAGCAGATCGCCCACGTGCGGCCCCGTGTCGTGGACCGACACCGGCTCCGCGCCCAGGGCCGCGGCCAGCCCGTCCGGCGCGGTCTCGGACCTGAGCGGGGCGGTCGGGAAGTCCAGCTCGATCGCGCCGTCCGGTGTGGTGCGTGCGGTCAGCACACCGCACCGGGCGGCGAACCGGACCGTACCGCTCGCGGTCCCGGTGGTGTGCAGGATGTGGGCGGTGGCGAGCGTGGCGTGGCCGCACATGTCCACCTCGGTGGCCGGGGTGAACCACCGCAGCGCCCAGTCGGCGTCGCCGCCGGGCGGCAGCGGGTGGGCGAAGGCGGTCTCGGAGAGGTTCAGCTCCGCGGCGATCTGCTGGAGGCGGCTGTCCCCGGGGAATCCGTCCGGGCCCAGGAGCAGGACCCCGGCCGGGTTGCCGGCGAAGGGGCGGTCGGTGAACGCATCGACGATTCGAATCCTCATGGGCCGACCGTAGGGGCGCGGCCGGGCGGCGGGCCAAGGCCAATTCCGCATCGGCGGCCCCTGGACGCCGAACGGACCTGCCCCGGGCGGCTCAGGGGATGCTCGTGAGCGGCCAGATGCTCGGGCGGGCGCGCCGGACGGCGGCGCGTATGTGGACCATGGCCACCATGGCGCTCATATGGGTCTTGCCCTCGGTGAACCGGACGTGGTCCGCGCAGAACCAGACGGCGTTCTGGGGATGCCCGTCGCGGTCGGTGGGAGGCTCGATGCGGCGGAAGTACACGAGCGTGAAGAAGTCGAAGGGATGGTCCCCGCGGGACGCCCGGCACATCGCGCAGGACGGGGGCATCATCGTCGGCCAACTCCCCTCCGTGAAACCGGTCGAGGAGTGATCCTACAATCGGCTCGGCGCGGTCCTGCGTGGCCGTGGCCGGTCCTGCCGCGTACTCCGCCCCGTGCTGCGGAGACGGCCGCAACAGCCCGCGCGGCATCCGACGCGACACCGAGGCGTACGGGGTGCCGTCCGCACCCGACACGACGGAGGCTCCATGCGCGTGATCTCGAGCGGCAGGCACCACACCACCTTCGCCTTCGGCGACCTGCGGGTGACCTCGTTGCGGGACGGGTACCTCGACATGCCGCCGACCCGGCTCCGCGACGAGGACGGGAGCCCGCTCGGTGAACTGCCGGCCGCCGTCCCGCTGCCCGGCGGCAACCTGCGGCTGTCGGTCAACGCCTTCCTCGTCACCGACGGGACGCGGTCCCTCCTCGTCGACGCCGGTGCGTCCGACGCCTGGCACGAACCGACCATGGGACTGATCTACGACGCGCTCGACGAAGCGGGGATCGACCGCTCGAGCCTCACCGACGTGGCCGTCACCCACCGGCACGTGGACCATGTCGGCGGGCTGATCGCGCCGGACGGCTCGGAGGCGTTCCCCGGTCTCGAACGCGTGTGGATCGGAGCCGCCGACGCCTCGGTGTTCACGGGCCGTCTCGCCCCGGTCCGCGACCGGGTCGTCCCCGTGTCGGAGCGGACCGCGATCAACGACTGGGCCGTGGCGCTCCCGACGCCCGGTCACACACCCGGCCACGTCGTCTACGCCGTCGAGAGCGGCACCGGAGACCGCCTGCTCCTCTGGGGCGACACCGTGCACGTCCCCACACTCCAGTTCGGCCGGCCGCGGGTGGCCTGGGAGTTCGACGCCGACCGGCCCATGGCCCGCACCGCGCGAGCGACCCTCCTCGAACAGCTGACGCGCCCGGGGCACTTCGTGGCCGGCGCGCACCTCGACTCACCCGGCATCGCACGCGTCACACCTTCCGGTGAGGGATACGCGCTGGAGTACCTCGCCCCGCCGATCGGCTGACCCCCTCCGCGTTCACATCGGGGCCGGCCCGGTGACCGGTCCTGACGTGCTCCCGGTCCTCCCGGCGAGGGGCCTCGGCCGCCGGCCTTCGTGCCTCGGCCGCGGATACGGCCGTCGCGACCGCGTGCCGGGTCCCGGGCTCGGTGATCGAGAGCGCCCAGTAGGCATGGGCGACGGACGGGTAGTCCGTGTCCCCGACGGTGATCGGCGCCGGGTGGTCGTGGCGCAGGCCGAGCCTTCCGGGCTGCGGCGCGGGCTTGTTCGGATACGAGTGCCGGAGGCGGAGCGCCGGGGCCCGCGCGCCCTCCGGTCAGTCCGCCGGGACGCGGGCGGCCCGCTCGGTGATCCGGTGCGCCCGCTCCTCGAAGTACGTGAGTGCCGCGTCGTAGTCCTCCTGCCTCGCCGTTTCGGTTTCGCCGAACGGCAGCCGGTCCAGGCCGCCGGGTCCGGCCACCAGGATCCGCGGCGGCCGGTCCTTGAGGTCCATGTCGCCCGGCGTACCGGCGCTGTGTCTCGGGGAAGGCCAGGTACGCGGTCCGGACAGAGGCCCGGTTCGTCTCGGTCCGGTCGGCGAGGAACACATCGACGGCGGCCGGACAGCGGCCGGTCGAGTCGGGCCGCTTCCGGGTGTGCGGACGCCGTCCGCGCTGCGATGGGTGATCCGTGTGCCGCTCGTCCCGGGATTCCGCCGGATGGGCCGCGGGTCGGCAGCTGCGAGGGCGACCGACGGGGCCGCCGCGTCGAGGGGCACCGCCGCCCCGGCCTGCATGTTTGCCAAGCGAGCGGTTCCGATATATCGTCGAAGCATCGCGACAGTGCAGCGATACCAAGATTGATACGAGAAGGAGTACGACCATGCATGCACACGACCACGGACATGGACACGGTCGCGGCCCCTGTGGGCCCGGTCGGCACGAGCAGGGGGACTTCGAAGGGCGTCGGGCGGCCTTCGGGCAGTTCGGGCCGCCGTTCGGCGGAGGACCCTTCGGGGGAGGCCCGTTCGGCGGGCGCGGCCGGGGCGGTGGCCGGGGGAGGGCGCGGCGCGGTGATGTGCGCGCGTCGATCCTCGCTCTGCTGAAGGACCGCCCGATGCACGGGTACGAGATGATCCAGGAGATCGGCGAGCGCAGCGGCGGGGCCTGGCGGCCCAGTCCCGGCTCGGTGTACCCGACGCTTCAGATGCTGGAGGACGAGGGGCTGATCGTCAGCGAGAGCGAGGGCGGCAAGAAGCTGTTCACGCTCACCGAGGCCGGTCGCACCGAGGCGGAGTCCGGGCCGAACGCGCCCTGGGAGGAAGCCGGCCGCGGCGTCGACTGGGAGAGCCTCAACGAGGTCCGGCAGGCGGGCTTCGGGATGATGGAGGCGTTCGGCCAGGTCTGGAAGACCGGCTCGGCCGAGCAGCGCGAGAAGGCGCTGTCGGTGATCAACGACGCCCGCAGGAAGCTCTACCTCATCCTCGCCGACGAGGGCTGACCCGTTCGGTGGGACATATGAGGAGAGGTGCGCACCGGGGCCCCGCGGCCGAGCCGCGGGGCCCTTCGACGTACCCGTCGCGCGGTGGTCAGGCGACGATGAGTCCGTCCAGCTTGCGCAGGGATTCGACGAGCGCCGCCGTGGCCGAGTCCTTGAGCTTGCCGGCCATCAGCGAGACCGCCGCGCCCGTGAACTCGCCGTCGATCCGCAGCGCAGTGGCATCGCCGTCCGGCGTCAGCGCGTACCGCATCTTCAGGTTCACGCCCATCGGGCCCTTGCCCGTGGTCGTGAGCAGCCGGCCCGTCTCCAGCTCCGCCACCGTCCAGGTGACCTCGGCCGGGAAGCCCATGAGCTTCATGTTCTCCTCGTAGGTGGCGGCCAGTTCGAGGGTGTCCGGGCCGCCCTTGGGGAAGCTGGTGTGCGTGGCGTTCCACTCCCCGTACGCGCTGAAGTCGGTCAGCTGGGCCCAGACCTTCTCGGCCGGTGCCTCGATGCGCGCCTCTGCACTGACTTCGGCCATGCGACCACCCCTTCTCGACGGGTTACGGTGTCGCGGAACGTAGCCGCAGTGGCGTGAACATTCAATACTGATGAACCGTCAGAAATGCTGGCCGGGGTCCTGATCCGTCCCGGCCCGGCGGATCTCCGCCGCGTCGAAGCGGTCGGAGGCGCGCGGATGGGGTCCGTCGTCGTGGCAGTGGAACGCCGCCCAGAACAGATCGGCGGGCAGGGCGTCGGGCGGGGCGTGGACCCGGTAGACGTAGTCGCGCCCGTCCAGTGCGGGCAGGGAGACCAGCCAGCTCATCCCCGCAACCGCCTCCTTCCCGCCGTACCGGTGCCTCGTGCTGTGGGACGTGTGCGGGGAGGTTCGCGGTTGCTCCGGGAGCGCGAGGCAAGGCGGCGCGCGCCGGGTTCCCTAACGTGTTCCCGAAACGGCCCGATCTCATCCGTAAGGAGGAGGTCCCGCTCCCCTGTGCACAACTCGGGGCGGATGCGGCGATGGGACTCCGCGGGGACGCTTCCGGGCTCCCGGACTGATGGGGTGGAAGGGTGCAGAACCGTACGCCGCGCATCCCCCAGCAGCCCGCAGCGCACCACCGCGCCGAGTTCGACGCCGCATTCGGTGCCGCGCTGGGCGCGGTGGTGTCGGGTGCGCGCAGACGGGCCCTTCGGGACGGCGACCGGCAGATCGACACCGCTCATCTCCTGCACTCCCTGATCGAGTCCGACCCCGAGGTGCGGTCCGCCTTCGACGGCGGCCCGCAGCTCGCCAGGGTGCTCGGCTACCTCGTCCAGCGCAGCATCGGGTACGGGCTCCGCTGGCAGGGGACGGTCGAGGACACCGGGGCGGTCCCGGTGGTGCCGGACGCGGCCGCCGACGGCTGGTCGCCCTCGGCGGCGTCCGCGATGGCGGAGGCGTGCGCCCGCGCCAGGTCGCTCGGCCGGGAGCGGGCCGAGGGGGTCGATCTGCTCGCGGTCCTGGCCGACGACCGGGAGTGCCGGGCCGTCGAGGTGCTGGAACGGGCGGGCGTCGACACCGGGTCGCTCGCGGGCAGGGCCGGGCAGGCCGCCGGGTGGTGCTGAGCCGCCGGGCTCAGCCGGCCGGGCGGACGAGCGCCTCCAGGGCCGGGCGGAGCAAGGCGGTGATCCGGTCGGCCGGAACGTCCCGCAGTGCGCTGAGGCCGAGCAGTTGATGACCGAGCGTCGCGCCCACCATCGTCGTGACGATCAGCGCCGCGCGCAGGTCCGCGTCGGGGTCCGGGTCCGGGGCCTGGCCGTGGGAGTGCCCCTCGTCCCCGGCCGCGCCCGCGGTCAGGGCCCGGCCGATGCCCGCAATCTGCTCGTCGAGCCCCTCGCGCACGTGTGAGGCCGCCGCCGGGTCCGTGAGCATGGAGCGCAGCATCGCCCGCGCCCCGTCGGGGAGGCCGCCGAGCTTGACGCCGAGACCGGTCAGGAGATGGTCGAGCAGGGCCTCGCCGTCCGCCGCGGGCGCGGGAGCGGGGGAGGCCTGTGCGGCGTGGGTGAACAGTTCCCGTTTCGAGCCGAAGTACTGCATCACCAGGGCCGGATCGACCCCGGCCGACGCCGCCACGGCGCGGATGGTGGTGCGGTCGAACCCCTTCGCCGCGAACAGTTCCCGCGCGCACGCCAGGATGCGGGCCTCGGTGGCCCGGCGGCGGTCCGCGCGGGTGGTGGGGTGCGTCGTCACAGCCGGACTCTACATGCGTTGACCGAATCCGTTGACCCGTTCCCCGGCGGCTCGTATCGTCATTCACTCAACGTCTGTTGAGTGAATTTCGGCGGGGACGCCGGCCGAGGAAACGGAGTGGGTTCCATGACGAAGACGAGCGGTGCGGACGCCGGCCGTACGCCGCGCGAGGTCCTCGACCTCTACCACCGGGCCATGCGGGAGATGGCGGCCGACGACCTGGCCGATCTGTACGCGGAGGACGGCACGCACGAGTTCCCGTTCACCACGCCCGGATTCCCCGGCCGCTTCGAGGGGCGCGAGGCGGTCCGGGCCGGATACCGGGCGGCCTGGGGCGCCTCGCCGTTGCGGATGGTGGAGATCGCGGACGTGGTCGTCCACGAGGCCGCCGAGGCCGGCACCCTCGTCGGTGAGCACGTGGCCGTCGTGGAGTCCGCGCGGGGCGAACGGTTCGCCGTCCCCGGGCTGCTGGTCGTCCGGGTCCGCGACGGGCTGATCGCCCGGATGCGGGACTACATGGACGCGCTCGCCGTCGGCCGCGCGGGCGCCTCGATCGCCTCGAAGTCCCCGGCCGCCGCGAGCTGACGGGCCGGAGCGGGGGGAGCGTCCCTCCCGCCGCCGGAGTGCGAACCGCGACAGGTGCTTCGGGGGTGACGCTCCTGACGGCAGCTGTCATGATGTGCCGATGCACGCGTCTCAGGGGAGAAGCGCCGGTCTGGGACTCGCCCTGGCCTCGGCCTTCGCATTCGGCGGTTCCGGTGTGGCGGCCAAGCCACTCATCGAGGCGGGGCTCGACCCGCTCCACGTGGTGTGGCTCAGGGTGGCGGGCGCCGCGCTCGTCCTGCTCCCCGTGGCCTGGCGCCACCGGCACCTGGTCCGCACCCGCCCCGTGCTGCTCCTGGGCTTCGGACTCCTCGCCGTCGCGGGCGTCCAGGCCTGCTACTTCGCCGCCCTCTCCCGCATTCCGGTCGGCGTCGCCCTCCTCGTCGAGTACCTGGCGCCCGCCCTCGTCCTGGGCTGGGTCCGCTTCGTCCAGCGCAGGCCGGTGACCAGGGCCGCCGCCGTCGGCGTCGTCCTCGCGGTGGGCGGACTGGCCTGCGTCGTCGAGGTCTGGGCGGGCCTCGGGTTCGACGCCCTCGGTCTTCTGCTCGCCCTCGGCGCCGCCTGCTGCCAGGTCGGCTACTTCGTCCTCTCCGACCAGGGCGGCGGGAGTCCGGCCCCCGGCCGGAGCGGTACCGACGCGGCGAGGAGGGCCGAACCCCCGAACCCGGTCGGCGTCATCGCGTACGGGCTCCTCGTCGGGGCCGTCGTCCTCACCGCCGTGACCCGGCCGTGGACCATGGAGTGGTCCGTCCTCGGCGGCGACACCGGCATGAACGGCGCCCAGGTACCGGCCTGGCTGCTGCTGGTCTGGATCGTGCTTCTGGCGACCGTCGTCGCGTACGTGACCGGCGTGATCTCCGTCCGGCTGCTGTCACCCGCCGTCGCGGGCGTCGTCGCCTGCCTGGAAGCGGTCGTCGCCACCGTGCTCGCCTGGGTGCTCCTGGGGGAGCACCTGGCCGCCCCGCAGCTCATCGGCGGCGTGCTGGTGCTGGGGGGCGCTCTCATCGCCCAGTCGTCGACTCCCTCGGCGCCCTCGGGACCGGTCGCGAGCGGGCCGGGCGGGGAACCGGAGGCGGCCGGCAGCGAGTTGTCGGCCCGCCGGGTCGCCCTCTAGAGTCGCGGCCATGCACTCGACCGTACTTCCGCCGCCTGCCGCCTGACGCGGGCCGCCACACCTGACGAAGACCGGGCTCGGGCAGTCCCCGAGCGGTCCGTCGCTGCCCGCGTGCCGAGCCGAGCGACCACCTTCCTGTCTTCCCATGGAGAAGTCACGTGTCGAATCCTGCTTCCGGCCTGTCCGCCGGGCGGAGTCTCTGCTATCTGATCATCGCCGGAGTCGCCTGGGGCACGGCCGGGGCCGCCGCCTCGCTGCTGTTCGCGGCCGGCGATCTCGGGCCCCTCGCGCTCTCGTTCTGGCGCTGCGCGGGCGGCCTGGTGCTGCTGCTCGGCGCGCTCGCCCTGCGGACCCGCCGCCCGGCACCGGCCGAGTCGCGGCGCCGCCGACTGCTGCGCATCCTCGGAACGGGCCTCGGCCTGGCGGCCTTCCAGACCGCCTACTTCGCCGCCGTCCAGGCCACCGGCCTCGCCGTCGCCACCGTGGTCACGCTGGGCGCGGGGCCCGTCCTCATCGCCGTCGGCGCCCGGCTGACCATGGGGGAGCGGCTCGGGCTCGGGGGAATCGCCGCGGTCGGCGGGGCGTTGGCGGGCCTCGCCGTCCTCGTGCTCGGCGGCGACGCGGCCACCGTCCGCCCGTCCGGGATCGCCTTCGCGCTGCTCTCCGCGGCCGGCTACGCGGGGATGGCCCTGCTCACCCGGTGGCTCGGCCGCGACGGCGGCGGCGCGGACCCGCTCGCCACCAGCGCCTGGGCGTTCGGCGTCGCCGCGCTCGTGATGCTGCCGATGGCGGCGGTCGAGGGCTTCGTCCCGCACACGGAGCACCCCGTCCGGGTCGTCGTCCTGCTCGTGTACATGGCGTCGGTCCCGACCGCCCTCGCCTACGCGCTCTACTTCGCCGGCGCCGCGACCGTGCGCGCCGCCACCGTGTCCGTCGTCATGCTGCTGGAGCCGGTCAGTGCGGCGGTCATCGCGGTCGCCGTGCTGGAGGAACCGCTCACCCCGGCCACGGTCGTCGGGACGCTGCTCCTGCTCACGGCGGTGGCCGGGCTGGCCGTCGCCGAGACGCGCGGCGCGGTCGGCGCCCGCGAGGAGGCCGTCGCGGCCGTCTGAGCGGCCCGGGGCGGCGGGCGGTCACCGGCTCGCCGCCCCGGAGCGGATCAGCGGGTCCCCAGATAGTCCGGGACCGGGATCGCGGGGTCCAGGTCGGCCGCGGGCACCGGGGTGCCGTGGCTCCGGACGAGCGGGACCACACCGGCCCAGTGGGGCAGTCCGAGGTCGCGGTCGTCGTCGTTGGGGCCGCCGGTGCGGATCTTCGCGGAGACCTCCCGCAGATCGAGCCGGATCACGGCCGTGGCCGCCAGTTCCTTCTCGTCCGCGGGCCGTGCGTCCCGCGACCGGCCGGGCACGACCTGGTCCACGATCGCGTCCAGGGCGGTGCGCCGCTCCTCGGGGTCGGTCACCGTGTGCGCGATGCCGTGGACCACGACGGAGCGGTAGTTGAGCGAGTGGTGGAACGCGGAGCGGGCCAGCACGATCCCGTCGACATGCGTCACCGTCAGGCACACGGCGAGTCCCTCGTCGCTCCCGCTTGCCGCCCGCAGCGGACGGGAGCCGGTCGAGCCGTGGACGTAGAGGCGTTCACCGACCCGTCCGAACAGCGTGGGCAGCACGACGGGGGCGCCGTCCCGTACGAAGCCGAGGTGGCACACGTAGGCGGCGTCGAGTATCGAGTGGACCTGCTCCCGGTCGTACGAGGCCCGCTCGCGCGACCGGGTCGGAACCGTGCGTCCGGTCGGCGCGTAGACCGTCGCCGGGTCCGGGGCCGTGGTCTGCTGGGGCGCGGTCTCCGGCATTGCGTACTCCATTGCTCTAGTGCATACTTTGCTTTGTGCTAGGAGAGTATCGGATCAGTGGGCGGCGTGCATCGGACATTGCCGCGAGCGTGGAGCGGGCGGTCGGCTCGGGGGAGCTGGCGCCCGGTCAAGTGCTGCCTCCCATGCGGGAGTTGGCCCGGCAGTTGGAGGTGAACCCGAATACGGTCGCGGCGGCGTACCGGACCCTGCGGGAGCGGGGCGTGATCGAGACCGCCGGGCGCCGGGGCAGCCGGGTCCGGCCGCGACCGGCGAGCACGGCACGCGGCTCCCTGCGGGTGGAGGCCCCGCCGGGCGTGCGGGACCTGGGGGACGGCAATCCCGACGCGGCGCTGCTTCCGGCGCTGGGTGAGGCGTTCGCGGTGGTGACACAGGCGTACGCGCGCGAGCCCGGGATGTACGCGCAGCCGGCGGTGGTCCCGGAGTTCGCGGAGCTGGCCCGTGCGGCGTTCGAGGCGGACGGGGTTCCGGCCGGCCAGATGGTCGCCACCTCGGGGTCGCTGGACGCGATCGAGCGCGTGCTCGTCGCGCATCTGCGCCCCGGCGACGCGGTGGCCGTCGAGGACCCGGGCTGGGGCGGGCTCCTCGACCTGGTCCCGGCGCTGGGCATGCGCCCCGTTCCGGTCGCGGTCGACGACGACGGCCCGGTGCCGGACGCGCTGGACGCGGCGCTGAGATCGGGCGCGCGGGCGGCCGTGATCACCGACCGGGCGCAGAACCCGACGGGGGCGGCGATCGGTGCGGGACGCGCGATCGAACTCAGGGCGGTCCTGGCCGGGCACCGCGGCGTCCTGCTGATCGAGGACGACCACGGGCACGCCATCGTCGACCAGCCGGTCCACCCGCTGGCCGGTGCGACCGACCGCTGGGCGTTCGTCCGCTCGACGGCAAAGGCGTACGGCCCCGATCTGCGGGTCGCCGTGCTCACCGGCGACCCGGTCACCACCGACCGCGTGTCGGGCCGGCAGCGGCTCGGGCCGGGCTGGGTCAGCCGGCTTCTCCAGGGGGCGCTGGTCCACCTCTGGACCACGGGAGCCGTCGACCCGGCCGAGGTCGCCCGCTCCTACGGCCGCCGCCGCGACCCCCTCGTCCGCGCCCTCGCCGACCGGGGCGTCGAGGCCCACGGCCGCAGCGGTATGAACGTCTGGGTCCCCGTCACCGACGAAACCGGTGCCATCGCCCGCCTCCTCCACGCCGGCTGGGCCGCCGCCCCGGGCGCCCGCTTCCGCCTCGCCTCGTCCCAGGGCATCCGCCTCACCGTCTCCACCCTCACCGAGGCCGACATCACCCCGCTCGCGGACGCGGTGGCGGAGGCGGTGGGGCCGGTGAAGCCGTTGAGTTATGGGTGAGGCGGAGCGAGGGTGGGCTTTCGGGTGGGGCGCGGGTTCGTGGTCCCGTGGGCGCCCGAGCATACGAACTTCATCACCGGAAGCGGTGGCGGCCGACAGTCGGAAGGAGTGGACGTGAAACCCGAACATTGTGGAACCAGGAACCACATCGAGGTGTGGCACGACCGGGTGCTGCGTTCGGTTCCCGGACGGATCGGGTTCTGGGTGGTGGTGCGCGGCTCGCTGCTGCCGATCCTCGTGTGGACCGGCATCGGCTGCGCGGCGTACGTCGTGTACAACCCGGTGGCGACACTGGTGCTGGGCGGGCTCTTCACACTGTCGTTCGTTGTGGGGTTCGTCCTGCGCCGCAGAGCGAGGCACTCGGTCCGGTGCAGTGTCTACGGCGCGGTGGGCGGGGTGCTGGACAAGTCCATGGCCGGGTTCTGAGCCGGCGCCGCTCCGGGCTCACGTGCGTGGGGTGGGGCGGGGTCTGCTCTGGGTGAGGGCGGCGCCGGTGAGGACGATGAGGGCGCCCACGGGGGTGTTCCAGCTGAGGTGTTCGCCGAGCACGGCGACGCCGGCGGCGGTGGCGATGACGGGGATGAAGTAGGTGACCATCTGGGCGGTGGTCGGGCCGACCTCGGTCACCAGGCCGTACTGGAGCAGGACGGCGAGGCCGGTGCCGAGGGCGCCGAGGGCGATGACGGAGAGCGTCGGCCAGAGGGGGAAGCCGCTGGGGGCGGAGGTGAAGAGGGGTGTCACCAGGGCCAGTTGGACGGTGCCGAGGAAGAGCTGGCTGCCGGTGAGCGAGAGGGTCGACGCGCCCGTGCCGGCGAGGGTGCGGCGGACGTAGATCCAGCCGATCGGGTAGCTGAGGGAGGCGAGGAGCGCCATCGCCGTACCGCGGAAGTCCAGGCCGGAGAAGCCCTGCCAGGCGCCGAGCACGGTGAGGACGCCGAGGAAGCCGAGGCCCAGTCCGGCCACGCGGCGGCGGGTCGGCCGGTCCTCGGAGAGGGCGACGAGGGACAGGGCCATGCCCCAGAGCGGGGACGTGGCATTGCAGATCCCGGCGAGCGTCGAGGGGATGGTCAGCTCCGCGTACGCGAACAGGGAGAAGGGGAGCGCGTTGAGGAGGAACGCGGCGACGGCCAGATGGCCCCAGGTGCGGGCGGTGCGCGGCAGGCGTTCGCGCTTCACCGCCATGGTGGCGGCCAAAACCGCCGTACCGGACAGGAGCCGGCCCAGGGTGACCTGGAAGGGGGCGTAGCCGTCCGTCCCGACCTTGATCAGGAGGAAGCTGAAGCCCCAGATGAGCGAGAGCGCGGCGAAGCGCAGCCGCCAGTCCACCGAGGGGCGGCGAGGTGCCTCGGGGGTTGCAGGGACGTCCGGGGGAGCCGTCGGGGCGGGGGTGGTCGGTGCGCTCATGCGCACCACGATGGGGCACAGATATCTCGTAGCACAAGTGAGATCTTGTGGGGTGGTTCGCGTAGCATCGCTTACATGTTGAACCTGGAGCGTCTGCGGACGCTGGACGCGCTCGCCCGGCTCGGCTCGGTCAGCGGCGCGGCCGAGGGGCTGCACGTCACGACCTCGGCCGTGTCGCAGCAGATGGCGAAGCTGGAGCGGGAGGTCGGGCAGCAGCTGCTGACCCGCAGCGGGCGGGGGGTCCGCCTCACCGACGCGGGCCGGCTGCTCGCCGATCACGCGGCCCGGATCCTCGCCCAGGTGGAGCTGGCCCAGTCCGACATCGAGGCCCAGCGGGGCCAGGTCGTCGGCGAGATCCGGCTCGGTGCCTTCCCCACGGCGGCCCGGGGACTGTTCCCGTCCGCGCTGCTCGCCCTGCGCGCCGACCATCCGGAGCTGCGGGTGCGCACCCTGGAGGTGGAGCCGGAGGCCGGGATCGAGGGGGTGTTCCGGGGGGACATCGATCTGGCCGTGGTGCTGGACTGGAGCAACAAGCGGCTGCCCGTGCCGGGCGGGCTGGCCCGTGCCGAGCTGCTGGACGACGCCCCGGACATCGCGATGCCGGCGGACCACCCGCTGGCCGGGCGCGACGAGGTCGGCCTGGAGGAGTTCGCCGAGGACGACTGGGTGTCCTGGCCCGAGGGCGAGTTCTGCCACGACTGGCTGGTGTTTACGCTGCGCTCGAAGGGCATCGAACCGCGCATCGCCCATCTCGCCGGTGAGCACCACACACAACTCGCCCTCATCGCCGCGGGCCTGGGCGTCTGTGTGACGCCCAGGCTGGGGCGCGGGCCGGTGCCGGACGGGGTGCGGATGGTGCCCGTGCGGCAGCGGATGCGCCGGCATGTGCACGCGGTGTGGCGCGCGGACGCCGACCGCCGCCCCTCGATCCGGGCGGCGGTCGAGGCCCTGCGGCGCGCGGGAGCCGAGCTGAACGATCCGATGGGGTAGGGGGCCGAGGGGGGCAGGCGGTCAGCCGGCCGTCGGTGGCGTCATCTTGCCGAAGTCCCAGGAAGTGATCGCGTCCGGCGTCAGTCGCAGCCAGGCGTGGCGTCCGTCATGGGGCATCACGTCCATGCCGAAGTACTTCGCGGCGAACATCCGTTCCGGGGCGTCGAGTTCGGGGCAGGGCTCGCCGGTACGGGGGGCTTCGCCGACGAAGACCGCGTCGCCCGAGAGTTCCACGCCGCGCAGTTCCCCGTACTCCACCCCGTCGTCCACGACCACCGCGAGCGCCGGATCGCGCCGCAACTGGGACCAGCGCAGGCTGCGGGTGATGGAGTAGAGCCACAGCGAGGTGCCGTCCCAGCAGAACCAGAGCGCGCCGACGTGCGGGCGGCCGTTGTCGCCGACCGTGGCGACCCGGCACGTGCGCTGGGCGGCGAGATAGGCGTCGCGCTCCCCCTCCGTCATCATGACCCGGCGGCCCCGTCGTTGAGTGACGGTCATGGCTGGTCCCTCCCGTTGTCCGGACAGCGTCTGACTAGGTGTCAGAAATCATGGGGGCTCTTCCTTCGTCGCGCAATGGCCGTTAGCCTCGCGCGTCCGGCCCGACATCGAGAGGGGCAGCCATGGCGTCCAGGGAACAGCTGGCCGAACACGTCGATCCCGCCTCCACCGTGCTGCTGACGGTGGAGTGCCAGCGGGGTGTGGTGGGGCCGGAGAGCGCCCTGCCGGAGCTGGCCGCGGAGGCCCGTTCCTCCGGGGCGCTCGGCAACGTCGCGCGCCTGGTCGCCGCCGCGCACGAGGCGAACGTCCAGGTGCTGCACGCTGTGGCCGAGCGCCGCCCCGACGGCCGGGGTGCCAGCCGCAACGCCCGGCTCTTCCGCGCCGCCGGCCGCCTCCCCGTACAGCAGCACACCGGCAGCACCGCCGTCCGGATCGCCGAGCCGATCGAGGTGGCCGACGAGGACCTCGTCGTCCGCCGGCTGCACGGACTGTCGCCGATCGCGGGGACGGACGTGGACGCGCTGCTCCGCAACCTCGGCTGCACCACCCTCGTCGTCACGGGAGTCTCGGCCAATGTGGCCATCCCCAACGCCGTTTTCGACGCCGTGAACCTCGGCTACACCGCGGTGGTGCCGTCAGACGCGATCGCGGGGGTGCCGGCCGACTACACCCCCGCGATGATCCGCAACACGCTCGCCCTGGTCGCCACCGTGACCACCACCGACGACCTGGTGTCCTGCTGGCTGCGCGGATCGGGACGGCGGGCGGCGAACGGCACGGGCGGGCGGACTACAGGCGGGCGGACTACGGGCGGGCGGACTACGGGGCGAGGCTGATCGCACCGTCCCGGACCGTGATCGCCGCGGGCGGCAGCGGCTCGGTGGCCGGACCCTCCGCGACCCCGCCGGTCGCCATGTCGAACCTGCTGCCGTGGCAGGGGCAGTTGATGGTGCCGTCCGAGACGTTGGCCACCGTGCAGCCCATGTGTGTGCACGTGGCGGAGAACGCCCTGAACGTTCCGGCAGCCGGCTGGGTGACCACGACCTCCTGCTCGCTGAAGACCTTGCCGCCGCCCTCCGGGATCTCGGACGTCTTGGCGAGGACCGTGCCCCCGGCCCCTGCCCTGGTCCTGCTTCCGGCCCCTGTCCCTGCCCCGCTTCCGGCTCCCGCGCCGCTGCCCGCCCCGGCCCCTGCCCCGGCCCCGCTTCCGGCCCCTGCCCCGGCTCCGCCTCCGGTCCCGGTCTCCGCAGCTCGTGGCGCGCCGCCGCAGGCGGTCAGCAGGGCGGTGACGGAGACGGCTCCGGCCGCCGTGACGACCCTCCGGCGGCCGACCGGTGCCTCGGGGTTCCGCGTGGTGCTCATTCCGGCTCACTTTCCGATCGACGTCCCAGGGACTCCCTGAGGAAGTCCCGCTCCAGCAGCAGGAGTCCGCTCGCGGTCCGTTCCCGGGAGACGAGATGACCGGCGCCCGGCAGCGGCAGGACGGTGTGCGGCCTGCCCGCCGCGAGCAGTGCCGCGGAGAACCGCAGCATGTGCGCCGCGGCGACATTGTCATCGGCAAGACCGTGCACGAGCATGAGCGGCCGGGTCAGGGCCGCCGCCTCGTCGAGCAGCGAGTTGCGGTCGTAGACCTCGGGGCTCACGTCGGGGTGGCCCAGGAACCGTTCCTCCCAATGGGTGTCGTAGAGCCGCCGGTCGGCCGGTGCCGCACCGGCCACCGCCGCGTGGAAGACCTCCGGGTGCCGCAGCACGGCCGCCGCCGCCAGATATCCGCTGAACGACCAGCCGCGCATCGCCACCCGGCCCAGGTCCAGTTCGGGGCGGTCCGCGGCCACCGTGTGCAGGGCGTCGATCTGGTCCTCCAGCACCGCCGTCAGCCGGTCGCCGTGCACCGACTTCTCCCAGGCGTCCCCGCGCCCCGGGGTGCCCCGCCCGTCGGTGACCAGGACCGCGAAGCCCTGCTCGGCGAACCACTGGGCGACCGCCCCGGGCCAGCCGCGCGCCTTCAGGACGAGCTGCAACCCGTGCCCGGCGTACGGGCTGAGGAGCACCGGCAGCGGACCGTCCTGCGGCCGGTGCCAGGACGGCAGATGCAGGTGGCTGCGCAGCGCGCGCCGGCCGAGGCTCAGGGCGAGCGGCGCCGCCGGGACGAGGGGTTCCTCCGCGAGCACGGCGACGGTGCCGACGGGGGCGCCGTCGCGCAGGACGGTCACGCGGTGGCCGCCTGGCGTCCGGCTGTCGAGGACCAGGGCCGGGCCGCCGAGCGCCGCCGCGTGCACCCCGGGCGCGTCGCTGACCCGTACGAACCCGTCGCCCGGGTCCGCGGCGTGGTACGACCAGACGTGGATCTCGGTCGGCTCGTCGCTCGCGGTGAAGAACACCCGGCCGTCCGCCGCGCCGAGCACCTCGCGCACCTCCAGCCCCGGCGGCGTCGTGACCCCGCCGAGGTCCAGGCCCTGGCTGTCACCGCCGGGCCGGGCGGGGACGACGAGCGCCCCCGAGGGCAGCCGCAGCGGGGTGCCGGGGCGCAGCGCGACCCAGGCGGGATCGTGCTCCCGGTGCAGGGTGCGAACCGCGCCCGAGGCCTCGTCCACCGCGAGGACGTGCACCGAGCGCTGGTCCCGCGTCTGCACGGTGACCAGCGGCCCGTGGGCGTCCCAGTCCGCCGCCACCACGTACTCGAAGGCCGGATCGGTCCACTCGCCGCCCGGATGATCCACGTCCGCCGCCGCGGGCAGCCGGACCTCGGTCCGTCCGCCGGACACCCGCACCACGTGCAGGGAGACCTCCGCGTTCGGTGTGCCCGCCGCCGGGTACGGGATCACACGCGGCGGGCGCTCCGGGTCCGCGGGGTCGGCGAGGTAGCGGCGGCGGACGCCGGACGTGTCCACCCGGGCGACCAGGAGGGCGTCACCGCGCGGGGACCACCAGAAGCCCCGGGCACGGCCGATGGACTCCTGCGAGACGTAGTCGGACAGGCCGTAGGTGACGTCCGCGCCCTCCGGGCGGGCCAGGACCCGGTCTCCGCTCCCGTCCGCCCGTACGACGCGCAGCGCCCCGCCGCTGACGTACGCGATCAGTGAACCGTCGGGCGAGGGGCGCGGGTCGACGGCCGGTCCGGCGGTGGCGATGCGGCGCGGGGCACTGCCGTCGGTGGGGACGGCCCACAGCACGCCGCCCAGCGCGAGGACGGCCAGGCGCACCGCCGCGTCGGCGGCGTACGAGACGACTCCCGAGGAGGTCACCCGGGCCCGTTCCCGGCGGGCCAGTTCCTCCGGCGGCACCCGCTCCGGGGACCCGTCCGCGAAGGCGGGGGCGAGCGGGTCGGCGAGCAGGCGCTCCGTCCCGTCCGCGTACAGCCAGAGCCGGCTCACCGGATCCGTGCCCGAGGTGCCCCGGACGAACAGCACCCGCTCGCCGTCGGGGGAGACGGTGAAGAGCCGGGGGACGCCCAGCGAGAAGCGGTGGGTCCGGGCGAACCGGAGGGGGAAGCGGTCCGTGGCCGGGGAGGCGGTGGGGTGAGTCATGGCGACACCATGACAGGTTGCGGGCCGGCTCCTCGTCCCGGCCGGGGCGCACCGTGCGGTGCGGTGACGTGTCGGGGCCGTGCAGCGGTGACGAGTCGGGTCCGTGCAGTGGTGACGCGTTCGGTCCGTATACGGAACGCGGGGAGCCCCGGCTCCTTCCCGCGCGGGGCGGGGAAGGGGGCCGGGGCTCCGGTGACGCGGGGTGTCAGTGCGAGGAGGCGGCGGCCGCGGCCGCGTTCTCCTCCGCCAGACGCTCCATGCCGCTCTGGGTGCGCAGCGGCTTCTCCTTGATGAAGAGCACCGCGATCAGCGCGAGGAAGGCGAACGGCGCGCCGATCAGGAAGACGTCCGCGGTCGCGACGCCGTAGGCCTGCTCGACCACGTGCCGGGCCGGTTCGGGCAGCGTGCTCAGGTCGGGGACGCCGTGGCCGGCTCCGCCGTTGTCCGCGCCGCCGCCGAAGCCCTTCTCCAGCTCCTGGGTCACCCGGTGGCCGAGGACCGCGCCCAGCGCGCTCGTACCGATGGCGCCGCCGAGGCTGCGGAAGAACGACAGGACCGAGGTGGCCGCGCCGAGTTCGGAGGCGGGAACGTCGTTCTGCGCGGCGAGGACCAGGTTCTGCATCAGCATGCCGACGCCGACGCCGAGCACGACCATGTAGACGCTGAGCAGGCCGAACGAGGAGTCGGCGCTGATCGTGGAGAGCAGGCCCATGCCGGCCGTCATGATGATGCCTCCCGCGATCAGGAAGCCCTTCCACTTGCCCCGGGCGGAGATGATCTGCCCGGCGACCGTGGTGGAGATCATCAGACCGAGGATCATCGGCAGGCTCATCAGGCCCGCGACGGTCGGCGTCTTGCCCAGGGAGATCTGGAAGTACTGCGAGAGGAACACCGTGCCGCCGAACATGGCGACACCGACGAGCAGGCTCGCCACGGTCGTCAGGGTCACCGTGCGGTTGCGGAAGATGCCCAGCGGGATGATCGGCTCCGCGACCCGGGACTCCACCAGGACGGCCAGGCCCAGCAGGACCACGCCCGCGCCGACCAGCGCGGCCGTCTGCCAGGACGCCCAGTCGAAGCGGTTGCCGGCCAGCGTCACCCAGAGCAGCAGCGAGCTGACCCCGCTCATGATGAGGACCGCGCCGAGGTAGTCGATCTTCACCTCGCGGCGGACCGTGGGCAGCTTCAAAGTCAGCTGGAGCAGCACGATCGCGAGCAGGGCGAACGGCACGCCGATGAAGAAGCACCAGCGCCAGCCCAGCCACGAGGTGTCGACGAGCACCCCGCCGATCAGCGGGCCCGCCACGGTGCCGACGGCGAAGACGGCACCGAAGATGCCGGAGTAGCGGCCGAGTTCGCGCGGCGGGATGATCGCCGCCATCACGACCTGGGCCAGCGCGGTGAGACCGCCGGCGCCGATGCCCTGGACGACGCGGCTCACGATGAGCAGACCGACGCTGTGCGAGAAGCCCGCGACGAGCGAGCCGACGACGAACATCGACAGCGAGAGCTGGATCAGCAGCTTCTTGTCGTACAGGTCGGAGAGCTTGCCCCAGATCGGGACGGTCGCCGTCATGGCGAGCAGTTCGGCCGTGACGACCCAGGTGTACGAGGACTGGGTGCCGTGCAGGTCGGCGATGATCCTGGGCAGCGCGTTGGAGACGACGGTGGAGGCCAGGATGGCCACGAACATGCCGGCCATCAGGCCCGACATGGCCTGGAGTATCTGGCGGCGCGTCATGCCGCCTGAGGCGCCCTCGGGCGCGCCGGCGGTGCCGGCTTCGGGTGTGACGGCAGCGGTCATCGGCTGACGTTCCTCATTCTCTGTGCTGGTGCGGGTGGTTCGGGTACTGCGGGTGGTGCGGGGGTGGTTCGGTTCCTGCTGGTGGTGCTGGTGGCGGACGGCCTCAGGTCCTGAGCCCGGCCGCCAGAGCGGCGAACGCCTCGCGGTACAGGCTCTGGAAGGTGCGGGTGCGGCCGGAGGACGCCCAGACCTCGACGCAGGCGCGCACGGCGGCGATCGCCACGTGCGCCAGCAGCCGGGGCTGGAGGTCGGTCTCCGGGTCCAGGCCCAGACGCTCGGCCACCACGTCCACCAGGGCGCGTTCGTCGGCGCCCTGGGCCGCGAGGAACGCGGGGAGCAGCGAAGGATTCCGCTTGAGGACCGCGATCTGCAGTTCCCAGCGTTCGTGGCCCGCCTCGATCTGGGCGAACTCCTGCGCCAGCGCCTCACTGAGGGCTTCGAGCGCCGTCAGATGGTCCGGTGCGTTGAGCACGGCCCGGCGGGTGCGCTCGGCGTTCTCCTGGACGGGGCGGGTGATCGCGTCGTCCAGGCACGGGAAGTAGTTGAAGAACGTGCGCACCGAGACGCCCACCGCGTCCGTGACCGCCTCCACGGTCACGTTCTCGATGCCCCGGTCCGCCGCCATGCGCAGCGCCATGCCCGCCAGGGCGTCGCGCGTCGCGCGCTTCTTGCGTTCACGCAGCCCGAGGGCGGGGTCGTCGGCACTCATGAAGGTGCATGCTATGCAAGTTTGCGCTCCGGGCAAAATTATTAACCGACCATCCCTCCGCCCCCGTGCGGGGCGGCCGAGGGGAGTCGGTGGCGGATGCGTCGAAATCAGGCCGTGCGCAACCCTTCTCCCGCCTCGGGGGGCGCTGTTACATTCCGGAAAACAAGAATTCATTTCAGTCTGTGACTGGAGGCTGCCATGACGGCTGTCCGTGAAGCTCCCCCCGCGCATGGGCCGGCCCGTCGCGAACTGCCACCGTCGATGGTCGAGCGCGTCACGCTGATCATGGACGTCTTCGAGGGCCGCACCGCGCGGCTGTCGCTGGAGGAAGTCGCCCGGTCCACCCAACTGCCCAGGTCGACCGCGCACCGCATCCTCGACCAGTTGGTGCGGCTGCGCTGGCTCGAACACACCGCCCTCGGCTACGGTCTCGGCCGCCGCGCCCTCGGGCTCGGCGGCGGGGACGGCGCGCACAGCAGGATCCGCGAGGCCGCCGCCGCCCGGCTGCACCAGCTCCAGATCAAGACCGGCCTCGTCGTCCACCTCGCCGTCCTGGACGGGGCGGAGGTCCACTACCTCGACAAGGTCGGCGGGCGCTTCGCCGCCTCCGTCCCCTCCCGGGTGGGCGGCCGGGCCCCCGCCCACTCCACCGCCCTCGGCAAGGCCATGCTCGCCTGGCTGGAACCCGAGGACGTCGAGGCCCGGTCGGCCGGGCTGATGGGCCGGCTCACCCAGCGCACCATCTCCGACCTGGGCACCCTGCACCAGGAGCTCAACCGCATCCGGCAGCGCCACGGACTGGCCTTCGAACGCGGCGAGTGCTTCCCGGACATCGCCTGCGTCGCCACCGCCGTACGCGGACCCGAGGGTCCCGTCGCCGCGATCTCCCTGGTGGGCGACGCCTGGTCACCGCTGGAGAAGGTCGCCCCGCTGGTCGTGGACGCGGCGCGGCAGGTGTCGCGGGAACTGTTCCCCGAGCAGACCGGGCCGGTCAGGGCGGCGCGCCGCCCGGCGGCCGTACCGGAGGAGACCTGGTCGCCGCAGGCCATGGACCGGCTGCTCGCCGCCGGGCAGTACGGGGACTGGCAGTAGGAACGACACGGTCCCGGCCCCGCCCGTGAGGGCGCGGCCGGGACCGTGTCGTTCCAGAGGCGCGGGCCGCACCGCGCTCGCAGACCCGGCGGGGGAGCGGCCCGGCGGGCGGGACCTCAGCCCCAGAGCTCGCCCCACGCCCACGGGTCCACCGTCGTCTCGGCACCGCGCACCCCGAAGCCGCCCCGGAAGAAGAGCATCGGGGAACTGTCCGCCACGGTCTCCAGGGCGAGGACCCGGCCCACCACCACATCGTGGTCGCCCGCCTCGTGCACCTCGTGGACCTCGGCGTGCACCCGGGTCAGCACGCCCGGCAGCGAGGGCGTGCCCCAGCGGGACACCTCCCAGTCGAGCCCCTCGAACTTCCGGCCCCGGCTCGAACCGAACCGGCCGCAGAGATCGGACTGTTCCTCGGCCAGGATGTTCACGGCGAACCGCCCCGCCTCCCGGATCCTCGGCCAGGCGCGCCCGCGGTGGTCGGCGCAGAACAGGACCAGGGGCGGTTCCAGGGAGACCGAGGCGAAGGACTGGCACGCGAAACCGGCCGGCACCCCGTCGGGGCCGAGGCCCGTCACCACCGTCACCCCGGAGGCGAAGTCCCCCAGGGCGCGCCGCATGCGCGGCGGGGTCGGCTCGGTCGCCTCGACGGCCTCGGTCGCGGTCAGGGGCTCGGCGGTCATGGGAGGTGGCCTCCAGGGACGGTGCGGTGGAATGCCCGGGACCGGGCAGGGGGCCGAAGCTAGGACACCGCCTCGGAGCCCGGGGGCCCCGTTCCCGATCAGTGGAACGTGAACGGCGCCCCCGCCGCCGCGAACCCCCGTGCGCGCACCGGCCGTTCGGGCCCCGGCGGGCCGCCCCCGCACCGCCGCGCGCGGACATCCCGCTGACCGAGACGCCCGCCGCCCCGCCTCCGTCGCCGTGGCTACCGTCCAGGAACCGTTCACACGCCACCGATGGGCCGCCCCCGGCCCGCGGCGGGCGGCCGGCCGGGCCGGCACACGGCCCACCGAAGCCCACCGAACACCGAGCTCAACCGAGGCAGGGATGATGACGGAACCGAGTCATGACTCCACAGTGCGCGAACTCGCGACCGATCAGGGAGTGCTGCGCTACCACGAGGCCGGGGACGGCCCGCCCCTGCTCCTGCTCCACGGCTCCGGCCCCGGGGTCACCGGCTGGCGCAACTTCCGCCACAACCTGGCCGCGTTCGCCCCGCACTTCCGCTGCCTCGTCCTGGAGTTCCCCGGCTTCGGCGTGAGCGACCCCGCCGACGGACACCCCATGGTGACGGCCGCCGCCTCCGTGACCCGGTTCCTGGACGGGCTCGGGCTCCGGCGGGTCGACATCATCGGCAACTCCATGGGCGGCATCGTCGGCACCCGCTTCGCCCTCGCCCACCCCGACCGCGTCCGCAGGCTGGTGACGATCGGCGGCATCGGACGCAATGTGTTCAGCCCCGGACCCGGCGAGGGCATCCGGCTGCTCACCGAGTTCACCGACGCCCCCTCCCGCGAAGGGCTGGTGCGCTGGCTGAACTCCATGGTGTTCGACCGCTCCCTGGTCACCGAGGAACTGATCGAGGAGCGCTGGGCCCAGGCCACCGACCCGGAGACCCTGGCCGGCGCCCGCCGTATGTACGGCAGCGAGGCCTTCGCCGCCCAGGCTGCCGCCGCCGCGGCCTCCGACGAGGCGCCCTACTGGTCGATGCTGCACCGCCTGAAGGCCAGGACCCTGCTCACCTGGGGGCGCGACGACCGGGTCAGCCCGCTCGACATGGCGATCCTGCCGATGCGCACCATCCCGGACGCGGAACTGCACGTGTTCCCCGACTGCGGGCACTGGGTGATGATCGAGCAGAAGGCCGCCTGGGAGAGCGCGGTCCTCGCGTTCCTCACCCGCGAGGACGCCGCGTGAGCGCCGGGGCCCGGGAGGGCTGGGACGAGGAGTTCGACTTCGTCGTCGTCGGCAGCGGAGGCGGCGGCATGGCCGCCGCGCTCACCGCCGCCGACAGCGGACTGACCACCCTCGTGGTCGAGAAGGGCAAGAAGTACGGCGGCTCCACCGCGATCTCCGGCGGCGGCATCTGGATCCCCAACAACCCCACGCTGCGCGCCAAGGGGCACGACGACAGCCGCGACTCCATCCGCCGCTACCTGGACCGGCTCACCGAGGGCCGGGTGCCCGCGGCCCGCCTCGACGCCTACATCGACCAGGGCCCCGCCACCATGGAACTGCTCGGCAGGAGCCGGTGGATGCGGTTCTTCTGGGTCAAGGGCTACGCCGACTACCACCCCGAGTACGACGGGGGCCGCCCGCTCGGCCGGTCCGTCGAGGCGCTGCCCTTCGACACCCGCAAGCTCGGCGAGGACGAGAAGTACCAGCGCCCCAACAGCCTCAAGGGCCCCCTCGGACTCTGGATCACCGCCAAGGACTACCGCGACCTCGCCATGGTCAAGCGGACCTGGCGGGGGCGCCGCGCCTCGCTGACCGCCGCCTGGCGCGTCTCGTCCAATCTGGTCCGCCGTCGCCACATGGCCACCGGAGGCCGCGCCCTCGTCGCCCGGCTCCGCATGGCCATGAAGGACGCGTCCGTCCCACTGTGGCTGCGCAGCCCGATGACCGGACTCGTCACCGACGAGCGGGGTGCCGTCACCGGCGTCGTCGTCGAACGCGAGGGCAGGTCCGTGCGCGTCGGCGCCCGGCACGGCGTCCTCCTCGCCACCGGAGGCTTCGAGCACAACCGCGAGATGCGCGAGACCTACCTCCCCGAGGGCAGCCGCCCCGTCCACAGCGCCGGGGCCGTCGAGAACGTCGGCGACGGCATCCTCGCGGGCAGGGAACTGGGCGCCGCGCTGGACTTCATGGACGACGCCTGGTGGATGCCGTCCGTCCACCACCCGGCCGGAGCGACCATCCCGCTGGTCTCCGAGCGGTGCATCCCGCCGTCCGTGATCGTCTCGGGCGACGGCCGCCGCTTCACCAACGAGTCCTCGCCGTACGTCAACTTCGTCCACGACCAGCTCGCCGGCGGGCACCTCCCCGCCTGGTTCGTCATGGACGCCAAGGCCCGCGCCCGCTACCCGTTCGCCCAGATCCTGCCCGGCGTCCCCTTCCCCAAGGCGTTCTACGAGAACGGGACCGTCCACCGCGCCGACAGCATCACCGAACTCGCCCGGAAGATCGGCGTCCCCGAGGACGCCCTCGCCGACACCGTCACCCGCTTCAACGGCTTCGCCCGTACCGGCAAGGACGAGGACTTCGGCCGGGGCGACAGCGCGTACGACCGCTACTACGGCGACCCCACGCTCAAGAACCCCAACCTCGACGTCCTCGACAAGGCCCCCTACTACGCGGTGCGCATCGAGGTCGGCGACCTCGGCACCAAGGGCGGACTGGTCTGCGACGAGCACAGCCGGGTGCTGCGCGAGGACGGCACGGCCATCACCGGGCTGTACGCCACCGGCAACACCTCCGCCTCCGTGATGGCCAACGAGTACGCCGGACCGGGTGCCACGATCGGCCCGTCCATGGTCTTCGGCTACGTCGCCGCCCGCCACGCCGCCTCCGCCCGCGCCACCACCGCCGGGGCACCGACCGCCGGCGGCGCGTCATGAGCACCGCACCGCTGACCGTGCGCGTCCTGGAGGTGATCCGTGAGACCGCCGACGCGCACTCGCTGGTCCTGGAACCCGCCGACGGCCGGTCCGAGGCCTTCGCCTACGCACCGGGCCAGTTCCTCACCGTCCGGGTGCCGTCCGACCGCCCCGGCGGGGCCGCCCGCTGCTACTCGCTGTGCAGTTCACCGGTCCGCGACCAGCACCTCAAGGTCACCGTCAAACGCACCGCCGGAGGCTACGCCTCGCACTGGATCTGCGACCACGTCACCGAGGGCGACACCCTGGAGGTGCTGCGGCCCGCCGGGACCTTCGTCCCCGACTCGCTCGACGGTGACTTCCTGCTGCTCGCCGCGGGCAGCGGCATCACCCCGGTGATGTCCATCCTCACCTCCGCCCTGCACGCCGGGACCGGGCACCTCACCCTGGTCTACGCCAACCGCGACGAGCAGTCCGTCATCTTCCGCGACGAACTCGCCCTGCTCGCCGAAGAGTTCGGAGACCGGCTGACCGTCGTGCACTGGCTGGAGTCCGTCCAGGGCCGGCCCACCGCCGACGGGATACGGGGCCTGGCCGCCCCGTACACCGACCGCCCCGCCTTCGTCTGCGGACCCGGCCCCTTCATGGAGCTGGCCACCGGCGCGCTCACGGGGCTCGGCGTGCCCGAGCGGCGGATCACCGTCGAGCGGTTCACCTCGCTGACCGGCGACCCCTTCGCCGCACGCGCCCCCGCACCGCCCTCCGGCGCACCGGTCAGCACCGCCGAGGTGGAACTCGACGGCACCCGCCACCGCCTCGACTGGCCCCGGGACACCCCGCTGCTCGACGTGCTCCTCGCCGCGGGCGTCGACGCCCCGTACTCCTGCCGCGAGGGCAGTTGCAGCGCCTGCGCCTGCGTGCTCGTCGAGGGCGAGGCCGCGATGGAGCGCAACGACGTCCTCGACGCGCAGGACCTCGCCGACGGACTGATCCTCGCCTGCCAGGCGCGCCCGGTCAGCGACCGGCTGCTCATCTCCTACGACGGCTGACGCCGCCCCGTATCCGTACCCCCATCACCCGACCCGGATGAGGTTCGAACCAGTGACCATGGCGACCGCCGCGATCGTCGGATCCGGCAACATCGGCACCGACCTGATGTACAAACTCCTGCGCTCGGAGGCCATCGAGCCGCGCTGGATGATCGGCATCGACGCGCAGAGCCCCGGCCTCAAGCGCGCCGCCGACCACGGCCTGCACACGAGCGCCGACGGCGTCGACGCGCTGCTCTCCGGGCCCGACCGGCCCGACCTGGTCTTCGAGGCCACCTCCGCGTACGTCCACCGGGCCAACGCGCCCAAGTACGCCGCGCTCGGCATCCAGGCCATCGACCTGACCCCGGCCGCGATCGGCCCGGCCGTCGTGCCCGCCGTCAACCTCGGCGACCACCTCGACGCCCCGAACGTCTCGCTGATCACCTGCGGCGGTCAGGCCACCATCCCGATCGTGCACGCCGTCTCCTCGGTCACCGAGGTCCCGTACGCGGAGATCGTGGCCAGCGTCGCCTCCCCGTCCGCCGGACCCGGCACCCGGGCCAACATCGACGAGTTCACCCTCACCACCGGGCGCGGCATCGAGACGATCGGCGGCGCCGCCAGGGGCAAGGCCATCATCATCCTCAACCCGGCCGAACCGCCCATGCTCATGCAGGACACCGTCTTCTGCGCCGTCCCCGCCGACGTCGACCGGGACGCCGTCACCGCCTCCGTCCACGCGACCGTCGCCCGCGTCGCCGCGTACGTGCCCGGCTACCGGCTGCGCGCAGAACCGCAGTTCGACGGACCGACCGCGGTCAGCGGCGGGCTCGCCCGGGTCGCCGTGTTCATCGAGGTGGAGGGCGCGGGCGACTTCCTGCCGCCGTACTCCGGGAACCTCGACATCATGACCGCCGCCGCCACCCGGGTCGGCGAGGGCTTCGCCCAGCGGATCACCGCCCGCCGCGCCGGTGCCTGACCCCCGCCCACCGAGGAGTACACGCGTCATGCCCTTCAGCCCCGACCTGGACATCCGTGTCACCGACTCGTCCCTGAGGGACGGCTCGCACGCCAAACAGCACCAGTTCACCGTCGACCACGTCACCTCGATCGTCGCCGCCCTCGACGACGCGGGCGTCCCCGTCATCGAGGTCACCCACGGCGACGGCCTCGGCGGATCCTCCTTCAACTACGGCTTCAGCCACACCCCGGAACAGGAACTGATCAAGGCCGCGGTGAAGACCGCCCGCCGCGCGAGGATCGCCTTCCTGATGCTGCCCGGCCTCGGCCTCCAGGACGACATCCGCGAGGCCGCCGCCAACGGTGCGTCGATCTGCCGGATCGCCACCCACTGCACCGAGGCCGACATCTCCGTCCAGCACTTCGGGCTGGCCCGCGAACTCGGCCTGGAGACCGTCGGGTTCCTGATGATGTCGCACAGCAGCCCGCCCGAGGCCCTGGCCCGGCAGGCCCGCATCATGGCCGACGCCGGCTGCCAGTGCGTGTACGTCGTCGACTCCGCGGGCGCCCTCGTCATGGAGCAGACCAGCGACCGGATCGCCGCACTCGTCGCCGAACTCGGCACCGACGCCCAGGTCGGCTTCCACGGCCACGAGAACCTGGGCCTGGGCGTCGCCAACTCGGTCCTCGCCGTGCGCGCCGGGGCCACCCAGATCGACGGCTCCACCCGCCGCTTCGGCGCGGGCGCCGGCAACACCCCCGTCGAGGGCTTCGCCGCCGTCGCCGAGAAGCTCGGCATCCGCACCGGCATCGACGTACTGAAGATCATCGACGCGGCCGAGGACGTCGTCCGGCCCGTCATGGACGGCGAATGCCTGCTCGACCGGCTCTCCCTGACGATGGGCTACGCCGGGGTCTACTCCAGCTTCCTCAAGCACGCCGCCCGCCAGGCGGACGCCTACGGGGTGTCGGGCGCCGAGATCCTCATGGAGGCCGGCCGCCGCAAGCTCGTCGGCGGCCAGGAGGACCAGCTCATCGAGATCGCCGTCGCGCTCGCCGCACAGAAGAACTCTTCCGGGAAGTGAGTACCGCCATGTCCAATCCCGTCATCGAAGCCGTCGAGCAGCGCGCCGACGAGATCCGCGCGCTCGGCCCCGCCAACGAGGCCCTGGGGCGGCTCGACGACCAGACCGCGAAGATCCTCCGCGACGTCGGCGCGATCCGCATGCTCCAGCCGAAGGCGCACGGCGGCCTCGAACTGCACCCCCGCGCCTTCGCCGAGACCGTCATGCGGATCGCCTCCCTCGACGGGGCGACCGGCTGGGTCGCCGGAGTCGTCGGCGTCCACCCCTGGGAGATGGCCATGGCCGACCCCCGGGTCCAGGAAGAGATCTGGGGAGAGGACCCCGACACCTGGATCGCCTCCCCGTACGCCCCGATGGGCCTGCTGCGGCCCGTCGACGGCGGCTACGTCTTCAACGGCCGCTGGCAGTTCTCCTCCGGCACCGACCACTGCCGGTGGATCTTCCTCGGCGGCTTCCTCGCCGACGAGAACGGCGACCGGATCAACCCGCCGCGGTCCGTGCACGTCATCCTGCCCCGCGCCGACTACGAGATCGTCGAGGACTCCTGGGACGTCGTCGGCCTGCGCGGCACCGGGAGCAAGGACGTGATCGTCAGGGACGCGTTCGTGCCCGCCCACCGCGTCATCGAGTACACCAAGGTCGTCGACGGCTCCCTCGCCGCCGAGTCCGGGCTCACCAACCCCGCCTACCGGCTGCCCTTCTCCGCCGCCTTCCCGCTCGGCATCACCTCCGCCGTCATCGGCATCTGCGAGGGCGCACTCGCCCACCACCTGGACTACCAGCGCACCCGCGTCCAGATCACCGGCCAGGCCGTCAAGGACGACCCCTACGTCCTCTACGCCCTCAGCGACGCCGCCGCCGAGATCGCCGCCTCCCGCGCCGCCCTGCTCGACAACATCGACCGGATGTACGACGCCGTCGCGGCCGGCCGGGAGATCACCTTCGAGGAACGCGCCGTCGGCCGCCGCACCCAGGCCGCCGCCGCCTGGCGGGCGGTCCGCGCCGTCGACGAGATCGTGGCCCGCTCCGGCGGCAACGCGATGCGGCTCGACAACCCCATCCAGCGCTTCTGGCGCGACGCCCACACCGGACTCGCCCACGCCATCCACGTCCCCGGCTCGGTCTTCCACGCCTCCGCCCTCACCCAGATCGGCATCGACCCGCCGCAGGGCCCGATGCGGTCGATGATCTGACCCCGCCCGGACGCCCCCCTTCAGAGAGGAACAGCCATGACCCAGATCCGCGGCCTCGGATACCTCCGGGTCCAGACCCGTGACCTCGACCGCTGGCGCGAACTGGCCGTGGACGCCCTCGGCTTCGCCGTCGGCACGGGCCCCGACCCCGACGGCCTCTACCTGCGCATGGACGAGCGCCGCTCCCGCCTCGTCCTGCTGCCCGGCGACCGCGACCGGGTGCTGTCGATCGGCTGGGAGGTACGCGACCGCGCCGCCCTCGCCGCCGTCGGCCGCGCCGTCGAGGCCTCCGGCACTGCCGTCAAGGCCCTCACCCGGGAGGAGGCGGAGGACAGGGGCGTCGAGGAGGCCATCGCCTTCGACGACCCCGCCGGGGTCCGCGTCGAGATCTTCTACGCCCCCGTCCTCGACCACAGCCCCCTGGTGACCGCGCTCGGCCAGCGCTTCGTCACCGGCGCCCAGGGCATGGGGCACGTGGTGCTGCCCACCACCTGCCAGGAGGAGACCGTCGCCTTCTACACCGAGGTGCTGGGCTTCCTGCCGCGCGGCGCGATGCGGCTCGGCGGACCCGGCGCCCCCGGACCGGCCCGCCGGGTCCGCTTCATGGGCGTCAACGAACGCCACCACAGCCTCGCCGTGGTGCCCGCGCCGCACGGCGAGGAGCCCGGCCTCGTCCACCTCATGGTCGAGGCCGACACCCTGGACGCCGTCGGCCGCGCCCTCGACAACGTGGCGAAGCACGGCTTCTCGCTCTCCTCCACGCTCGGCCGGCACACCAACGACAAGATGGTCTCGTTCTACGTGCGTGCCCCCGGCGGCTGGGACGTCGAGTACGGCTGCGAGGGCATGCGCGTGGACGAACGGTCCTACACCGCCGAGGAGATCACCGCGGACAGCTACTGGGGCCACGACTGGTCCGGCTCCGAGCCGCTGGCCGCCTTCACCCCGCCCGGACCCGCCGCGTGAACGCGGGACCGCCGGTGACCCCGGTGCGCGCCGAGGACATCACCCGGTACGACGCCGAGACCGATGTGCTCGTCGTCGGGTTCGGCTGCGCCGGGGCCGCCGCCGCGTACGAGGCGGCCACGGCCGGCACGGACGTCCTCGTCCTGGAACGGGCCGGCGGTCCCGGCGGCTCCTCGGCCCTGTCCGGCGGCGAGCTGTACCTCGGCGGCGGCACCCCGGTCCAGCGCGCCTGCGGCTTCGAGGACAGCGCGGACGAGATGTTCGCCTACCTCCGGGCCGCGCTCGGCCCGCACACCGACGAGGAGAAGCTGCGCCTGTACTGCGACGGAAGCGCCGCGCACTTCGACTGGTTCACGGACCGCGGGCTGGTCTTCGAACCGACGCTGTGGGACGCGCCGACGTGGATGCCGACCAGCCGGGACGGGCTGATGTGGCTGGGCGAGAACGCCTGGCCGTACAACGAGCTCGCCCGCCCGGCCCCGCGCGGCCACCGCCCCGCCGTGCCGGGCTTCGGCGGCCGGGAGGTCATGGCGAAGCTCGTCGACGCCGCCCGGGGCGCGGGCGCCGTCTCCCACGACAACACCCGCGCCACCGCGCTCGTCACGGACACCGAAGGCCGGGTCGTCGGCGTCACCGCCCGCCGCCACGGCCGCGACCTCACCTACCGGGCCCGGCGCGGCGTGGTCCTGACCACCGGCGGATTCGTCGACAACGAGGAGATGCTGCGCGCCCACGCCCCGGCCCTCCTCGGCCACGGCAAGGTCAGCGACGGGCTCGACGACGGCAGCGGCATCCGGATGGCCGCCGCCCTCGGCGCGGCCACCCGCCGCATGGGCACGGTCGAGATCGCGCTGACCGCCCTGCCCGCGCTCGCGGTCCGGGGCATGCTGGTCGACGCCCACGGCCGGCGCTTCGTCAACGAGGACGTCTACCCGGGCCTGTACAGCGTCGCGGCCGTCCTCACCCGGCCCGCCCCGTACTGGGTGATCGTCGACGAGGAGGGCTACGAGGACGTCCCCGAACGGGAGCGCTGGGGCGTGGTCCCGCGCTTCGTCGCGGAGACCCCGGCCGAGCTGGAGACCGAACTCGGCATGCCCCCGGGCGCGCTGGAGACCGCGGTCGCCACGTACAACACCCACGCGGAACGGGGCGAGGACCCCTACTTCCACAAGGACCCGCGCTGGGTCAGGCCGCTGCGCGGCCCGTTCGCGGCGATCGACCCCCGGGCCGGCTTCCACCGGGGCGGCGAGCCGGGCGCCGCCGCCGGCACCGGTGCCTCCGGCTTCACCCTGGGCGGGCTGCACACCACGCCCGACGGCGAGGTCCTCCACGTCTCCGGAGCGCCGGTGCCCGGTCTGTACGCCGCCGGGCGGGCCTCGGCCGGGATCCACGGCGAGGGCTACGTCAGCGGCACCTCGCTCGGCGACGGGACCTTCTTCGGCCGCCGGGCCGGACGCGCGGCGGCCGCCGCCCCCGCCCTTGCGACGGCCTGACTGGGGCAGGAGGTACGGCGACGGGCCGGCCCGGGGGTGCGACCCGGGCCGGCCCGTCGCCGTGCGCGGCGGTGCTCAGCCCGCGACGGTCCCGAGGTCGCCGGGGCGGTAGGCGCCGCCCCGGTTGTCGAGGATGACCCCGATCCGGTTGGTCGCGTTGATCATGGCGATCAGGGCGACGAGCGCGACGCACTGCTCCTCGTCGTAGTGCGCGCGGACCCGGTCCCAGGTCGCGTCCGGGACGCCGCCGTGGGCGTCGGTGATGCGGGTGCCCTCCTCGGTGAGTTCCAGCGCGGCCCGCTCAGCCTCGCTGAAGACGGTGGAGTGGCGCCAGGTGGCGACCAGATGGAGGCGGTCCGCGCTCTCCCCGGCCGCCGACGCGTCCTTGGCGTGGATGTCGACACAGAAGCCGCAGCCGTTCATCTGGCTCGCCCGCAACTGCACCAGTTCCCGGACGGGTCCGGGCAGCGACGACGCCTGGATCACCTGGCTCACGGCGTGGATCCGCCTGCCGATCCGGGCACCGGTCTCGTGCGCGAACAGGTTCAGCCGGGGCTGTGCGAGGGTGTCCATGGGTTCGGGGCCTTTCTGACGGGGTGTCGTGCCGCGCGGCGTCTCCGCGCTGCGTTCCGATGCCCATGAGTCGCCGCCCGCCCCGCCCCCGTGACAGGACCGCACTGTGACGAAGGCCACCACGACGCGGTGTCACGGACGGGCGCCGGGCGGCGACTCGTGCGTGACAGGCACAGGGGACACGAGCGGGCGGGAGACGGCGATGCACGAGCCGGTACGGAACAGCCGGACGGCGGACGACGGGGCGGGGAGCGTCCCGACGGCTGCCGGCGGGACGGGGACGGGGACGGGGACGGAGGACCTGACCGCCGGACACGCCGGGACCGATCCGGCCACCGAGGCCTTCGTCGCCCACCACAACCTGCTGTTCACCGTCGCCTACGAGATGCTCGGCTCCGCGGCCGACGCCGAGGACGTCCTCCAGGAGAGCTGGCTGCGCTGGGCCGGCGTCGACCAGGGCACCGTCCGCGATCCGCGCGCCTTCCTCGTCCGCGTCACCACCCGCCAGGCGCTCACCCGGCTGCGCACACTGCGCCGCCGCAAGGAGTCCTACGTCGGCCCCTGGCTGCCCGAACCGCTGCTCACCGCCCCCGACGTCGCCGAGGACATCGAGCTGGCCGACAGCGTGTCCATGGCGATGCTGCTGGTGCTGGAGACCCTGGCCCCGACCGAGCGGGCCGTGTTCGTCCTGCGCGAGGTGTTCGCCCTCGACTACGAGGAGATCGCGCGGGCCGTCGGCCGCAGGCCCGCCACCGTCCGGCAGATCGCCCACCGGGCCCGCGCCCATGTCGCGGCCCGCCGCCCCCGCGAGACCGTCCCGCCGGACCGGACCCGCGCCGTCCTGACCGCGTTCCGGCAGGCCGTCGAGACCGGCGACCTCACGGCGCTCCTCGGCCTCATCGCTCCGGACGTCGTCCTGCTCACCGACGGCGGGGGCGTCGTCCGCGCCGCCCCGGAACCGGTCGTGGGCGCCCGCGCCGTGGCCGCCGTGCTCGGCCGGATCGACGCGTCGACGCTGAGCCACGCCCAGGTCAACGGGCATCCCGCGCTCGTCCTGCGGACGGCCGGCACGATCGACACCGTCCTGGCCGTGCGTCTGAACGGCGGACTCATCACCGGCCTCTACGCCGTCCGCAACCCCGAGAAGCTGGCGCGGCTCGACCACGAGACCGCCGTCACCCGCTGAGCCCGCCCCGGCCCGCCCGAGGTGCCAACGCCTGCCGGGCCGACGGGGGTTCAGTGGTGACTGAGATGGGTGAGGACCGCGAGGACCCGGCGGTGGCCGGTGTCGGCGGGGGAGAGGCCCAGCTTGGCGAAGATGTTCCCGATGTGTTTGTGGACGGCGTTCTCCGTGATCACGAGCCGCTCGGCGAGCGTGGTGTTGTCCAGGCCCTGCGCCATGAGGGCCAAAACCTCTCCCTCGCGCGGGGTGAGGGAGGCGAGCGGGTCGTGGGCGCGCGGGGCCAGGAGCTGGGCGATCACCTCGGGGTCCATCACGGTCTCCCCGGCCGCGACCCGGCGCAGCGCGTCCGTGAACGCGGCGACCCGGCCGACCCGGTCCTTGAGCAGATAGCCGACGCCGCCGCTGCCGTCGGCGACCAGCTCGCCCGCGTAACTCCGCTCCACGTACTGGGAGAGGACCAGCACCGGCAGTCCGGGACGGCGGCGGCGGGCCCGGATCGCGGCGCGGATGCCCTCGTCGCGGAAGCCCGGGGGCAGGCGCACGTCGACGACCGCGACATCGGGGCGGTGCGTGTCGACGGCCGCCGCGAACGCCTCGGCGTCGCCGGTGACCGCCGCGACCTCGAACCCCTTGGCCGTCAGCATCAGTTCGAGCCCGTGGGCCAGCAGGACGTTGTCCTCCGCGATCACGACCCGCACGGCAGCTCCACCGTGAGCACGGTCGGTCCGCCGGCGGGGCTGGTCAGGCGGACGCCGCCGTCGAGCGCCAGGACGCGGTGGCGGATGCCGGTGAGCCCGGTGCCCCGCCCCGCGTCGGCGCCGCCGCGCCCGTTGTCGCGGACCTCCACCCGTAGCCGTCCGCCGTCGCGCACCACGCGGACGGCGGTCCGGGTGGCGCCACTGTGCTTCGCCGCGTTGGTGAGCGCCTCGGCCACCGTGAAGTAGGCGACGGCCTCCACGGCGGCCGGGACCTCGCCCAGCGCGCCGACGTCCAGCGTGGTGCCCGAGGCCGGACCCGGGGCCAGCGACGCCAGCGCCCCGGCGAGCCCTCGGTCCACGAGGACCGGCGGAAAGAGCGTCCGGGTCACCGCGCGCAACTCGGCCATGGCCGCCTCGGTCCCCTCGTGCGCCTCCCTCAGCAGCGCGGCGACCGTCCCGGGGTCCTCGCCCAGCGACTCCCGCGCCAGGTCCAGCCGCAGCGCGATGCCCACCAGCCGGGCCTGCGCGCCGTCGTGCAGATCCCGTTCGATACGGCGCAGTTCGGCGCCGTGCGCGTCCATCGCCCCGGCCCGGGTCTCGGTCAGGGCGGCGACCCGTCGGGCCAGCAGCTCGGCGGCCGTCGGGGACAGCAGCACCACGGTCGTACGGGCGTGCAGCCGGGCCGGCCCGGGGGCGAGCGCGCACGCGAGGGCCGCGAAGGCGAGGGCCTGGGCGGTGCCCAGGGTCAGGGCCGTGCCCCAGCCGGTCAGCGGGGCCCCGGCGGCGAAGCCGCCCGCGCGGGTGCCCTCGGGCAGGGCCCACCACAGCGGTACGGTGACGGCGGTGGTGACCGCGTTGGCCGCGCACACCACCGCGGGCAGTCCGGCCGCCGCACCCGTCACCGCCCAGCCGCCCAGCCCGCCGAGCACCCGCCACGTCCCGGACCGCACCGGCCCGGAGGGCGGCGCGTGCAGCAGCCGGGCCGCGCGTTCCCGGTGCCGGAACGCCCAGGCGCGGCCCGCCGCGGGGACGAGGAACACCGGCAGGGCGAGCAGGGTGAGGGCGGTGGCGGCCAGCGTGCCCAGCAGATAGCCCAGGCTCCGGGGCGTCGCCGAAATCCGCCCGCGCACAAGGTCGTTCATGCGCACCAGTGTCGGCGGCGCGGACCGGCCGGGCACTACAGCAGGCCCCCCTGTTTCCCCGCCCGCGAGCGGTATCGTGCCGCCCCCGCGCCCCGGCCTAGCGTCGGCGCCATGACCCACACACCGACCCGTACCCGCCGCGCCCTCGTCCTGGCCGCGGCCCTCGCCGCCACCCTGTCCACCGCGCTGCCCTCCGGTCCGGCCGCCGCACGGCCCGGTCCACCGGACGTCCGGGAGCTGCTCCGGCGCGACGCCGGCGCGCTCGTCGCGGCCGGGGCCACCGGGGTCCAGGCCCGCCTCGTCACCGCCGGCGGTACGGGAACCACCGCCACCGCGGGCGTCGCCGACCGTGCGACCGACCGCCCGGTCCCGGACACCGGTCATTTCCGGATCGCCAGCGTCACCAAGACCTTCCTGGCCACCGTCATCCTCCAACTGGCCGCCGAGCACCGGCTCTCACTGGACGACGCGGCCGAGCGGTGGCTGCCCGGAACGGTCTCCGGGAACGGCAACGACGGCCGGGCGATCACCCTGCGGCAGCTGCTCACCCATACCGCCGGGCTCCACGACGACTACCCGGACTACGTCTCGGCGGCGGACTACCGGGAGCACCGGTTGGACCGGTACACGGCCGAGGAGACCGTCGCACGGGCGATGCGCCACGGGCCGGACTTCGCGCCCGGCACGCGCTGGGCGTACTCCAACACCGGCTATGTGCTGCTCGGCATGGTCGTCCGGCGGGTCACCGGGAACTCCTGGCAGCAGGAGGTGGAGCGGCGGATCGTCCGGCCGCTGGGACTGCGGCACACCACGGGCCCCGGTCCCTCGCCCGCGCTGCCCCGGCCGCACGCCACCACGTACCAGCGGTTCGCCCCCGGTGAGCCGTTGGTGGACGTCACGGAACAGATCGGCTCCGGTACCAACGGGGAAGCGGGGATGATCTCCACCACCGCCGACCTCGCCCGGTTCCTCCGCGCCCTGCTCGGGGGCCGGCTGCTGCCGCCCGCCCACCTGGCGCTGATGAAGGAGACGGTACCGGTCGGTCCGGAGTTCGAACGGTTCATGCCCGGGGCCCGCGACGGGCTGGGGATCTTCGAGCGCCCGCTCTCCTGCGGCGGGGCGTACTGGGGGCACGAGGGCGGTGACGCCGGGTGGATCACCGCGACCGGTGCCACCGAGGACGGCCGGCACGCCGTCATCGTCTCGCTCTCGGGTGTGCTCGCCGCGTCCGACGACGACGTCCTGCGCGTGGAAGGGGCCCTGAACCGGCTTGTGGACGATGCGCTGTGCGCGGCCCGGGACGCCGGCCCCGGAAGCGCCCCGCGCCCCGGGCGGTGACGCGCGGCGCCCCGGCGGCGGGGGCGCGGGGCACGCCCTCGGGGCGTACGGCGTGACGGCGATGGTCAACGCGTCTGGGCGGTGCGCTCCTCGCCGCCGTCCACCACCTCGACCGTGCCGTTCAGCGCCGCCTCGCGGATCGTCTCGCGCAGCGCGCCGCAGCCCTCGAAGGCCGTGGCCGCCGTCGCGCGCTCCGCGCAGGCGGCCACGGACCGGGCGTCCCACTGCACACTGGTCTGCTGCCAGCTGCTCTTGCGCACCAGGACCCGCGCCGCACACCGCCCGCACTCCAGCGGGCGCATCGGAGCGCCGTCGAGAAGGCGGTTGTCGGTGCGCATCAGGCCGGTCCTCCGGCGGCGGCGGCCCGGCGGGCGAGATTCGCCTCGACCTCCTTCTGCCACGCCTCGACCGGCCGGGTGGTGTCCAGTTCGAACTCGAAACGGTCCGTCATCTCCGGTGTCACGTCGGCCGCGTCCACGTAGAACTGCTCGTACCAGCGGCGCAGCTGGTAGACCGGGCCGTCCTCCTCGCACAGCAGCGGGTTGTCGATGCGGGCCTTGTTCTTCCAGATCTCGATGTCCTGCTCGAACCCCAGCTTGATGAACTGGGCCATCCCCGCGGCGAGCTGGTCGGCCGCGTCCCCCGCCATGGCGGGCGAGCGCTGCACGGTGATCCCGTACTGGAGGACGAACCGGTTGGCGTCCACCGGGTAGTGACAGTTGATCAGGACGCAGTCCACATCGCCGGTCTCGTAGTGGTACGTGAGGTCGTCGATCATGAAGGACGGTCCGTGGTACGAGGCCACGGACGTGCTGCCGATCGTCTTGCGCTCCGTGCCGTCCTCCTGGGGGCGGGCGTCGGGGCGGCCGGTGGCGCGCATCCGCTGGGTGGCGGTGTGGCCCTCGAAGACGTTCTTGAAGTACGTCGGGAACGAGTAGTGGACGTAGAAGAAGTGGGCCATGTCCACCACGTTGTCCACGACCTCGCGGCAGTTGGCGTCGACGACGGTCTCGTACCAGAGCCAGTCGGTCCACTCGTCGCTGGTCGCCCCGGCGATCCGGGGGATGCGGACGTCCTCGGGCGGCGGGTTGCCCTCCGGGTCGTTCCAGACGAACAGCATCCCGTCCTGGTCCAGGGTCCGCCAGGACGCGGTGCGGGCGCGCAGCGGCACGCGCTTGGAGTACGGGATCTGCTTGCACCGCCCGTCGCCGCCCCAGCGCCAGTCGTGGAACGGACAGGCGATCTGGTCGCCCTTGACCGTGCCCTGGGAGAGGTCGCCGCCCATGTGGCGGCAGTGGGCGTCCAGGACGTTGAGCGTGCCGTCGCCCGCCCGGAACACCACGAGCTTCTGCCCGAAGGCCGTCACCGCGTGCGGCTTGCCGTCCTTGTACGTCTCCGACAGACCGAGGCAGTGCCAGCCCCGGGCGAAACGGGTGGGTGCCGCGGTGGCCTCGATGGCCCTGACGTCGTCGTGTGCCGACTCCACTGCGCTCACGTTGCTCTCATCCCCTTCGAGGAGCCTGGTGGCCTCGGGTGCGGACCGCGCCGGGCCGGTCCGGACGTACGAGACCGTCGTCCGGGTTCCGGACGCTAGGCGCGGATCGGGGCGCGCGGGCGGGGGAGTCCCACTGACCGGTACCGGGCGCGGGAGGCCGCCGCGGGGCCCGTCCCGGTCGGTGGGACCGGGCCCGCGCCCCGGTACCGGCCGCCCGTACAGTCCGCCGCCCTGTCCGACGGCACACACGTGAAGGAGCCCGGCATGCGGCGTTTCGAGGGGAAGAAGGTCCTGCTCACCGGGGCGGGATCGGGGATAGGGCGGGCCACGGCGCTGCGCCTGGCCGCCGAGGGGGCGGCGGTGTTCGGGGTCGATCTCTCGGCGGAGGGACTGGCGGAGACCGCGCGGGCGGTGACGGGTCCGGGCGGTTTCACGGCGCACGTCGCCGATGTCGCGGACGAGGACGCGGTGGTCGCGGCCGTGGCCGAGGCGGCCGGTTCGCTCGGCGGCATCGATGTGCTGGCCAATGTGGCGGGCACCCACCGCACGACCCCCGTGGACCGGCTGACGGTGGCGGACCTGGAGCTGCTGTTCCGCGTCAACACGGTCGGCACCGCGCTGTTCTGCCGGGAGGCACTGCCCCGTCTGCCGGACGGCTCCGGCGTGATCGTCAACGTCGCCTCGTCGGCCGCCTCGCACGGCAATCCGTACATGACCGCGTACGCCGCCTCCAAGGGAGCGGTCATCGGGTTCTCGCTCTCGCTGGCCGCCGAGGTCGCGCACCGGGGCATCCGGGTGGTGCCCGTCTCACCCGGTTCCGTCGCCACCCCGCTGGCCGGGCCGCACGTGCTGCCCGCCGGTCTCGACGTGTCGTACTACGCCCGGATCCGGGCCCCGTTCGGCACCGCGAGGCCCGAGCAGATCGCCGGGGTGATCGCCTTCGCCGCCTCGGACGACGCGGCCTGTCTGACGGGCGCGGAGATCCGGGCGGACGGCGGCTCCCACATCTGAGCGCCGGCGGGACCCTCACGGCACGCCCCGGGGCGGCCGGCCACTGAGCGGGACTGGCCCTTGCCAGTTTCCAGAACGAATTCTAGTTTTCCTCGCACAGTGTCCCGGCCCCCACGGGCCCCTCACCCCCTTTTGGAGAGCCATGACCGAGGCCGTCATCGTCGAAGCCGTACGGACACCGGTCGGCCGGCGCCGGGGCGTCCTGTCCGGGCTCCACCCGGCGGAACTCCTCGGGTTCGCCCAGAAGGGCCTGCTGGAGCGGGCCGGGATCGCCGCCGACAGCGTGGACCAGGTCATCGGCGGCTGTGTCACCCAGGCCGGCGAGCAGTCCAACAACATCACCCGCACCGCCTGGCTGCACGGCGGACTTCCGCACACCACCGCGTGCACCACCATCGACTGCGCCTGCGGCTCCTCCCAGCAGGCCGTGCACCTGGTCGCGGGCCTCATCGCCTCCGGCGCCGTCGAGACCGGCATCGGCTGCGGGGTCGAGGCCATGAGCCGGGTCTTCCTCGGCGCCGCCCTCACCCCCGGCAGCGGCTCCCCGGTCCCGGACAGCTGGTCGCTCGACATGCCCGACCAGTTCACCGCCGCCGAACGCATCGCCCGCCACCGCGGCATCACCCGCGCCGACGCGGACGCCCTCGGGCTCGCCTCCCAGCGGAAGGCCGCCCGTGCCTGGGCCGAAGGCCGCTTCGACGGACAGATCATCGGCGTCGACGCCCCGGTCACCGGCCCCGAGGGACCCACCGGCGAGACCGTCACCGTCACCCGCGACCAGGGACTGCGCGACACCACCCCCGAAGCGCTCGCCGCCCTCAAGCCGGTCCTCCCCGACGGCGTCCACACCGCCGGGAACTCCTCCCAGATCAGCGACGGTGCCGCCGCCGTCCTCCTCATGAGCCGGGAGCGCGCCGCCCGCGAGGGACTGCGGCCCCGCGCCCGGATCGTCGCCTCCGCCATGGTCGGCTCCGACCCGTACTACCACCTCGACGGGCCCGTCGCCGCCACCGAACGCGTCCTGGCCAGGGCCGGGATGACGCTCGCCGACATCGACCTCGTCGAGATCAACGAGGCCTTCGCCTCCGTCGTCCTGTCCTGGGCCCAGGTCCACAAGGCCGACCTCGACAAGGTCAACGTCAACGGCGGCGCCATCGCGCTCGGCCACGCCGTCGGCTCCACCGGCGCCCGGCTCCTCACCCAGGCCCTGCACGAACTGGAACGCACCGGGAAGTCCACCGCCCTGATCACCATGTGCGCCGGCGGGGCGCACGCCACCGCCACCGTCATCGAACGCATCTGAGGGGCGCGCCATGACCATCGGACTCACCCAGGAACACCTCGACCTGCGCGACGCCGTACGCGCCTTCGCGACCCGGCACATCACCGAGGACACCCTGCGCGCCGCCGCCGACGCCGCCAAGGAGACCCTGCCCGCGCACTGGAACGGACTCGCCGCCCAGGGCCTCCTCGGGCTCCACCTGCCCGAGGAGAACGGCGGCGCCGGCTACGGCCTCGTCGAACTCGCCGTCGTCACCGAGGAACTGGGCCGCGCCTGCGCCCCCGGCCCCTTCCTGCCGACGGCCCTCGCCTCGGCCGTGCTGCACGCCGCCGGCCACGCCGGCTACCTGGCCCCGCTCGCCGCCGGCACCACCCTCGGCGCCGTCGGCCTCGGCGCGGGCACCCTCGCCCTGACCCGGGCAGCCGACGGCACCGCCACCGTCAGCGGCACCTCCGAACTCGTCATCGGCGGCCACCTCGCCGATGTGTTCGTGCTGCCCGTAGCCGACGACGGACGCACCGCCTGGCTGGTCCTGCCCCGTGCCGCCGTGGACACCACCGACCTCCGCAGCCACGACCTCACCCGCCGCTCCTCCCGGGTCACCGCCCGCTCCGTGCCCGTCCCGGCCGGCGATCTGCTCGACGTCGACCCCCGCACCCCGCTCGATCTCGCCGCGACGCTCTTCGCCGCCGAGGCCGCCGGACTGGCGGACCGCTGTGTGACCACCGCGGCCGCCTATGCCCGGGTCCGCGAGCAGTTCGGCCACCCCATCGGAATGTTCCAGGGCGTCAAGCACCGCTGCGCCCGCATGCTCGCCCAGGCCGAACAGGCCCGCGCCTGCGCCTGGGACGCCGCCCGCGCGGCCGGCCCCACGGGCGCCGCCGACCCCCGCGAAGCCTCCCTCGCCGCGGCCGTCGCCGCCGTCGCCGGACCCGACGCGGCCTTCGCCGCCGCCAAGGACTGCGTCCAGGTCCTCGGCGGCATCGGCTTCACCTGGGAGCACGACGCCCACCTCGCGCTGCGCCGCGCCCAGACCCTGCGCCTCGCGCTCGGCCCGGCCGCCGCCTGGCGCCGCCGGGTCGCCGCGCTCACCCTGGACGGCACCCGCCGCACCCTCGGCGTCGAACTGCCGCCCGAGGCCGAGACCGTACGCGCCGCCATCCGCGCCGAACTGCGGGAGGCGGCCGCCCTCGACGGCCACGCACGCCTCACCCACCTCGCCGACCACGGCTACACCGCACCCCATCTGCCCGCCCCCTGGGGCAAGGGCGCCGGACCCGTCGAACAACTCGTCATCGCCGAGGAGTTGCAGGCCGCGGCGCTCACCCCCGTCGACATGGTCATCGGCGGCTGGGTGGTGCCCACCCTCGTCGCCCACGGCGACCCCGCCCAGCAGGAGCGCTTCCTCGCACCCAGCCTGCGCGGCGACATCCGCTGGTGCCAGCTCTTCAGCGAACCGGGCGCCGGCTCCGACCTGGCCGCCCTCACCACCCGCGCCGAGAAGACGGACGGCGGCTGGCTGATCACCGGCCAGAAGGTGTGGACGTCCATGGCCCGCGACGCCCACTGGGGCGTCCTGCTGGCCCGCACCGACACCGACGTGCCCAAGCACAAGGGCATCTCCTACTTCCTCCTCGACATGACGAGCCCCGGCATCGACATCCGGCCGCTGCGCCAGATCACCGGCGAGGCCGAGTTCAACGAGGTCTTCCTCGACGGGGTGTTCGTCCCCGACGCGCACCTCGTCGGCGCACCCGGCGCGGGCTGGAAGCTCGCCCGGACCACGCTCGCCAACGAACGCGTCGCCCTCTCCCACGACTCCGTCGGCTCCGGTGCCGAAGCCCTGCTGGAGATCGCCGCCGCCTCGGCCGGACTCGACGACGAACAGCTCACCGTGCTCGGCGGCCACCTCTGCGACGCCCAGACCGGCGCCGTCCTCGCCCTGCGGACCACGCTGCGCACCGTCTCCGGACAGCAGCCCGGCCCCGAGGCCTCGGTCGCCAAACTCCTCGGCGTCGAACACCAGCAGCGGGTCTGGGAGACCTGCATGGAGTGGCAGGGCACCGCCGCGCTCACCGGCGAGGGCGAACGCCTGGACGCCACCTGGCAGTTCCTCAACGCCCGCTGCCTGTCCATCGCCGGCGGGACCACGGAGGTCCAGCTCAACATCATCGGCGAGCGCATGCTCGGCCTGCCCCGCGACCCCGAGCCCACCCAGAAAGGCTGACCGTGCCCATCGACCGCGACAAGGCGCTCACCGCCGAACCGTCCGTGCGCGAGATCCACTGGACCACCCGTGACGTGCTGCTCTACCACCTGAGCCTCGGCGCCACCGCCCCGCACCTCACCTACGAGAAGCACCTCGGCGTGCTCCCCGCCTTCGCCCTCGTCGCCGGAGGCGGCATCTCCTCCGGCGAGGCCGCACCGCCCTCCTTCCACCTCCCCGGCATCGACATCGACCTCCGGTCGGTCCTCCACGCCGGCCAGGGGCTGCGCGTCCACCGCCCGCTGCCCGCCTCCGGCACCGCCACCCTCGCCTCCCGGGTCGCCGACGTATGGGACAAGGGCAAGGCCGCACTGATCGTCCTGGAGTCCACCGCCTCGGACACCGACGGCGCGCCCCTGTGGACCTCCACCATGCGCATCTGGGCACGCGGCGAGGGCGGCTTCGGCGGCGAACCCGGCCCCGAGGAGGACTGGACGGCCCCCGACCGCCCCGCCGACACCGTCCTCACCTCCGCCACCACCCCGCAGCAGGCCCTCTGGTACCGCCTCAACGGCGACCTCAACCCCCTGCACGCCGACCCCGAGTTCGCCCGCGCCGCCGGCTTCGACCGGCCGATCCTGCACGGACTCGCCTCCTACGGGCTGCTCTGCGAGGCCCTGGTCACCGGGCTCCTCGACGGGGACGTCGGACGCCTCACCGGCCTCGCCGTCCGCTTCGCCGGACCGGTCGTCCCCGGCGAGACCCTGGAGACCTCCGTCTGGCACGACGGCGCCACCGAGGACGGGGAGCGGCTGCTGAAGCTGCACACCGGCTGCCCGGAACGCGACGGCGCGCCCGTGCTCACCCACGCCACGGCGACGGTGACCGCGTGAACGCCCCCGCCCACGAGGCCACCGCCACCGGCCCCCGGCTCGTCGCCGCACCGCACGAGGACGGGGTCGACGCCGCCGTCGCCGCCGCCCGCCGGGTGGTCGCCGCCCTGCTGCGCGCCGGTGACGGCTCCGGCGCCGACATGGAGTCGGTCGCCGCCCGGCTGGAGGCCGTCGCCGACGAACTGACCGCACGGGCCCCCGGCCGCGACGCCCGCCTCGCCGAGATGTGGCACGGCGAGGGCGTCACCCGCCACGACCCCGTCACCGGTCCCGAGAACGCCCTCGCCCCGCCGCTGCGGCTGCACGGCCGCGACGACGGCGCCGTCGAGGGCACCGTCACCCTCGACCTGCCCTACCAGGGACCGCCCGGCCATGTGCACGGCGGAATCTCCGCGCTGCTCCTCGACCACACCCTGGGCGTCGCCAACCACTGGGGCGGTACCTCCGGCATGACCGCCGAACTGACCCTGCGCTATCTGCGGCCCACCCCGCTGTTCGAGCCCCTGACCGTCACCGGCCGGCAGCTCTCGGTCGACGGCTCGCGCATCCGCACCGTCGGCGAGATCACCGCCGATGGCCGCACCTGCGTCACGGCCGAGGGCCTGTTCATCAACAAGCACCTGCCCCGGCCGAGCTGAGGAGGACCGATGGGACACCTCGACGGAAAGGTTGCCGTCGTCAGCGGCGCAGGCCAGGGCGTCGGCCAGGGCATCGCCCTCGCCCTGGCGGCCGACGGGGCCGATGTGGCCGTCCTCGGCCGCACCCCGGAGAAACTGGACACCACCTGCGCCCTGCTCCGCGCCCGCGGCGTACGGGCCGAGCCGTTCGTGCTGGACGTTCGCGACACCGCGCGCGTCACCGAGGTGGTGGACGAGGCCGCCGCCCGCTTCGGCGGGATCGACATCCTCGTCAACAACGCCTACACCGGCGCCTACGGGCCCCTGCTCCAGCTCGGCGACGCCCAGTTCCGCAGGGGCTTCGACAGCGGGCCCTTCGCCGCCTTCGCCTTCATGAAGGCCGCGCATCCGCACCTGAAGGCCAACGGCGGGGGAGTGATCGTCAACCTCGTCACCTCCGCCATGGTCCGCTGGGACCTGAGCACCTACGGGGCCTACGCCTCCGCCAAGGCGGCGCTGCGCACCCTGACCCGGGCCGCCGCCTGCGAATGGGGCGCGGACGGCATCCGCGTCAACGCCGTGGCCCCGCACGCCGCCTCGCCCGCCTACGCCGGATGGCAGGAGGCGCACCCCGAGGAGGCCGAGGAGTTCTGCGCCTCCATCCCGCTCGGGTACGTCGGCGACTGCGAGCAGGACATCGGGCGGGCGGTCGCCATGATCTGCGGACCGGACGCCCGCTATCTGACGGGTGCCACGATCCCGCTCGACGGCGGCCAGGCCCACTTCGGCTGACCGGGGGCGGCGCGCCCGCCTCCCGGTCAGCGGGACCGCCCCGGCCGCGACCGGCCGGACGGCCTAGCGTCGCCACCGGCGCGGAGCCGGCCGGGCCGGGACCCGCCGGCCCGCGGCACCGGTCCGGGCGGACCGGCCACCGCCGCCCCGCCCCTTCCGGCGGCCCCCGCCCTTCCCACGGACCGCGCCGCGTCGCCCGCGCGCTCCGATTCCGTACCGACTTCGGCAGACCCGGACACCGGGTGAGAGGGACCGACGTTGCCACACGAGACGATTGCCGACCTGCTGCTCGCCCGCGCCGGGGACGACCACCCCGGCCTCCTGACCCGGGAGCGCTCCTGGACCTGGGGCGAGGTGGTCGAGGAGAGCGCGGCCCGCGCCCACTGGGCCCGCGAACTGCGCACCGAGGGTCCCTTCCACATCGGTGTGCTCCTGGACAACCGCCCCGAGTACCTCTTCTGGCTCGGCGCCGCGGCCCTGGCCGGAGCCGCCGTCGTCGGGATCAACCCCACCCGCCGCGGCGCCGAACTGGCCCAGGAGGTCCGGCACACCGACTGCGCGCTCCTCGTCACCGACCGGGCCGGCGCCGCACTGCTCGACGGACTGGACATCGGGGTCGCCGCCGACCGCTTCCTCGTCGTCGACACCCCCGCGTACGCCGCCGCGCTCGCCCCGTACACCGGCCGCCCCGCCGAGGCACCCGACGTCACCGCCACCACCCGGATGCTGCTGCTCCTGACCTCCGGCACCACCGGCGTGTCCAAGGCGGCGATCTGCTCCCAGGGCCGGCTGGCCGCGCTCGGCGCCGCCAACAGCGCCAAGTACGACATCACCCGCGACGACACCTGCTACTGCCCGATGCCGCTGTTCCACGGCAACGCGCTGATGGCGCTCTGGGCCCCCGCCCTCACCGCGGGCGCCACCATCGCCCTCCCGCCGAAGTTCACCGCCTCCGGATTCCTCCCCGACGTCCGCCACTTCGGCGCCACGTACTTCACCTACGTCGGCAAGGCGATCGGCTACGTCCTCGCCCGCCCCGCGACCCCCGAGGACGCCGACAACCGGCTCACCCACGCCTTCGGCACCGAGGCGTCCCCCGAGGACGCGGCCCGCTTCCTGGAGCGCTTCGGCTGCCGGCTCGTCGAGGGCTACGGCTCCAGCGAGGGCGCCGGCATGCTCAGGCGCGTCCCCGACGCCCCCACCGGCGCGCTCGGCATGCCCGCCCGGCCCGGCGTCCGCATCGTCCACCCCGCCACCCGCGAGACCTGCCCGCCCGCCGAACTCGACTCCTACGGCCGGGTGCGCAACCCGGAGGAGGCCATCGGCGAGATCGTCGACACCGAGGGCGCCGCCCGCTTCGAGGGCTACTACAAGAACGAGGCCGCCGACGCCGAACGCGTCCGGCACGGCTGGTACTGGACGGGCGACCTCGGATACGTCGACGGGGACGGCTACTTCTACTTCGCCGGACGCTCCGGCGACTGGATCCGCGTCGACGGCGAGAACATCTCCGCCCTGCTCACCGAACGCATCCTGCGCCGCCACCCCGGCGTGGTCGCGGCCGGGGTCTTCGGCGTCCCCGACCCCCGCTCCGGCGACCAGGTCATGGCCGCCGTCGAGATCACCGAGGGCACCGCCTTCGACGGCCTGGACCTGCCCGCCTTCCTGGAAGGCCAGGAGGACCTGGGCACCAAGGGCGCCCCCCGCTTCGTCCGGGTCTCCCACGCGCTGCCCACCACCGGCTCCAACAAGCTCCGCAAGAAGGAGATGCAGCTCGACGGCTGGCGCACCGACGACCCCGTCTACCGCTGGGAGGGCCGGGGCCGGCCCACGTACGCGCTGATGGGCGACGACGACAAGGCGGCGCTGCGCGAGGAGTTCCTGGCGAACGGGCGCGGACGCTTCCTGCCCTGAGCCGCACCGCCCGACCGGACCACATCCGAGGAGAACCACTTATGCAACTGCGCGAGAGCGCCGCGCACCAGGAGCTGCGGCGGGAACTGCGGGCGTACTTCTCGGGCCTGATGCCCGAGGACGAACGCCGCCGGGCCGGCGAGGAGGGCGTGGGCGGCTACCGCTTCCGCGAGATCGTCAAACGGTTCGGTGAGGACGGCTGGCTGGGACTGGGCTGGCCCACCGAGTACGGCGGACAGGGCCGGCCGGCCGAGGACCAGTACGTCTTCTTCGACGAGGTCCAGCGTGCCGGGCTGCCCTTCCCGTTCGTCACCGTGAACACCGTCGGCCCGACCCTGATGGCGCACGGCTCCGAGGAGCACCGCAAGCGGTTCCTGCCCGGCATCCTCTCCGGCGACATCGTCTTCGCGATCGGCTACACCGAGCCCGGCGCCGGCACCGACCTGGCCTCGCTCAGCACCCGGGCGGTCCGCGACGGCGACGACTTCGTCGTGGACGGCTCGAAGATCTTCACGAGCGGCGCCAACACCGCCGACCACGTGTGGCTCGCCGCCCGTACCGACCCCGAGGCGCCCAAGCACAAGGGCATCTCCATCCTGATCGTGCCCACCGCCGCCGAGGGCTTCTCCTGGAGCCCGATCCGCACCGTCGGCGGCCTGGCCGTCACCGCCACCTACTACAGCGGCGTGCGGGTCCCCGCCACGGACGTCGTCGGGGAGGTGGACGCCGGCTGGCGGCTGATCACCGCCCAGCTCAACCACGAACGCATCGGCCTCGCCGCGCTCGGCGGCCGCATGATCCAGCTCTGGGAACGCGTCCTGGACTGGGCCCGGGACAACGGCACGGCCGACATCCCCTGGGTGCGCGCCGAGTTCGCCCGCACCCACGCCCGGCTGGAGGCCATGCGCCTGATGAACTGGAAGATGACGGCGGCCGTCGCCCGCGACGAGCTGACCGGCGCGGACGCGGGCGCCGCCAAGGCGTACGGCACCGAGACCCACATCGACGTCCAGCGCGCCCTCACCCAGATCCTCGGCGCGGCCGGCCGCATCCGGCCCGAATCGCCCGGGGCGGTCCTCGCCGGACAGGTCGAACAGCTCTCCCGGCAGGGCATCGTGAACACCTTCGGCGGCGGCGTCAACGAGGTCCTGCGCGACATGATCGCCACCCAGGGACTCGGCCTGCCGCGCAAGGGGCGCGGCGCATGACCGGCCCCGGACCGGACACCCCGGAGTACGAGGAGCGGCTGAGGGCCTTCGCCGGACGCGAACTGCGCGCCGCCGCACCGGGCCAGGACCCGGTCAACCGGCCGATGATCCGGCACTGGGCGGAGGCGATGGGCGACACCAACCCGGTGTACACCGACGCCGACGCCGCCCGCGCCACCGGGCGCGACGGAGTGGTGGCCCCCGCCTCGATGATCCAGGCGTGGACGATGCGCGGCTACGCGGCCACCGTCGCACCGCCGCCGGACGCCGCCCCCGACGGCTTCGCCGAACTGGTCGCCCTCCTCGACGAGGGCGGCTACACCTCCGTGGTCGCCACCGACTCCGAGTTCACCTTCCTGCGCGAACTGGTGCCCGGCGACCACATCGCCGTCCGCGAGACCGTGGAGTCCGTCTCGGCGCGGAAGCGGACCGGGCTCGGCCCCGGACGGTTCGTCACCACCCTGAAGACGTACACCGACGCGGACGGCGCCACCGTCGCCACCCAGCGGTGGCGGACCCTGCGCTTCCGGCCGGCGGCGAAGGAGACGCCCGAACCCGTCGCCGCACCCGTACCGGAACCCGCGTCACCTCCCGCCGCGCTGCGGCCCCGCCCCGCCGTCAACCGGGACAACGCCTTCTTCTTCGAAGGCGCCGCCGAGCACCGGCTGCTGATCCAGCGCTGCGCCGGCTGCGGGGAACTGCGCCACCCGCCGGGCCCCTGCTGCCCCGCGTGCCGCTCGCTGGAATGGGACACCGTCGAGGCGTCCGGCACCGGCCACGTCTACAGCTTCGTCGTGAGCCACCATCCCCAGCACCCGGCCTTCGACAGCCCGTACCTGGTGGCCGTCGTCGAACTCGCCGAGGGCACCCGGCTCATCACCAACCTGACCGGTGTCGCCCCCGAGGACGTCACCGTCGGCATGCCGGTGGTCCTGGACTGGCTCGACGCCGACCCCGAACTGACCCTGCCGGTGTTCCGGCCCGCCCCGACGGAGGCGCCCTGATGGATTTCTCCCTGGGAGAAGAGCTCGAAGCCGTACGCGATCTGGCGCGGGAGATCCTCACCGACCACACCGTGCCCGAGCGGCTGCGCGCGGTGGAGCGCTCGACGGACCGCGTCGACACGCGGCTCTGGGAGGACCTGGCCTCCGCCGGGCTGATCGCGGCCGTGCTGCCCGAACGGGACGGCGGCGCCGGACTCGGCACGGCCGGGGCCTGTGTGCTCCTGGAGGAGCAGGGCCGCAGGGTGGCGCCGGTCCCGCTGTGGCCGGCCCTGACCGGGGCCCTCGCCCTGGCCGCGCACGGCGACGGGGGACTGCGGGCCGAGGTGCTTCCGGGGCTGGCCGAGGGCCGCGTCCGGCTCACCGTGGCCCTGGAGGAGTTCGGCCCCGCCGACCCGCTCGCGCCGCACACCGTCGCCGTGCAGGACGGGCCCGGCTGGCGGCTCAGCGGCGTCAAGGCCGTGGTGCCCTCGCCCGGCGGCGCCCGGCACGTCCTGGTCACCGCCGCGACCAGCCGGGGGCCGGGCCTCTTCCTGGTCGACGCGGAGGCGGACGGGGTGGGCTGGGAGTACGCCGAGACCACCACGTACGACCGGGCCGGTCACCTCACGCTCGACGGGGCCCGCGGCCGGGCCGTCGGAGCCGTGGGCGGGGACGCGGCGGCGTCGCTCGTCCGCGATGCCTCGCTGGCGCTGGCCGCCGTGCAGGTGGGCGTGGCCGAAGGGGCGCTGGCCCACGCGGCGGCGCATCTGCGCGGCCGCGAGCAGTTCGGCCGCCCGCTCGCCACGTTCCAGGCCGTGCAGCACCAACTGGCCGACTGCTACATCGACATCGAGGCGATGCGGGTCACGCTGTGGCACGCCGTGGACGCGCTCGCCGAGCCCTTCGACCCGGTCGCCGCGGACCGCGCCGCCCAGGTCGCCAAGTGGTGGGCCTGCGAGGCGGGCCTCACCACCGTCCACCGCGTCCAGCACGTGCACGGCGGCATCGGCGTCGACACCGACTACCCGGTCCACCGGCACTTCCTCTGGGGCAAGCAGATCGCCGGCACCCTGGGCGGCCCCGGCGCCGGCCTCGAACGGCTCGGCACGCTCCTCACCGCCGAGGAGGCGACGGCATGACCGCCCGGCCCGGCACCCGCGCCTACACGGACGTGGCCGTGGGAGACGTACTCCCCGAGCTGTCGATCCCGATCACCCGCACCCTGATCGTCGCCACCGCACTCGCGAGCCGCGACTTCCAGGACGTCCACCACGATCCCGCGCTCGCCCGGGAACGCGGCTCGAAGGACATCTTCATGAACATTCTGACCAGCAACGGACTGGTCGACCGGTACGTCACCGGCTGGGCCGGACCCGCCGCCGTCGTCCGGTCCCTCCGCATCCGGCTCGGCGTCCCCAACCACCCCGGCGACACGATGGTGTTCACCGGCACGGTCCGTTCGACCTCGGACCCGGACCGGCTCGTCGAGATCGCCGTGCGCGGGGCCAACGCGCTCGGCGACCATCTCACCGGCACCGTGACCGTCAGCCTTCCGGAGGGCGACCGATGAACGGGACACTCTCCGGAGCGGCGGCCGTCGCCGGGATCGGCGCCACCGAGTTCTCCAAGAACTCCGGGCGCAGCGAACTCCGGCTGGCCTGCGAGGCGGTGCTCGCCGCCCTCGACGACGCCGGTCTCACCCCCGCCGACGTGGACGGTCTGGTCACCTTCACGGCGGACACCAACTCCGAGATCCATGTGGCCCGCAACACCGGCATGGGCGAGCTGAGCTTCTTCTCCCGCGTCGGCTACGGCGGGGGAGCGGCGTGCGGCACCGTGCAGCAGGCGGCCATGGCCGTCGCCACGGGGGTCGCGGAGGTCGTCGTCTGCTACCGGGCGTTCAACGAGCGCTCCGGCGAGCGGTACGGGCTCGGGCAGGCCGCCCGCCCCATGGACACCAGCGCCGACCGCGCGGCCTACGCCTGGATGACGCCCTTCGGGCTGAACACCCCGGCCCAGTGGGTCGCGATGTTCGCCCGCCGCTATCTCCACGAGTACGGCGCCACCACGGACGACTTCGGCCGGGTCGCCGTCGTCGACCGCAAGCACGCGGCGAACAACCCCGCCGCCTACTTCCACGGCCGCCCCATCACCCTCCAGGACCACCGCGACTCCCGCTGGATCGCGGAGCCGCTGCGGCTGCTCGACTGCTGCCAGGAGACCGACGGCGGCCAGGCCCTCGTCATCGTCTCCGCCGCCCGCGCCCGCGATCTGCCCCGGCCGGCCGCCGTGATCCGCTCGGCGGCCCAGGGGCTCGGTGCCGACCAGCACATGATGACCAGCTACTACCGGCCGGACATCACCGGAATCCCCGAAATGGGCCTGGTGGGACGGCAGTTGTACCGTCAGAGCGGACTCGGCCCGGACGACATCGACGCGGCGGTCCTCTATGACCACTTCACCCCGCTGGTTCTGCCGCAGCTGGAGGAACTGGGCTTCTGCAAGCCGGGCGAGGCCAAGGACTTCATCGCCGACGGCCATCTCGAACTCGGTGGCCGGCTGCCCCTCAACACCCACGGCGGCCAGCTCGGCGAGGCCTATCTGCACGGCATGAACGGCATCGCGGAGGGCGTCCGGCTGATCCGGGGAACCTCCTGCAACCAGCCCGACCGGGCCGATCACGTCCTGGTCACCGCCGGTACGGGCGTGCCCACCAGCGGACTGGTCCTGGGGGCCGACCGATGACCGTCTCCCCCTGGGAGGGGCGCGCGCTCGGCAGCCGCACCGTCTCCTGGGCGGCGCGCGACGCGGTCCTCTACGCGCTGGCGGTCGGCGCCCCCGCCGACCGGCTCGACCTCGTGTACGAGGAGCGGCTGCGGGTCCTGCCGACCTTCGCCCTGACCCTCGCCCAGTGGGCGCCCGATGCCCTCGGGGCGCTGGGGGCCTTCGACACGACCACCGCCGTGCACGGCAGTCAGCACCTCGTCGTCCGCGAGCCGCTGCCGCCCGAGGGCGAACTCACCGCCTCGGCGCGCGTCGCCCGGGTCCGGGACAAGGGCTCCGCCGCCGTCTTCGACGTCGAGGTGGACTGCCCCGCCTTCACCGCCACCTGGTCGATCTTCGCGCCCGGCTCCGGCGGCTTCGGCGGCGAACGGGGCCCCTCCGCCCCGCGCCGCCCCGACCGCCCCGCCGACCGCACCGCGACCGTCGTCACCGACCCCCGCCAGGCCGCGTTCTACCGGCTGCTCGGCGACCGGCACGCCATGCACATCGACCCGGCGGCGGCGAGGGCCGCCGGGATGGACCGGCCCTTCCTGCACGGGCTGTGCACCCTCGCGGCGACCCTGCTGCCGCTGGCCGACCTGATCGGCGCCCACCCCGCCGACCTGCGGGAACTCGACGCCCGTTTCGCCGCCCCGGTCTTCCCGGGCGACCGGCTCGACGCCCGCGCGTGGCACGATCCGCAGGACGGCGCCCTGCTCTTCGAGGCGTCCGCCGGCGACCGGACGGCCCTGTCCGGCGGACGCGTCCGCTTCGGCCCCACCGCATCCCAGGAGACCCGCCATGCTTGACACCGCCCGGCGCGCCGAGGCCGCCGACCTGCTGTGGACCGCCCAGTGCGAGCGCACCCCGATCGAACCGCTGACCGCCCTGTACGCGGGGATGGACGCGGCCGACGCGTACGAGATCCAGCTCGTCAACATCCGCAGGCAACTGGCCCTCGGCAGGACCGTGCGCGGCCACAAGGTCGGGCTGTCGTCCGAGGTCATGCAGCGGATGATGGGCGTCGACGAACCCGACTACGGCCATCTGCTCTCCGACATGGTGCTCGCCGAGGACACCCCCGTGGACACCGCCCGCTACTGCTCCCCGCGCATCGAGGTCGAGATCGGCTACGTCCTCGGCCGCACCCTGCCCGGCGAGGGCTGCACCACCGAGGACGTGCTCGCCGCCACCGAGTACCTCGTCCCGAGCATCGAGCTGATCGACAGCCGGATCAAGGACTGGCGGATCGGCCTGGCCGACACCGTCGCCGACAACGCCTCCTCCGCCGGGGTGATCCTCGGCGCCGCCCGCGTCCGCCCCGCCGACCTGGACCCGGCGGACATCGCGGCCGTCCTGTTCAAGGACGGGACGGAGGTCGCCCGGGGCCACACCAGCGCGGTGCTCGGGAACCCGACGGAGGCCGTGGCCTGGCTGGCCCGCAAGGTCGCCTCCTTCGGCGTGACCCTGGAGGCCGGGCACGTCGTCCTGCCGGGGTCCTGCACCGCGGCCGTGGACGTGGGGCCGGGCGACTCCTTCCGCGCCGAGTTCGAAGGGCTCGGAACGGTCTCGGTCGCCTTCGCGTGAACGCGGCCGCCGGGTCCGTCCACTGAACGGGACACCACCCCGCGCAAAACTGAAATCAATACTAGTTTCTGCTGCCTCGGCGCACCTCGACGACCTGTCCGGGGTGCGCCGTTCCCTTCAACGGTTCGACGGAACACGGAAAGAGGCAGCATGAGCGCGACGCAGACCCTTCAGGGGCGTACCGCCGTCGTCACCGGCGCCGGGGCGGGGCTCGGCCGCGCCGAGGCACTGGCACTCGCGGCGCTCGGCGCCGATGTGGTGGTGAACGACATCGGCCCCGCCGCCGAGGACGTCGCCACCGAGATCAAGGCGCTGGGCGGCGGGGCCGTCGCGGTGACCGGCGACATCGGCGACTGGTCGATGGGGGACCGGCTGGTCGAGGCCGCGGTGGAGAGCTTCGGCGGCCTCGACATCGTCGTCAACAACGCGGGCGTCCTCCGCGACAAGATGCTCTTCAACCTCAGCGAGTCCGACTGGGACGACGTCATCCGCATCCACCTCAAGGGGCACGCCGGACTCTCCCGCGCCGCCGCCGTGCACTGGCGCGCGGCGAGCAAGGCCGCCGGTGCCCCGGTCTACGGGCGCGTGGTCAACACCTCGTCCGAGGCCTTCCTGTTCGGCGCCCCGGGCCAGCCGAACTACTCCGCCGCCAAGGCCGGCATCACCGCGCTGACCCTGGCCACCGCCCAGGGCCTGGCCCGCTACGGGGTGCGCGCCAACGCGATCTGCCCCCGGGCCCGCACCGCGATGACGGCCGAGGCGTTCGGCGAGGGCGCCACGGCACCGGGCGGCCTCGACATCATGGCGCCCGAACGCGTCGCCACGCTCGTCGCCCATCTGGCCTCTCCGGCCGCCGACTCCATCAGCGGCCAGGTCTTCGTCGTCTACGGCGACATGGTCGCCCTGCTCGCCCCGCCGACCGTGGAGCACAAGTTCACCGCGGCGGACGGCACCTTCAGCCCCGAGGAGCTGGACGCGCAGCTGACCCCGTACTTCACCGGCCGCGACCCGCACCGCACGTACGCCGCCTACAGCGTCGCCGCGCTCGACACGACGGGCACCCAGCAGACCGGCTGAACGGCACACCGGCCGACCAGCAGACCGGCCGGGTGGCCGGGGGCATTCCGACCGGGCCGGCGCACCCCGCCGGCCCGGTCAGACCGTGTCCGGGCCCGGGGCCAGCAGCAGGGTGCACGCCATGCGCAGATCCGCGTCGGCCTTCTCCGGGCTCAGCCGCTCGTTGAGCCGGGACTGGAGCACCCCGTACCAGAGCAGGATCAGCAACCGCACCCGCGCGATGTGGTGCTCCGTGGGCTCCCGTACGCCCCAGGCGCGCAGCAGCAGGTCCAGGAAGCCCGAATCGATCCGGGCCAGGTCCGGCACGGTCGTGGCCCGCGCCGCGTTCGCCGACTGGATCATCGCCGTGGCCAGGGCCGGACGGCGCAGCAGATTGCGGGTGGCGCTGCGCAGCGTCTCGAACACCGCCTCCTCGGCCGGGGTGCCGGGCGCGCGCTCGGGCACCCGGGCCGCGAAGCCCTCGATCTGGTCGGCCATCAACGCGGTGAACAGATGCGTCTTCGACGGGAAGTAGCGGTACAGGGTGCCGATCGCCACCCCGGCCCCCTTCGCCACCTCGTGCATCTGCACCCGCTCCAGCCCCGTCGAGGCGGCGAGGCCCGCGGCCACCTCCAGGATGCTCTGCCGGCGTGCGCGCTGCCGCGGCGACGTGGGTTCGGCCCCGGCACGGGCCTCGGCGATTCTGGGCACGCTCTCCCTCCTGGGGATCGATGGCGTCCACAACGGCTCAGACAATACGCCCGGCCCCGCCCCGCGTCAGGTGGCGTCCCGCCCGCCGTACCGGTCAGCGGGACCGGGCCCGCCCCGCCGGCCCCGTCCGCGATGAGCTGGCACCGCACACCACCGAGCGGCAGGAAGGGCACCTCATGCGGGACGGCCGGCAGGACTGGGACGCCACCCACGACGTGATCGTCGTCGGGTCCGGCGCGGGAGCGATGACCGGGGCCCTGGTGGCCGCGCTGGACGGTCTCGACACCGCCGTACTGGAGCGCACCGACCGCCTCGGCGGCACCTCCGCCTACTCCGGCGCGGCCTGCTGGCTGCCCGGCACCCGGGTCCAGGAACGGGCCGGGCTCGGCGACTCCACCGAGGCCGCCGACGCCTATCTGCGGGCCCTGACCGGCGACGCCGAACCGGAGCGGCGCGCCGCCTTCCTGGGCCACGCGCCCGAGCTGGTCGCCCGCCTGGAGGAGGACCCCGCCCTCGCCTTCGAGTGGCGGGCCTTCCCCGACTACGTCGACGCCCCCGGCCGCATGGACGCCGGACGCTCCTTCGTCCCGCTCGACCTCGACGCGGACGAACTCGGCGAGCTGCTGCCGCTGGTCCGCCCGGCGGTCGACCGGGACCGGGCCGGACAGGACCACCCCGACGCGCCCCTGTCCGCCGGCCGCGCCCTGATCGGCCGCCTCCTGCTGGCCGCCACCCGCACCGGGAACGCCCGGGTGCGCACCGGCCACCACGTCACCGGCCTGGTCACCGAGGACGGCCGGATCACCGGAGTGGAGGCCCGCACCGCGGGCGGCACCGTCCGGCTCCGCGCCCGGCACGGTGTGCTGCTGGCCGCCGGCGGATTCGAGGGCGACGACGCCCTGCGCACCGCGCACGGCGTACCCGGCCGGGCCGCCTGGACCATGGCCCCCCGGGGCACCAACACCGGCGAACTCCTGAACGCCGCCGTCGAAGCCGGCGCCGCCACCGCGCTCATGGACGAGGCCTGGTGGTGCCCCGGCACCGAACTGCCCGACGGCTCCGCCGCGTTCACCCTCGGACTGCGCGGCGGACTGGCCGTGGACGCCTCAGGGCGCCGGTTCGCCAACGAGTCGCTGCCCTACGACCGGATGGGCCGGGCCATCGCCGCCGCGGCCGAGGACACCGTCGTCCACCTGGTCTTCGACTCCCGGCACGGCGGCGCCCTGCCCGCCATCACCGTGCCGCCCTGCGACCCCGCCGCCCAGCTCGCCGCCGGCACCTGGGTCCGCGCCGACACCCTGCCCGAGCTCGCCGCGCTCATCGGCGTCCCCGCCGACGCCCTCACCGACACCGTGACCCGCTTCAACGGATTCGCCGCCGACGGCAAGGACCTCGACCACCGGCGCGGCGAGGACCCCTACGACCTGTTCTTCGCCGACCGGCGGGGCGCCACCGGCCCCAACCCCTGCCTGGTCCCCGTCGACCGGCCGCCCTACTACGCCGCCCGGATCGTCCTCGCCGACCTCGGCACCAAGGGCGGGCTGCGCACCGACGCCCGCGCCCGCGTCCTGGACACCGCAGGACGGCCGCTGGAGGGGCTCTACGCGGCCGGGAACACCAGCGCCTCCTTCACCGGCCGGGTCTACCCGGGCCCCGGCGTGCCCCTGGGCACCGCCATGGTCTTCGCCTCGCTGGCCGTGCGCGACATGCGCGAACGCGCCGCGGGCCACCGCTGAAACCTCCTGGTCCGGGGTGCGTCCGCCGCGTCCCGGCCAGTGGGATGCCCGGCGGCGCCGCCCCCGGGCACCGATCTACCGTCGCCGCACCGCCGGCCGGAACCACCGAGGAACGAGAGAGGGACCTGATGGTCGACAAGAGCGTGTACGGGCCGTGGGCGGTCGTCGCCGGAGGATCCGAAGGGGTCGGCGCCTCGTTCGCCGAACAGCTCGCGGACGCCGGGATCAACCTCGTCCTGATCGCCCGCAAGCCGGGCCCCCTGGAGGAGACCGCCGCACGGGTCCGCACGCGGGGCGTCGAGGTCCGCACCCTCGCCCTCGACCTGCTCGACCCCGCCGCCCCGGACGCCGTTCGCGCCGCAACCGAGGACCTGGAGGTCGGGCTGCTGATCTTCAACGCGGGCGCCAACAGCTACGGCCACGAGTTCGTCACCGGCGACCTGGACCGCGTCCAGGGCGTCCTGGACCTCAACATCACCGCCCAGCTCGCCCTCACCCACCACTTCGGGGCCCGGATGAAGGAACGCGGCCGCGGCGGCATCGTGCTCGTCGGCTCGCTCTCCGGCTACCTCGGCCAGGCGCAGATCAGCGTCTACTCCGCCGCCAAGGCCTTCAGCCGGGTCTTCGCCGAGGGCCTCTGGCTGGAGCTGCGCCCGCACGGCGTGCACGTCCTGGAACTGGTCCTCGGCGTGACCCGCACCCCCGCCATGGAACGCGCCGGACTCCGGATGGACCTGCCCGGACTGAACGTCGCCGAACCGGACGACGTCGCCCGGGAAGGGCTCGCCCACCTCGCCGACGGCCCCGTCCTGGTGGCCGGCGGCAACGACGGGGCCGCGGTCAAGCGCAGCGGATTCCCCCGCGCCGACCTGGTGCTCGGCGCCCACGAGGCGTCCAGGCGCCTCCTGCCCCCGTCGTCCTGAACGGCCCCCGCCGCCCCGGCCCGGCGCCCCGCGCGCGGCCCGTCCCTCCCGGAGAGCAGATGAGCGAGACCGAGAACGAGCACCCCCTCACCGTCCCCGCCGCCCTCGCCCGCGCCGCCCACCGCCACCCCGACCGGGACGCGGTCGTGGACGGCGGGGTCCGGCTCGGCTGGGCGGACCTGCGCGACCATGTGCACGAGGCCGTGAAGGGCCTGATCGCGCTCGGCGTCCGCCCCGGCGACCGGATCGCCGTCTGGGCGCCCAACGGCCACCGCTGGGTGGTCGCCGCACTCGCCGCCGCCTCGGCCGGGGCGGTGCTCGTCCCCGTCAACACCCGCTACCGGGGCGAGGAGACCCGCTGGCTCCTGGAACGCGGCGGGGTGCGGCTGCTGTTCGTCGAGAACGGCTTCCTCGGCAAGGACTACCTCGCGCTGCTCGGCGCGGGGGACGGGCCCGCCGGGGACGGCGGCCCGGTGCCCGGACTGCCCGCGCTGGAGCACGTGGTGACGCTCGACGCCGTCGAGCGCCCCGGCATCCTGCCGTGGGACGACTTCCTGCGCGGGGGCGGGGCGGTGACGGACGAGGAGGCCCGCGCCCGCGCCGGGGCGGTCCGCCCCGACGACCCCTCCGACCTGCTCTTCACCTCCGGAACCACCGGCCGCCCCAAGGGCGCGCTCACCACGCACCGGCAGAACCTCACGACGTACCGCGCCTGGAGCGCACGCACCGGGGTCACCGGTCGGGACCGCTACCTCGTCGTCAACCCGCTGTTCCACTGCTTCGGCTACAAGGCGGGGGTGCTCGCCTGCCTGCTGCGCGGCGCCACCATGGTCCTCCAGCCGGTCTTCGACGTGGAACGGGTGCTGCGCGCCGTCGAGGACGAACGGATCACCGTGCTCCCGGGACCGCCCACGATCTACACCGAACTGCTCGACGCCCCCGGCCGCGACCGCCACGACCTCTCCTCGCTCCGGCTCGCGGTGACCGGCGCCTCCGTCGTCCCGGTCGCCCTCGTCCGGCGGATGCGCGCCGAACTCTTCCCCGAGGTCCTCACCGCGTACGGGCTCACCGAGACCTGCGGCACCGTCACCGTCTGCTCCGCCGACGACGACGCGGAGACCGTCGCGCTGACGGCCGGCCGCCCGATCGACGGCACCGAGGTCCGGATCGCCGACGCGGACGGGCAGCCCCTCCCGGCCGGACGCGACGGCCGGATCCTGGTGCGCGGCTACCACGTGATGCTCGGCTACCTCGACGACCCGGCCGCCACCGCCGCGGCCCTCGACGCCGACGGCTGGCTGGACACCGGGGACGTCGGCCGGCTCGACGACCGGGGCAACCTGATGATCACCGGCCGGTCCAAGGACATGTTCGTCGTCGGCGGGTTCAACGTGTACCCGGCCGAGGTGGAACAGGTGCTCGCCGGACACGACGCGGTCGCCGAGGCCGCCGTGATCGGGGTGCCCGACCCCCGCCTCGGCGAGGTCGGCCGGGCGTACGTGACCCTCCGTCCGGGCGCCGGGACCCGCCCGGACGAGCTGACCGGCCACTGCCGTGACCGGCTCGCCAACTTCAAGGTCCCCCGCGAGGTCGTGGTCGTCGAGACCCTTCCGCGCAACGCCACCGGCAAGGTGGACAAGTCCGCCCTGCGGACGCACTGACACGAGGCAGGAAGGACGGACCATGAGCGACGAGGTCCTGGAGAAGGTACGCGCACTGCTGCCGGCCATCGAGAAGCGGGCCGGGACGACGGACGAGCAGCGGCGGATCCCGGACGCCACCATCCGCGAGCTGACCGGCGCCGGAGTCTTCCGGATGCTCCAGCCCGCCCGCTACGGCGGGCTGGAGGCCGATCCGGTCCGGTTCTACGAGGTGGTCCGGGCGCTCGCCGCCGTCTGCTGCTCCACCGGCTGGGTGGCGTCGGTCCTCGGCGTCCACGCCTGGCAGCTCGGCCTCTTCCCGCAGGAGGCCCAGGAAGAGGTGTGGAGCGAGGACCCGGACACCCGGATCTCCTCCGCGTACGCCCCGGTCGGACGGCTCGAACCGGTCGACGGCGGCTACCGGCTCACCGGCCGCTGGAGCTTCTCCTCCGGCTGCGAGCACGCCGGCTGGGCGATGCTGGGCGCCCTCGTCACCGGCGCCCAGGGCCGGCCGGTGGACTTCCTCACCGTGCTGGTGCCCCGCTCCGACTACCGGATCGAGGACATGTGGGACGTGGTCGGGCTGCGCGGCACCGCCAGCAACGACATCCTCGTCGAATCGGCGTTCGTCCCCGCCCACCGGGTGCTCCGCAACTACGAGCAGGCCCGGCTGAAGGTGCCCGGCCAGCAGATCAACCCCGGGCCGCTCTACCGGCTGCCGTTCGGCGCGGTGTTCACCTGCGCCGTGACCGCCCCGGTGATCGGGGCGGTGTCCGGCGGCTACGCCTCGTACGTGACCCGGATGAAGGAGCGCGTCCGGCTCAGCCTGGGCGGAGGGCGGTTCACCGAGGACCCCTTCGCCCAGGTCGCCATCGCTCGGGCCGCCTCCGACATCGACGCCACCGTCCTCCAGATGGACCGCAATCTGCACGAGCTGTACGAACTGGCCGCGGCCGGCGACGAGATCCCCATGGAACTGCGGCTGCGCACCCGGCGCGACCAGGTCCGGGGCACCGAACGGGCGGTCGCCGCGATCGACCTGCTCTTCAAGACGGCCGGCGGCAACGCCCTGCGGCGCGGCAACCCCGTCGAACGCGCCTGGCGCGACGCCCACGCCGGCAGTGTCCACGTCGCCAACGACGTGGAGCGGGCCCTGGCCATGTACGGGCGCGGCGCCTTCGGCCTCACCGTCGAGGACAACCTGGTCTGAGCCCTCAGCCCTCCCGGGCGCGGAGCGCGCCGCGCGCCGGGAGCAGGACCGCCAGGAGCGAGAGCCCCACCGCGGCGGCGGCGAAGGACCCGTACACCAGCGGCGGGACGTACGGGGACTCCCCGGTCAGACCGCGCACCATCGGGAACAGGGTGGCCGCGGCGATGGCCGTGCCCAGCGCGAGGCCGGCCACCGCCACCAGCAGGCCCTCCCAGCGGAGCATGGCCATCACCTGACGCCGGGTGGCGCCGACGAGGCGGAGCATGCCGAGTTCGCGGCGGCGGTCCAGAACGGTCATCACGAGGGTGTTGACGGCGGCGAGGGCGGCGAAGCCGCCGAGTACCGCGGCCATCGTGTAGTTGGCCCAGGCGTTGAGTTCGCGGTCGGCCGTCGTCCCCACCGCGTAGCCGGAGGCGTCCGTGACCGTGCCCAGCGGGGCGAGGGCCTTCGCGTCCCCGCCCCGTACCAGGAGCGTGGTGGCGAAGCCGGACGTGACGTGTCCGTCCAGCGCGGCCCGGTCCATCGTGACGGCGGCCAGCCCGATGCCCCTGCCGTACACCGCGACGACCTCGGGGCTGGTCCGGGTGCCGTCGGGGAGGTACATCGGCAGCCGGTCGCCCACCTCCACCCCGGCCGACCGGGCGAGCATCCGGTCGACGGCGATCCGTCCCGCGCCGATCCGGTCCAGGCCGCCGTCGCGCACATCGAGGTCCTGCACCCGCCCGAGCAGGGCACCGGACCCGGTGACCCCCTGGGCCGCCGCACCCTGCAGCCAGCGGTCACCGCCCGATCCGACGGGCACCAGCACCTGCGTGTCCAGCAAGCCCACGGCGGCCTGCACACCGGGCGTGCGGGCGGCCCGGCCGACGGCGTCGGCGGACAGCCCGGCGGGGTGGGTGACGACATGGTCCGCCGTCGTGCCCGCGCGCACCTGTCCGGCCGCGACGCGGCTCTCGCTCGTGTGCATGAAGGTGAGCGTCGAGGCGAAGGCCGTGGCCAGCACGATCGGTGTGATCGCGGAGGCCAGCCGGCGGGCGTTCGTACGGGAGTTGGCGGCGGCCAGCGTGGCCGGGGCGTCGCCGCGGGCGTCCAGGGCGAGCCCGAGCAGCGCGGCGCACAGCCGTGCCACCAGCGGGCCCAGCAGGGCGACGGCGAGCATGAACAGCATCACGACACCGAGTGCGGCGTTCGCGGCGTCGTCCCCGGCCGAACGGGCGGCGAAGACCGTGAAGAACGCGCCGCCGACGAGGGCGCCGAGCCCGATGAGGGTACGGATCACGCCGGGACGCGACCGCTCCACCGAGGCCTCGGCCAGCGCCCGGCCCGGCTTGATCCGCGCGGGCCGGCGACCGGCCGCCCAGCCGGCGGCCAGCGCGGTCACCAGCCCCGCCGAGACGGCGACGACGAGCGGGATCCACGAGACGCGCAGCTCCACGGCGTCCGGGACCGCGCCGCGCTCCTTCAACTGCCCGAACCACCAGTGCGCGAGCCCGATCCCCGGCAGACAGCCGATCAGCCCGGCGAGGGGTGCGACGAGCAGCGCCTCGCAGGCGACCGCGCGGCGGATCTGGCGCGGTGTCGCCCCGATCGCCCGCAGCAGCGCGAACTCCCGGGCGCGCTGGGCGACGGAGAGCGCGACGGTGCCGGACATCGTGAAGACGGCGACCAGTGCGGCGATCCCGCCGAACGATCCGCCGAGACCGGTGAGCGTCTCCTCCGCGTAGGCCAGTCCGCTGTTCTCGACGGCGCCCCGGCCGTCACCGGTGCGGATCTCGGCCCCGGTGCCGGCGAGCGCCTTGCGCACCCCGGCGGCGAGACCGGTGTCCCGCTCGGCGGAGCCACCGTCCTGAGCCAGGACGGCGATCGCGTCGGCCCGGCCCGGATGACCGGCCAGCGCGGGCGACCGGGCGTCGGAGAACCAGGCCGTCGGCCCCTCGGCCGTCTCGCCCGGACCCGGGGCCGCGAGCCCCGAGACGCGGAAGTCCGCCCGCCCGGCCGCCGTTTCGAGGGTGACGGTGTCCCCGGGACCGGCCTTCGCGGCGCGTGCGGCCGCCGCGTCCAGCACGACCTCGCCCGCCCGGGGCGCGGTGCCGGACGTCAGCGAGGTCCCGGTGAAGAGATGCGAGCCCCAGCCGTGGCCGGTCAGCGCGCCCTCGCCCAGCCGCACCGGGAAGGTGAGGTCGGGAACGGCCGCGGCGACCCCCGGCACGCGCTCCGCCCGCCCGGCCAGCGCGGTGTCCACCCGGGCCCTGTCCGGCAGCGGCACCGCCGACTCCGACCGGCTGTCACCGCTGCCCGTGACGAGACGGGCGTACTGGTCCGCGGCGACGACGACCGGCGCTCCCGCGTACCGCTGGGGCGGCACCGACGCGCGGACGCCCGTCTCCAGGAGGATGCCGCAGGCCGAGACGATCAGCGCCGCCATCATGAGCGCGACGAAGGTCCCCGCGAAGGACGCGGGTTTGAAGCGGACGGCCGCGCGGGCCAGTCCGTTGGGGCCGAACCTCATGCCGCGACCCCCGCGAGCGGGCCGGAGCGGTGGGCGAGCGTGGCCATGCGCGCCGCGATCCGCTCGGCCGGGGAACGGTCGAGCGAGCCGGCCAGGGCACCGTCGGCGAGGAACAGCACGCGGTCGGCCCAGGCGGCCGCCGCCGGGTCGTGGGTGACCATGACGACGGTGGCCCCGAGCGCGTCGACGGCCTGCCGGAGCAGACCGAGGACCTCGGCGGCGGTGACGGTGTCGAGGGCGCCGGTCGGCTCGTCGGCGAAGATCACGTCCGGGTCGGTGACCAGGGCGCGGGCGACGGCCACGCGCTGCTGCTGGCCGCCGGACAGCTCGCCGGGGCGGCGCCGCGCCTTGTCGGCGAGCCCGACCCGGGCCAGGACATCGGCCGCCCGGCGCCGGTCCTGGCGCTGCCCGGCCAGGCGCATGGGCAGCAGCACGTTCTGTTCCACGGTGAGCGACGGCAGCAGGTTGAACGCCTGGAAGACGAAGCCGACGCGGCTGCGGCGGAGCTCGGTCAGCCGGGTCTCGCCCATGCCGGTGATCTCCGTACCGCCGAGGCGCACCGAGCCCTCGGAGGGCCGGTCGAGCCCGGCGGCGCACTGGAGGAACGTGGACTTGCCCGACCCGGACGGGCCCATCACCGCCGTGAACGTGCCGCGCGGCAGGACCAGATCGATGCCGGCCAAGGCGTGCACCGCACCGGAGCCGCGCCCGTACCGCCGCCGCACCCCGCGCAGTTCGACGGCGGGCGCCGAGGCCTCCCGGGCCTCCGGCCCCTCGTCCGTCCGCCGTCCTTCGCCGCCGCGCTTCCTCATGTCCGTCCTCTCGTGATCCGCCGAGCCGATGACCCCGACGCTACGGATCACGCCGGGCCCGGACCATGGCGACCGCTGGTGGAACAGAGGTGGGGATAACCCGAGGCCGGGGCACCCGTCACCAGCGGCGGTGCCCCGGCCCGGGTCCGGTTCAGCGCCCCGTCAGCGCCCGGTCGACCAGCCGCCGCCCGGCCGCGTCCTGGGCGTCCTGCGCCGGATCGCCCATGCGCAGGGTGAAGACCGCACAGGCCACGGCCCGCGACCCGTCCGGCGTCACCCCGCTCTCGGACACCGCCCCCAGATGCGTACCGCCGTGGAACCAGACGCCCTCGCGGCTGCCCGCCACCGGGCGCCAGGCGATGCCCAGCCCGTAGCGGACCCCGGGCACCCCGATCCAGTCGTCGGCGGGCACCGTCTCCTTCATCGCGGCGAGCTGGGCCGGGCCCAGCAGCCGGCCGCCCATCAGCGCGCGCAGGAAGGCGGTGTGGTCACGGGTGGTGCCGATCACCCCGCCGTCCGCCCATCCGCCGGACGCCAGGGTCGTGTCGGTGGGCCGGTCGGCGTCCGGGAACCAGGTGTACGCGGTGGCGGTGGGCTCCGGGACATAGGGCGAGGTGCCCGGGGTCAGGGTGTGGCGCAGGCCCAGCGGTTCGATGATCCGGTCGTGGAGCTCCTCGGCCCAGGAACGGCCCGTGACCCGCTCGACGAGCAGACCGGCCACCACGTAGTTGGTGTTGGAGTACCCGAAGCGCCGCTCCCGTTCGGGGTGCGCGGCGTCCGGCAGCCAGAGCGGGGGCCGGGACACGGCCGCCGTCAGCTGCTCCGCGGGGGCGGTGCAGCGGAAGCGGGCGCGGCGGTAACCGTCCGGGGTGAAGGCGTCGGCGGCGTCGGGGGAGACGGCGAGGTAGTCGTTGAGCCCGCTGGTCTGCCGCAGCAGATGCGCCACGGTGATCCGGCGGCCGTCGTTCCCCGCGCCCCGCACCGCGCCGGGCAGCCACCGTTCGACGGTGTCGGTGAGCGAGAGGCGTCCCTCCGCGACCAGCTGGAGGACCAGCACGGCCGTGTACGTCTTGGTGTCGCTGCCCAGGCGGTAGTACGCGTCCGGGGGCACCGGGCGCGCCGGTCCGGACAGATCGGCGCGCCCCGCCCGTGCCGTCGTCCGGCCGGTCGCGTCCCGCACCTCGGCGAGGACGGCGGTGGCACCGGTGGCGAGGACGGCGTCCACGTCGTGCTGGAGACGGCTCCGCGCACCGGCGCCCCCGCGCTGCCCGTTCGCGGCGGCCGGGGCGGTCGACGCCCCGGTGAGCAGGGCGGCCGCGCCGGCCAGGCTTCCGCGTCGGCTGATCACCGGACCACCTCGGTCCGGGGGCAGACCGTGTCGGACGCGGGGAGCGTGCCGTCGCGCAGATGGGCGACGACGGCCCGGTCGGCGCAGGGGATGGGCGTCAGGCCGTCGAGCCCCCGGCCGAACACGCCGTGCGACCGGATGTCCGCCGTGACCAGCCGCGAGCCGGTCAGCCGGCGGTGGAGGGCCAGGGCCCCTTCGTACGGGACGTTGTTGTCGTACCGGGCCTGGAGCATCAGCACGTCCACGCCGTTGCCGATCACCGTGGCGGGTTCGCGGGACGTGCTCGTCCAGAAGGCACAGGGCGCGGTCATCCCGTTCACGAGCGGACCGAAGACGGGCTGGTCCGCGCGGCTGCGCTCCATGTTCCGCCAGTACGTCTCCGGGTCCTTCGGCCAGCCCCCGGCGGGCCAGCCCCGGTCACCGCACATGAAGAGCGCCCCGCCGAGCATGCTGTCCGCCAGGTCGGGCGAGGAGAGCAGGCCGAGCATCGCGGCGAGGTCCGGTCCGGGCTCGACCGGCCGGCCCGCCGCGGCGTCAATCAGGTCGCGGACCGTGGCGGCCAGCGCCGGGTCGTACTCCGTGTGCTGCACGAACTGCCGCAGCACCAGGCGCACCAGCGGTGCCGTGAGGGGCACACCGGAGACCACGACCGGCCGGCGCTCCGCCCCGTCCAGCAGCCGCTGGACCCGGGCGCGGACCTCGGCGGGTGTGGTGCCGAGCCGGTAGACCGCGTCGTGCCGCGCGGTCCACCTGGCCCAGTCGTCCAGCCCGTCCTCCAAGGGGCGGCCGGCCCGCTGGAACAGTTCGTACTGGGTGGCGGCGGGGTCCGTCGACGAGTCCAGGACGATCCGGTCGGCGCGGCGGGGGAACATCTGGGTGTAGACGGCGCCCAGATCGGCGCCGTACGAGACGCCGTAGTACGAGAGCCTGGGCTCGCCCAGCGCGGCGCGGATCGCGTCCATGTCGCGGGCGACGTCCCGGGTGGTGGCGTGCGGCAGCAGCCGGGCGTTGTCACCGTGCTCCCGGCAGCGGCGGGCGGTGTCCCGGGCGTCGCGTACGGACCGGTCGAACTCGGCGCGCCGGGACGTGGTGGGCCCGGGGGCGGGCGCGGGAGAGGCGGGGGCGCAGGTGACGGGCGTGGACTCGCCGAGGAAGCGGGGATCGAAGCCGATGAGATCGTAGTTCTCGGCGGCCCTCCCCAACGCGGGCCGCAGATACAGGGTGTGGGCCAGGCCCGTGCCGCCGGGGCCGCCCGGGTTGGACAGCAGGATGCCCCGGCGCTTTCCGGGCGCCCCCGTCGCCGCGACGCGCGAGACGGCGATCTCGATCGACGGGCCCCCGGGGTCGGCGTGGTCGAGGGGCACGGTCACCTTCGTGCAGAGGGCGCCCGCGTCCCGCAACTCCGTCTGCTGCGGTGAGCAGGGCCCCCAGACCAGGGACGGGCGGGCCGGTTCGGCGGAGACGGCGGACGCGGGGAGGCCGCCCGCGAGTAAACAGGCGAGGCCGAGGCCCAGGGTGGCCGGACGGATGACGCGCATCGTGCTCCTCTGTTCGGGCGGGGGTACGCGCACGACGCTAGGAGTCCGGGTGGCCCGTCACCATCGGGCCACCCGGTCGACGCGGCCGGGGGAAAACCCCCTCCGGACCGGCCGGGGGGCGGTGGGTCCGGCGGTGGCTACACCGCCCCGTCGGCGGACTTCGCCGCCAGATAGCGGGCCGGGAACTCCCCGCCGCCGTGCACCGCGAGGTCCGCCCCGTTGACGTACGCGGCCAGTCCGCCCGCCAGGAACAGACACGCGCCCGCCACATCGCCGGGCACCGCCATCCGCTCCATCGGGACGACCGCAGCCACCGAGGCACCGCCGTCCGCGCCGTAGACCGACGCCGCGCTCTCGGTGCGGATCAGCCCCGTCGTGATGTGGTTGACCCGGACGGCCGGGGCCCACTCCAGGGCCAGGGCCTTCGTCAGGCCCAGCAGTCCGGCCTTGGCGGCGCTGTACGCGGCGGTCCCGGGCTGCGGGTCGTGCGCGGAGACGCTGCCGATGTTGACGATCGAGCCGCCGCCGTCCTGACCGGCCATCACCCGGTGGGCGGCCTGGGCCACATAGAACGGGGCGAGGAGGTTGAGCGCCACGATCTTCTCCACGAAACGCGGCGAGACGGTCGCCGCGTCCGCGTCGGGGGAGCCGCCCGCGTTGTTCACGAGCACGTCGAGGCGGCCGAAGCGCTCCACGGCCGCGTCCACCAGCGCCCCGGCCGCCGCCGGATCGCGCACGTCGGCCGGGACGAGGACGGCGCGCCGCCCCGCCGCCTCGGGCAGGGCCTTCGGGGCGGAGCGCCCGCAGACGACCACGTCCGCGCCCGCCGCCAGGAACGCCGTGGCGATGGTGGCACCGATGCCCTTCGTGCCGCCGGTGACCAGGACGACGCGCCCGGTGAAGTCCAGCGGGGTGCCGATGTCCATGGTGAAGGAGCCTCTCTGTCGGGAACGGGGGTGGGCGTCAGCGCGCCGCGACGAGTCCGAGCCCGTCGGCGAGCCGGGCGCGGTGGAGGGCCGGCGGGCCGAACAGCTCGCCGGTCCCGTGGGCCCGTTTGAAGTAGCGGTGGGCGTCGTGCTCCCAGGTGATCCCGATCCCGCCGTGCAGCTGGATCGTCTCGCCGGCCACCGCCGAGAACGCCTCGGAGCACACGGACTTCGCGACGGCCGCGGCCCGCGGCAGCGCGCCCGGGTCCTCGTCCGCCGCGAACGCGGCACCGAGCGCGGCCGAACGCGCCGACTCCACCAGGACGTAGGCGTCCGCCAGCCGGTGCTTGACGGCCTGGAAGGAGCCGATGGGCCGGCCGAACTGCACCCGGTCCCGCGCGTAGGCGACGGTGAGTTCGAGACAGCGCTCCGCCGCCCCCACCTGCTCCGCCGCCAGGGCCGTGCAGGCCAGGTCCCGTACGTGCTCCAGGACGCGTCCGCCGTCGCCGTCGGTGCCCAGCAGCCGCGCCTCGGCACCGTCGAGCACCCAGCGTGCCAGCGCCCGGGTGGCGTCCATGGTGACGACGGGCTCCCGGCGCACCCCGGCGGCGCCGGGCGCCACCTCGAAGAGCGACACCCCGGCCCCGGTCCGGGCCGCGACCAGGAGCACCCCGGTCTCCGGCCCGTCCAGGACGTGCTCCTTCGTCCCGGTCAGCAGCCAGGCCCCGTCCGGCCCCGGCACCGCCGAGGCACGGACCGCCCCGGTCTCCCAGGACCCCTCCTCCGCCCAGGCCAGGGTGCCGGCCGAGGTGCCCTCGGCGAGGCCCGGCAGCAGCCGCGCGCACGCCGCCGCGTCCCCGGAGGACAGCAGCGCCCCGGCGGTGAGGACCGCCGAGCCCAGGAAGGGCAGCGGGCTCAGGCCGCGGCCAAGCTCCTCCATCAGGACGTGCACGTCCCGGGCGCCGCCGCCCGCCCCGCCGTACTCCTCGGGCACGGCCAGTCCCGCCGCGCCGATCTGCCGGGCCAGCGGCTTCCAGGCGGCGTTGCCCGGGTGCTGCTCCAGTACCGCGCGCACGGCGGCGCGCAGTTCGTCCTGCTCCTGCGTCAGTCTCATCGGGCTGCTCCCTTCGGCATGCGGTCAGAGGGCCAGGACGCGGGCCCGGCACGCGGCCGGGGTGCCCCAGGCGTCCCGCAGCGGCCGGGCCTTGCGGATCCACAGCGACAGGTCGAGTTCATCGGTGTAGCCGACGGCGCCGTGCAGCTGGAGCGCGGCGCGGGCCGCCCCGTAGGCGGCCTCGCCGGCCGTGACCTTGGCGGCGGCGATGTCCCGTCCGGCGTCCGGCTCCCCGGCGGCGAGCGCCAGCGAGGCGCCCCGCACCAGCGGTTCGGCGAACTCCAGCGCCAGCAGCGTGTCCGCCAGCCGGTGCTTGACCGCCTGGAACGAGCCGATCGCCACGCCGAACTGGGTGCGCCCGGTGACGTAGGCGACCGTGCGGGCCAGCAGGGTCCGGCCGAGCCCCAGGCACTGGGCGGCCGTGGCGAGCGCGGCGACGTCGGCCGCGTGCGCGGCGGCGGCCGTCACCGACGGCCCGGTGGCCAGGACCGTGCCGCCCGTGGGCCGTGCGAGCCGCCGCGCCGGATCGGCCGAGGGCTGTACCGGCCCCATCCCCTCGGCCAGGAGCAGGGTGTCGCCCTCCACCACGAGGACGGTGTCCGCCGCGTCGGAGTCCAGGGCGTACGGGCCGGGTCCGGCCGGGCGGAGCGAGACGAGCGCGGTGCCGGCCGCGATGCCGGGCAGCCGCGCGGCGGCCTCGCCGTCGTCGCCGAGCCGGTCCAGCAGGGCGGCGGCGGCCACCGTCTCGACCAGCGGACCGGGCACGGCGTGCCGGCCCAGCACCTCGAAGGCGAGGGCCAGTTCGACGGGGAGGGGTCCGAATCCGTCGTACTTCTCGGGCACCGCCAGGGCGAACACCCCCGCCCCGGCCAGCCGGGTCCAGAGGTCCCGGCCCGGTGCGTGGTCTCCGGCGGCCCAGGACCGGATCACGGCCGGGGTGCCGGCGGAGGTCAGCAGGGCGTCGAGGGAGCGGACGAACTCCCGCTGCTCGGCGTCGGGGAAGAAGCGCATCACCGGCGTCCCTTCGGCAGGCCGAGCAGCCGCTCGGCGATGATGTCGCGCTGGATCTCGTTGGTGCCGGCGTAGACGGGCCCGGCCAGGGAGAAGGTGTAGCCCTCCGCCCAGCCGCCGCCGGCGGGCGATTCGGCGGCGTGGTCGGCGAGTTCGCCGTACGGGCCGAGCAGATCGAGCGCCGTCTCGTGCAGCGCGATGTCCAGTTCGGACCAGTAGATCTTGTTGAGGCTGGACGCGGCCCCGGCGGGCCCGCCCTCGCCGTGCAGAACGTGGGAGACGCCCGCATAGGAGAACAGCCGGTAGGCGCGGGCCCCGATCACCGCGTCGGCGACCCGGTCGCGCAGCGCCGTGTCCGAGGGGTCGCCGTGCGCGTGCCACAGGGCGGTGAGCCGGTCGGCCGCGGCGGTGAACCGGCCGGGGCTGCGCAGGGTCAGCCCGCGTTCGTTGCCGGTGGTGCTCATGGCCACCCGCCAGCCCTGGCCGGGCTCGCCGATGACGTCCTCGTCGGGGACGAACACCTCGTCGAGGAAGAGTTCGGCGAAGGCCGGTTTGCCGTCCAGCCGGCCGATCGGCCGGACCGTCACCCCCTCGGCGTCCAGGGGGAACATCAGATACGTCAGTCCCCGGTGCGGCTTGTCCGCGTCCGGGTCGCTGCGGAAGAGGCCGAAGGCCCGGTCGGCGAAGGCGGCCCGCGACGACCAGGTCTTCTGACCGCTCAGCAGCCAGCCGCCCTCCGTGCGCACCGCGCGCGACCTCAGCGAGGCCAGATCGGACCCGGACTCCGGCTCGGACCAGGCCTGGGCCCAGATGACCTCGCCGCGCGCCATCGGGGGCAGCACCCGGGCGCGCTGTTCGGCGCTGCCGTGCTCGAAGAGGGTGGGGGCCAGCAGGTTGATGCCGTTCTGGCTGACCCGGCCGGGCGCGCCGGCGGCGTAGTACTCCTCCTCGAAGATCATCCAGTGCAGCAGGGAGCTGCCGCGCCCGCCGAACTCCTCGGGCCAGGAGACCACCGACCAGCGGTCACCGGCCAGCACGCCCTCCCATTCCCGGTGGGCGGCGAAGCCCTCGGCGGTCTCCAGGGACGGCAGGGGGGAGGCAGGTACGTGCGCGGCAAGCCAGGCCCGCACCTCGGAGCGGAACGCCTCGTCGGCCGCGTCGAATGCCAGGTCCATCAGCCGCTCGCCTTCTTCATCGCCCGGATGTCCATGCCGCCGAGCGCGTCGGGCGCGGTCTCGGCGTTGTGCGCGTGGGCCAGGTGGTGCAGGCCGAACACCGAGTCCATGCCGGTGTGCAGGCCCTGGAGGTCCTCGGCCTGGTTGACGGCGCGCTTGGTGAGGGCGAGGCCCAGGCGCGGCATCTCGGCGATGCGCAGGGCCAGTTCCTCGGTGTGCCCGGCCAGTTCGGCCCGGGGCACCACCCGGTTGACCATGCCCACCTCGTACGCCCGCCGGGCGCTCATCCGGTCCCCGGTGAACAGGAACTCCTTGGCGATGCGCGGAGGCATCACCCAGGGGTGGGCGAAGTACTCGACGCCGGGGATGCCCATGCGGACCACCGGGTCGGCGAAGAAGGCGTCCTCGGAGGCGACGATCAGATCGCAGACCCAGGCGAGCATCAGCCCGCCGGCCACACAGGCGCCCTGCACGGACGCGATCAGCGGTTTCGGCAGTTCGCGCCACCGGCGGCACATGCCGAGGTAGACCTCGGACTCCCGGGCGAAGCGGCTCTCCGCGCCCTCCTTGTCGGAGTGGTCCCACCACAGGCCCGCCCGGCGTTCGAACGGCAGATGCGCGTCGCGCTCGGGGGTGCCGATGTCGTGGCCGGCGGAGAAGTGCTCGCCGGCACCGGCCAGGACGACGGCCTTCACCTCGCCGTCGTCGGCCGCGCGGTAGAACGCCCGGTCCAGGGCGTAGGTCATCGCGGAGTTCTGCGCGTTGCGGTACGCGGGCCGGTTCATGGTCACGATCGCGACCGGGCCCCGCTTCTCGTAGCGCACCGGTTCGTCGGGGGCAGCGGACATCGGCCCCTCCTTCCCTAACAAGTGTTTGGTAGATTAACGTACCCCCATGAGCAGCGTCGAGGAGTTCCGCACCGAGATCCGCGGCTGGCTGGCCGCCCACCTCACGGGTGCCTTCGCGGGCCTGCGGGGCCGCGGCGGACCCGGCCGCGAGCACGAGGCCTTCGCCGAACGGCTCGCCTGGGAACGGCACATGGCGGCCGAGGGCTGGACCTGTGTGGGCTGGCCCGAGGAGTACGGCGGCCGGGGCGCGACCATCGAGCAGCAGGTCGCCTTCCACGAGGAGTACGCCCTGGCCGACGCGCCCGCCCGCGTCAACCACATCGGCGAACAGCTCCTCGGGCCCACCCTGGTGGCCTTCGGCACCCCCGAGCAGCGGGCCAGGTTCCTGCCGCCGATCGTCGCCGCGGAGGAGCTGTGGTGCCAGGGCTACAGCGAGCCCGACGCCGGTTCCGACCTCGCCAATGTGCGGACCCGGGCCGAACGGGACGGTGGGGACTGGGTCGTCACCGGACAGAAGATCTGGACCTCACTGGCCCACGAGTCCCAGTGGTGCTTCGTCGTCGCCCGGACCGAACCCGGATCGGTCCGCCATGCCGGACTCTCCTATCTCCTGGTCCCGCTCGACCAGGACGGGGTCGAGGTCCGGCCGATCCAGCAGCTCACCGGCACCTCGGAGTTCAACGAGGTCTTCTTCGACCGGGCCCGCACCCCCGCGGACCATGTGGTCGGGGCGCCGGGCGACGGCTGGAAGGTCGCCATGGCCACCCTCGGCTTCGAGCGCGGTGTCTCCACGCTCGGTCAGCAGGTCGGCTTCCGGCGCGAGCTGGAGACCCTGATCGACGTGGCCCGCAGCAACGGCGCCGCCGACGATCCGCTGATCCGCGACCGCCTGGCCCGCGCGTGGACCGGCCTGGAGACCATCCGCTGCAACGCCCTGCGCATGCTCGACGGCGTCGCGGCCGGAGCCCCCGGGCCCGAGGCGTCCATCGGCAAGATCTTCTGGGCCACCTGGCACCGCGAACTCGGCGAACTGGCCATGGCGGTCCTCGGCGCCGGCGGCATGACCGCCCCGGCGGCCCCGTACGAACTGGACGACTGGCAGCGGCTGTTCCTCTTCTCCCGCTCCGACACCATCTACGCCGGATCCAACGAGATCCAGCGCAACATCATCGCCGAGCGCGTCCTCGGCCTGCCCAAGGAGATCCGCCCGTGACCACCCAGCCGCCCTATGTGCCGGGCCACTCCCTCCTGGACGGACGCACCGCGGTGATCACCGCCGCCGCGGGCGCCGGAATCGGCGGGGCCACCGCCCGCAGGTTCCTGGAGGAGGGCGCCCGGATCGTCATCTCCGACGCCCACGAGCGCCGCCTCTCGCAGAGCGCCGACGCCCTCGCCGAGGAGTTCGGCGCGGACCGTGTCGCCGCGCTGGCCTGCGACGTCACCGACCAGGACCAGGTCGACGCCCTGTTCGCCCTCACCGTCGAACGCCACGGCGGCCTCGACGTCGTCGTCAACAACGCCGGACTCGGCGGCACCGCCGACCTCGTCGACATGACCGACGAGGAGTGGACCAAGGTCCTCGACGTCACCCTGAACGGCACCTTCCGCTGCACCCGCACCGCACTGCGCCACTTCAAGGACCGTGCCGCCGGAGGCGTCGTCGTCAACAACGCCTCCGTCATCGGCTGGCGCGCCCAGCGCGGCCAGGCCCACTACGCCGCCGCCAAGGCGGGCGTCATGGCCCTGACCCGCTGCGCCGCCCTGGAGGCCGCCGACTTCGGTGTCCGCGTCAACGCCGTCGCCCCGAGCCTGGCCATGCACCCCCACCTGGTGAAGGTCACCACCCCCGAACTCCTCGCCGAACTCACCGAACGCGAGGCCTTCGGCCGCTACGCCGAACCCTGGGAGATCGCCAACGTCATCGTCTTCCTGGCCAGCGGCTACTCCTCGTACATGACGGGGGAGACCGTCTCCGTCAGCAGCCAGAGGGCGTGACGGCGATCACCCCGACCCCCAACGCCGAGCGACGCGCCGAACTCCTCGCCACCGCCGCCGGGGTGTTCGCCGCCCAGGGATACAACGCCACGACCGTCCGCCGCATCGCGGACGAGGCCGGCCTGCTCGCCGGCAGCCTCTACTACCACTTCGACTCCAAGGAGTCGATGCTCGACGAGATCCTCACGGCCTTCCTGGACGAGCTGTGGACCGGCTACGACACCGTGCTCGCCGCCCGGCTCGGACCGAGGGAGACCATCGCCGGACTCGTCACCCAGTCCTTCCGCCAGATCGACCGGCACGGACCCGCGGTCGCGATCTACCAGAAGGAGTTCCGACACCTGGCCGCGCAGCCGCGCTTCGCCCATCTCGCCGACTCCCGGCACAAGTTCGAGAACGCCTGGCTGCGCACCCTGGAGCGCGGTGTGGCCGAACACGCCTTCCGTGCCGACCTCGACGTCCGGCTCGTCCACCGCTTCGTGCGCGACACCGTCTGGGTCGCCGCCTCCTGGTACCGCCCCGGCGGCACCCACAGCCCGGAGGAGATCGCCCGGCAGTACCTGTCGATGGTGCTCTCCGGCATCACCGCACGCATCTGACCCCGCCCTCACCACCCCTCATCCAAGGAGCAGCAGTCATGGCCGAGGCCTACATCGTCGAAGCCGTCCGCACCCCGGTCGGCCGCCGCAAGGGCGGTCTGTCCGCCGTCCACCCCGCCGACCTCGGGGCCCATGTCATCAAGGCGCTGGTCGAGCGCTCCGGCATCGACCCGGCCGCCGTCGACGACGTGGTCTTCGGCTGCCTGGACACCGTCGGCCCGCAGGCCGGCGACATCGCCCGCACCGCCTGGCTCGCCGCGGGCCTGCCCGAGGAGGTGCCCGGCACCACCGTCGACCGGCAGTGCGGCTCCTCCCAGCAGGCCGTCCACTTCGCCGCCCAGGGCGTCATGTCCGGCACCCAGGACCTGGTCGTCGCCGGCGGCACCCAGAACATGTCGATGATCCCCATCGCCTTCGCCAGCCGGCAGGCCGCCGAACCCCTCGGCCTCACCGAGGGCCCGTACGCCGGTTCCGAGGGCTGGCGGGCCCGCTACGGCGACGCCCCCGTCAACCAGTTCCACGGCGCCGAACTGATCGCCGAGCAGTGGGGGATCAGCCGCGAGGACATGGAGCACTTCGCCCTGCGGTCGCACCGGCGGGCCCTGCGCGCCATCGACGAGGGGCGTTTCGCCCGAGAGACCGTCGCCTACGGGGACGTCACCGTGGACGAGGGGCCGCGCCGCGACACCTCGCTGGAGAAGATGGCCGGACTCAAGCCCGTCGTGGAGGGCGGCCGGCTGACCGCGGGAGTCTCCTCCCAGGTCTCCGACGGGGCCTCCGCGCTGCTCATCGCCTCCGAGCGGGCCGTGGCCGAGCACGGGCTGACGCCCCGGGCCCGGATCCACCACCTCTCGGTGCGCGGCGAGGACCCGATCCGGATGCTGTCCGCGCCCATCCCGGCCACGGCGTACGCGCTGAAGAAGGCCAGGATGTCCATCGACGACATGGACCTGGTGGAGATCAACGAGGCCTTCGCCCCGGTGGTGCTGGCCTGGCTGAAGGAGACGGGCGCCGACCCGGAGAAGGTCAACGTCAACGGCGGCGCCATCGCGCTCGGCCACCCGCTCGGCGCCACCGGCACCAAGCTGATGACGACGCTCCTGCACGAACTGGAGCGCACCGGCGGACGCTACGGCCTCCAGACCATGTGCGAGGGCGGCGGCCAGGCCAACGTCACCATCATCGAGCGGCTCTGAAGGACCTGTCGGTAGTGCGCCGGGAAACGCTGAATGCGCCCCGCGCACTACCCCCTGTCCGATGAGAGGAATGGGCGTTCATCCCAGGTCAGCGCCTTGTCGCGGAGTTCTGAATTCATCATTCAATTGAATGAAGAACTCCACGTTCCGGGCCCTTCGATTTGCGGAGGCGCATTCCGTGGATTCCACTCGGAACGTACGGCAACCCCCATTTCCTACAGGACGGGGCACCACCATGTACACCACGGAAACCACTGCCACCGACATCGAGCTGGACCTCGACGAGGCCCTCAACCCGGGCGAGGCCGAAGGCTTCTACCGGGACTCGCGTGAGTGCGCGTACCTCGCCCTCCTCGGCGGCGGTTCCGCGCTGCTCCTCTCGCCTCCGACCCCCCGCCCGAAGAAGGGCTAGTCGGCAGGCCATGGACCAGTCACATGCTCCGTCCCCCCTCGCGGGTGCCGTGCATGACCTGGCAACAGAGGTGGGGCGCGCGCGTGGGGGCGCGGACCACCGCGCCACGGGGTGCGGCGCTGCCGGCATCGACGAGGACGACCGGACGGGAAGCGCCGCGGGCCGCGGCCGCGGCGCCCGCCGGCGGCGCGCCGGGCGCGGGCGGCGGCGGCCCGATGCGCGGCGGGGCCCGGACCGGC
>NZ_JBHVIN010000006.1:0-377715 GCF_042799575.1 Streptomyces sp. NPDC057682 | reverse complement strand
CGGGTGGGGGGGGCGGCCCCCCCCCCCCCCCCCGCCCCCCCCCCCCCGGGGGGGGGGGGGCCCCCCCCCCCCCCCGGGGGGGCCCGCCGCCGGGGGCCCCCCCCCCCACCTCGCCACGGTGTGCGGCGCTGCCGGAATCGACGAGGACGACCGGACGGGAATCGCCGCGGTACGCGTCATCGGCGCCGATCTGCTCCTGCCCAGCGTGCTCCACGGGCGCCATCCGCATCCGGGCGACGTCGCCCTCCTCCACCGCGCCGTGCGGGAGTTCCCGCCCCGGCCCGACGCCTCCGACGCCGCGATGTGGAGCCACTGGGGCATGATGTCCGCCCTGCACCGGTCGGCACCGGCCGCCGTCGCCGCGGGCCGGCCGCCGCTCGCGGTCTCCCCGGCCGAGGAGCCGGACGCGGCCTGGCTCGAAGGCGCCCCCTGGCAGTCCTTCACCCATCAGCTCTCCGTTCTCGCCCCGCTCGCCGTTCCCGCCGCCTCCTCGGCCGTGCACCGCGCCGCCGCCCACCGGGTCGTCGACCTGGCCCGGGGCTTCGTCCGCGCGGTCCGCCGGCGCGACTGGCTCCAGGCGGCGGGGACCGGCCGCTGGCTGGCCGCGCTGGACGGCCGGCCCGACAGCCTGGGCCTGGACCACGGACTCGACTTCGTCGAACTCATGGGCGGCACGGACCCCCGCGTCGCCCTGCACGTCCGGGCGGCCCGGCTCATGGCAGAGGGACGGCCGCGGTGACGGCACCGGCGGCCACCGCGCCCGGCGTCACCGCGGGCGCGGCCCTCTCCGTCCTGCCCGGCGTGCTGCGCGGGGCACTCGGCTGGACCGACACCCACCGCGACGGCTTCGTGCTCCCGCCGGACGTGCTGGAGCCGCACACCAAGGTCGACCACACCCTCAAACCCCTGGGCGAACTGGCCCAGCTCTGCTCGACCGTGTGCCGCGCCACCGCCCCGGACACCCCGGAGCACCGTACGGCCCGGGACCTCATCGCGTTCGCGTGGGACCAGGTGCGCGCCGGTGACCTGCTCCTGGACCTGCTGCGCGGTGAGCCCTTCGCCACCTACCCGTACGAGATCTACGCCGCCTTCGCCGGGCGCGGACTGCGCAACGAGCGCTTCGAGGCCCTGGCCGGCACCCTCGCCGCGACCCGGGGCTGGGCCCACACCGAGCAGCAGGCCAACCGGGAGCTGGGCCTCGTCAACTCCGAGCGGCGGGTGGGCGACGCCCCGCACGCCGACGCCGGCACGGTGCTCGCGCGCACCTGGCTGGGCGGGCTCTGCGAACCGTGGACGTTCGAGGGCCCCTCCGGCTACGCGCTGACCCACACCGTCTTCCACGTCACCGACTGGTGCTGCTTCCCCGAGCGGATGCCGGCGGACATCGACGCCTATCTGCGCGCCTGGCTGCCGCCGTGGACCGACGGCTGTCTGGAGAGCCTGCAGTGGGACCTGACGGGCGAACTGCTCGCGGTCGCCGCGGCGCTGCCCGGCCCGCCGCCCGCAGACCTGATGGACGCCGCCTGGCCCGCGCTCGCCGCCGCGCAGGCGCCGGGCGGCGCGGTGCCGGAGACGGGCCCCACGGCCGATCCGGCGGACGGGGACCCGGATCCGTACCCCTTCCTCGCCTGCTACCACTCCACCCTGGTCACGGCCTTCGCCGCCGCGCTCTGCCTCGGCCGGCTGACCGGCCCCGGGGTCTCCGCATGAGCCGTACGAAGGGAATCGCCGCATGAACGGCAACGGCATCCAGCAGATCCACGACGTCGGCGCACGGGCCCTGGAGTGGCTGTACACCCACCGGTCGGGGTTCCGGCTGGACGACGACCCGCCGCCCGAGGTGGGGGTCCTGGACCGGTTCAAGCCGCTGGGCGAACTGGCCCTCATCAGCAAGGTCATCTTCCGCGAGGGCGTCGCCGGCTCCCGGCAGGCCGCCCTGGCCCGCAAGCTCCTCGACCACGCCTGGCACGAACTGCTGGGCTCGGGGAGCCGCCTGCTCGACGGCCAGCGGCGCGAACCGCTCTGCCCGGTCCCGATGGAGGTCTACGTACCGTTCCGGGAACTCGGCTACGAGGCCCCGCCGCTGGAGGCGGCCGTGCGGCTGAACCACCGGCTGACCAGCTGGGGCGCGCTGGAGGTGGTGCCGGTGCGCCGGCTCGGACTCAGCGCCATGGAGCGCCGCTTCGGCCTGGAGCCGAGCATGCCGGCCGACGAGGCGTTCCGGCGCACCTGGCTGTCCCGGCAGCCCGAGCCCTGGACGGTCGAGGGAAACATCGGCTACGACATCACCCACACCGTCTTCCATCTGACCGACTGGGGCGCCGACCCGGCCGGACTCCCCGCCGACGTGGCGGACTACCTCGCCCTCTGGCTGCCGGCCTGGCTCGACGACTGGCTCGACCTCGGGCGCTGGGACCTGCTGGGCGAACTGCTCGTCGTGGACGCCTGCCTCCCGGAACCGACGCTCGACCCGGCGGCCTGGGCGGGATTCGCCGCGGCCCAGCAGCCGGACGGAGCGATGCCGGTGATGGGAGACATGCCGGAGGGCGACGAGGAGTCCGTCTTCGACCTCGTCTACCACCCGACCCTGGTCGCCGCGTTCGCCTCCGCGCTGGCCCTGTCCCGCTCCCTGTCGGACCTCAGCGCACCGGCCCCGGCGTGACAGCCCGGCAGGAGGCCCGGCCGGCCGCCGACGGCCCTCCGCACCGGGACGACGTCGAGAAGGCGCTCCTGCTGGCCGAGGCCGCCCGGACCATCGAAGCGCCCGGCCTCGTGCTCGCGCTCAGCGACCGGAACCGGCGCACCTACTGGCTCGACGGGGGCGCGCGGCCGGAGGACGCCCCCCGCTACGAACTGGGCTCCGCCTCCAAGCCCTTCACCGGGCTGCTCCTGGCCGCACTCGTCGCGGCGGGACGCGTGCGCTACGAGGACCGGGCGGCCGAACTGCTCGCCCCCGGGCATCCGGTGCACCCCTCGGTGCGCGCGATCACCCTGCGCCATCTGATCACCCACACCTCGGGTCTCCCCGGGCTGCCGGCCGACTTCTATCCGCAGGCCCTGCCCCGGTGGTCGACGGCGCCGTACAGCCGCTACCCGGCCGACCGCGTCGTCCGCGCTTTCCTGCGCGCCCGTCCGCGCCACCGCCCCGGCACCCGCTGGCACTACTCGAACTTCGCCGTCTCCGTACTCGGTCACACCCTGGCCGCCGCCACCGGCACCCCCTGGGAGACGCTGCTCCAGAGGGAAGTGCTGGACCCGCTCGGGCTGCACGGCACCCGGCTGCGGCCGGGACCGCCGCCCGGTGACGCGGTGGGGCACCGGCGCGACGGCACACCGCTGCCCGCGCTGGACACCGGGGGTTTCCCGGCGGCCGGAGCGGTCCGGGCGGCGCCCCCGGACCTGCTGACCTTCCTGGAGGCCCACCTGCCGGAGGCCTCCGCGCCCACACCCGCGCTGGCCGCCGCCTTCGCGGACGTACGGCGCCCGCTGCTGCGCCGCGGTCCGGGGCACGCCCACACCCATACGCTCACCTGGTTCCGCCATCCGTCACCGCGCGGACCGGTCTGCTTCCACGCGGGGGCCACGCTCGGACAGCAGATGTTCCTCGGCTTCCGCCCGGACACCGGGACCGCCGTGGCGGCGATGTGCGCCCGGCGGGTCCACCGGACGGACCCGTTCGTCGCGACGGTCCACGCACTGCTGACGGAGAGGCTCTGACGTTCCGCGCGGAAGCGGGGGCGGTCCGGAGGGATCCGGACCGCCCCCGGGCGGTGTCCGGGAGGTCAGTCCGCCCCGGGCAGGTCCTTCAGGACCGTCCGTGCCTCGGCCATGACGCGCTCCACCAGCTCCGCGCACGAGGGCAGGTCCTCGATCAGCCCGGCCACCTGGCCCGAGGCCATCACCCCGATGTCGGTGCGGCCCTCGACCAGCGAGGCCTTGAGCAGCATCGGGGTGTTGGCCGCCAGCAGCACCTGGCTCCAGGTCAGCTCCTTGCCGTGCTTCATCGCCAGACCGTCCCGGACCAGCTGCGGCCAGCTCGCCCCGGACTCCTTACGGAACGCCGAGGCATGCCGTACCGCCCTGAGCAGCGAGGAGACCCGGCCGGCACGCTCCAGGGAGTCGACCATCGAGGTGCGGAGCATCCGGTGCGGCAGCCCGTCCACCCGGTCGGTGACCGTGACGTCCTTGACGGTGGCCGCCAGGTACTTCGCCTTCACCGCGTCCGGGACGGTGCTGTCGGAGGTCAGCAGGAAGCGTGTCCCCATGCCGATCCCGGCCGCCCCGAAGGCCAGCGCGGCGACCAGACCGCGGCCGTCGCGGAAGCCGCCCGCCGCGATCACCGGGATCCCCACGGCGTCGACCACCTGGGGGAGCAGCACCGTGGTGGCGACCTCGCCGGTGTGCCCGCCGCCCTCGCCGCCCTGCACCATCACCGCGTCCGCGCCCCACGCGGCGACCTTCTCCGCGTGCCTGCGCGCCCCCACCGAGGGGATGACGACGACGCCGGCGTCCTTGAGCCGCGCGATCAGGTCCTTCGAGGGGGCGAGGGCGAAGGACGCCACCTTCACCCCCTCCTCGACGATGATCCGCACCCGTTCGCCCGCGTCCCCGGCGTCCGCCCGCAGGTTCACGCCGAACGGCGCGTCCGTACGGGACTTCACCTCGCGGACCGCCGCGCGCAACTGCTCGACCGTCATCGTCGCGGAGGCCAGGATGCCGAGCGCGCCCGCGTTCGCGGAGGCCGACACCAGGCGGGGGCCGGCCACCCAGCCCATCCCCGTCTGCACGATCGGGTACCGCACCCCGACGAGGCGGGTGAGCGCGGTCGGCATCGGGGCCGTCCCGGTCACGCCGGGACCTCGCGCTCGCGCAGCCCCGCGGGGTCGATGACCTCACGGATCAGCCGCAGCTCCGCCTCCGTGGGCTCCCGGGTGAACGGCACCTCGTCGGGGACGGTGAGGGCGAAGCCGGTGGCCTCGGTGACCTGTTCGACGCTCACCCCGGGGTGCAGCGAGCGCAGCCGCATCGTGCGGTCGGGCGTCTCGAAGTCGAACACCCCGAGGTTGCTGACCACTTCGGGGATCCGGTGGAAGCGGGTGGCGGACGGGCCGGCCTCGGCCGCGCGCGCGTACCCGACGCCGCTCACCATGTCGACGTGCTCCACGAAGACCCGGGAGGAATGCTTGGGAACCCAGTAACTCGTGGCGTTGTTCAGGGTGTTGACCGGGGCCCCACGCACCCCGAGGAGCTGGCGCGCGGGCCGGGCCCAGTCGCCGATGCAGGAGATGTTCTGGTTGCCGTGCCGGTCGATCTGGCTGGCGCCCATCATCACGTGGCGGCGGCCCGTGGCGGTCAGCGTCAGATGCTGCCGGAAGGGCAGCCACCCCTCGACGGTGCCGGGCCGCGCCCCCACCGCCGGGGTGTCGGCCATCAGCAGGGCCTCCCCGTCGGTCAGCAGCAGATCCGGCGAGAAGGTGAGCCGGGCCAGCCGCGCGCCGATGGCCGGCACGGTGCCCATCGGGCTGGCGAGGATCTCGCCCGCGCCCCGCCAGGCCTCGGCGCAGGCCACCACGCAGTACTCGGCGCGGCTCACGGCCCGGGTGGCGGTGGTGTCGGTGGCGCTCATGCTTCCTCCTGGTGGAACGCGGTGACGGCGGCCTGGTAGGCGGCCTCGTCCCCGGACAGGAACCGTTCGACGAAGGCGGGCCACGCCTCGGGGTCGCGGGCGGCCCGCACATAGGCGCGCTGGAAGGACTCGTCCCGGTCGTGGTCGGGGACGCACGAGGTGAAGTGCGCGCCGTTCGGCGTCTCGACGACACCGTCCACGAAAGGCCGCTTCACGAGCAGCGTCTGCGGCCCGTGCTCCTTGAGCAGGTCCGCCGTCTCGACGATCCGCTCGCAGGAGACGTAGGCGTGGTCGGCGGCCTCGCAGAACAGGTCGTCGAAGTACGGATCGGGGCCCAGGTACTGGCCGTTGCCCTGCCGGTCCGCGCGGTTGACGTGGACCAGCGCCGCGTCCAGCCGCAGGGCCGGGGCGGCCACCAGCTTCTCCCCGTCCTCGTACGGCGAGGTGACCGTGCGCAGCGCCGGGTTGACCGTCATCAGGTCCGAGCCCAGTCCGGCGCGCACCGGCATGAACGGCAGCCGCTGCGCGCCCGCCGTCAGCCCCCACATCATCATCGCCTCGTCCAGCTCGGCCATCTCGAAGGCGCCGCGCTGCCGGGCCGCGGTGAAGTGCGGCTCCAGCGGTATCGAGTCGAGCGTGCCGAACGCCGCCACCAGCTTGCGGATCTTCCCGGCCGCCGCCAGCAGGCCCACGTCCGGGCCGCCGTAGGAGACCACCGTCAGATCCGTCACGTCCGAGCGCAGCAGCGCCCGGACCAGGGCCATCGGCTTGCGCCGCGAACCCCAGCCGCCGATGCCGAGCGTCATGCCGCTCTCCAGCCGGGCGACGACGTCCTCGGGCGTCATCGTCTTGTCCTGTGTCACGCCTGCTGCTCCTTGTCCGTGCCGAAGGTGTCGCGCACACGGGCGGCGACACCGCTGAGATTGGCCTCGAAGGTGAAGCCCTGCTCGAAGCGGTAGCTGCGGCGCACGTCGACCGGGTCGATGCCGTTGATGGCCGCCTTGGCCATCCGGATCAGGGAGCCGTCCTTCGCGGCGATCTCGCGGGCCAGCTCCAGCGCGGCCGCGGCGAGCTTCTCCCGGGGGACGACGTCCCACACCGAGCCGTGCCGGTGCAGTTCGACGGCGGTGACGGTGCGCGAGGTGTAGTAGAGGGTGCGCATCAGATGCTGGGGGACCAGCCGCGCCAGATGCGTGGCGGCGCCGAGCGCGCCCCGGTCCAGCTCGGGCAGGCCGAAGGTCGCGTCCTCGCTCGCCACGATCGCGTCCGCGTTGCCGGCCAGCCCGATGCCGCCGCCCAGGCAGAAGCCCTGCACCGCGGCGACGACCGGGACCTCGCACTCGTAGACCGCGGCGAACGCCTCGAAGCAGCCCCGGTTGGCGCCGATCAGGGCCTCGGGGCCCGCCGCGCGCTGCATCTCCTTGATGTCGACGCCCGCGTTGAAGCCCCGGCCCTCGGCCGCGAGGACCACGCAGCGGATGTCCGGGTCGGCCCCGGCGGCGCGTACGGCGGCGGCGAGGTCGTACCAGCCCCGGACGGGAAGGGCGTTGACCGGAGGGAAGTCCACGGTGACGACGGCGACGCCCTCTTCCGGGACCGAGGTGGAGACACCCATGAGCAGATCAGCTACCTTTCCACCTAACGTTTGTTTGGTTCAAGGTAGCAGCGATACGGACGCCGTGGGAGGGCGTCGTACCACTGAGTGGTCCGGCACCCGCTCCCCGCCCGTCGAACGGAAGGACATCCGTCATGACCGCACCGACCCCCCTGTGCACGGGACGCGTCGCCGTCGTCACCGGCGCCGGCCGAGGACTCGGCCGCGCCCACGCCCTGGCCTTCGCCGCCGAGGGGGCCAGGGTCGTCGTCAACGACCTCGGCGTCGGCCTCGACGGCTCGGGCACGGGCACCGGCCCCGCCCAGCAGGTCGTGGAGGAGATCCGCGCGGCCGGCGGCGAGGCCGTCGCCCACCACGGGGACATCGCGACCGCCGAGGGCGCCGCCTCTCTCGTCGCCACCGCCCTCGACTCCTTCGGCCGACTCGACACCCTCGTCAACAACGCCGGATTCCTCAGGGACCGGATGCTGGTCAACCTGGACGAGGACGACTGGGACGCCGTCACCCGGGTCCATCTGCGCGGCCACTTCCTGCCGCTCAAGCACGCCGCCGCCCACTGGCGCGCCGAGGCCAAGGCGGGCCGTGCCCCGCGGGCGAGGGTCGTCAACACCGGCTCGGGCGCCGGGCTCCTGGGCAGCGTCGGCCAGGGAAGCTACTCCGCGGCCAAGGCCGGGATCGTCGCCCTGACCCTGGTGGCCGCCGCCGAGATGGGCCGTTACGGGGTCCAGGTCAACGCCATCGCCCCGGCCGCCCGCACCCGGATGACCGAGGAGACCTTCGCCGAGACCATGGCGGCGCCCGGCGACGGGGCCTTCGACGCGATGGCCCCGGAGAACGTCTCCCCGCTCGTCGTCTGGCTCGGCTCGGCCGCCTGCGAGGGCGTCAGCGGCCGGGTCTTCGAGGCCGAGGCCGGACGCATCACCGTGATGGAGGGCTGGCGGCCCGGCCCCACCGCCGACAAGGGCGCCCGCTGGACCCCCGCCGAGGCGGGCGAGGCCGCCACCGGACTGCTCGCCCGCGCCGAGACCCCGCAGCCGGTGTACGGGGCGCGCTGACCCGGACGCGCGGCGACGCCGGAACGGACCCCGCAGGCCGTTCCGGCGCCGCCGCGCGGGCGTTCAGGAGTCCGCGGGCTCGCCGCGCACCCCGCGTACCAGCAGCTCCGGGGACTCCGGGCGCCCGTCCAGGATCCGGTTGGTGCGGGTGACGACCCGCCAGCCCTCCCCGGTGCGCCGCAGCCGCCAGTGGTTGGCGGTCGCCCGCCGCACCACGTAACGCTCCTCCTCCCGCACCACCATGAGCGAGTGGCAGACGGCGACGGCCTCGTCGCCGTCCACCGTGATGTGCGGCGGACCCACGACATGCGCGCAGCCCCCGGCGATCCAGCCCCGGTGGGCGGGGGAGCGCACCATGCCCTCGATCCGCTCCCGCCCGGCGAGGAACAGCTCGTCGATGTCGTACACCCCGTCCGGCGCCCACAGCGCCGCGACCCCCACCGCGTCGCCCCCGTCCGCCAGCGGTCCGTACGACGCCATCATGCGGGCGATCTCGCGCTCGTCCTCCAGCGCGGCGAGCCGGGCCTCCAGCGCGGCCAGCCGGTCCCCGCTCATGCCCGCGCCTCCCCGTCCGCACCGAGGTCCGCGATCTTGGCCAGGGCCTCCAGCTGTTCCACGTAATGGCCCGCCGACTCCGCGCCCAGCGAGACGCCGACGAGCGTCGCCCCGGCCTCCGTCACCACACGCAGCCGGTCCGCCGTGCCCTCCGGGTCCCCGGACGGATCGAGCGGCCGGCCCGCGCTCAGCACCACCTCGAAGCCCTCGGGCACCGGGGCCGCGTCCAGCATCTCGCGCAGCCGCTCCAGCGGCAGCCCGAAGGGAACCCACCCGTCGCCGTGGACCAGCGCCCGGCGCAGCGAGCGCGGGGTGCGGCCACCGATCCAGAACGGCACCCGGGGCTGCACCGCGTGCGGCTCCACCACGAAGCCCTCGTACGCGAAGTGCTCGCCCCGGTAGGCCGGTTCGCGCCGGGACAGCGACGCCCGCAGGGCGGCGATCGCGTCGTCCGCGATCGAGCCCCGGCCCTCGAAGGCCGCCCCCAGCAGCCGGAACTCCTCCTCCAGGCTGCCGACCCCGAGCCCCAGCACCAGCCGGCCGCCGGAGACCCGGTCCAGCGTCCCGTAGCGCTTCGCGATCTCCAGCGGATGGTGGTAGCCCAGCACCAGGACCTGCGTGGCCAGCCGGATGCGCCGGGTCCGGGCCGCCAGATGGCCGAGGGTGGCGAGCGGGTCCCAGTAGGTGCCGCCGCGCTGCTCGGCCACCTCCACCGGCACCGCGACATGCTCCGAGCAGGTCAGATGATCGAAGCCGAGCCGGTCGGCCGCCTCGGCCACCGCCCCCAGCTCCTCGATGCCGGCCGTGCGCTCCCAGGGGGAATGGACTCCGGGGACGGCCGTGACGACCGGACTGTTGATGCCGAGCCGCATGGACAACCTCTTTCGGGCGGGGACGGGGGAGTGTCCGCCCATCCAAGACGCGCCCGCCCGGCACCCGCAGGGGTCGTCCCGGTGGGCGGGAGGGCGCGCGTCCCACTCAACGGAACCGCCGCCCCGGGCCCGTCCCGGGCGGGGGACCATCGGCCGCCGGCGGAAGGACGGAGCACCGTGCCCCGAACCAACGGCGAGCGGACCCCCGCACGCCCCACCTCGGTCAGACAGCACCAGCGCCACGCCCGCATCCTGCGCGTCGCCGCCCGTCTCGGCGCCGAACACGGCCTGGAACGCATGCAGATGCACGACGTGGCCCGCGAGTCCGGGGTCGCCATCGCCACCCTGTACCGCTACTTCCCCTCCAAACCGCACCTGTTCGCGGCCGTCATGCACGACCAGGTCCTGCGCATGGAGGCCGAGACCCCGCCGCCCCCGCCCGGCACCGAGGCGGCCGAGGCCGTCGGCGACCTGCTCACCGGGGCGAGCCGACGGCTCTTCGAACAGCCCCTGCTGGCCCTGGCGATGATGCAGTCCGGCAACGTCTCCACCACCGGCACCGACCGCCGCTCCCGGACCACCGACGAGATCCTCGCGGACCTGGTGCTGCGCACCGCGGGCGTCGCCGAGCCCACCGAACGCGACCGCAGCGTGGCCCGCATCCTGGAACAGGCCTGGTACGGACTGCTCACCACGGTCCTCTACGAGCGCGCCTCGCACCGCGAGGCCCTGGACGGCATCCGCCTGGCCTGCCGCCTGCTGCTGCGCCCCGTCTGACCCCTCGCGTCCGGTCAGCGGGACGGCGGAAACCCCCGCACCTCCCGGGCCCCTAGCGTCGCACCGCCCCCGCCCGTCCGGGCGGCCCGGCCCGACCGCCCCGAGGAGTGCCCATGCCCCGCACCGTCGTCGTCACCGGTTCCGGATCCGGGATCGGAGCCGCGCTCACCGCCCTGCTGCGCGCCCGGGGCGACCGGGTCGTCGGGGTGGACCTGAAGGGCGGCGACATCGACGCCGACCTCGCCACCCCCGAGGGCCGCGCCGACGCGGCCACCGCCGCGGGCGACGCGGCGGACGGGGTCGTCGACGCGGTCGTCACCTGCGCCGGGACCTCCGTACCCGGGCGGGCGACGGTCTCCGTCAACTACTTCGGCAGCACCGCGTTCCTGACCGCGCTGCGGCCCGCGCTGGCCGCAGCCGAGCTGCCCCGCGCCGTGGCGATCGGCTCCATCTCCGGGACCCAGCCCAACGACCCGGACGTGGTCGCCGCCTGCCTGGCGGGCGACGAGACCACGGCCCTGGACCGCGCCGACCGGGCCCTCGCCGAGGAGCGCGGCCGGCAGCTCTACCCCTCGTCCAAGGCGGCCCTCGCCCACTGGGCACGCACCACCGCCGTCACCGAGGAGTGGGCGGGTGCCGGAATCGCGCTCAACGTGGTCGCGCCCGGCATCGTCCTCACCCCGATGAGCGCCGGGCTCTTCGACGACCCGGCGATGCGCGCGGTCATGGACGCGGCGGTGCCCATGCCGCTGAACGGCTACTCCCGGCCCGAGGACATCGCCCGCGCCGTGCTCTTCCTCGCCTCGCCCGACAACACCCACATCACCGGACAGGTGCTGTACGTGGACGGGGGCGCCGAGGCCACCCTGCGCGGACCCGGCACCTTCTGATCCCGGCCCCGCGCACACGGGTGCCCCGGCCGTGGATCACGGCCGGGGCACCCGTCGTCGTGGCCGGGGCGGTCCTCAGACCCGCACCCTGTTCCGGATCACCTTGCCCGTCGCGTTGCGCGGCAGCTCCTCGGTGGTCAGCCGCCACTGCTTGGGCACCTTGAAGTAGGCCAGCGCCTCCTGGGCGTGGGCCCGGAGCTCGTCGGCGGTGGCGGTGGAGCCCGGGGCGAGGACCACGACGGCGGCCACCTCCTGGCCGAGGTCGGGGTGGGGCACCCCCAGCACCAGGCACTCGCGGACGTCCGGGTGCTCGGCGAGCACCGTCTCGACCTCGGCCGGGTAGATGTTCTCCCCACCCCGGATGATCAGGTCGGAGCGGCGGGTGCTCAGGAACAGCCGGCCCTCGCGCAGCTCTCCCAGATCGCCGGTGCGCAGCCAGCGGTCCGGTCCGACCGCGGCGGCGGTGGCCTCCGGGTCGCGCCAGTAGCCCAGCATGTTGTACTGACTGCGCACCCAGACCTCACCCTCCTCGCCCTCGCCCAGCACCTGCCCGGCGGGGTCCCGGATCTCCAGACGGACCCCGGTGACGGGCCGGCCCAGGGTGCCGGGGGCCGCCGCCAGCTCCTGCGGGTTCGCCGCCGCCACCGCCGTACAGGTCTCCGTCAGTCCGTAGCTGTCCACCAGCGAGTCCTTCGCGAACGGCAGATTCTGCCGCAGCCGCTCCTTGAACGCCGTCGACGAGGGGGCGGAGGCCAGCGCGAACGCCGTCAGCGACGACGTGTCGTACCGGTGGACACCGCCGTGTTCGAGCATGCGGTGCGCCATCGTGGGCACCGCCCCCCAGTTGGTGACCCGCTCCTTCTCGACCATGCCGAGCACCTTGTCCACGTCGAAGGCGCCCGTGTGCAGGGCGATGCGGCTGCCCGTGGCGAGCCGGGGCACCGCCAGATTGTGCAGGCTGGCGATGTGGAACAGGGGGAGCGTCAGCAGATAGACACGGTCCTCCGGGGGCATCGGATCGCCGAATTCCCGGAGCAGGGCGTCGTTCAGCCGGTGGTACTCGGTCACGGCCAGCAGATTGCGGTGCGTGTGCACGGCGCCTTTGGGGCGGCCCGAGGTGCCCGAGGTGTACAGGATGACGGCCGGATCGTCCTCGGCGACCTCGGCCGAGGGCAGCGGCGCGTGGGGGCGGGCGGTGAGGAAGCGCCGGACGTCGTCCTCCATGGACAGCACCGGCACCGGGCAATCGGCCAGTTTGGCGGTCTGCCGGGCATCGGCCACCACCAGCGCCGGATCGGCGTTCTCGATCCCGTGGGCCATCTCGCGCGCCGACCACCAGGCGTTGAAGCCGACGGCGACGGCGCCGATCGAGACGGTGGCCCAGAAGGTCTGGATCCATTCGGGCGAGTTGGCGGCGGCGATGGCTACCCGGTCGCCCACGCCGATGCCGTACTCCTCGCGCAGCACCTCGGCCAGCGAGGCGACCTCGGCGGCATGCCGGGCGAAACCGATCCGGCGGTCGGCCGTGACGATGAAGTCACGGTCCGCATGGGCGACGGAGGCGTGCAGCACCTCGTGCAGGGCCCGTTGCCGGTGCCGGAACACCGGCAGCCGGCTGCCCAGCACCTCCTCCTCGGAGAGCTCGAACCGGCCGCCGGGGCCGGTGAGCCCGGCCACCCGGGCAAGGGCGGCGGTGCGGTGATCCGTTTCGCTGGACATCGGGACTCCTGGGCGTCGTGAACTCCACTGTGATCGCGGTCGACGTCAGTGTCGGCAGTGCGCGCCCCTCGATCCCCGGACGATTCCGGTCACTGGGACACCGTGCCACGGCCGGGGCCGGGAGGGAACGGCCCGGTCACGCGCGCGTGAGCCCGGTCCGGCCCCCGGCCGGCCGGTTCCCGCTGAGTGGGATGCGTCACGTCGGCCGGGAGACGCCGCCGTAGCGTCCCGCCCACCGCAGGGGCCGCCCGCCCCGCGACGCCCTTCCCGCACTGTCCTTCCCCGCCTCAGCGCACCGGCTCGTCCCGACACCGGGCTCCGGACACCCTGGAGGAAAGATATGAAGCGAGCACCACGGACGAGAGCCCGCCTCGTCGCCGTCCTGGCCGCCTCGGCGATGCTCAGCGCCGCCTGCGCCTCCAACGACGACGGAAAGCCGGCCCAGCAGACCAAGGCCGAACGCGGCCGCTACACCTTCGGCGCCCTCGGCAAGCAGCCCGACGCCGGTGAACCGGTCCGCGGCGGAACCCTCCGCTTCGCCGACTACGCCGAGGCCCGCAGCCTCAGCCCCGCCGTCACCTACGCCACCGGAGCATCCGGCGGCTCCGCCCTCGCCGCCGTCTACGACGTCCTCATGCGGTACGACACCGCCGCGAAGAAGTACGAGCCCTGGCTGGCGAAATCGCTGGAGAGCAGCGCCGACCTCAAGACCTGGACACTGAAGCTCCGCGACGGCGTGAACTTCTCCGACGGCACCCCGCTGGACGCCGACGCCGTCGTCGCCAGCATCGCCTGGTACCAGAAGAACAAGGGCGCCGACACCGCCCTGCTCGCCCCCAACCTCGCCTCGACCCGGGCCACCGACGACCGCACCGTCGTCTTCACCCTGCGCACCCCCTGGGCGACCTTCCCCGCCATGCTCGCCCAGGCCCCCGGCATGATCGTCGCGCCCGCCGCGTACGCCACGAAGACGTTCGAGCCGATCGGCGCCGGCCCCTTCACGCTCGGCTCCTACGCCCCGCAGGAGGAGATGGTCCTCAAGGCCAACAAGAAGTACTGGAAGGGCGAGCCCTACCTGGACGCCCTGCGCTTCAGCTGGCCGCAGTCCGACCGCTCGAAGCTCGACGCGCTCAACGACGGCACCGTCGACGTGACGTACATGCGCAGCCCCGATGTCGTGGACGACGCGGTCCACGAGAAGCACCCCGGCGAGCTGACCCTCACCGGCCTCGGCAACATGGTCACCATCAACACCCGCGCCGGCCGCCCCGGCGCCGATCTGCGGGTCCGCCGGGCGATGGCCCTGGCCCTCGACCCCGAGCTCGACACCGCCCGCGCCTACAACGGCAAGGGACTGCCCGGCAAGGAGATCTTCCCGCCCGAGTCCCGGCTGCACTCCTCCGTGAAACCCCTCGGCGTCGACCTCGACGGGGCGAAGAAGCTCCTCGGCGAGGCGAAGAAGGACGGCTACGACGGCGCCCTCACCTACATGGACGGCACCGACCCCGTCTCCCGGGCCAAGGCCGTCGTCACCAAGGCGATGCTGGAACGCGTCGGCTTCAAGGTGACGCTCGACCTCGTCCCCTCGATCGCCGACCGCACGGCGAAGACGTACGTGGAACACGACTTCGACATCAGCCGGGGCGCCGCCAGCATCTCCGAGAGCGACCCCTACCACCGCCTCCAGAGCGTCCTGAACTCGCAGAGCTACGGAAACCCGGGTGGCTACAGGAACCCGAAGATGGACGCGCTCCTCGCCGAGCTCCAGCGCGCCGACGGCGACGCCGAGACCAAGCGCATCCTCGACCGCGTCCAGACCCTGTTCAACGAGGACGTCCCCCTGGTGAACCTCGGCGCCAGCGCCGCCTTCACCGCCTGGGGCACGAACGTGCACGGCATCGTCCCGACCGACGAGTACATGGCCCTCTTCGGTGAGGCCTGGATCAGCAAGTGACGCCCCGGGGCCGGGCGCTGCCCCGCCCGGCCCCGGAACCCCCGCACCCCCGGTGCGCCCTTTGTCGACCGGCCTGCCCCGCCGGGCGGATCTGGAGGAAACCATGAGTCCCGCTGCGCTGCGCCGCCTGGCCCTCAGGGCCCTGGAACTGGTGGGCGTGCTCCTCATCGCGAGCGTCGGGGTGTTCTCGCTGGTGGTCCTGCTGCCCTCGGACCCCGCCGTGGACATCCTCGGGGCGGGCCGGTCGCCCGCCGAATACGCCGAGGTCCGCCACGACCTCGGCCTCGACGACCCGCTGGTCACCCGCTACTTCGACTGGCTCGGCAACGCCCTCACCGGCGATCTCGGCCACTCCGTCGTCCCCCCGCAGAGCGAGGTCACCGACCGGGTGCTCTCCGCGCTGCCCGTCAGCTTCGAGATCGCCGCGCTCGGCCTGCTGATCGCCCTGCTGATCGCCGTCCCCCTGGCCATGTGGTCGGCCTACCGCGAGAACTCCGCCGCGGACCGGATCATCGGCGCCGGCACCTTCGGCGTGCTGTCCGTCCCCAGCTTCCTCGCCGGACTGCTGCTCGTCCTCGTCCTGGTCAACTCGGCCGGCTGGTTCCCCCGTTCCGACTGGGTACGGATCGGCGACGGGGACCTCGCCGGCAACCTCCACCACGCCTTCCTGCCGGCCCTCACCGTGGCCCTGGCCGAACTCGCCATGTTCACCCGGGTCCTGCGCGGCGACCTCATCGTGACCCTGCGCGAGAACTACATCCTCGCCGCCCGCGCCAAGGGCATGAGCCCGCTGCGCATCCTGTTCTCCGACGCCCTGCGCCCGTCCTCGTTCTCCCTGGTCACCCTGCTCGGGCTCAGCCTGGGCCGGCTCATCGGGAGCACCGTCGTCGTGGAGTACCTCTTCTCGCTCCCCGGCATGGGCACGCTCATCGTCAACGCGGCGGGCCAGGGCGACTACCCGATGGTCCAGGGCGCGGTGCTCACGATCGCCGTGATCTACGTGGTGATCAACGCCGGCATCGACTTCTCCTACGGCTATCTCGACCCGAGGACGCGACGTGTCCATGTCTGACAGCGTTCCGCGCACGCGGATCCCCGCCCCACCGCCCCTGCTCACCGCCGCGGTCCTCACCGCGGCCGGACTCGCCCTGCTCGTCTACGGGGCCACCACGACCCAGCTCGTCCCGCTCGGCCGGGCCGCGCTCGCCGTGCTCGGCCTCGGACTCGCCCTCGCCGGGGCCGGACGGCTCGGCAGACTCCGGTCCGGACCCGGCTTCGACGTGGTCTTCTGGTTCGGCGCCGGCTGGCTGATCCTCCTCACCCTGGCGATGCTGGCCGCCCCCTGGCTGCCGCTCGCCGAGGACCGGGACGTGGCGAGCACCGTCGCCGAACCGGTCTTCGCCGGACCGGTGTTCACCGGCGGCCATCCGCTCGGCACCAACGGCTTCGGCCTCGACCTGCTCGCCCGCTCCCTGTACGGAGCCCGGTCCTCGCTGCTGATCTCGCTGACCGCGGTCGCGGTCGGCACCGTCGTCGGCGGCGCCGTCGGCATGATCGCCGGCTACTTCGGCAAGGCCACCGACCGCGCCGTGGGCATCGCCACCAACTCGCTGCTCGCCGTGCCCCCGCTGATCCTGCTGATCGCGCTGGCCACCGTCCTGCGGCCGAGCCTGCGCAACGTCGCCCTCTCCCTCGCCCTGCTCACGATCCCCGGCATGGTGCGGCTCGCCCGCGCCACGACCATGGCGTACGCCAACCGGGAGTTCGTCGTCGCGGCCCGCGCCATGGGCGCCACCCGCACCCGCGTCATGGTGCGCGAACTGCTGCCCAACGTGCTGCTGCCCCTGATGTCGCTGGCCGTCGTGATGATCTCCGTCCTCATCGTCGCCGAGGCCTCCCTGAGCTTCCTCGGCCTCGGTATCCAGCCACCGGAACCCACCTGGGGAAACATGATCGCGGAAGGGGAGGGCCGGGTCTTCGAACAGCACCCGCACATCGTGCTCGTCCCCGGCGCCTTCCTCTTCCTCACGGTCTTCGCCTTCAACATCGTCGGCGAGAAGGCTCGCGGGCGCTGGGACTCCCGGAGCGTGAAACTGTGACCACGCGCGCCACCACGGCCACCACCACCCCGCAGCCCGGCACCGCCCCGGCCCCGGTGCTCGACGCCACCGACGTCCGCACCGTGTTCCACACCCCGCGCGGCCCCCTCCAGGCCGTCGACGGCGTCGGTCTCGCACTCGCCGAGGGCGAGACCCTCGGCATCGTCGGGGAGTCCGGATCCGGCAAGTCGGTCCTCGGGCGCACCCTGATGGGCCTGATCACCGACGGACCGGACACCACCGTCTCCGGAACGGTCCTGCTCGGCGGCCGGGACGTCCACGCCCTGAGCCCCGCCGGACGCCGCGCCCTGTGGGGCACCGAGGTCGCCATGGTCTTCCAGGACCCCATGACCTCGCTGAACCCGGTCAAGCGGGTCGGCACCCACCTCACCGAGAGCATCCGGCTGCACCAGGGACTCGGCCGCCGGGAGGCCCGGGACCGCGCCGTCGGCCTGCTCCGCCAGGTCGGCATCCCCGAACCGGCCCGCCGGGCCCGCCAGTACCCGCACGAACTCTCCGGCGGCATGCGCCAGCGCGTCGTCATCGCCATGGCCCTGGCCTGCGGCCCCCGCCTGCTCATCGCCGACGAACCGACCACCGCGCTCGACGTCACCGTGCAGAAGCAGATCCTGGACCTCCTCCAGTCGCTCGCCCGCGACCTCAGGATGGCCACCGTCCTGATCAGCCACGACCTGGCCACCGTCGCCGGCCGCACCGACCGGGTCGCCGTGATGTACGCCGGACGCCTCGTCGAACACGGCCCGACCGCCGAGGTGTTCGCCCGGCCCCGGCACCCGTACAGCAGCGCCCTGATCGCCTCCGTCCCCCGCCTGGACATGCCCCCGCACACCCTGCTCCCCGCCATCGAGGGGCGGCCGCCGCATCTGCTGGACCCGCCGCCGGGCTGCCGGTTCGCCCCCCGGTGCGCGTTCGCCACCGAACGCTGCACCACCGAGTCGCCGCTGCCGGCCGGCCACGACGGACCGGGCACCGTCGCCTGCCACCACCCCCTGGGCGCCGCCGAGGAGGCCGCCGTATGACGCGCAACCGCCCCACCGCACCGGCGCTGAGCGCCGAGGACCTGGTCGTGGAATACCCGGCCGGCCGGGGACAGAAGGTGCACGCCGTCTCCGGTGTCTCCCTGGAGGTCGCCCCCGGCGAGACCCTGGGCATCCTCGGCGAGTCCGGCTGCGGCAAGTCCACCGTGGGCCGCTCCCTGATCCAGCTGCCGCCCCCGGACTCCGGCACCGTCCGCCTCGGCCCCACCGCGCTCACCGGCCTCGCCCCCGGCGAACTGCGGCGGGCCCGCGCCCGGATGCAGATCATCATGCAGGACCCGGTCTCCGCCCTGAACCCGCGCCGCAGGGTCCGCGAACTGGTCTGGGAGGGCCCCTCGATCTGGGGGAGCGGCGACGACCCCCGGGACCGGGACACCCGCGTGGACGAGGCCCTGCGCGACGTCGGCCTCGACCCCGCGACCGTACGCGACCGGCGCCCGCACGAACTCTCCGGCGGCCAGTGCCAGCGCGTCTGCATCGCCCGCGCGCTGATGCTCGACCCCGAGGTCCTGATCTGCGACGAACCCGTCTCCAGCCTCGACGTCTCCGTCCAGGCGCAGATCCTCAACCTCCTGGAGACGACGGTCGCGCGGCGCCGACTGAGCATGGTCTTCATCGCCCACGACGTCTCCGTGGTCAAGAACATCAGCGACCGCGTCATGGTCATGTACCTGGGCAAGGTCGCCGAGGTGCTGCCCTCCGACGGGATGCAGCACGAAGCCCTGCACCCCTACACCCGGCTGCTCCTCGCCTCCCTCCCCGAGGCCCAGCGCGACCCCGCCGCGGGGTCCGCCGCCGAGGCCCCAGGCGAGGCCGCCGAACTCCCGTCCCCCCTGGACCCGCCGTCGGGCTGCCGCTTCCGCACCCGCTGCCCGCTGGCCACCGAGCGGTGCGCCGCACAGGAGCCGCCGCTCAGGGAGGTCCGGCCCGGCCACCGGATCGCCTGTCACCACGCCACACCCGAGAGGAACCCCGCATGACCACCGTCGAGACCCCCGATGTACTGGCCCCCGCCCGGCTCGGCCCCCTCGAGCTCCGCAACCGGGTCATCAAGGCCGCGACCTACGAGGGGCTCAGCCACAAGTCCCTGGTGACCCAGGACCTGGTCGACTTCCACGTCGGCTACGCGAAGGGCGGCGTCGGCATGACGACCGTCGCCTACTGCGCGGTCGCCAAGGAGGGCCGCACCGACCGCCACCAGATCCACTGGACCGACGAGGCGATGCCCGGTCTGCGCAAGCTCACCGACGCCGTGCACGCCGAGGGCGCCGCCGTCAGCGCGCAGATCGGGCACGGCGGCCCGGTCGCCAACCCCAAGGGCAACGGCGCCCCCGCGCTCTCCCCCTCCAAGCACTTCCACGCCACCACCCTCAGCTGGGCCAAGGAGGCGAGCGTCGACGACATCCACCGCATCACCGAGGCGCACGCCGAGGCCGCCCGCCGGGCCGCCGCGGCCGGCTTCGACGCCGTCGAGGTCCACCTCGGCCACAACTACCTGGCCAGCTCCTTCCTGAGCCCCAAGGTGAACCACCGCACCGACGCCTACGGCGGCAGCCTGGAGAACCGGGCCCGGTTCGCCCGCGAGATCATGCGCGCCGTCCACGACGCGGTCGGCGGCCGGATCGCCGTGATCGCCAAGATGAACATGGACGACGGGGTGCCCGGAGGTTTCTGGCTCGACGAGGCCATCCCCGTCGCCCAGTGGCTGGAAATGGACGGTACGGTCGACGCCCTGGAGATGACCGCGGGCAGCTCGCTGCTCAACCCGATGTACCTCTTCAAGGGCGACGCCCCGCTCGACGACTTCTCCGCGATCATGCCGCAGCCGATCAAGCTCGGCGTCAAACTGGTCGGCAAGCACTTCCTGCGCAGCTACCCCTACCGGGACGCCTACCTCCTGGAGGACGCCCGCCAGATCCGGTCCGCCGTGAAGGTGCCGATGATCCTGCTCGGCGGCATCACGGACCGGCCGGCCATGGACCTGGCGATGCGCGAGGGCTTCGAGTTCGTGGCCATGGCCCGCTCCCTGCTGCGCGAGCCCGACCTGGTGAACCGGATCGGCCGGGACGCGGCCACCCCGTCGCTGTGCATCCACTGCAACAAGTGCATGCCGACCAACTTCACCGGCACCCGCTGCGTCCTCGTCGACCGGGGCAGCTCGCGCGGCGCGACCTGGGGCAAGCCCGCCGGATACGTGTCGTGACCGCCCGGGACGCCGTCGCCACGGCCGCGGCCGTACGCGACGGCTCGGCCGACGCCCGTACCGTCACCGAGGAGGCCATCGCCCGGATCGAACAGGACGACCCCCGGTTCGGCGCCGTGATCCACACCCGGTTCGACGCCGCGCGCGCCGAGGTGGCCGCCGGACTGCCCGAGGGGCCGCTGCGCGGCGTCCCCCTGCTGGTCAAGGACTTGGGGACCGAGGTCGACGGGCTGCCCGCGACCGGCGGCAGCCGGCTCTTCGCCACCGCCGTCGCCCGCCGCGACAGCGAGGTCGTCGCCCGCCTCAAACGCGCCGGAGCCGTGGTCCTCGGCACCACCAACACCCCCGAACTGGGCCTCAACGCCTCCACCGAACCCGCCCTGTACGGCCCCACCCACAACCCCTGGGACCCCGCACGCTCCCCGGGCGGCTCCAGCGGCGGCTCCGCGGCCGCGGTGGCCGCGGGCATGGTCCCGGTCGCCCACGCCAGCGACGGCGGCGGCTCGATCCGCATCCCGGCCGCCGCCTGCGGACTCTTCGGGCTCAAGCCCGGCCGGGGCCGGGTCTCACCCGCGCCCCGGCCCACCACCCTGTCCGGCCCGGTCTCCGGACACCACGCCCTGACCCGGACGGTCCGCGACAGCGCCCTGCTCCTCGACGTCCTCGCCGGGACGCTCCCCGGGGACGCCTACGGCTCACCGGCCCCGGACGCGCCCTTCGCCGAACTTGCCGCGCGCGACCCCGGACGGCTGCGGATCGGCCTGGTCACCGCCCTGCCGGACGGCCCCGATGTCCACCCCGACTGCCTCCGGGCCGTACGGGAGGCGGCCCTCCTCTGCGAACGCCTCGGCCACCGCGTCACCGAGACGGCCGCCCCCTACCGGCCCGACGACGTCGGCCGCACCTCCGGCGTCCTGATGGGCGCCGACCTCGTCGCCCAGATCGACGCCCGGCTGGAGCAGCTCGGCCGCCCGCTGGCCGACGACGACATCGAACCGTTCACCCGGATCCTCTACGAGGCGTACCGGGTCCTGCCCGCACCCGACGTCAGCCGGGCGCTGCGCCGGGCCCAGGAGATCGGCTGGGAGGTCGGCGCCGCCTTCCGCGACCACGACGTGCTCCTCGGCCCGACCCTGGCGCGGCCCACCCCGCGCCTGGGCACCCTGGACACGGCCGACCCGGAGTCGGTCTACCGGCACGCCTCCGTCTACTCCGCCTTCACCAGCGTGTACAACGTGACCGGCATGCCGGCCATGTCCGTTCCCTTCGGCACCGACACCGAAGGACTGCCGCTCGGCGTCCAGTTCGCGACCCCGCTCGGCGGCGAGGGCACCCTGCTCGCACTCGCCGCACAACTGGAACAGGCGGCTCCGTGGGGAGCGCCCCCGCTGGGCTGACCCCGAGGAGACGCCCGGGGCGCCCCGGCCCCGCCCGTACCACCGCCCCCCCGACCGCCGGACGGCCCCCGCCGTCCGGCGGTCGGCGTTTGTCGGCCGGAGAACTCCCGTTCTGTGGGGAGTGACCTGGTCCGAGGTGGGAACGGGCCTCTTGTACGCGCCCCCCTCACGCTGTACACCTTGTTCTCCGTCATTACACAAACACTTCACGCATTGGCGCATTATCTCCATGGAGTCGGGCGACCACCGTGACCACCGCCGCAGGCGGACGTGGTCTCCCGGACATGTTGCTTCCGCGTGCATGGGGGACACACATGAGCATCCGCATCGTCGTGGCCGGAGAGTACGCCCTGTCCGTCGAGGTGATGGCGAAGTATCTGGACACCGTGGCCGACTTCTCGGTCGTCGGGGCCGCCAAACAGCACGAGGACCTGCTGCCGGCGGTGGCGCGCTGGGAGCCGGCCGTCGCGGTGGTCGAGGCCGCCACCGTGGGCGACGGCGTACTCGACATCCTCGGGAAGCTGCGCACCGAACAGCCGCAGTGCGGAGTGGCCCTGATATCCAGTCAGTCCTCGCCGACCTTCACCGACCAGGCGATCCGCGCCGGCGTCCTCAGCGTGGTGTCCTTACAGGTCGAACTGCAGTACCTGATAGGGGCGATCCGCGGGGCCGCGGTGGGCTGTCTGACCATGGACCCCGGCCTCTTCGCCGCCCAGCCGATCTCGCTGCACTGCCCACTGAGCACCCGTGAGGCCGATGTGCTCCGCATGACCGCCTCGGGCGCCTCGCTCAAGGAGATCGCCCGGGACCTCTACCTGGCGGTCGGCACCGTAAGGAACCTCGCGTCGACCGCCATCCGCAAACTCCAGGCCCGCAACCGCTTCGACGCGGCCCGCATCGCCATCGAACAGCGCTGGTTATGACACGGGCGGCCGGGACACCGCCCGCCAGGGGACCGGCTCCCTCATCGCCTTCTCGGCCACCTCCTCCGCGTCGTACCCGTACAGCGGGCTCATCGCCCGCAGCCCCGCCGGTCCCCGCGGGTCCGGGGGCGGGCCGCTCGCGCGCGGCCCGGCCGGACCCGGCCGGTGCAGAAAGCGGGTGGCCCCGCGCGCCCCGCGCTGGATCAGCGCCGTACGGGGCAGACGCAGGTCCCGGTAGCGGCGCAGCGCCGCCGGGGCATCGTCCCCGCCGGTCCGGGCCAGGCAGACCGCCAGGGTCACCGCGTCCTCGACCGCCTGGTTCGCCCCCTGGGCGAGGAAGGGCAGCATCGGATGGGCGGCGTCACCGAGCAGCGCCACCCGGGGCGTCACCCAGTCGGTCAGGATCTCGCGGTCGTGCAGGAGCCAGCGGCGCACCGGGCCGGCGGCGGCGAGGAGCCGGACGGCCGCCGGGTTCCAGCCCCGGTAGGCGGCGGCGAGTTCGGCCGGGTCGCCGTCGGCGGTCCAGGACTCCTCGCCGGACACGGCGGCCGGCACCGTGGCCGTGAAGCTGATCTCCCGGCCCGCCGAGACCGGATAGCAGACCAGATGGCGTCCGGGGCCCGGCCAGACCCGGATCTCCGGTTCCCCGGCCGCCCACGGCAGCCGCTCCGCCGGGACCAGTCCGCGGTAGACACTGCTGCCGGAGAACACCGGTGTGTCCCCGGCCATCCGGGCCCGCACCACCGAATGCACCCCGTCCGCGCCGATCATCACCCCGGCCCGGTGCCGGGCGCCCGAGGCGAAGGTGAGGCACACCCCGTCCTCGTCCTCCGTCCAGGCGGTCAGCCGCTGCCCGGTGCGGAGCCGTCCGGCGCCGACGGCCTCCCGCAGCACGTGGTGCAACTGGCCCCGGTGGACCGTGTAGTAGGGGGCGCCGAAGGTGCGCAGGCAGGCGGCCCCCAGCGCGGTGGTGGCGAGCGGGCGGTCGTCGTCCCAGCCGCGGAGGCGCAGCGCGCGGGGGAGGACCGCGACGGCGTGGAGCGCGTCGGCGACGCCGAGACGGCGCAGCAGCCGGGTGGCGTTGGGTGCGAGCTGGAGCCCGGCCCCGGACCCGGCCGGCTCGGGACTCCGCTCGAAGACGGTGCAGTCCACCCCTTCGCGCCGCAGGGCGAGGGCCAGGGTCAGCCCCGCGATGCCGCCGCCGACCACCGCCACGGCGGACGAGTCCTCCGCGTTGCCCCGAGCGGCGCTCACCGTTCGCGGCAGAACTCGTCGATGGGGTAGCCGACATGCCGGTCGGCCGTGGGCACGTATCCCAGCAGGGTGTCGCCCGGGACGAGCGCGGTGCAGTTGAGCACGGTGCCCCCCGGACCCAGCACCCGTACGTGCCAGTCGTCCTGGAGCACGAGATTGACCCGTACGCCCTCCGGCGACACCGCGTCGACCGAGATCAGCGGCCTGGTCTCGATCTTGACCCGGCCCACCGGCACGACCCGGGTCCGCCCGTCGGAGTCCACCGCCAGGGCCGGGGCGCCCGCGTGCAGTTCGCTGAGGTAGTTGGTCCGTCCGTGCGGCGCGACGACGTAGGAGTGGACGGCGCCGGCGTTGACGCGGAAGGGACGGGTCGGCATGTAGGGCAGCGGGTGGGTCTCGCTGACGCACAGCACCATGCCCTTGGAGTAGGAGCCGACCAGCAGCCCCTCGTTCTCCCGGAGCTGGCTGCACGTGTCCACACAGGCCCGTTCGCCCATGCCGATGTGCGTGGTCGCGGTGACGGTCAGCTCGGTCAGCGTCAGTTCGCCGGTGACGGACCCGGCAGCCTCCGCCAGGGCGGTGGCGTCGCCCACGGAGCGGCCGGGCATCATCACGCCGTCCGAGCCCAGCTCCAGCACCCCGAAGGTGATCGCCGCCTCCTCGGGGTCGGCGGCCGTGGTCACGATCGCGCCCTTGGAACCGGACGCGGCGGCGATGACGATCTCCAGCGGGATCTTGGTGGGGTCGCGGAAGTCGAGGACGCTCCAGCGCTCCGTCCGCGCCGCGTGGCAGGCCTCCTCCAGACTCGCGGCATCGGTGATCTCCACCAGACGCCCGAACTCCACCTCGGGATGGGCCCGTTCCAGCTCGGCGCGGCCCTCGAAGCCGGGCGGCAGGATGACGATGTCGGCCTCGCCGGGGAAGCACTCGTCCCGCCACCAGCCGTCGCCGCCGGGCAGCAGCACCTTGCTCACGGTCGGCGGGAGGCCGGCCAGCGACCGGACGTCACCGGCGACGATGCCGTCGGTCCGCCGGTGCAGGGCCTCCTCGACGATCGCGGGTGCGGCGGCACCGGCACCGCGGATGTCAAGCCAGCACAGCTTCTGTCCGTTCATCACACTGCCCTTCTGTCTCGTCGGCCGGGAGCGGCCGGGGCACGCCGTGCACGACGGCGGCCACCCGGGCGGCCATCCGACGCGGGTCGGCGGCCTGGAAGATGTTGCGCCCCATCGCGACGCCGGCGGCGCCGCCGAGCAGGGCGTCCCTGACGAAAGCCAGCGCGTCGCCGTCCGCACCCCGGCGGGGACCGCCCGCGCACAGCAGCGGGATCGGACAGGCCGCCACCACGTCGCGCATCTCGGCCACGTTTCCCACGTACGGGGTCTTGACGACGTCCGCACCCAGGTCGGCGGCGAGCGTCGCCGCGTGCACCACCAGCTCCGGGGCGCGCGGATCCACGATGCCGGGGCCCCGCGGGTAGACCATCGCGAGCAGGGGCAGGTTCCAGCGGTCGCACAGATCCGCCACCCGGCCCAGGTCCCCGATCTGCCGCCGCTCGTCGTCCGAACCCAGGTTGACGTGGACGCTCACCGCGTCCGCCCCCAGCCGCAGCGCGTCCTCCACGGCGGTCACCGGGTACTTGGCCTCCGGATCCGGCGCGTGCCGGGTGCTCGCGCTCAGATGCACGACCAGCGACATCCCCGCGAAGCGGGACGGGTCGATGTGCCGCAGCACGCCCTTGTGGACCACCACCGCGTCGACACCGCCCGCGGCCAGCTGGCCGGTGAGGCGGTCGATCGTGCTGCCCCGGGGCACCACCGGACCGTCGGTGACGGAGTGGTCGAGCGGGGTGATCAGAAGCCGCCCGTCCCCGTGACGGAACAGCCTGCCGAGCCGCATCTCACGGGCGAAATGCAGATGTGCTGTCATACCGCTCTCCTCCCACCGTGGAATCCCGCGCCGGGTCCGCCGTCCGCCGCCCGTACGAGGCCCCGCAGATACCGCACATCGGGCTTGCCGCCGTCGTTCAGCGGAAGCTCCGGCCACCGGCTGATGCGCACCGGCACATGGGCCGAGTCCAGCCGCGCCCCGACATGGGCCCGCAGCCGTGCCTCGTCGTCCTCGCTCCCCGGATACAGCGACACCGCCGCGTGCACCCGCTCCACCCGGTCCTCGTCCGTCACCCCGAACACCACTGCCTGGCGCACCGCCGGACACTCCGTCAGCACCCGTTCCACGGCGGCCGGATGGACCTTCTGCCCGCCGCTCTTGATCACCTGGCCCAGGCGCCCGGTCAGCCGCAGCCTGCCGTACACGTCGAGGAGCCCGAGGTCGCCGGTGCGCAGCCACCCGTCCGGGGTGCGGCCCTCCGACGTGCCACGGCCGAGGTATCCGTCCATGACCGTCGCGGACCGTACGCACACCTCGCCCACCACGCCCCGCGGGACGTCGTGCCCGGTGTCCGGATCGCGCAGCCGCAGTCCCACCCCGGGGAACGGCCGGCCCACCGAGCCGAGCAGCTCCGGTTCCCGGTGGTCGAGCCGGTCCAGACCGCAGATGCCCCCCGCCTCGGAGGAGCCGTACAGCTGGGACAGCGGGCCCTCGAACCAGCGCAGGGCCTCGGCGATCCGGTGCGGGGCGGCCGGTGTCCCGCTGTACACCACCCGGCGCAGCGCGGACAGATCCGGCCCGCCGCCGGCGCCGAGCCGCTCGGTCAGCCGGTATAGGTGCGGCACCGCCAGATAGGTGTCCGTCACCCCGAGACGGCCGAAGGCGTCCAGCACCTCTTCGGCGTCGAAGTGCTCGTGCAGCACCACGGAGCCGCCCGACGCCAGCACCGCGTCCACCATGGAGCCCACCGTGTGGCTGACCGGGGTGACGGCCAGGATGCGGGCCGGCCCGCCGGGGCCGGGGACGGCCGGGTAGCAGCCGACCGTCGCGTTCCAGACGCGGTGGCTCTGCACGATGCCCTTCGGGAGCCCCGTCGTCCCGCTGGTGAACGTGATCCGGGCACGCGCCCCGGGATCGTAGGGAGCCACCGTCCTCGGGTCGAGGCCCGCGCCCCCGGGCACCGGGGCCAGGGAGCCGTCCCCACGGGGCGCGGAGCGGCCCGGAGCGGGCAGCAGCAGACCGCGCAGAGCGGGCGAGACCAGCGCGGACGCGCGGGCGGCCGTGGTCTCGTCGGCCACCAGGATCCGGCTGCCGGTGTCGCGCAGCACCCCGGCCTGGACCTCCGGCGACAGCATCTCGGCGTCACTGCGCGGATTGGCCGCGCGGACCGACACCACGGCCGCGCCCAGCAGATGCGCGGCGTACCGCGCGAGGAGCGCCGTGGGGTGGTTGGCCGCCGTCAGCAGCGCGACGGTGCCGCCCGGGGCGATGCCCGCGTCACGCAGCGCCGCGGCCGTGCCGAGCACCGAGGACAGGCAGTCCCGGGCGGTGAGCCGGTGCCCCGACCAGTACACCACCGGCGCGTCCGGACGTTGCGCCCAGGCGTGCAGCAGACGGAAGGCGTAGTGCTCGTGCCGCGCCCAGGAAGGGGGCGTCCGCACAGGGGGACCGGCGCTCATGGGGCTCCTCTCCGGGGTGTCCGGGGAAGCGGTCCCGCGTACCGGTCCGGGAGACGGGCCGGTACGCGGGCACCCGCGATCAGCAGCAGCAGCAGGTGGAGGACGACGACGAGCAGCACAGGCTGATGTCGGCCGCGGCCTCCGAGGAGACGCTCAGGCTGGAGGAGCTGGCGCCCATCTCCGGCAGACCCACGCTGTCGGAGACCTCCAGCACCTCCAGCTCGGTGATGTCGAAGGAGGCGAAGAGGTCGCCGACCGGGTTCTCGTTCGCAAGCATGCTCATGATGGATCCCTTCCATTGCTGGACAGAGGGCTTCGATGACGCGCTGATGCTGGCAGTCGCCTCTCGGCCCGGACAACGGCCGCCCGGACCGCCCTGACATTCATCACGTTCTTTTCCGGAGGGGGTTCCGCGGGGCCGCCCGGCGTGGAACGAGGGCTAGCGTGACCACGTTTCCGGTCGCCCCGGGAAGGGAGAGGGAGTTGAGCGCTGTGCCGTCACCGGCGTCCCAGGAGGCCCCCGCCGATGTGCTCGTCGTCGGGTTCGGCCCGGTCGGCCAGGTGCTGTCGATCCTGCTAGCCCGCCGCGGATGGCGGGTCACGGTCGTCGAACGGTGGCCCCGGCCCTACCCGATGCCGCGCGCGGTCGCCTTCGACGCCGACGCCGCCCGCATCCTGGACGCGGCGGGGGTGGGCGCCCACCTGAGCACCTTCGGGGAGCCGTCGGAGGACTACGTGGTCGCCGACGCCTCCGGACGCACCCTGCTCCGGATCGGCCTGGGTCACGACCCGGCCCACCGCTGGCCCGTCTCCACCTCCATGTACCAGCCGGGCCTGGAGGCCGCGCTGGCCGAACGCGCCGCGCTCCTGCCGAGCCTGCGGCTGCTGCGCGGCCACGAGGCGGTCCGGCTGGCCGCCCGCGAGAACGGCGCCGCACTCACCGTGCGCCCCACGGACGGCGGACCGGAACGGGTCCTGCGGGCCCGCTGGGCCGTCGGGTGCGACGGCGCCCACAGCATGGTGCGCGCGGCGACGGGGGCGCGGCTGAGCGACGGCGGCTTCGCCCTGGACTGGATGGCCTGCGACGTGACACCGCACCGCGCGGACGACTTCCCCCGGTGCAACGTCCAGATCGCCGACCCCGCGCGCCCCCGCGTGGCGGTCTCCGCCGGACCGGGCCACCGCCGCTGGGAGTTCATGCGGCTGCCGCACGAGACGCCCGAGGACTTCGGCACCACCGCGAACGCCTGGCGGCTGCTGGCGCTGTTCGGGGTCCACCCGGACAACGCCACGCTGGAACGCCACGCCGTCTACACCTTCGCCGCCCGCAACGCCGACCGCTGGCGGGCCGGCCGGGTCCTCCTCGCCGGGGACGCGGCCCACCAGATGCCCCCGTTCGCCGGACAGGGGATGTGCTCCGGCCTGCGCGACGCCGACGACCTGGCGTGGAAGCTGGACCGGGTCCTGGCCGGCGCCGCGCGTTCGGAGCTGCTGGACAGCTACGAGGCCGAGCGCCGCCCCCACGCCCAGGGCAGCATCGACCGGTCCGTCGCGCTCGGCCGGCTGATCTGCCTGACCGATCCGGTCGCCGCCGCCCACCGCGACCGCGCGATGGCGGCCCGGCCCGGCGCGGACCGGGCCCGGACCGCGCCGCCCGCCGTCGACACCCCGGACGGGGGCCTGTTCCACCGCGCGGACGACGGCGGGCCGGGCCCCGGCGCGGGACTGCCGGTGCCGCCCTCGGTGCTCGGGGCCGCCGGACACCTGGGCCCGGACCCGGTGCTCCTGACGACCGGCGACCGCGCCGAGCCGTGCGCCGAGGGCGCGCTGGAGCGCGCCGGACGCTGGCGGCTGGTGCTGCGCCGGCTGCGGCCCGGGAACGCCGCCGACGCGCCGCTGACGGCCTGGCTGGAGTCGCTCGGCGCGACGGCGGCCGTCGTCCGCCCGGACTGCCGGCTCTACGGCCTCGCCCGGACCCCGGCGGAGACCGAGGCCCTGGTGCGCGCCCTGGCCGACCACTACGCACCGTCCCTGGAACCGGCCCCGTAGGACGTGTCGGGCAGGCCGACGAGGGGGTGACCGCCCGTCCGGCGGTCACCCCCTCGACCGTGCCCGTACCCGGGGTCAGTGGAAGCGCTGACCCTCGTCGCGCCGGTACGCGTACACCGAGACGACGGCCAGGAGCACCGTCCACGCGGCGAAGGAGACCGCCGAGACCGGGTTCAGGTCGTAGTCGCCCACGGCCGCCCACATCAGTTCGGCGGCGCCGCGCGTCGGGGTGAAGGGCGCGATCGTCTCGATGAAGCCGGGTGCCCGGCCCGCCCCGGAGAACAGCCCTCCGGCGAAGGCGAGGGGGAAGAACGTCAGCTGGACCACCGTCAACGCCGCCCGGATCGGCAGCAGATAACCGATCGTCAGCCCCATCAGGGTGAACGGGACCGAGACCAGGACCACCACGGCCGCCCCGGCCAGAAAGCCCGGCACCGTGGTGGTGGCCTCCGTCGCCACGGCCGCGATGACCAGCAGCGGGATCATCGACAGCAGCATGGTCAGCAGCCCGGACAGCAGCCGCCCCGCGAACTTGGGGCCGGGACCGCTCGGCAGGGTGCGGGTGTAGAGGTCCCACGGGTGCTGGCGCTCCTCCGCCACCCCGATCCCGTGCCCGAACAGGTTGCTGATCATGGTCGCGAAGACGATCATCGCCGCGGTCGCGTAGGTCGCGCCCACGGGGTCGTCGCCGGCCGCCGGGACGACGAAGAACAGCATCGACGCACCGGGGAAGAACGCCGTGCCCACCAGGGCGATGGGGATGCGCATGGTCCGGAGCAGTTGGTAGCGCGCGTGCATCAGGGTCATCCGGACCTGTGTGCGCAGGGCCGCGCGCACGCTGCGGACCGGTTGTGCCGCACCGGGCGGCGCGGCGGCGGACGCCTCTTCGGAACCGTCCGCCGTCCGCCGGGTGTCTATCGCCACGGGCCGCTTCCCAACTGTGTCGTGGTGGACGCCCCGGCCGGGGCGTCCTCGGTCGCCGCCTCGTCCGCGAGGGAGAGGAAGGCCTCTTCGAGCGTCGCCGAGCGGACCTCCAGCCCGGAGAACGGCGCCCCGCTCCGGACGAGATCGCGCACCAGCGCGTCGGCGTCGGGGGTCAGCAGATGCACCCGGCCGCCCACCCGCTCGGAGCCGAGGACGCCGGGCAGCTCCGGCACCTCGTCGGCCAGCAGGCTCACCCGCTGGGCCCGCACCAGCCCGCGCAGCGCGTCCACCGTGTCGTCGGCGGCGACCCGTCCCCGGGTCAGCACCACCACGCGCCGGGCCAGATGCTCGACCTCCTCCAGATAGTGGCTGGTCAGCAGCACGGTGCCGCCCTCGGCGTGGAAGGCGCGGACGACCTCCCACAGGGTGCGGCGGGTCTCCACGTCCAGCCCGGTGGTGGGCTCGTCGAGGAAGACCATCCGGGGCCGGCCCACGAAGGCCAGCGCCACCGCCAGCCGGCGCCTCTCGCCGCCGGAGAGCCCGCCGGTCTGGCGGCGCTCCTTGTCCAGCAGGCCGAAGCGGTCCAGGAGTTCGCCCCGGGGCACCGGATCCTCGTAGTGCGCGGCCGCGAAGTCGGCGACCTCACCGACCCGGAGGGTCGGCGGCAGCCCGGTCTCCTGCGGCGTGACCCCGATGAACCTGCGCTGCGCCGCGGTGCGCGGATCGCCGCCGAACAGCGCGCAGTGGCCCGAGGAGGGCCGGCGCAGCCCGACGAGCAGACTGAGGAGCGTGGACTTCCCCGCCCCGTTCGGACCGAGGAGGCCGACCAGTTCGCCGGCCCGGATCTCCAGGTCGAGCGGGTGCAGCGCGGTCGTGCCGCCGTAGGTCCGCGACATCCCCACGGTCCGTACGGCCACGGGCGGTGCGTCGGCGGACGGTGCGGCGGGCGGGTCCGCCGCGGTGAGCAGGGTGCGGGCCATCAGTGCTCCTTGGGGGCCGGCCGCGCGGCGGCGTCGGACGCGCCGGGGGCCGGAAGCGGGAAGAGGTGGACCAGCCGCGCGTAGGTCTGGAGTTCCTCGGCCATGGTCAGCCCGAGCCGGTTGTGCAGCATGTGGACGTGGGAGAAGAAGACCTCTCCGGGATGCTCGACGGTGCCCTCCGCCCGGATCCGGTCCGCCAGGTCGGCGAGCAGGGTGTGCCAGGGCCCGAACGGGCCGTGCTGGGCCGGGTCCACGGCCGGCGGTGCGGCACCCGGGCGCGGTCCGGGCCCGCACAGCCGGTCCAACTGCTCGGTGGAGAGCTGGAATCCGGCCCCCACCATCTGCCGCAGGGCGTCCAGTCCGCGCGCGTAGAACACGGCCTGGTCGGCCGGGCCGCCCAGCGCCGTACCGGCGGACATCGCCGCCCGCAGCGCCATCGCCGACCGCGACCGCGCGTCGGGCAGCCGGGGCAGGAAGGCGCGCACCAGTTCGCTGGAGAGCTGGAACAGCCGCTCGGTGGCCGGCATCAGGGCGGGCCCGCCGTAGCGTGCGGTCTCCGGCACATAGGTGTCCTGGTACACGCCCGGGTCCCGGGGCCCGGCCGGCCAGGCCCCGCCGTGCGGGTCCTCCAGCGCGGACAGCCGCCGGGCATGCCCCAGATAGGTGTTCCGGTCCAGGGGGTCCTCGTCCTCGCGGAGCCGCACCGCGCGGCCCAGCCGGTCCTGGAGCAGACGCTCGGTGCGTGCCGTCTCGGGGCTGCTCAGCCCGCCGATCCGCAGCCGCAGATGCGGCCCGTGCTGCCAGTAGCGGATGAAGAACCACGGCCGGTCGGGAAACAGGTCCGCCGCGGGGCCGATCACCTCGGTGACCACCCGGTCGTGCGCGGAGCGCGCCATGGAGCCGAGATGGAGGTGCCAGGAGCGCCACTGGACCGGGAGGACCGGTTCGCGGAAGGCCGTCGCCCCGGAGGGCAGCCAGTGAGCTGTCCGGGACGCCGTGCTCCCGGTGGTGGGGGACTGCACCGTTGTTGTCTCCGTTCTCTTGTCACTGCCGGCTCTGGTCACTGCCGGAGGTCGAGCAGCGGGCCGCTGAACCGCGAACTCCCGCTGATCACTGCGAGGACGACCGTCTCGTCGTCCGGGAGGCCGAGGACGCGTCGCGCCGGGACCTCGCGGAAGGCCCGGACCGGGCGCGCGCACAGGCCCGCCGACGCGGCCGCCAGGGTCAGTCCGTGCACGGCCCAGCCGCAGGCGTACTGCGCCGCCGTCCAGCCGCCCGCGCCGAGTTCCCGGGCCAGGTCCCGGGGCCGGAACGACAGGAACCACAGCACCGACGCGTGCCGTACGTCGCAGCCGTTGCCCGGTGCCAGGGGGTAGCCGTAGATCTCCTCCAGCCGGGCCGGCACACCGGGGCCGGTGGCGCGCGGGGTGTACGACCCGGCGGTCACCTCGTACACCCCGTCGGCACGGCCCGTCACCGACTGGGTGACGGCGGTGACCCGCAGTGCCCCGGTCGCCGCCCGCAGCACGTCGCCGGGCGGCGGCGTCAGCAGCCAGGCCCGCGCCGTGTCCAGGACCGCGGCCGGTACGGGGCCCGGCCGGGCCGTGTTCCCGAACAGGCCGCGCGGCATCCGGCCCGAGGTGCGGCGCCACAGCACCTCCGCCCAGGACAGGCCGGAGTCCGGCGTGCCGGGCGGGACGGCCGTGTCCACCGGGGCCGGGGTGTCGGGGAACCGCTGGGCGCGGTTCATCTCCACCACATCGGCCATCACCGCGTCCGGCACCGCCCCGTCCCCGGCGGGCGGACCGTCCGCACCCCCGGGGGCGTCCCCGGCCAGTTCGACGACCACGGGAAGCGTCCACTCCCAGCCGGGCGTCAGCCCGAACTCCGCCAGCCGCTCCCCGGCCCCGGGGCCCGGCAGGCGCACCCGTGCGGGAACGCCCAGAAGCTGGAGGGCGACGCACACCGCGCGCAGCGCGATGCCGAGTTCCAGCTGCACCAGGGAGCCCCGGTACCAGCGGTACGTGGCCGGCAGCCGGGTGAAGCGCCCGGTCAGCAGCACCTCGCGCGCCGCCGACGGCGTGTCCGAGGCACCGGCCAGCCCGACCAGCGCCCGCCGGTAGGGATCGAACACCCGCCGTCGGCCACGGTCGTTGACGAGGACCTGCACCGGGAACTTCGCCCGCACCGAGGCGTAACCCCGGTGGTCGTTGAACGGGTTCTCCGGCTCCCGGCGCTGCACCCCGAACGCCGCGACCAGCGCGTGCGCCAGCGCCCGGTCGTCCGGTACGCCGGTGATCCGGCCCGCCGGGAACGGGGCGTCCTCCAACAGGTCCACCGTCCCCGGCGGCAGCGCGGTGAGATCACCGGGCCGGGCCGCGTCGGGCAGCCGGGGCGCCACCGGCAGCGCCGAGACCGGGACACCGGGCGGGGGTTCGGTGCCCGGGGGCACCGGCGGCACGGGCGGCCGGTCGGCGCCGGCGGCGTACAGGTACCACATCCGGTCACGGGCCATGGTGTCCACGCCCTCGGGGACCGGCCCCGCCCCGCCCGGCGCGGGGGCCTCCGGTACGTCCACTGCTGCCTCCGGGGTCACGGGAACGGATGGGGGTCGTAGGGCGCCGTACGGTTGCCGGCCGGGCCGCGCGCGACCGCGGCCGTCAGCCGGGGCAGACCGGACAGCCTCTGCTGGGGCTGGCCGAAGCACATCGGCGTGATGCCGGGCACGACCGCCTTGGCCACCGCGAGCCCCAGATCCCGGTGCTCGACCGTGGACTGATCCACCGTCAGCACCCGTTCCAGACCGGCCGCCGCGAAGAGTCCCGCGGTGAAGTCGAGCGCCCTGCGGACATCGCCGCGCGCCGCTTCCCGCAGCCGGTGCGGCCAGGCGGGAAAGGCGTCCCGCAGCGCGACCCGGGGACCGCCGAGCACCGTCGTCACCCGCGGCAGGGCCTCCGGGAGCGAGTACAGCTTCAAATGGTCGTGCAACTGGTCCACCCGCCACGGATCGGCGAACATCGGCTCGATGTCCTCGCGCGTCCAGGTCACCGGATCGGTCACCAGCTGCGTCAGCTCCCACAGGGCCGTGCGCGCCACGGACACCGGGTCGCAGCCGGAGCCGGCGGCGGAGAAACTGGCGGGGAAGGGGTGTTCCCGGTTCACCGCGAGCGACCAGATCACCGGCAGGTCGATGTCGTCGGTCGCCACCAGCAGATGCACGTCGAATCCGCGTGCGTCGATGAGGTCGAGCAGCCGTCGCGACGCCGGATCGGTGACGGAGGACAGGGTGACCGACGGCAGCGGGGCCGCCCGGTGCCAGGCGTTGAGGAAGGCGTCCCGCTCGGCCAGTTCGAACAGCGAGTGCAGCACCGCCTCCTCCGGTGTCGAGCCCAGGGCGCAGCCGCTGGAGGAGTCGTGGAAGTGGAAGGTCCGCTCGCGGGAGTCGGTGCGGCGCACCGTGTCGAACGCCCGCCGGAACCGGTGGTCGTACTGGTAGAAGCCGATCTCCGCCGGGACCAGCGCCGACGGCCCGCCGTGCAGGTCCCGGGCCCACACCCAGTCCATCGGGGTGTCCGGCGTGTACCGCGTGACCCGGCAGCCCGGATGGGCCAGCTGCTGCTCCGTGTACTGCCCGAGCGTGTCCGGATCCACCGCCCGGTCGGCGACCTCCCGGTAGGCGACCGGACCGACGACAGCTGCCTCGTGGGGAAAGCCGCCGAGGCGCTCGTACGCCTCCAGGATGGCGACCGGCTCCGCGTCCGCGAAGCTCCCCGCGCGGGCGAACCCCATGGCCAGCGAGTCCGGCAGGGAGGCCAGGCTCATGGCGTACGGGGGCAGCGCCTCCCGCACGACCCGGTCGACCGGACCGAAGCGGGGGTCCACCGTCCGGGCCCGAAGCCGCCCCGGGGCCAGCAGCCCGGCACCCTCCGCGCCCCGCGTCGGACCGCCCGCGCCGGCGGGTATCCGGCGAGGCGGCAGCGGGTCCGGGGGAGCCTGGCCGAGCCCGTCGGGGCCGGTCGCGCAGACCCGGCAGCGGGCGCTGCGCCGTACCAGATGGCGCCGCGAGGAGGGGCCGCCGAGTGCGTACAACTCGCCTGCCTCCAGCGGCCGTTCGCCGAGATTCCGCAGGGCGGGCGCCAGCATCTCCAGGAGGAAGGGGCGGCGCATCGCGGGGCGGGAGACCGGTGTCAGAGGTTCGGCCGCCAGCGGATGGCCGGCGACCACCCGGGAGCGCAGCTCCGCGCAGCCGGCGCAGCCGCCTTCCGCGCCCGGGACCCAGTAGGGGCCGATCAGCACCTCTCCGCCGAACAGCCGGACCGACAGATGAGGCAGGCCGGCGACGGACGCGGCGTCCGTCCGCGCCCGCTCCCACTCCGCGTTCCAGCCGCGGTTGAGGGAGAGCGAGCCGGGCAGGGCGGCGGCCACCGGGAGCAGCGCCCGCGCCCATTCCCCGGCGGCGGGCCCGACGAGGTCGGGACCGGTCAGCACCTCCGTACCGGCGTTCGCGCGGTCGGGGGCCGTCGTCGTCTCAGCGGGCATGGACGGGCTCCTCGGCGTGCGCCGGGACATCGGGACCGGACGGGTGGTGAGGGGACCGGGCGGGGTGCAGGGAGACCGGTCCGTGGAAGACCGGCAGGGCGCCGAGCACCGGATCGGACCGCAGCGGCGTCCCCGACGGCTCCCCGGCAGCGGCCCCGATCTCCGCGCGCAGCCGGGCCAGTTCCTCCGGTCCCGCCGTCCGCAAAGCCCCGGTGTGCACGCCCGCGACGGCGGCGCCGGGCCGCAGCCGGTCCGCGACACGGAGCGCGAGCGCCGTCCCGAGGCAGCCGTGGACGGCCTCGTCCGCGCTCGGGCCCCAGCCCTGCCCGTACACCTCGCCGGTCTGCGCGTGCACGGCCCGCGCCAGCGTCCAGCCGATCCCGGGAACCTCCCGAAGACGGACCGCCACCGGGATGCCGTGCTCCTCGGCCAGGGCGCGGCGCACCACCTCGGTGGCCGGCGACAGCCGTGCGGGCAGCGGCCGTTCACTGGGCACGGTGCGTTCCGTGAGCAGCCGCAGGGCCCCGTCCAGCAACCACAGCTCCTCGGTGGTCCCGGCGCCGACGACGGCGTCCGCGCCGTCCGGACCGGCCTGCCGGCGCAGTGCGTCGAGGGCGACCGCGACGGTGGCACCCTGCTGGTTCCCGGCCCAGGCGACGACGCCGGTCCCCGCGCGGCCGGGCAGCCGGGCCTCGCGCAGGGCCACCGGCAGCTGCGGCAGATCCCCGCCCTCGGCGAGTTCGAACAGTCCGGTCCAGGACGCCGCCAGCGGGGCCACGACCTCCTGGAGCGCCGGGTCGGCCGCCACGGCGCTTCCGCTTCCGTTTGCCGATGCCGATGCCGATGCCGATGCCGATGCCGATGCCGACGCCGACGCCGGGGCCGACGCCGATGCCGACGCCGGGGCCGGTCCGGAAGCGGTGCCGCCCGCCGCCGTACGCAGCCCGTCGGCGGACAGGTCCTCGCCGTGCACGACATGTGCGGCGCCCGGAGTCCCGACCCCCGCCAGCGTCTCGAAGACCAGCTGTCCGGCCAGCGCCCCCGCCAGCGCGTCCGCGCCCGGCCGGGGCGCGGAACCGGTCCCCAGGACCGCCGCCCAGTCCTCGGCGCGGGCCGCGAGGGCGTCCGCGGTGTCCGCGCCGGACGCGTCGGTCACCACGGGCCCGGCCAGGGCGGTGGAGCCGAGCCGCACGGGGATCAGCGGGACGCCGTCGGGGAGTCCGAGGAGCCGGCACGCGGCCTCGGCGGTGCCGGCGCCCTCGGCACACCAGACGACCGCGTCCACCCCGTGCGCGGCGGCCGGCCCGGCCACGCCGTCGGTGAGCAGGGTGGCTCCCAGCCGCCCGGCGGTCGCGACCGCGTCCCCCGGATCGGTGGGGGCGAGCACCAGATGCCCCACCCCCGCCCGGCCCAGCCCGCGCGCGGCGGGCAGCACCGCGGAACAGGGGCCGTACAGCAGGACCCGGGCGGCGCGCAGCGCGGCGAACGCCGCGTACGGGTCGTCGCCGAACGCCTCCAGATGCGCGAGCGCCTCGCCGAAGCGCTCCCGGCTCTCCGCGTCCGGCGCGGGCACGGTGAACCGCCCCGGGTCCAGCAGCAGATCACGGGCGCGCAGTTCGTCGGTGAGCCTGCGCACGGCGGGGCGGGCCCGCTCCGAGCCGAGGGCCGCCACCATCGCGTCCTCCGTGGTGCCCGTCTCCAGCAGCGGGACGCAGACGTCCGCGACGGTGAGCAGCACCGGGGGTCCCAGGATGACGAACTGGGTGTGCGGCCCGCTGAAGTAGACGCCTCCCGAGACCGGTGCATAGTGCAGATACGGCCGTGCCCTCATCGTCATGCGGTCGTTCCTCCGTAGGTGAAGGGGGCGCCGGCGGGCCGGGCGATCTCGACCACCCATTCCGTCGCGTGCCGGGAGTCCGCCACGGCGGGCAGGGCCTCTTCGAGATAGCCGGGGCTCCGCCGGTCCATGAGCCGGGGCAGCACCCGTACGCCCACGGCGCTCTCCAGATCGGTGTACTGCGGTTTCTGCCGCTGCCTGTGCTCCTCGGCGCCGAAGCCGGCCGCGGCGGCGGCCTCCAGCGCCTCGGTGCCGTAGGTGGCCTCCAGCGGTGTCTTGAGGACCACTTCGGCGGGCACGCCGTGCCGGGCGCGCCAGCGGGCCAGCGCCCGGATGCGGTCGGTCTCCTCCGGACCGGCCGACACGGCCTCGGCGAACTCGGCCCCGCCGTACCAGCGCCGCCGGGCCAGCACCGCCCTGCCCACCAGGATCCGGGGACAGCCGCGGGTGGCGGTGTCCGCTCCGCCCGCCGTCGCCCGCCAGTCGCCGACGAAGTCCTCCATCAGCCGGCCGCCGCTGACCAGCCACGCCGCGATCCGCGCCGGGACCGGCAGGAACTCGGGGTGCCCGCTGCCCAGCGACAGCACCCGCAGATCGCGGCCCTCCGCGTCGCGTACGCACAGCGCGTCGGTCGCCGGGTCGTGGGCGAGCCGCAGCGACGCCCAGCCCTCCGCGTCGATGCCGTCGGGCAGCACCCGGACGTGCGCGTTGACGTTCAGCCGGTGCAGCCCGAGGTCCTCCGCGACCCGCCGGCCGTCCGCCCCGTAGATCCGCCGCAGCCGTTCCGCCAGATACGGCAGCGCCCGTCCGCCCAACTCCTCGTCGGCGCCGAGGAACCGGCCGTAGAGCATGCCGTGCCCGGCGTACGCGTCATTGAGGACCAGCCGGTCCCGCCAGGGCTGCACGAGCACCCCGTACGCCAGCGGGTCCTGCCGGAAACGGTCCGGCAGCGCGGCGACCAGCTCGCGGGCCTCCCGCGCGGACAGTACCGCCTCCGACGCGTCGGGCCCGGCGGAGCCGAGGAGGTCGCGCATCCGGGCCAGGACGTCCCGCCGCAGCGCGTGCAGCCGGCCCAGCGAACCGTCGGCCGGGCCGCCGTCCTGCGGGATGTCGCCGTCCAGGGCGCCGCCCCGCCGGTACACCTCGGCGGCGATCCGCTCGGCGTGCGCCACGAGCGGCACCTCGGCCCCCGCCCCGTACCACTCCACGAAGATCGCGGAGAGCACCGCACGGATGTCGTGCAGCCGGTCGAAGACGGAGAGCAGTTCCACCGCCGCCGCCATGTCGTCCAGGGCGGCGGTCCAGGGCGCGGTGTCCACCGTCGGGGACGGTACGACGTAGTCCTCCTCGACGAGCACCTGTGCGTGCCGGCCGGCGCGGTGGGCGAGATCGGCGAGCGTCGAGCGGAGCCGGGCGAGCACATCCGCCCGCTCGCCGGCCGGGGCCGCCCCGACCTCCGGGAGCAGCCGGTTGACCTCGGCCAGCAGAGGGGCGCCGGGCAGACCGGGGCGGTCCAGCATCGTGCGGAAGGGCAGCGCGCCGTCCTCCGGGCCGTCGCTGAGGCAGAGGATGCCCGCGCCCACGGCCCTGCGGACGGCGGTCAGCGCGTCCCCGGCCGGACAGCCCAGCGCCGCGGCCACCTCGGCGGCGACGGAGGACACCTGCCGGGCGCCCAGCGCCACGGCGTCGACCAGCGGCCGCACGGCCCCGGCGACCGGGACGGACAGCCTGCGGATCGTGTCACCGTCGGACCGCAGGAACATCAACTCCCCGCGCCCCGGCCCGAACTCCGAGGTCGGCGGCAGCTGCACCCAGTCCCCGGGGCCCAACGGCCGGTCCTGGGCCGCCTCGTGACGCAGCCCGCCGAGCACGTAGTGCAGCATGATCCGGTCGAGCCCCACGACCGGGACCGCGCCGATCGGCGTCACCTCGCCGAGCGCGACGCCCCCGGGTCCGGGCAGGGCCAGTCCCACCGCGGTGAACCGGGACAGCGGACTCGTACGGATCATCGCCCGGGTCACGTACTGGACGAGTCCGCGCTCCGACTTGCGCAGCCGGGCGGAGAGCTTCCCCCCGCCGTCCAGGGCGGCCCGGTAGCGGTCGGCGCCCGCGGCCACCTCCGGCGCGACCAGGGCCAGCGCACGCCTGAGGTCGTCGTCCGCGAGGAGCCACGCCAGCCGCTTCCGCTCCCGGTCCGCGGCCTGCGGATACTCCGACTCCAGCGCCGCCCGCAGACCGCCCCGCGCGAGCCTGGCCGCCCGCCAGCGCGCCGTCGCCGGCACCGGATCGTCCTCCGTGCGCGGCACGCGGTCGTTGTGGATGTCCCGGCGCAGCGCGATCAGCGCCCCGCGCACCCCGGCGTCGGCGGTGGCACCGATCAGCCGGTGCAACTGCGCCGAACACTCCGCCGCGGCGGCCTCGACCTCGTTCTCCGCCGCACACACCTCGTCCAGCAGCGCGGCCAGCACGGGGTCCGCCAGGCGCACCCGAGGCAGCGGGTTGACCCGCAGCATCCACAGCGGCTCACCGGCCGGGCCGTCCTCGCCCGTACACCGGGGCCTCATGCGACGGTCTCCGCGCCACGGCCGGCCGCCGCCCGGGACAGGCGGTCGCTCCAGGACTCGCCCAGCACCTCGTCCACCGTCTCCGCGATGGCGTAGCACAGGTAGTAACGGTGCAGCGGGGCCACGTCCAGCAGCAGGAGCTGCTGGTAGAACAGATTGATCAGCAGCCGGTACGAGGCGAACCACTCGGTGGTCCCGGCCATCGCCCCGGACGCGTTCACGGCCGTGTGGAAGTCGCTGCCCCGGTGACCGCTGACGTCCTCCCGACCGGGCGGCCCCATGGTCGTCCTGTCGAAGCCGCCCTCCCGCTCCTCCAGCGTCCGCAGCGTGAGCGCCCCCTGCGCGACGGCCGAGTCGAACACCCCCATGCCGTACTGGAACGCCTGGCGCCACCGCGCCGCCGCCGGACCGCCGGTGTCCTCGAGCGCCTGCCGCACCAGCGACCGCATCAGCGGCGCGTCCCCCGCGAGCCGCTGCGCGAAGACCGGCCGTACGTCCTTGCGGGGCGCCGCCCAGGCGAGGAACGCCTCCGCGTGGCTCCGCAGCGAGAACACCCCGAACGCGAGGCCGGAGTGGTGGGCCGAGGCCAGCGCGGTCATCGCCTCGGCCACCCGCACGGAGAGCGTCCCCGCCCCCGACGCGGCCTCGGCGACCGCCGCCGTCAGCGGCCGGTTGATCCGGGTCAGCACCAGATCGCACAGGGCGTTCATCGGCTCCGGCCAGGTGGCCGTCCGGGCCGCGTCCAGCCACTCGATCCGTCCGTGCGGATGCATCGGCAGATAGGGCGGTTCCACCCGCTCCAGCCGGCCGAACTCCCGTGCGCGGGCGAGGTATTCCTCCTCGCTCTGCAGCTCGTCCGGCGCCGGCGATCCCGCGTCCAGCTTCCGTGCCAGCTCGTCCCAGGGAAGCACCGCGCCCCCCTCGCCCCCGGCCGGGCGGGCCACCAGGTCCACATGCGGCCCGTGCAGCCACCCCCGCCGCAGATACAGCACCGGCGCGTTCAGCTCCTCGTCGAGCATCCTGACCGCCGGCAGCACGGCGCTCGTCAGCCACTCGGGACGGATGCCCCCTCGGGTGTAGAGCCGGACTCCGGTCGTACCTCCTGGGGCACGGGCCGGAAGGGCAGCGGGGTGGGTGTCCAGGTTCAAACCGTGTCACCTGCCGTGATCGGGTCGGTCGGGCGAGCCGCCGCCGATCCTGCGTCGCCGCCCGAGGGGCCGACAACGGCCAGGAGACCCCGGCTGACATGCGTCATGCCTTTCATGACATTGATCACGGACAGCCCACGAGGACTCGACGCGCCCGCCCCCGTCCTGCACCGCGGGCACCGACAGCCCCGCCCGACGGGCCGGACCGCACCACGCCCCGTCTACCATGCGCTGATGCAGCCCTACGCGCCGCCGCGGATACCCGCGAACCACCTCCGCCCCGCCCGTTTCTGGTACGCCGTCGCCGCCGTCATCGCCGTCGCCCTGACCGCCGTGGGCGCCGTCATCGGCGCGTCCTGGCTCACCGGCACCATGAACGCGGTCGACACCGACCACGCCTTCACCAACGGCCGCACCGTCTCCCTCCGCCTCGACCCCGACCACGACAAGTCGATCTGGATCAAGGACGGTTCCCCGGGGGGCGAGCAGAAATGCAGCATCAGCGGCCCCGGCGACCCCAGCCTGGGCAAACCCGGAATCGACGCCTTCGTGACCAGCGACGCGACCTGGAATCCCCTCTTCGCCATCACGGTGCGGCAGACCGGCACCTACGAAGTCACCTGCTCCTCCGACGGCTACTCGCACTACGCCATCGGCGCATCCGGAGCCATCACCGCCTCCACCGGCGAACTGGCCCTGGCTCTCACGCTGCCCGTCCTCGGCATCTCCATCGGCGCCGCCGTCGTCATCATCGTCGCCGTCCGCCGCTCCACCGCCCGCAAGCGGCTGCTCGCGGAGCACCACGGCTCCGGCGGAAGGACACCGGTCCCGTACGCCACGGCCCCGGCCCCGGCCGGCGACGAGCGCCCGAACACGGTCTGAACGGGACGACGGCGGAACGCGCGGCCCCGGTGTTCCGGGTCAGGGCGTTGGCGGCTGTGCGTAGTGGCGGGCGAGGTCGGTGGCGAGGTCGCGGAGATGAGACCGGGCTTCGGCGGGGCCGTGCACCGTGACGGCGCTCCCGAACGGCATGAGCGTCCGCACATCCTCCAGGCGCCGGAAGCGGATCCTGACCCGGTGGCCCGTGACGGAATCCTCGCGGTCGTCCCGCACGAGCCGTTGGCCCAGGATCCGTCGCGCCCGCTCGAACTGGGTCCGGTCGATGGTGGCGCTGACCTCGATGGTGTGCTGGTGTTCCCACCGCTCGACGAGCGCCGCGGCGACGGTGGCCAGGGTCTGGTTCTCGCGGACCCGCCGTGGCCGGCCGACCTCCTTCCATGTGGTGATCCGTTCGAGCCGGTACATCCGTGGCACCCGGGCGCAGTCGGCGACGAGGTACCAGACGCCGGCCTTGGCGAGCAGTCCGTAGGGATCGACGACCAGCTCGCGGGAGCACGACTCACGTGTGCCGGTGTACTCGATCCGCAGGCGGCGCCCTCGCCGCACCGGGCCGATCAGCGATGCCGGAGTCGTGCCCGCGATTCCCGCCCGGAGCCAGGGACCGCTGTCCACGTGCACGACCTCGGTGAGCGGCAGCAACTCGTCCACTCGACGCGGCCGCGCGGCGGCGACCTTGGACAGCGCGCGCCGGCTTTCGAGCGAGCCGCCGAGCTCCGCACGTTGTCGCTCGTCCAGCCCGGTGAGCGAGAGATGATCACGCTCGCCGGGCGTGAGCCGCGTCAGGTCGAGTCCGGACCCCGGCAGCATCGTCACGCCCCCGAGGCTGCCCCGCTGCGCGATCACCGGCAGACCGGCGTCGCGGAGCCAGTTCAGGTCGCGGGTGACGGTTCGGAGGGACACCCCGAGCGCCGAGGCGAGTTCCCGTGTGGTCACGGCATTCCTCGACGCCAGGAGCAGCATCAGGGAGAAGAAGCGGTCCGGGGTCACGCGCCGAGCCTTTCAGGAATGGAGACACGATACGGCGCATATCCCGGTCAGGCTGGCGGATGCGTACCCACCACCTGCGAGAAGGAAGAACCATGACCACATCCGTCGTGTCCATCGTCTATGTGAACGATGCCCCCGCCGCAGCACGCTTCTACGGCGACCTTCTCGGCATGAGCCCCTCGTTCGAGACTCCGGGATACATCACCTTCGACCTCGGGCCGGGTGCCGATCTCGCTGTGTGGTCCGGAAAGTTCGAGGACCTGTCACCGGACGTCCCCCGCACCAGCGAGGTGTGCCTGGCCACGGACCGCGGGCCCGACGAGGTCCACGCCGTCTTCGAGCAGTGGAAGGCCAAGGGCGTCACGATCCTGTGTGAGCCCCACGACGCGGGGTTCGGACCGACCTTCCTCGCGGCCGATCCCGACGGGAACCGAATCCGCGTCGCACTGCGGGGCTGACAGCCGCCCACGCGGCCGGCGCGCACGACGGGGATCGCGCCGGCCGAGACCGGAATAACGCACGGGTTAACGCGTGCGGTCACCAGCCCGAAACCGGCCCCGGACCAGTCTGATCTCCGTCAACCCGTCCCCCATGAGGACCGTCTGGAGGCTGAGGTGCTGGAATCTTCCGTAGGGCCCCCCGCGAACGAGGCGAATCCCCCGACACAGAGCAGCAAACGCGGTGGGAAGCGGCGCACGCTGTTGGCCGGAACCGCAGTCCTGGCGATCGGCGGCGCGGGCGTCGGAGCGTACATGCTGCGCGACGGCGAAGCAGCGGTGGAGGAAACCGGTACGCCCTTGCCGACCGCGGCCGTAACCCGCGGCGATCTGGCCGGCACCACCGAGGCGGACGGCACGCTCGGGAATGCCGGGAGCTACACGGTGCTGGCAGGCGGTGGTGGCCGGGTCACCTGGCTGCCGAAGCCCGGCGTCGAGATCCGGCGTGGTCAGCAGGCGTACGGCGTGAACGGTCACCGCGTCCCCCTGTTCTACGGTTCGATGCCGTTCTGGCGGGACCTGGAGCCGGGCGTGTCGGACGGTTACGACGTGCTGGAGCTGGAGAAGAACCTGGTGGCGCTCGGCTACGGCGACGGCCTCGCTGTGGACAAGACGTTTACCCGGGCGACCGCGCAAGCCGTCCGGGATCTCCAGCAGGCTGAGGGGATGGCCCGGACCGGGGTCCTGTCCCCTGACGACGTGGTGATCCAGCCGGGCCCGATCCAGGTGAAGACGCTCCGGGCTGCGCTCGGCGGCGGCGCGGGCGGCACGGTGTACGAGGCCACCGGCACGCAGAAGCTGGTCACGGTGAACCTGCCGGTCAGTCAGCAGAGCATCGCCAGGAAGAACGCGCCTGTGCGGATCGCCCTGCCCGGCGGGAAGACCGTGCCCGGGTACGTCAGTTCCGTCTCCACGGTGGCCACCTCGTCCGCCGAGTCCGGTGCCCGGACGGGCGCGGGAACCGAGAATGCCGTGTTCCGGGTCACCGTCACGCTCCACACGTCCGCGGACGTGGGCACCCTGACCGGCGCCCCCGTCACCGTCGGGTTCACCGGCAGCGAACTGAAGAACGTGCTGACCGTGCCGGTCGACGCGCTGCTGGCGTCGGCCGACGGCGACTACTCGGTGAACGTCGTCGACGCCGTCGGGAAGGTCCGCTCCGTGCCGGTGCGGCTGGGCGCGTTCGACGGCGACAAGGTGCAGGTGACCGGCGCCCTGACCGCCGGCACGAGGGTGCAGGTGCCGAAATCATGACCGACGTGCTTACCGCGGACGGACGAAAGCCCCCGGTTCTTGAGGTGCGGGACGCCACCAAGGAGCACCCCGGCCGAGTGCGCGCGCTGCGCCGCACGTCACTCACCGTTCACGCCGGCGAACTCGTGGCGATTGTCGGGCCGTCCGGGTCGGGCAAGTCGACCCTGCTGAACCTCATGGGCACCCTGGACACCCCCACCACGGGCCGAGTCCTCATCAGGGGCCACGACGTCGCCCGGCTGCCGGACCAACGGCTGGCCGCGGTACGGGCTCGCTGGATCGGCTTCGTGTTCCAGCAGTTCTTCCTCACCGCCCACCTGACCGCGCTCGACAACGTCGCCCTCGGGGCGCTGTACCACGGCACTTCGACCCGCGAGCGCCGACAACTGGCCCGCGCCGCACTGGAACGCGTCGGCCTCGGTGCCCGGGAGGACCACCTGCCGCACCAACTGTCCGGAGGCGAGCGGCAGCGGGTCGCGATCGCCCGCGCGGTCGTCGGGAGACCGCCGCTGCTGCTCGCCGACGAACCGACCGGCAACCTCGACTCCGGCGCCGGCGCCGGAGTGCTGGAACTGCTCACCGAACTCAACCGCGACGGCACCGCCATCGTGGTCATCACGCACGACCTGGACGTCGCGGCGGCGCTGCCGCGGCGACTGGAGATCAGGGACGGTCAGATCCGCGTGGACACGGGGGTACCGGCATGATCGAGCTACCGGAACCGGTGCGGCTGCGCGCCAGGGACTTCGCCGTCGTCGGCCTGGACGGGCTGCGGGGGCGGCCGTTGCGCGCGGTGCTGTCCGCGCTCGGCATCGCCATCGGCGTCGCGGCCATGGTCGGCCTGGTGGGGCTCAGCACTGTCAGCAAGGCCGGGCTGATGAAGGAGATCGACCGACTCGGCACGAACCTGCTGACCGTCTCACCCGGGACCTCACTGCTCGGGCAGACCTCCACGTTGCCCGGGGGCGCCGAGGGAAGGGTCTCCCGCATCCCGGGCGTGACCGGCGTGTCCTCGGTCGGCCTGGTCCGGGACGTCACCGTCCGCCGCAACGACCGGATCAACTCGGCCGTGACCAACGGCATCGCGGTCCAGGCCGCCCGGACCGACCTGCTCGGTGCCCTCAGCGGCAGTGTGCGCTCCGGCACGTTTCTCAACGAGGCCAACGGCCGCTACCCCGCAGTGGTCCTTGGCTCGGTCGCCGCCGATCGCCTCGGGATCGACCGCGCCGGGCGACACGTCTATCTCGCCGGTCGCTGGGTCCAGGTCGTCGGCATCCTCGACACGGTCGAACTCGCGCCCGAGATCGACCGTTCCGCGATGATCGGCTGGACGTACGCCGAGAGCATCGGCTTCAACGGCTACGCCACCACGCTCTACGAACGCTCCACCGATGCGACCGTCCAGTCCGTGTACGACGTACTCGGCTTCACGGTCAACCCGGAGCACCCGAAGAGGTGCGGATCAGCCGCCCCTCGGACGCCCTCACCACGCAGGCGGCCGCGAACCGCGTGTTCGATGCCCTCTTCCTGGGGCTCGGCGCGGTCGCGATGCTGGCCGGCGGAGTCGGCATCGCCAACATCATGGTGATCTCGGTCCTGGAGCGGCGTCAGGAGATCGGGCTGCGGCGGTCGCTGGGCGCGACCCGAGGCCAGATAAGGATCCAGTTCCTCACCGAGTCGGTGACCCTGTCGGCCCTCGGCGGCGCGGCCGGAGTGGCCATCGGGCTCGCCGTCTGCCTCGGCTACGCCGCAGACCGGGGCTGGCCGTTCGCGCTCCCCGGCGGTGCCATCGTCGTTGCCACGCTGGCCACGCTTGCCATCGGTGCCCTGGCCGGCCTCTACCCGGCGCGCCGCGCATCCCGCCTTACCCCGACCGAGGCCCTGGCCTCGACTTGACCGAAGGGTAGCGGGGAAGCCCCGGGCGAACTGGACCGGGGCGCACGCGATACCGCTGGGTGTCCCACACCGTGCATGCGCGGTGTGGGACCTTCCGGCCTGCTCTTGACGGCGGGCAGCCGCAGGCGGGCGCCGGGCCGGTGCAATCCGTTGCCTGCCTGCCTGCCTGCCTGCCTGCCTGACACATCGAACCGGGCGAAATCAGAACCGTGCTCGGGTTTCGGCGGTCGCCCGCACGTCGCGGGCGACATGCACCGCCTCGCCGATGTCGGCCCGGTCACGGAAAACTTCAGCGCACGAGTGGACCGTCAGTGAGCAGTACGAGTCGTTGCCTGCTTGATGGCGGCCAACGCCGGCAGGTTCACCGTGATCGTCAGACCGCCGCCATGATTCGCGACGGCCCGGACCGTGCCGCCGTGTGCATTGACGATCGCGGCGGCGATGGAGAGGCCGAGACCCCCGCCCTCGTCCGATCCGGTGCGGTCGCGGTGCAGCCTCCGGAACGGCTCGAACAGCTCGTCGACGTGATCCGGCGGAACGCGCGGGCCGGTGTTGGAGACCGTGACACCGCGGTCGGGCGACACTTCGACACCGACCCGGCCCCCGGGGTGGTTGTGACGGATCGCGTTCTGCACGAGGTTGGCGACCAGCCGGGCGATCATGACCTCGTCGCCGAGGACGATGACGGGCCGGTTCACGACGTCGATGGTGATGTCGCGGGCATCGGCGAACACCCGGTGCTCGTGGACGACCTGCTCGGCCACTGCGGCAAGGTCCACCGGCACCTGTGTGTCGAGACCCTGTTCGCCCTGCGCGAGGGTGAGCAGTCCCTCGATGAGACGCTCCGAGCGCTCGGTGGTGCGGATCAGCTCGGTCCTGATCAGGGCCACCCGTTCGGGCGTGGAATCGGCGAGGCCGATCTCCAGGGCCGCTCGCTGAATGGCCAGGGGCGTACGCAGTTCATGGGAGACGTTGGCAGCGAAGCGGCGCTGGCCGGCGACGGCGTGTTCGAGCCGATCGAGCATGGCGTCGAAGGTGTCGGCCAGGTCCTTGAGCTCGTCCCTCGGCCCTGTCAGGGCGATGCGCTCGTGCAGGGTCGAGAGCGAAAGCCGGCGCGCCGTGGCGGTGACGCGGTGCAGGGGCCGCAGCAGCCGCCCGGTCAGCCACCAGCACACGGCGAACGCCAGCACCGCGACGACCGCGATGGCCAACAGGATGACGAGCCGCTGGGTGTCCACGAGGGTCTGGTGGAAGCCCTCCCGTCCGTTCGCCACTGCCTTCGTGCCCGACTGGGCGGTGGGCGTGGCGGGGAGGGGCGCGGTGGGACAGCGCGTGCCCTGGAGTTCCGGCGGACAGGGGCCGGTGCCTGCCCCCGGATCCGAGGGGTGGCCTCGTACCGACTTGTCGACGATGTACTGCTGAAGGCGAAGTGCGGCGATCAGGACGAACGCGGTGATCGCGGTCGAGACCCCGCCGTACAGCAGCGTGATCCTGGCCCGTACCGAGCCCCGCAGCTTCAGGGCTGTGCGCCGCGCGGTGCGGCCGTGCTTCACAGGCGGTACCCGCTGCCCGGGACAGTGACGATCACCGGCGGCTCGCCGAGCTTGGCCCGTAGCTTGCTCATGGTCACCTTGACGACGGTGGTGAACGGATCGGTGTTGGCGTCCCAGGCCTTCTCCAGGAGTTCCTCGGCGCTGACAACCGTTCCCCGCGCCCGCATCAGCACCTCCAGTACGGCGTACTCCTTGAGCGACAGAGGCAGGTAGCGACCCTCGCGGTGGGCCTGGCGCAGTCCTGTGTCCAGGGTGATCCCGGTGCGTTCCAGCACTGGCGGCAGCGGCGGTACGGCTCGTCGGCCCAGCGCCCGGACCCGCGCGACGAGTTCCTCGTACGAGAACGGCTTGGGGAGATAGTCGTCGGCGCCCAGCCCCAGCCCGGCGACTCGTTCGTGCACGGTGCCGGAGGCCGTCAGCATCAGGATACGGACACCCGCCCCGCGCCGGGTCAGCTCGCGACATACGTCGTCGCCGTGGACCCCAGGGAGGTCCCGGTCCAGAACGAGCACGTCGTAGTCGTTCACGTCGAGGAGTTCGAGCGCGCTGCCTCCGTCGTAGGCGACGTCGACCGCCATCGCTTGCTTGCGCAGTCCCTCTGCCACCATATCCGCGAGGAACCGCTCGTCTTCGGTCACCAGAATCCGCATCATCCCATTGCCACAGACCAGCGGTAGGGCGACGGTTAACACGGGCGGTGACCATCCGGAAACCCGACGCGTTCCACCCTGTGCCCATGAAGACACACTCACTCGCCGCGCTGTCCGCGGTCGTGGTCCTCGGTCTGGCCGGGTGCGGCACCTCCTCGCAGGACTCCGGCACCATGTCCGCGAGCGAGCGTGACAAGTTCCTGAAGTACTCCACGTGCATGGAGAAGCAGGGCGTCGACGTGCCCGGCCCGGACAACTCCTCCGACAAGGCGGCCGCCGGTGCGGGCAGCGGCAAGGACCCCAAGGTCGAGGTTGCCAACGCGATCTGCCGGAAGTACGCGCCCAACAAGGGCGAGGACAAGGCGTCACCGGAGGAGGACGCCGCGGTAAAAACTGCGGAATGCCTGCGCAGGCAAGGAATCGTGGCCACCGACCCTCAGCCGGGAACCGCCGACATCGGCATCGACAGCGGCCCGGAGAACACCAACGAAGAGATCGTCGCTGCTTACAGGAAATGCGGTGCCAAGCAAGTATCTGCGAAACGTGGATGAACCGGCCAGTGACCTCGCCATCGGGCATCAGCTGATCAGCGCGTCGCAGTCGGGCCCCATCGGCGTGGCTGGACGTGGAAGCCTCTGGTGGTGGGGTCGCGCTGCCCGGCGATCACCCTCGGTTACTATGCTCACTTCATGCCGGAAGCCGGTAGCAAGGGGCGCGGCACCATCGACGGTCTGCTCGGGGAGCGGCGAGACCGGCTCGCCGGCCGAAACTCCCCCAAGTCTCCCCGGCGCCGTCGACCCGTGATTCCTGCCGTCCGACTCCGGAGATGTGGTCCGTGGATTGTAAGGCTGAAGAGATGGGTGGCCTGGAACAGTGCTGGAAGAGGTCGTAGCGACCCGCTACGTCACGCCTCTGCGTGAGGGCGGCTCGCTGCCCGGGATCGTCGAGGCCGACAATTTCGGGACGTACGTCATGAAATTCACCGGAGCGGGCCAGGGCCGTAAGACGCTGGTCGCGGAGGTGATCTGCGGGCAGCTCGGGCGGCGGCTGGGGCTGCGGGTGCCGGAGCTGGTGCGGATCGAGCTGGATCCGGTGATCGGGCTGGCGGAGCCGGACCAGGAGGTGCAGGAGCTGCTGAGGGCCAGTGGCGGGCTCAACCTGGGGATGGACTTCCTGCCGGGCTCGCTGGGCTTCGACCCGCTCGCGTATCAGGTGGATCCGCGGGAGGCGGGGCGGGTCGTCTGGTTCGACGCGCTGATCAACAACGTGGACCGGTCCTGGCGCAATCCGAACATGCTGGTCTGGCACGGGGACCTGTGGCTCATCGACCACGGGGCCACCATGATCTGGCACCACAACTGGCCCGGGGCGAAGGCGTCCGCCGCCAAGCCGTACAACGCGTCCGATCACGCCCTGGCCCCGTTCGGGCCGGACATCGCGTCGGCCGCCGCCGAGCTCGCGCCGCTGGTCACGCGGGACCTGCTCGCCGAGGCCGCCGCGGACGTGCCCGAGGCGTGGCTGGCCGACGAGCCCGGATTCGACTCGACCGACGCGCTCCGGGAGGCGTACGTGGACGCGCTGCTGGCGCGGGCGGGCACGATTCACGAGCGGATCATCATGGACGCGCCCACCGCCGACGGGCCGTCCCGGGCCCCGGGCTGGATCTCCGAACGGCTCGCCCCCCGGCACGACGACAGGACCAGCGAAGAGGGCGCCCGGCCGTGACTGAACGCGATGTCTTCGAGTACGCCCTGCTCCGGGTGGTGCCGCGCGTCGAGCGCGGGGAGTTCTTCAACGCCGGTGTGGTGGTCTACTGCCGGGCCAAGGGCTTCGTCGCCGCCCGCACCGCCCTGGACGAGGGCAAGCTGCGGGCCCTGGATCCCGGCGCCGACGTGACCGGGGTGCGGGCCGCGCTGCACGCCGTCGAGGGTGTCTGCCGGGGCGGTGCGGACGCGGGCCAGGCGGCCGGTGACGAACCGGGCCGGCGCTTCCGCTGGCTGATCGCGCCGCGCTCCACCGTGATCCAGCCCGGCCCGGTGCACAGCGGCCTCACCGCCGACCCCGCGGCCGAGGTCGAACGCCTCCTCGATCTGCTGGTGCGCTGAATCCGCCCCGACGGCGCCGCCCCCGTACGACGAGGGGGCGGCGCCGTCGGTGTGTGACATGCGCCGCTGCCTCCGTGTGCCGTTGACACCGGGTGCCAGGGCTTCTAGCGTCTCGTCTGCTGAAGGTACTAAGCGGTTGCTCAGTTATCGGGCGCGTTCTCCCGGGAACGTTCCGACGTCCGCTGAGCCGCGATCCAAGGGCGAGGAGAAGCAGCATGTCCACCACCGAGCAGCGCGTAGCCATCGTGACGGGAGCCGCACGGGGCATCGGTGCCGCCACCGCGGTACGCCTGGCGGCCGAGGGCCGCGCCGTCGCCGTCCTCGACCTCGACGAGGCGGCCTGCAAGGACACCGTCGAGAAGATCACCGCAGCCGGGGGCCGCGCCCTCGCGGTCGGCTGCGACGTGTCGGACAGCGCCCAGGTGGAAGCCGCCGTCGCGCGCGTCGCCGAGGAGCTGGGCGCCCCGACGATCCTCGTCAACAACGCGGGCGTGCTCCGCGACAACCTGCTCTTCAAGATGAGCGAGTCCGACTGGGACATCGTGATGAACGTGCACCTCAAGGGCGCGTTCCTGATGGCGAAGGCCGTGCAGAAGCACATGGTCGACGCCAAGTTCGGCCGTATCGTCTCGCTGTCCTCCTCCTCGGCCCTCGGCAACCGCGGCCAGGCCAACTACTCCGCCGTCAAGGCGGGTCTCCAGGGCTTCACCAAGACCCTCGCCAAGGAGCTCGGCAAGTTCGGCATCACGGCCAACGCCGTGGCGCCCGGGTTCATCGTCACCGAGATGACCGCCCAGACGGCGGCCCGCGTCGGGATGGGCTTCGAGGAGTTCCAGGCGGCCGCCGCCACCCAGATCCCCGTGCAGCGCGTCGGCGTCCCCGACGACATCGCCAACGCGATCGCCTTCTTCACCGGCGACGCCGCCGGTTTCGTCTCCGGCCAGGTCATGTACGTCGCCGGCGGACCGCTCAACTGACCCGAAGGGCAACGGACATCATGACTGTGCAGGACAGCGGCAAGGTCGCGCTGATCACCGGGGCGAGCCGGGGCATCGGCTACGGCATCGCGGAGGCGCTCGTCGCCCGCGGCGACCGGGTGTGCCTCACCGGGCGCAACGAGGACGCGCTGAAGGAGGCCGTCGAGGCACTGGGCTCGGACCGGGCCATCGGTGTGGCCGGCAAGGCGCACGACGAGGCGCACCAGGCGGCGGCCGTCGCGCGCACGATGGAGGCGTTCGGCCGGGTCGACTTCCTGGTCAACAACGCCGGGACGAACCCGGTCTTCGGCCCCATCGCCGAACTCGACCTCAACGTCGCCCGCAAGGTCTTCGAGACGAACGTGGTCTCGGCGCTCGGCTTCGCCCAGCAGACCTGGAAGGCCTGGCAGAAGGAGAACGGCGGGGCGATCGTCAACATCGCCTCCGTCGCGGGCGTCTCCGCCTCGCCGTTCATCGGCGCGTACGGCATGAGCAAGGCGGCCATGGTCAACCTGACCCTCCAGCTGGCGCACGAGTTCGCGCCGGTCGTCCGGGTCAACTCGATCGCCCCGGCCGTCGTGAAGACCAGGTTCGCGCAGGCGCTGTACGAGGGCCGCGAGGCGGAGGCGGCCGCCGCCTACCCGCTCGGCCGGCTCGGTGTCCCGGAGGACATCGGCGGGGCCGCCGCCTTCCTCACGTCGAGCCAGTCCGCCTGGATCACCGGCCAGACGCTCGTGGTCGACGGCGGCATTTTCCTCAATGCCGGGGTCGGCTGATATCGGCCTGGGCCGGTTTGGCCCCGATTGACTCAAGTGCCCCGCCGGGCCTGCGGATTGACCTGGCGGGGCGCTGCGGTATGGTCTGCCGACCCATGGCTGATCGAGGAGCGTGCACGTGTTCTACCGGGCCAGTCTGCAGGCCGCTGCAGCCCTTGCTTCCCTGTCGTTGCTGGCCGGTTGCGGCCTGCTCCCGGGCGGGAGCTCGGACGTGGAACAGAAACTGGCCGTCGGGACGACCAGTGAGCCGTCCACACTCGATCCCGCGGCGGCCTGGGACGGTTCCTGGGAGCTGATGCGCAATGTGTTCCAGACCCTGGTGAGCTTCCCGACCGGGGCCACCAGCCCCGAGCCCGACGCGGCCGACAACTGCAGGTTCACGGACCACACGAGCACGGCCTACCGCTGCGAGCTGCGCAAGGGTCTGAAGTTCTCCAACGGCGACAAACTGGACGCCGAGGCCGTGAAGTACTCCATCGACCGGATCCGGTCGATCGCGGTCAAGGGCGGCCCGGTCGGCATGCTCGGCTCGCTGGACCAGGTGGAGACCAAGGGCGACGACGTCGTCGTCTTCCACCTCACCAAGCCCGACGCCACCTTCCCGTTCATCCTCGCCACCCCGGCCATGTCGCTGGTCGCGCCCAGCGCGTACGGGAAGCACAAGATCCGCAACGACGGCAAGGTCACCGGGTCCGGTCCGTACCTGCTGGAGTCGTACCAGCAGGGCGACCGCTCGGTCCTGAAGAGGAACCCCGACTACAAGGGCTTCGCCGACCGCAAGAACGACCAGGTGACCATCCGGTACTACAAGGAGTCGGGTGATGTGATCTCGGCGCTCCGGAAGAACGAGATCGACGCGATCTACCGGGGTCTGCGCGCCGAGGACGTGGTGAGCCTGGAGGACAACAAGGACGCCAACAAGGACCTCCAGATCGTCGAGACGGTCGGCGCCGACATCCGCTTCCTGGTCTTCAACCCGCAGGACAAGGCGGCCGGCAACCCGGCCGTGCGCCGCGCGATAGCCCAGCTGGTGGACCGGGACGCGCTGGTCGCCAAGGTCTACCAGGGCACCGCCGAGCCGCTCTACTCCATGGTCCCCAAGGGCATCGCCACCCACACGACCAGCTTCTTCGACACCTTCGGCGACCCGAGCCGGGACAAGGCCGAGCAGATCCTCCGCAAGGCCGGCATCACCGAGCCCGTCGCCATGACCTTCTGGTACACGACCGACCGCTACGGTTCCTCGACCGCTCCCGAGTTCGCCGAGCTCAAGCGGCAGCTGGAGTCCTCGGGTCTGTTCCGGATCACCCTGAAGAGCAAGCCCTGGAAGACCTTCCAGGAGGGCTTCACCAAGGGGGAGTTCCCGGTCTTCGGGCGCGGCTGGTTCCCCGACTTCCCGGACCCGGACAACTTCATCGCCCCGTTCGTGGGCAAGGACAGCGTCACGGGCACGCCGTACGTGAAGACCGAGATCACCAACGAGCTGCTGCCCCAGTCCCGTAAGGAGAGCGACCGCGGAGCGGTCAGCAAGCAGTTCGAGCGGGCCCAGAAGATCCTCGTGGACGACGTCCGGCTGCTGCCGCTGTGGCAGGGCAAGCTGTACGTGGCCGCGGGCGAGGACATCGGCGGCGGCGAGCGCGCCCTGGACCCGCAGACCGTCATGCAGATGTGGGAGCTGTACCGCAAGGCCAGCTGGTAGCCGCCCCGGGCGCCCGTGCCCCGGGGGCACGGGCGCCCGTTGTCAGTGGTCCCCGGTAGGTTCTGGAGTCAAGAACCGATTGTTCACCGGAGGTTGTTGACGTGACCGACACCTACCCGCTGCCCGAGTCCTGGCGCGGTGTCCTCGGCGAGGAGCTGGAGAAGCCCTACTTCAGGGATCTCATCGAATTCGTCGAGAAGGAGCGGGCCGACGGGCCGGTGTATCCGCCCCGCGAGCAGGTGTTCGCCGCCCTGGAGGCGACCCCCTACGACCGGGTGAAGGTCCTCGTCCTCGGCCAGGACCCCTATCACGGCGAGGGCCAGGGGCACGGCCTGTGCTTCTCCGTGCGGCCGGGCGTCAAGACGCCGCCCTCCCTGCGGAACATCTACAAGGAGATGAAGGAGGAGCTGGGGCTGCCGGTCCCGGACAACGGCTATCTGATGCCGTGGGCCGAGCAGGGCGTGCTCCTGCTCAACGCCGTGCTGACCGTCCGCGCGGGTGAGGCCAATTCCCACAAGGGCAAGGGCTGGGAGAAGGTCACCGACGCCGTCATCCGCGCCGTCGCCGCCCGCCCCGACCCGGCGGTCTTCGTCCTCTGGGGCAATTACGCGCAGAAGAAGCTCCCCCTCATCGACGAGGAGCGCCACGTCGTGGTGAAGGGCGCCCACCCCTCGCCGCTGTCGGCGAAGAAGTTCTTCGGCTCCCGTCCCTTCACGCAGATCAACGAGGCGGTCGCCGCGCAGGGCCACCCGCCGATCGACTGGCGGATCCCCGACCTGGGCTGAGCCCGGCCCGAGTGCGCGGGCCCGGACCGGCGGCTAGCGTCGAACCGGCGGTGACGGGCGGAGGATGGCCCCCGGGGGCGGACCCCCCCCGGGGGCCGGCACCTCCTTCGATGCGGTCCGGAGCGGTCGGGCTCCGGGCCGGGCGGGCGTGCACAGGAGCGAGGGAGAGCGCAGTGACGGAGCGGCAGGAGACGTCGCAGGACGTCGTCATGACCAGGATCGGTCAGGCGGTCATGCTGCTCCACGGCGGTGACCGGGAGGAGGCCCGCAACCGCTTCGGCGCGCTCTGGGACGAGATCGGCGAGGACGGCGCGCCGCTGCAGCGGTGCACCCTCGCGCATTTCATGGCCGATACGCAGGACGAGCCGGGGGACGAGCTGGCCTGGGACCTGCGGGCGCTGACCGCGGCGGAGTCCCTTTCCGCACCCGGCGCACCGGCGCACCGGGACGCGCCGGCGGCACGCGCCCTGTGCCCCTCGCTCCACGTCAACCTGGCCGCGGACTACATGAAGCTCCAGCACCCGGCCGCCGCCCGGCTCCATCTGGACCGGGCCCGCGCGGCCTCGGCCGTCCTGGCCGACGACCGCACGGACGACGGATACGGGGGTGGCGTCCGGGCCGCCATCGGCCGTCTGGAGCAGCGGCTGAGAGAATTCTGACCCGCGACGCCCCCCGGGCGCGGCGCCCGGCATCGGTCCAGGTCCTAATGGCCGTAGGTGTCGTCGCAGATCCGTGACTGCGGGCTGCCGGCGGGCCAGTGGCCGTACCCCCGGCCGAGGGCGCACACATCGCCTGCGGTGACCGGCCGGGGGAGCGCCGGGGCGGGAACGGGGGGTGCCACTCGCCGGGGCAGCGGGCGGACCGGCCGGGTGCGGTGCTGCCGGGGCAGGCGCGGTGGATCGTGCCGCACCTCCGTGGGCGCCGCCCGGCGCGGGGCGGCTCGGGAGGCGGAGGGTTTCGGGTCGGTGACCGACTCCAGGGCGTCGCGGACCGGCGGCCGGACGATCTGCGGTGCCAGGTCCTGCGCCGGGCGGCCGGTCTCCGAGGGCACGGGCGGGCTCGGCCGGGGCTCCACGGACACACAGCCGGAGAGCGCCGTGACGGCCACCCCGACGAGGATTTTCACGGTGATTCGGGTTCGTTGCACCTGATCCACTCTGGGGGGCGGACAGGGCGCCGGGTGGGCCGGAGCGCCCCGATTGGCCCGCACGAGTGACCCGGCCGCCACGGGGAGCCGACGGGCGGGGCGGTCAGCCGTCGCCGAGCATGCCGCGCAGCAGCTCACGGAAGCCGGTGCGCAGCTCCGCCTCGCCCGGGACCTCCCGGTGGAAGGACCCGGCCGCGCACGAGAACATCAGCCCCTCGCACCAGGCCACCAAGGACAGGGCGTGCCGTTCCGGCTCCGGGGACCCGACGGCCGTCATCAGCGCCACCAGCGGCTCGCGGAACTGCCGGCCCGTCTCGTCGAAGAACGCCCGCAGTCCGGGGCGGCGCGTGGCCTCCAGGGCCAGTTCGTAGCGGCAGACGAGCAGTTCGGGGTGGCGGGTCAGATACCGGTGCAGCGCCAGGGCCAGCGCGTCGATCAGCGCGTCGGGCGCGGGTTCCTGCGGGGCCGGTCCGGCGGGCAGCGGCAGTTCGGCCGGGGCCAGCACCCGCGCCTCGCGTTCGGCCAGGCGCCGCACGGTCGCCTCCAGCAGCGACTGCCGGGTGCGGGCGTAGTTGGACGTCGACCCCTGGGGGAGTCCCGCGCGCTCGTCCACCGCCCGGTGGGTCAGCCCGCGCATGCCGCGCTCGGCGAGGAGCGCGAGGGCGGCGTCGGTGATCAGGTCGGCACGGGCGGAGCCGGTGGTGCGTGGGGCCATGGGGTCAACCTACCGGCGTCACTACAGCTGTAGTAACGTGACGGTGTCACTACAGGTGTAGTTGCGGGGGGTGGGGAGAAGCCATGGACACGCCGCACGCGGTGGTCGTCGGTGCCGGGATCGGGGGCCTCACGGCGGCGGTGGCGCTCCACCGCACCGGATGGCGGGTCACCGTCCTGGAACGCGCGGCCTCGACGGCGCCCGTCGGCGCGGGCATCGGACTCGCCCCCAACGGCCAGCGGGCCCTCGACGTCATCGGGCTCGGCGACCCCGTCCGCGCACTCGCCGCCTGGCAGGGCGAGGGCGGCATGCGCAGGCCGGACGGGCGCTGGCTGTCCCGTACGGACAGCGCGGCGGCGGCCGAGCGGTTCGGCGGCCCGCTCGTGCTCCTCCACCGGGCCACCCTCGTCGACCGCATCGCCGCCGAACTCCCCGGCGCCGCCCTGCGCACCGGCTGCCCCGCCCGTCTTCTCGATCCGGGCACCCCCGGAGGGCGGCGGGCCGTCGTCGGCACCCCGGACGGAACCGTCGAGGCTGACCTCGTCGTCGGAGCCGACGGCATCCACTCGGGCGTGCGCCGGGCGCTCTTCCCGGACCACCCCGGACCCTCGTACGCGGGCATCACCACCTGGCGCCTCGTCGTTCCGGCCCCGCCCGAGCCCTTCGCCCCGCACGAGACCTGGGGACGCGGCGCCCTGTGGGGCACCCAGCCACTGAAGGACGGGCGCGTCTACGCGTACGCGGCGGCCGTCGCCCCGCCGGGGGAGCGGGCCGAGGACGAACGGGCCGAGCTGCTGCGCCGCTTCGGCGACTGGCACACCCCCGTCCCGGACATCGTCGCCGCCGCCCGGACCGAGGACGTCCTGCGCAACGACGTCCACCACATGACCGACCCGCTGCCCGCCCACCACCGGGGCCGCACGGTCCTCCTCGGAGACTCCGCGCACGCCATGGCCCCCACCCTCGGCCAGGGCGGCAACCAGGCGATCGAGGACGCCGTCGTGCTCGCCCACCATCTGGCACCGGGGAACGACACGGGCGCGGGGCTCGCCGCGTACACCGCCGACCGGCTGCCCCGCACCGCGTCCGTGGTCCGCAGGGCCGCCCGGGTGACCCGGCTGGTCGCCCTGACCTCCGCCCCCGCCGTCGCCGTCCGGGACCGTCTGATGTCCGCGGTCTCCCGGCTCGGACCGGGCCTGGTGCTGCGGACCTTCGACGGCATCGCCGACTGGCGGCCGCCCGGTCCCGCGTATGCTGCCCGGACGAACGACGCGCCGACGGGCCACTCCCCGGAGGAGACCCGCGACACGCGGCGCTGAACAGCGAGAGGAACACCCTGTGAAGGTCGGCTGCATCGGGCTCGGGGACATCGCGCAGAAGGCGTACCTGCCGGTCCTCACCACCCTGCCGGGGACCGAGCTGCACCTCCAGACCCGCACCCCCGCCACGCTGGCCGCGGTCGCCGCCGCCCACCGCATCCCGCCCGCCCAGTGCCATACCGACCTCGACGCGCTCCTCGCCCAGGGGCTGGACGCGGCGTTCGTGCACGCCCCGACCGCCGTCCACCCCGAGATCACCGCCCGGCTGCTCGACGCGGGCGTTCCCACGTACGTCGACAAGCCGCTCGCGTACGAACTCGCGGACTCCGAACGGCTGGTGGAGCTCGCGGAGGCACGCGGTGTCTCGCTGGCCGTCGGCTTCAACCGCCGGGTGGCGCCCGGCTACGCCCAGTGCGCGGAGCACCCCCGCGAACTGATCCTCATGCAGAAGAACCGGGTCGGGCTGCCCGAGGTACCGAGGACGATGGTCCTCGACGACTTCATCCACGTCGTCGACACCCTGCGCTTCCTGGCGCCCGGCCCCGTCGAGCACACCGTCGTCCGGGCCCGGATCCGCGACGGCCTGATGCACCACGTGGTGCTCCAGTTGTCCGGGGACGGCTTCACGGCAATCGGCGCGATGAACCGGCTCAGCGGCTCCACCGAGGAGCGGCTTGAGGTGTCCGGCCAGGACTCCAAGCGCGAGGTGCTGAACCTCGCCGAGGTCATCGACCACAAGGGTCAGCCCAGCCTGCGGCGGCGCGGTGACTGGGTGCCGGTGGCCCGGCAGCGCGGCATCGAGCAGAGCGTCCTGTCGTTCCTGGACGCCGTCCGGGCCGGCACGCTGCTCAGCGCCCGGGACGCCCTCGCCACGCACGAGCTGTGCGAGCGCGTCCTGCGCGACCTCGACTGCGCCTGACGCCGCCCGCGCGGCCGGGCACTGCTCCGGATGCGTGACACGGGGGCCCCGGGCACGCTGGGGGGAACGACCGCCGCCCCCAGGAGGTGACCTGGTGAGACGCCACCGCGAGCCACCGGGCTGGGGTGCCCTCCAGCCACCGCCGGGCTACTACTCGGCGGACGGCCGGCCACCCGACGCCCTCCGGCGCGCCCTGATCCTCGACTGGGCCGTCAGTCAGCGCGTCGCGGCCGGCTGGCGGGTGGAGTCCCGCTCCGAGACCCAGGCCGTCATGGTCCGGGGCCACCCGGTGCAGCACCCCCTGCACGCCGTTCTCGCGATGCTCACTTGCTTCCTCTGGGCTCCGGTCTGGCTCGTCCTGAGCCTCACGCACCGGGTCGAACGGGTCGCGCTGACGGTCGACGCCCTGGGCGACATCGTCACGGTGAACGGCCCGGAATCCCGCTGACTCCGGGCAGGTCCTCCGGCGCCCGCCGGTCCGTGCGTCCGGCCCGTGCGGTCAGGGACCGGTCTCGGCGGGGGCCTCCGCGCGGGCGTCACCGGAGTGCTCCGGGGCCGGCACCGGACCCGGAGCGGCCGCCCCCGGTCCGCCGCGCCGTCGCGCGTACCGCACTCCTTCGGCGGCGCAGAGCACGAGCAGCACGCCCAGCGCCCCGTACAGCGGCCAGTCGCCCAGCCGCGCGTACAGCGTCGTGCCGCGTGCGAGCGGCACCGCGTAGACGCCGGTCCCGCTGGTGCCCGTGCCGAGGCGGGTGCCGATCTCCTCGCCGCGCGGGCCGTAGACCGCGCTGACGCCCGTGAGGGTGGCGTGCACCGCCGGCCGGCCGTTCTCGGCGGCGCGCAGGGCGGCGAGCGAGGCGTGCTGGAGGGGCGCCCAGCTGTGCTGGAAGGACGAGGTGGACGACTGGGCGACGAGGATCCGCGCACCGTCCCGGGCCAGCCGCCGGCTCATGTCGGGGAACGCGGACTCGAAGCAGACCAGCGGGCCGATGCGCAGTCCCCCGGCGTCCGGCAGCGCCATGGTCACCGGGCCCGTCCCGCGCAACCGGTCCTCGCCCGCCGCCCTGCCCATCGACGTGGCCCAGCCGAGCGCCGAACGCGCCGGGACGTACTCGCCGAACGGCACCAGCCGCATTTTGTCGTAGCGGTCGCCGGTCAGGCCCCGGGGTCCCACGAGCACCGCGCTCTTGAAGATGCCGGTACGGCCCGAGGCGTCGGTCTGCCGGGCGTCCACGTTCACGAGGACGTCCGCGCCGACCTGCCGCGACAGCGCCGCGATCCGTGCCGTGACCTCCGGGTGGCGTGCCAGGTCGACGCCGACACTGCTTTCGCCCCACACCACCAGATCGACGTTCTGCCCCGCGAGCGAACGCGTCAGCGCCTCGCTGCGCGCGAACCGGCGCTCCACACTCCCGGGGCCGTCGACGATCCCCGGCTGGACGACGGCGACCGCGGCCGTGCCCGACGGTTCGGGCCGGGGCGCCCACGCGGCCACCGCGCCCACGGCCGAGGCGGCCACCACCAGGGAGCCGAGCGCCGCCCTGCGGGCCGGCGCCGGCGCCGCCACCAGCAGGACGAGCGCCGTGTTCACCGCGACCACCCACAGCGTCACCAGCCACACCCCGCCGACGGACGCCAGCCGCAACGCCGGCGCGACCTGCCACTGGCTCGCCCCGAGCAGCCCCCACGGCCCGCCGAGCCCCTCCCAGGACCGCACCGTCTCGGTCATCAGCCAGCCGCACGGCACCACGACCACCGCCGCCGCGGCGGAAGCCGCCGACAGCGGCCCACGGAGCATCCGCCGGGCCAGCAGCCCCCACGGCGCCCACAACAGCCCGAGCAGGGCGGCCAGTACCACGATGAACACATGGAGGCTCGGCATCAGCCAGTGGTGCACCGCCAGCATGTAGCCCGTCCCGCCGAGCCAGCCGTCGAGCGCCGCGCGGCGCCCCGTACGGGCCGACCGGACCAGCAGCAGCAACGGCACCAGAGCCACGTACGCGAACCACCACAGGCCCGGCGCCGGGAAGGCCAGGGCGGGCAGCGCCCCGGCGAGGACCGCGAGGGCCCCCCGGCCCACGGGTGAGCCGAGAAGCGGGACGAACCCCCGTTGTGCCCCGGTTCCGCTCGGCATGCCGCGCCTCCTCGTCCTGCCCGGGGGCAGACATCGTCCGGAACCCGTTCACGCGGATCTTCCCCCAGTGTGGGGCAGCGGAGACGGCCCGGCGCGGACCGGCCGGTCAGCCGCCGGAGAGATCTCCGGACAGGCTCCGCCACTTCTCGTGGACCGTCACCCCTTCGATCCGCCAGCCCTCGCCGGTGCGGACGAGTTCGAAGACGTACCGTCCGCCGGCCACGAAGTTCGGCGCGGTCGGCGCGTCCACCGCCCGCCCTCCGTCGTCCCCGGCCCGCCCGCCGACGAGCCGCATCGGGTTCAGGTAGTCGGCCTGCACCCGGGCCCGGTCCCCCGGATAGCCGCCCAGATCCTGGAGGTCCAGCCGCCGGTTGACGATCAGGTGCTGCCGCACGGGGAAGAGCCGCATGGTCTCCGCGAGCCAGCGCGCGACCTCGGCGGCCGGGCCCTCGGTGCCGCCCGCCGAACGGTAGTCCGCGCGGCCCGCGGCGGTGAACAGGCCCACGTAGTCCGTCCAGGCCCCGTCGTCCACGGCCACCGCGTAGCCGGTGACCACCGCGTCGATGGCGAGACGGTCCATCACGGTCGAGAGGTCCACACGCTGCGTCATCGGCTCAGTGTGGGGCCGTGGGCCGCGGGGGCCAAGAGGCGTGCGCGGGGAACCGTCCCGGCCGCGACGACGGCCCGGCCGGGGCACCGGCCGGGCCGTGGCCGGAAGGCACCGGCCGTGCCCGCGGGCGCCGGGGCCTCAGCACGGGACGACGGCCACCGGACCCAGCGCGTGCGTCAGCGTCGTCTGGGCGACCGGGGAGAGGCCGAGGCCCAGGGACTCACCGCCCTTGCGCCGGCCGATCACCGTCAGCGCCGCCGTCGCCGACGCCGTCACCAGGGTGCGCGAAGCCGATCCGTTCACCGGCTCCTTCATGACCTCCACCTGCGGATACTTCTCGCGCCAGCCCGCCGTCAGCTCCGCGAGGGACCGCTCCGCCGCGTCCGCCGCCGCATCCCGGTCGAAGACCGGCCCGCCCGACAGCATCGAGGAGAACATCGTCCAGCCGTGCACGATGCGCAGCCGCGCACCCGGCCGGGCCGCCGCCGTCTCGAAGGCGAACTCCAGCACCCCCTCGCTGCTCTCGTCCGCCGCGACCCCGGCGACGATGTCCGGAAAGACCTCCGGAGCGGACTCCGCCGCCCCGTCGTCCGGCTGCCCGCCGTGCACCACGACCACGGGGCACTTCGCCATCGACGCCGTCGCGAGGCTGTTGGACCCCAGCATCAGCGAACGGAAACCGCCGAGCCCGCGCGAGCCGACCACCACGAGCGAGGCGTCGCGGCTCAGCGAGACCAGCGCGGCCGACGGGAAGTCCAGCGGCGCCAGCGTGGTGGGCCGCAGCCCCGGAACGGTCTCGCCCACCTGGCGCACGGACCGCGCCAGCAGCTCGTCGGCCTCGCGCTGCTGCGCCTCCTGGTCCGTGCGGCGGGTCAGCAGCCGCACATGGACGATCTGCAGGGGCAGCCCCCGCCGGTCAGCCTCGCGGGCCGCCCAGTCCAGGGCGTCGCGGCTGTGCGTCGAGCCGTCGACCGCGGCGATCACGGGACGCTCGGTGCTGGTCATGGTGCCTCCTGAATCCTGCCGGGTCCGCTGAACCCGTGGTGCGTCCCCCGACGGTGGCGAATGCCCCCTTCCGTACGCTACGGCCCGACGGGTTCCGTCGCAGGACCGGGCACGGCGGGCCGGAGGCCGATCGTCCGTGGTGGCGGGCATACCGGGACCTATGCTCACGGAATGGAGCAGAGCGAAGTCCTGAAGCGCGTGGTCGGCATCCTCACCGAGGCGGGCGAGATGCGCCGCCTCATGGAGGAGGACCCCGGCCGCGAGGAGCGCGCCGCCGATTCGACCGTCGTCACCGCCCTCCTCAACGAGACGATGCCCCGGATCGCCATCCCCGAGACGGCGACCATCGAGGACGTGGTCGTCCTCGTCGGCCGCGAGGTCGGCGGAGCGGTGGAGCAGCTCGTCGGCGCGTTCACGCTGGCGTTCGCGACGCTGGCCCAGGTGCACGACGCGGGCCGCACGGACGTGACGTCGGCCGACGTCCTCCAGGACCTGGCCCTGCGCGCCGAACAGTTCGGAGCCGGGGGAGAGGGGGAGGCGTAGGGCGTGGCCGGCGGCTCCCCGCGCCGAGCAGGAGCGTGGCGGCCAGGTTCGCGGCCGCCATCGCCGTGTCGCCCACGCCGTGGCCGACGAACCAGGCGTTGGTCAGCGCGTACACGCCGTACACCCCGACCGCGGCGGTGGTCTGCGCGCAGGCCCGCCGGAGCAACGGTCCCACCGGCTCGGAGCCGAGGCGGGCGGTGGGGCCGGAGTGGGCGGGCGTGCGCGTGGCCGTTACGGCCGCACGGGCTCGAACAGCGCCATCGCCTCGTCGAGACGGGCCCGCGCCCAGTCGTACTGCTCGCTCGTGGTGTGGCCCCGGTACACCGTCTCGATGACCATGACGAGCAGCAGATGGACGCAGTACAGGCGGCGGCGCACCTGTTCGGTGGCCGTCAGCGGGCCGTGGCCGTATCCGCGCATGAAGGGCGTCGGGTCCCCGAACGCGGACATCTGCGTCCCCGTGAACCCGGACTCGATCAACGGGTCGCCGTAGAAGGCGCGTTCGTGGTCGATGACGGAGACGATCCTCCCGTCCCGGACCATCACGTTCCCGGCCCACAGGTCCCACTCCACGAGCCGGGGCTCGCTCACCTCGTCGAGGCTGTCGGCGTGCGCCGCCAGGACGGAGCGGACCTCGTCGTAGGACCGCCCGATGTCCACGCCGCGGCGCTCGCCGTCGCGCAGCACGTCCTCGACCATGCCCGTGAACGCCTCCCGCCAGGACGCGGCGGGGGGTCCGGCCAGCGGTCCGAAGCCCTCGCCGCGCACCGAGTTGATCTCCCGGTTGACGGCGCCGAGCTGCTCCATGCAGGCGTCGCGCTCGGCGGCGGGCAGGCCGTCGCCGACGACGCCGAGGTTGTCGGCATCCACGTAGGGCATGAAGAAGTAGTCCGCGTCGCACAGTTCACGGCTCCGGTCCGCGAAGTCCACGGCGGGGACCGGTACGGACGTACGCGTTCGCAGCAGGTCCAGGGTGCGCAGTTCGATGGACATGGCCCCGCGCTCGTAGGTCATCACCTCCACCGAGGGCGGCGGCGCTATCTTCAGCACCACCTCGGCCCCGTCCCGGAGCCGGATCCGGTACGCGACGTTGAACCAGCCGTGCCCCAGCTCGCCGAACCACCCGTCCCCGACCGGTGCCCGGTCCGCGCCGTACGCCCGCTCGACCATGGCGCGCAGCGTCTCGGGCGACTGCCTGTTCTTGGTGATGCTCTCCACTCCGGACCCCTTCGTCGATGGCGCGCACCCCGCCGACACGATACTTACCATGTGGTCGGTATTGGGTCGAGGGTGCGCGGCGCCCGTTCCCGCGCCGGTGCGGCACGCCCGCCGGGACCGGAGCCCGGAAGCATCGGTAGCCTGCGTGACCATGAGACGTGTCTGGGGTGTGCCGGTCCTCTACCTGCTCGTCGGTGCGGCGCCGGCCGCCGCCCTGTTCGCGGACGGGAGCACCGCCGGCGGCGTGGCCGTCGCCGTGGTGTTCCTGGTGATCGCCCTGGTGCACTCGCCCCTCTTCTTCCCGGCCTCGACCGGCGCGGCCGAGGCGTTGCGCCGGGGCGCCGCCGACGGCCGGCCCGTCGTGTTCTGGCGACCCGGCTGCGCCTACTGCATCCGCATGCGCCTGCGGCTGGGACGGAGCGCCCGCCGGATGCACTGGGTCGACATCTGGAGCGATCCGGCCGGCGCGGCGGAGGTCCGGGCCGCCAACGACGGCGACGAGACGGTGCCGACGGTGTTCGTGGCGGGCCGGCCGCACACCAACCCGCCGCCCGCATGGGTACGCGGACAACTCGACGCCTCCGCGTGACGCACGCCGCCCCCGGGCCCGCCGCCCGACCGGAATACGCACACCGGCCTGCCGGTTGCAGCCGAGCATGACCCGACCTCAGGACCCGGCCGGCGAGGGCGTACACCCCCTGCTCGCCGGCCGCTACAGCCCCTCCCGGTTCGACCCGTCGACCGTCGTCGACGACCGTACCCTGGACCGGCTCCTGGAAGCCGCCCGCTGGGCCCCCTCCGCCGGGAACTCCCAGCCGTGGGCCTTCTTCACCGCCCGCCCCGGCGAACCCGACCACGACCGTCTGCTTCCCCATCTCGCCCCGAGCTCCGCCCGCTGGGCGCGCGACGCGAGCCTCCTCGTCGTCACCCTGACCCGTCGCTATGTCGACGCCACCCCGCTCGTCTTCTCCGAGTTCGCCGACTACGACCTCGGCCAGGCCGTCGCCCATCTCACCCTCCAGGCCCAGGCCATGGACCTCGCCTCCCACCAGTTCCGCGCGTTCGACCTGGAAGCCCTCACCAAGGAACTCGACCCGAACCCCGGTTGGGTCGTCGTCTCCATGCTCGCGATCGGCACCGCCGCCGAGGGCCCGTCACCCCGGCGCACCCGCCGCAGTACGGCCGAGCTGCGGTCGGCGCCGTGGACGTCCGAGGAATGAGGACGGGCCGGTCCGACGCCCCCGAAGCCCGGGACCCCCCGCAGGGTCAGTCCACCCAGACGACCACGGCCATGCCCTTCAACGCGGCGACGTCGTAGAAGCTCCGCAGCGTGGCGAAGTGCTCGCTCAGATACGGGGCGGGGTCGGAGGTGAACCCCGCGAATCCGCCCGCTCTCCGGTACGCCGGGAGCTGTCCGAGCAGGGAGTCGATCTCCATTCCGGCGAGCGCGCGAGCGACCTCGGCCACCGCCGGCGGCATCAGCAGCGCGGGAGGTGCGTCGATGCCGTCGTAGACCTCGGGATGATCGAGGTAGGGGACCCCGGGGTCGCGGTCGCCCCTGATGCTGCGGTCGAGGACGCCGATGTGCGGCGAATCCGGCCGCACACGCCGGTAGAAGCCCAGCAGTTCCCAGATCGCCCAGCCGAGATCGACGGTGTCCTGGGCCGGCGGGTCCCACCCGGGATCCCCGTCCGCCGCGGACGCGGCCGTTTCACGGCACCGGTCGAGGTATGCGGGCGGGACGCGCGCCAACTGCTGGGTCAGGGCCATGCACCTCAGTGTCGCCCGCCCAGGACGGACCACGCACCCGCATTACGGTCCGTCCAGGCGCGCCGTCACCGCGTCCAGCGTCGGCCACGGCGGACCCGCGCGCAGCACGCGCAGAAGCTCCACCCCGAACCGCCGCCCGTCGGGGAACTGGTCGCCCGCCTCCCAGCGCCACGCGGCCACCATCGCGATCACGAGCTGCCGGCACACGTCCAGCAGCCCCTGGTCGATGCCCGGGTAGTGCGCGCACACCGCCGCCGGGACATGGGCGAGATCGAACTCGACGGGACCGCGACAGCAGGTCTCCAGGTCGATGAACAGCGGCCCGTTCTCCGTGTTCAGAATGTTCCCCGGATGCGGCTCACCGTGGAGCAGTTGCTCCGCCGCCCCGAATCCGTCGACCGCTCGCCGCAGTTCGCCCAGCCGGCCGCTCAGGAACGCGCGATCCCCCTCGGCCAGCTCCGGTGAACGCACCGGGTCAGCGACCACGGCCTCCGCCTCCGTGATCCGGTCCCTGAAACCCGGGCCGGGCACATCGACCGTACGCATGCCGGCGTGCAACCGCTCCAGGGCCCCGGCGAAGTCCGCCGGCGGGGTACGGGGCGCCACGGGCTCGTGGTAGGTCCACAGCGTCACCGCGAAGCCGTCGCGCCGGTACACACGGGGATCGACGCGCGGTTCCAGGGCGCACATGGGGCTTCCCGCCCGGACGAGCCGCCCGGCGAGCCGGACTTCGAACTCGGCGACCTCCTGCCCCTCCGGTGCGACCCGGGCGAAGACGTCGCACGGCCTCAGGCGCAGTGCCAGCTTGTTCGAGTTGTGGAGGACGACGGCGTCGTCGGCCGCCAGCCCGAGTGATGAGGCGATCGATACCGCTGCCGCGATCGCACGCGTGACGTCTGTCGTATCCACCCCGGAATCCTGGCACAGCCGGACGCCGGGGTGGACGGGGAGACGGATCAGCCGGCCGACTCGCCCGCGTGCGGGCTCAGGGCCCCCGCGCCGACCAGGACGAAGAGCAGGATGCCGAGGGCGATGCGGTAGATGACGAAGGGCATGAAGCTCTTGGTGGTGATGAACTTCATGAACCACGCGATGACCGCGTAGCCGACGCCGAACGCGATGAGGGTGGCGAAGATCGTCGGCGGCCAGGAGACATGGCCCTCGCCCGCGTCCTTCAGCTCGAAGACGCCCGAGGCGAGGACGGCGGGGATGGCGAGGAGGAAGGAGTAACGGGCCGCCGCCTCGCGGGTGTAGCCCATCAGGAGACCACCGCTGATGGTGGCGCCGGAGCGGGAGACGCCGGGGATCAGGGCCATCGCCTGGCAGAAGCCGTAGATCAGACCGTCCCTGACGCCGAGTTCCCGGAGGGACTTGCGTTCCTTGATCGCCCGGTGCTTGCCGCCGGTCTCGTCGCGGGCCGCCAGACGGTCCGCGATCCCGAGGACGATGCCCATCACGATCAGGGTGGTCGCGATGAGCCGCAGATCGCGGAACGGGCCCTCGATCTGGTCCTTCAGCGTGATGCCGAGGACACCGATCGGGATGGAGCCGACGATGACGAGCCAGCCCATCTGGGCGTCGTGGTCACCGCGCATCGAACGGTCCGTCAGGGACCGGAACCAGGCGGAGACGATCCGGACGATGTCCTTGCGGAAGTAGATGAGGACCGCGGCCTCCGTGCCGATCTGGGTGATCGCGGTGAAGGCGGCACCCGGGTCGTGCCAGCCGGCGAACGCGGCGGTGAGCCGCAGGTGCGCGCTGGAGGAGATCGGAAGGAACTCGGTCAGTCCTTGAACGAGGCCGAGGACGAACGATTCGAACCAGCTCATGGGGCTTGGGCCATCCCGGAGAGATCATGCATCGGCCGGGGCGGGGTGCCGCCGGCTGCGTGCGGATTGCGGTCGTGCGATGACAGGGCCGCACCGGGCCCGGAGATCGTCGGTCGGTCGCGGGCAGCGTATCGCCCCCGGATGAACACGGTGACGACTGCCCCCGCGCAGCCGCACCGATGCGGCCGCCGCCCGGCTACTCCCCGCCCAGCCGGTGGCGCCGCCGCCACGCCACCACGGCGCCGCCCGCGCCCGTGACCACGATGAAGCCCATCGCGGCGAGGAAGGCGGGCGAGGTGGGGGAGGCCGCCTCGCTGCCCGCGATCACATACGCGGCGGTGTTCGGGATCGAACCGAGACCGGTCGCGATCAGGAACGGCGGATAGCCCATGCGGGAGACCGCCGCGCAGTAGTTGGCCGCCGCGAACGGAACCCCGGGGAAGAGGCGCAGCGCGAGCATCGACCGGAAGCCGTGCCGGCTGAGCTGGCCGTCCGCCGCCCGCATCCAGCGCCCGCGCAGCAGCGTCCGCAGGGCGTCCTGGCCCAGGACCCGGCCGAGCATGAACGAGATCCCCGCACCCAGCACCGTGCCCGCCAGCGCGGCCGCCAGTCCCGACTGCGCACCGAAGAGCGCTCCGGCCGCGATGTTGAGCACCGGCCTGGGCACGAAGGCCACCGTGCAGACGCCGTACGCCAGCGCGAACAGCGCCACCGCGGCCGCGCCGTCGCTCAGTCGGGCCGGCGGGCCCGAGACCAGCAGACGCTGTGGTTCGAGGAGCAGCATGGTGGCAGCGGCGCCCACCAGGACCGCCACGAGCAGGGAGAACCGGGACCAGGGCGAGAGCAGCACTCGCGTGCAGCGCACGGCGAAGCCACCGGTGGGACGGGTGGCGGGGACGTGGTCGAGCATTCGGGGAGAGTAACCGACACGCGCGTGTGATCGCCGTAATGTGCCCGTGATGAACCAGGGAGCCGAAACGCACGGGGCGACGTCCGGTACGGGCACCGCCGGGGGCCACGGCCACGCTGCCCCGCCCTCCGCCGCCGTGCCCGTACCACCCGAGACGCCCCCGAGCCCGCTCGCGGACACCCTGCTGGCCCGGCTGACCGAGTGCTACCCGGCGGCCGCCGACCCGGAGCGGGCCCGGTCCAGCGCCGCGTACCTGAAACATGTGGCTCCGTTCCTCGGCATCCCCATGCCCGAGCGCCGCGCGTTGTCCCGGACCGTCGTCGCGGGCACGCCGCGCCCCGACGAGCCGGACTGCGTGGCCGTGGCGCTGCGCTGCTGGGCGCTGCCCGAGCGGGAGTACCACTACTTCGCCGTCGACTACCTGCGCCGTCATGCCGGACGCTGCTCGTCGGCGTTCGTGCCGGTGCTGCGGCATCTCGTCTCCACGGTGCCGTGGTGGGACACGGTCGACGCCCTGGCCGCCCATGTCGCGGGCCCCCTCGTCGCCGCCGATCCGGAACAGGCACGGACGATGGACGCGTGGATCGAGGACGGTGACCTCTGGGTCGTCCGCACCGCGCTGCTGCACCAGCTCCGCTTCAAGGAGGCCACCGACGCCCGGCGGCTCTTCGCGTACTGCCTGCGCCGGGCCGGCCACCCCGACTTCTTCGTCCGCAAGGCGATCGGCTGGAGTCTGAGGGAGTACGCCAAGACCGACCCGGAGGCCGTACGGGACTTCGTCGACGCCCACCGCGACCGGCTGGCACCGCTGTCGGTGCGCGAGGCGACCAAGCACCTCTGACCGTCGGCGCGCCCCTCCTGTCGCCCCTGTCACGCCAGTCCCGCAGGTTCCAACTCCCCTGCGGGAGCCGAAATTCATTCGACGGGCCGCGGCCGCTCCGCGATGATCGAGCCATGTTCCGGTACGCCTTCCTCGCAGCGCAGTCCGCAGTCGCGGACGCGCCGAAGGCTGCCGTGAGCCCCCTCGCAGCAGATGTCGCGGCAGCGTGCACCGCTGTCGCCGCGCCCCTCGGCGGCGCCCGAAGCTGACCCTCCCCCGATCGTCCGGCGGACCCCGCGTGGGGAGGGTCGGCCGGCCCCGGGGTCCTCTCACTCAGCTTCGCACCCAAGGAATGAACCATGCCCAAGACGGCATACGTGCGCACCAAGCCCCACCTCAACATCGGCACCATGGGCCACGTCGACCACGGCAAGACCACCCTGACCGCCGCCATCACCAAGGTCCTCAGCGACCGCGGCAGCGGCACCTTCGTCCCCTTCGACCGCATCGACCGCGCGCCCGAGGAGGCGCAGCGCGGCATCACCATCAACATCGCGCACGTCGAGTACGAGACGGGCACCCGGCACTACGCCCACGTCGACATGCCCGGCCACGCCGACTACATCAAGAACATGGTCACCGGCGCCGCCCAGCTCGACGGGGCGATCCTCGTCGTCTCGGCGCTCGACGGGATCATGCCGCAGACCGCGGAGCACGTGCTGCTCGCCCGCCAAGTGGGCGTCGACCACATCGTGGTGGCGCTGAACAAGGCCGACGCGGGCGACCCCGAGCTGACCGACCTGGTCGAGCTGGAGGTGCGCGAGCTGCTCACCGCGCACGGCTACGGCGGCGACGCCGTCCCCGTCGTGCGGGTGTCGGGCCTGCGGGCGCTGGAGGGCGACCCGCGCTGGACCGACGCGGTCGAGGCGTTGCTGGACGCCGTCGACACGTACGTACCGATGCCGGTGCGCTACACCGACGCGCCGTTCCTGCTCTCCGTGGAGAACGTCCTGACCATCACCGGCCGGGGCACCGTCGTCACCGGCGCCGTGGAGCGCGGCACGGTGCGCGTCGGCGACCGCGTCTCGGTGCTAGGCCCGGACATCGAGACGGTCGTCACCGGCCTGGAGACCTTCGGTAAGCCGATGGAGTCCGCCGAGGCCGGCGACAACGTCGCGCTGCTGCTGCGCGGTGTCGAGCGCGACCGCGTCCGGCGCGGCCACGTCGTCGCGGCGCCCGGCAGCGTCACCCCGAGCCGGCGCTTCACCGCGCAGGTGTACGTCCTGTCGGGGAGCGAGGGCGGCCGCACCACCCCGGTCACCACCGGGTACCGGCCGCAGTTCTACATCCGCACCGCGGACGTCGTCGGTGACGTCGACCTCGGCGGGGCGGCCGTGGCGCGGCCCGGTGAGACGGTCACCATGACCGTCGAACTGGGCCGGGACGTGCCCCTGGAGTCCGGCCTCGGCTTCGCGATCCGCGAGGGTGGGCGGACCGTCGGGGCCGGTACGGTCACCGAAGTGCTCTGACCGGCACGGGCACACCGGGCCCGCCTCCCGCATCCACGGGAGGCGGGCCCGGCACCCGCGTCCGGTCGCCGGCACGCGGTCCGGACCCGTACGTTCCACGCCTCACAATGGGGGAGTGAACGAGTCGATACCGGTGATCCGCGACGTGGACCACGGAACCGCCAGACTGCTCCCCGACGTGGACCGGGAGCGCGCCTGGCTGCTCACGGTCGACGGTGCCCCTCAGTCGTACGTCGACCTGGACGCGCCCGAGCACCTGGAGTTCGAGTACGCGCGACGGCTGGCCCATGTGCTGGACTGCGCGGCGGAGCCCGGCGTACCGCTCGACGTCCTGCACCTCGGCGGCGGGGCGCTCACCCTGCCCCGCTACACCGCCACCACCCGGCCGGGCTCGCGGCAGGAGGTCGCCGAGGCGGACCGAGCCCTGCTCGACCTGGTCACCGAACACCTTCCGCTGCCCGACGGGGCGGGCATCACCGTGCGCGCCGAGGACGCCCGCGCCCGGCTGGAGGCGACCGCGCCCGCCTCGGTGGACGTGGTCGTGGCCGATGTCTTCGGCGGTTCGCGGGTTCCCGCCCACCTCACCACGGTGCCCTACGCGCGGGCCGCCGCCCGTGCCCTGCGCCCCGACGGGATCTACACCGCCAACCTGGCCGACGCGGCGCCGTTCACCTTCCTGCGCTCGCAGCTGGCCACCTTCGCGACCGTCTTCCCCGAACTGGCCCTGATCGCCGAACCCGCCGTGCTGCGCGGCCGGCGCTTCGGCAACGTGGTGCTCGTGGCGTCCCGGGCGCCCGTCGACACGGACGCCCTGATCCGGCGCTGCGCGGCCGACGCGTTCCCGGCGAGGGTCGCGCACGGGGACGCGCTGACTCCGTTCCTCAAGGGCGCCCGGCCGGTCGGCGACGAGGACGCCGTCGCCTCACCCGAGCCGCCCGACGGCGCCTTCGGCATCGGCTGACGCGGGGACGTCCCCGCCCTGGGCCGCGGTCGCGGACGTTCTGCGCGTCAGGTTCCGTACATCGGGCACGAGCAGCACCAGCGCGGTCACCAGGACGATGAGCCCGGCGCAGCCCCACAGGGCCCGGCTGCGGCCGATCAGGGACTCGGCCGGACCGGCGAGGGCGGTGGCCAGCGGGACCATGGCCACCGAGCCGAACCAGTCGTAGGCCGAGACCCGGGACAGCTTCTCCTCGGGGATCTCCTGGTGCATGGCCGTCATCCACGAGACGCCGAAGACCTCGATGGCCGTGCCGCTGACGAACATGACCACGCACAGCCCCGTCACCGACAGCGGCACGGCCAGCCCCGCCGACGGCAGCGCCAGCGGGAAGACGCAGAGCGTGCCGGCCAGCAGCATCCGGCGCGGTCTCCACCGCGTCATCAGCAGTCCTCCGGCCAGTGTGCCGACGCCGAAGGCGGCGAGCGCGAAGCCCCAGGGGCGGGCGCCGCCCAGTTCGTCCCGGGCGACCAGCGGCCCGTACACCGCCTCGGCCGCCCCGACGGCCGCGACGACCACGGAGAACTGCGCCACGATGGCCCAGAGCCAGGGCCGTCCGACGAACTCCTGCCAGCCGTCGCGCAGATCGGCCAGCAGCCCCGACCCCGGTGCGCGCTCCGGGATGTGGCTGACGTCGAGGAAGGCGCGCAGCGCACCGGCCACGGCGAAGGCCGCCGCGTCCACGGCCAGCACCCAGCCGGGGTCCATCGCGGCGATCATGGCGCCGCCGAGCGCCGCGCCACCGATCGTCGCGCCCTGGGTCGCCATGCGGAACAGGGCGAAGGCGCGGGCGGCCGACTCCGTGCCCACGCTGGACATCAGCATGCCCTCGGCGGCGGGGCTGAAGAAGGCCTGCCCGGTGCCGCACAGCGCGGTGAGCAGCATCATCTGCCACAGCTGCGGATCGCCGGCCAGCACCAGCCAGGCGAACACGGCCTGGGAGAGGCAGTTCAGCGTGTTGGCCGCGACCATCACCCGGTGGCGCGGCAGCCGGTCGGCCACCGCCCCGCCGATGAGGAGGAACAGGACCAGCGGCACGGTCCGTGCGGCGGCGACCAGCCCGACGTCCCCTCCGTCACCGCCCGCCTGCAGAACCGCGAACGCCGCCGCGATCAGCGCGCCATGGGTACCCAGGCTCGTGATGATCGCGGCGGCGGTCAGCAGCCGGTAGTTGCGGCCCGCCGGGGTGGGGCGGTCCGTCGGGGGTGCGGAGGAGGGAGCGTCGGTCACTCAGGGACTATCGCCGCAGCGGCCCCGCCGTGCCAAACGTGTTTCCCTCCGAGGCGTCCGTTCCGCCCGGTCAGGACTCGGTGATCTTCACCAGCCGGACGGTGCTGAGGATCTTCTGGATGGTGTCCTCGGGAAGCTCGTCCGGCACGCCGGCGGCGGCGTACAGCACCCAGGACGAGAACGCGCCGTTGCTGTTCTTGAAGGTGAACGCGATGGTCTTGCCGTCGCTGTCGCACTTCTTCTTCTTGGTGACGTTCGGGGCGGTGGCGGTGACCAGGCTGCCCGTCAGACCCGACTTGGTGGTGTACTGCTTGGCCTTGCTGATCTTGATGGTCTTCTTGGGCATGTGCTGCGCGTACGCCGCCCAGGCCCAGGTGCCCGCCTCGTTCCGGGCGTTCACGGCGGCGTCCGTGGCGCCTTCCGCGCCGCGCGTACCGGTGCCGGCGAGGCTGTAGTTCTCCTTGACCCCGTCCTTGTCGTGGTCGTCGACGCACCACTTGTCCTTGAGGTCCGCCGGGGCGGAGAACCCGATCAGCGGCGAGCCGTCGCCCTTCGCGTCGTCCTCGAAGTACGAGAACGTACCGGGGGACGAGACCTCCCAGTCGCCGGGCACGTCGAACTGCGTGCCCCACTTGGGGTTGGTCACGACCTTCCAGCCGGGGATGACCGGCTTGGGGTCGGCGTCGTCACCGCGCGGGTTCGCCTCGGACGGGGACGCGGACTCGGAGGGCTTGGCCGGCGCGGAGGACTTCGAGGGGTCCGCCACGTTCTTGCCGTCCTTGTCGTCGTCCTTGCCGAGCACGACGACGCCCGTGACCGCCGCGGCCACGACGACCGCGGTCGCCGCGACGATGGCGATGACGGTGGTCTTCTTCTTGTCGTTGCCGGGCTGCGGAGCGCCGGGCGGACCGGGCACCGCGTACTGCGGGACGGTCGGCTGCTGGTACGGATTCGGCTGGGCGTAACCGGGCTGGCCCGGCTGCCCCGCCTGCGGGTACCCGCCCGGCTGCCCCGGCTGTCCGGGCTGGCCCGGCTGCCCCTGCTGCGGATAGCCGTACCCGGGCTGCTGGTACGGGTTCGGCTGCTGGTACCCCGGCTGCTGGTACGGATTCTGACTCTGGTCCTGCGGGTTCTGCTCGCCCCCGGGCGGCTGCTGTCCTGGCCACATGGCCAGTAACGATAGAGGGGCGTCGGCCGGGGTGCTACGCCCGCCCCCGTGTGCGGTCCGTGAAGGACGGGAGCCGGGCGCGGAACGCGACCGTGAAGCCATGGCCAAAACGTACTACTCGTGAGTAACATCTGGCTCATGAGCGCTGAACAGATGACTGCCGGCGAGATGCTCGCCGCGACCGTGCCCATGGTCCGGACCCTCAATCTGGAGTTCCTGGAGACCACCGCCGAACGCGCGGTGATCCGCATGCCCGACCAGGGCGACTTCCACAACCACCTCGGAGGGCCGCACGCCGGCGCCATGTTCACGCTGGCCGAGTCGGCGAGCGGCGCCATCGTCATCGCCGCGTTCGGCGACCAGCTGGGCCGGGCCGTCCCGCTCGCCGTCAGCGCCGAGATCGGCTACAAGAAGCTCGCCATGGGCGAGGTCACGGCGACCGCCACACTGGGCCGCCCCGCCGCCGAGGTCGTGGCCGAACTCGACGCGGGCACCCGGCCCGAATTCCCGGTGAAGATCGAGATAAGCCGCGCGGACGGAGCGGTGACCGGCGAGATGACCGTGGTCTGGACGCTGCGCCCGAACTCCTGACCCGGCCCGCCCCACCGGGGCCGCCCGGTGCCCTCGCGGGCACGGGGCGGCCCTTCGCGCTGTCCGGGGCCGACGGGCGGCGGGTAGGCTTCCCGCCGTGCGCCGAGGAGTTGTCCGGCGGGCGCCCAGGACATCACTACGGAGGAACCGGCGTTGCACATCCAGGAGTGGCTGGAGACCGTCCCCGCGATCAGCGTCTACCTCCTGGTGGGCGTCGTCATCGGACTGGAGAGCCTCGGCATTCCGCTGCCGGGCGAGATCGTGCTGGTCAGCGCGGCGCTCCTGGCCTCGGGACACGACGGCATCAACCCGTGGATCCTGGGTGCCTGCGCCACGGCGGGCGCGGTGATCGGCGACTCGATCGGCTACGCGATCGGGCGCAAGGGCGGCCGGCCCCTGCTGGCCTGGCTCGGCGGCAAGTTCCCCCGGCACTTCGGCGAGAGCCAGATCGCCCTGGCGGAGCGCTCCTTCCAGAAGTGGGGCATGTGGGCCGTCTTCTTCGGACGCTTCGTCGCCCTGCTGCGCATCTTCGCCGGACCGCTCGCCGGTGTGCTGCACATGCCCTACTGGAAGTTCCTCGTCGCCAACGTGCTGGGCGGTATCGCCTGGGCCGGCGGCACGACGGCGGTCATCTACTACGTGGGCGTGGTCGCCGAGGCCTGGCTCAAGCGCTTCTCGTACCTGGGCCTCGGCCTCGCCGTCCTCATCGGCCTCGCCTCGATGCTGATCATCAAGAACCGGGCCAAGAAGGCGGCCGCCCACTCCGCGGCCGAACCGGTGCCCGAGCCGGGCGTGCTGCCGGTCGCCGACTGACGGAGGAACGGGGGCCGGACAATCGGCCCCCGGCTTCCCCGGCCCGACGGGGCTCAGCCCTCGTGAGCCGCGCGGTGCGCCTTGGCCAGCTCGACGTATCCGACGGCGTTGAACCGGACGCCCTCCAGCTCCTCCTCGGTCAGCTGCCGCTTGACCTTGGCGGGGACCCCCGCCACCAGCGAGCCCGGCGGGACGGTCATCCCCTGCGGGACGAGGGCCTGCGCCGCGACCAGCGAACCCGCGCCGATGTGCGCGCCGTTGAGCACGGTGGCGCCCATGCCGATCAGGACGTCGTCCTCGATGGTGCAGCCGTGCAGGACCGCGTTGTGCCCGACGGAGACGCGCTCGCCGACGGTGACGGTGAAACCGGGGTCGACGTGCACGCTGCAGTTGTCCTGGATGTTGGAGTCCGCCCCGATCACGATGGGGCCGCAGTCCGCGCGCAGCACCGCCTGGTACCAGAGGCTGGAACCGGCGGCCATGGTGACGTCGCCGATGGCGACCGAGGTCGGTGCGGTGAAGGCGTCCGGATCGATCACCGGTTCCTTGCCGCCCATGGCCGTGATCAACGCCTTGTCCGCCATCGCGCGTTCCTCCTCGTCGCGGTGCCGGCACCGCCCCGCGGCGGACCCGGCGGAGCGGTCCCGCCCCGCACGACCGTAAGCGACACGGGGGCTCCGCCGGTGGACGGTGGGGTGAAGATCACAGGTGGGCGCGGTGATGGGCCGCGGACCCGCCGTCTACCGTGAGCGGGTGCCGAAGAACAGAAACACGTTCTCCTCCCTGACCGCCTGGCGGCGGCGTACCGCGGCCGCGGCGGTCCAGCGCTGCTGGCGCTGGGTGCGCGAGACGGGTGCGGTCACGGCGGCACACCCCGGAGGGCTCCGCTTCCGCCGCATCGGCGAGGGGACCCGCCTGGCCTTCCCCCAGGGAACCGTCTTCGGCGAGCCGTGGATCGAGCTGGGCGCGCACTGCGTCATCGGCGAACAGGTCACCCTCACGGCGGGCCTCATGCCCGACCTGGACCTCGGACCCGAGGCCATCCTCACGCTGGGCGACGGCGTGGTGCTGGGGCGCGGCAGCCATGTCGTCGCGGACACGACGGTGACGATCGGCCCGGACACGTACTGCGGACCGTACGTCTACATCACCTCGACCAACCACAGTTACGACGATCCGGCGCAGCCCGTCGGCAAGCAGTGGCCGCGGATGGACCCGGTGTCCATCGGGCCCGGCTGCTGGATCGGGACCGGCGCGGTGATCCTCCCGGGCGCGCGGCTCGGGCGGAACGTGGTCGTCGCCGCCGGTGCGGTGGTACGCGGCGAGGTGCCCGACCACGCGGTGGTGGCCGGGGCCCCGGCCCGTGTCGTACGCAGGTGGGACGAGGAGCGGGGCTGGCAGCCGCCCCTGAGGACCCCCGCCCCGGTGCCGATCCCGGAGGGGATCACGCCCGAGCAGTTGCTGGCCGTGGCGGAACTGGACGAGGACTGAGCCGTGTCCGGGCCGTCACCCGGTGGCGAGCAGTACGGTGCCCAGGAGAGCGAGTCCCGCGCCGGCGGCCTGGACCCCGCGCAGCCGTTCGCCGAGGACACCGCGTGCGGCGAGGGCCGTGACGACGGGATAGAGCGAGGCCAGCACCGCGGCGACGGTGACCGGTCCGTGCTGGGCGGCCATCGCGTAGGTGCCGTTGGCCGCGACATCGGCGAGCCCCACGAAGGCCAGGGCCGGCAGGGCCGCGGTCACCGCCCGTGCCCCGCCCTCCTCGGGCAGCGCGCGGGCGCCCCGCCGCACCGAGGCGTACAGGGCCGCGCCGCCCACCGCGACATTGGTGACCCGCTGGACGAAGAGGGCGAGGAACAGCCCCGTCACCGTGGTGGAGGCCTCCGCGATCAGCGCCATCACGGCTCCGAACCCGAACGCCGCCAGCAGCGTCAGCAGCACGGCCTGCCGCTGTACCGGCGCCCCGCGCCACTGCGGTCCGCCGGCCATCACGATGCCCGCCACCGCCACGGCCACCCCGGCGCACTGGAACAGCCCCGGCCGCTCTCCGACCACCAGCCCCACGCCGACCGGCACCGCGACCCCCAGCGAACCGAGCGGGGAGACCACCCCCATCGGGCCGAGCGCCAGCGCCTTGTAGAAGCTCAGCATCGCGACGGGGCCGACCGCGCCGGCCGCGACGGCGAACCAGAGCCGCCCGCCCGCCTCGCTCCAGCCACCGGTCGCGACCACGACCGTCCCGAGGACGACGGCCGCGATGATCTGCGAGACCACCACCACGGTGAGCGCGGGCGTGCGCCGCGTCAGCAGCCCGCCCCCGAAGTCGGCCAGGCCCCACAGGAGGCTCGTGGCCAGGGCGAACAGTGCGGTCATGGGGGCGCCTCGCAGTACAGTGCGGTGAACGACGGGAACGATGCGGTGAACGGTGGGAACGATGGGGTGCACATCACCGTAGTGCACTGCATTGGACTGCGTCATCCAGAATATTGGACGGAACGTGACTGATCTCGACCAGCTGACCCAGTCCCTCGCGCGCAACCTCAAGCGCTGGCGCGGCGAGCGGGGCTTCACCCTGGATGCCCTGGCGGCCCGTGCCGGGGTCAGCCGCGGAATGATTATCCAGATCGAACAGGCCCGCACCAATCCCAGCGTCGGCACCACGGTCAAGCTCGCCGACGCGCTCGGGGTCAGCATCACGACCCTGCTCGACTACGAACAGGGCTCCCCGGTCCGCCTGGTCCCCGAGGCCCAGGCCGTCCGCCTCTGGTCCACGGAGGCCGGCAGCTCCACCACGCTCCTCGTGGGAACGGAGGCCCGGGGCCCGCTGGAACTGTGGTTCTGGCGCCTCGCGCCGGGCGACGGCAGCCGCTCCGACCCCCACCCCGAGGGTACGGTCGAGCTGATCCACGTCACCGCGGGCGAACTCACCCTCGTCGTGGGCGACGCCGCCTTCGCGGTGCCCGCAGGCACCTCCGCCACCTTCGAGGCCCACCACCCGCACGCCTACCGCAACGACGGCACGGAACCCATGGAGGCGACCATGGCGGTGTCGATCCCCCCGGTCAGATAGCCCCAGGGCCTCGCCCGACCCGGATGCCGAGACGCCCAACCGGCCTCCCGGGGGCGGCTGTTAGCGTGGGCCGCATGCGCGCACCCATCGGCTCCTTCGAGGACGCCAGCCCCGCCGTCGACCGTCTCGGACTCCTCACCGCCCCGGTCGCCGCGGCCGTACGCGAGGGCTGGGGCGGTGTGCCCGCCGACCAGATCATCCATGTGGACACGGACCCCGCCATCGCCGACACGGCCGTCTTCGTCGAACACCACGGTGCCGACCTCCTGGACCGCTCGGCCAACTGCATCGTCGTCCGCGCCAAGCGCGGCGGCGAGACCACCCTCGCCGCCTGCCTCGTCCTCTCCCGCTCCCGCGTCGACGTCAACGGCGCCGCCCGCAAGCACCTCGGCGCCCGCAAGGTCCAGTTCGCCCCCATGGACACCGCCATCGCGGAAACCGGCATGGAGTACGGCGGCGTCACCCCCGTGGGACTCCCCGCCGCCTGGCCCCTCCTCGTCGATCCCGCCGTCGCCGACGAGGACTGGATCCTCGTCGGCAGCGGAAGCCGCCGCGGAAAGCTCATCCTCCCGGGCAAGGCACTGGCGGCGCTGCCGGGGGCCGTGGTGGTCGAGGGACTGGGGATGTGACCGAAACTCGATCCGCAACCTGATGTGTTTATCGCATCAGCATGACCCGGGGGTGCGGTTTAGGGCAGGCTGGTGCGCGCGCTCAGCCATTCGGGCGCTCTTTGCGGGGAGAGCCGAAACTCATGGGCCGCGCATTCGTTCGCGATGTGGTGCGAGCCCCCTTGACGCATGTCCGAGTGGCGAAATGTACCTATATGTCCTATTTATAAGGGAAGCTAGGGACATCCACTCATGTGTCCGTACGGCGATGCGTGGTTCGTGGCTGCCCTCGACAAGAAGGCTGAAGGACGATAAATGGAAACTGAACTCGTCTCGGCGGCCGTCCGGCCGGGGGTCTCTCCCCGTAGCCAGGCCGCGCCTCGGGTGTCGCTCGCCCAGCGAGCTGCCGTGCAGGGCGCCGGGGGTCTACCCGCATCGATCAGTCGGCTGTTGCCGACCGACGCCGGGACGAGTCCATTGGTGATCGCAGCCTTCCAGTCCTCAGTCTGAACGGTCGGAGACACCCCCCTTCCATGGACCGGCCACCGGCTTCTTTGAGCCAATTCGTGCTGAAGATGCACAGCCGCTGTGACCTAGCCTGCGATCACTGCTACGTGTACGAGCACGCGGACACGAGTTGGCGGGGCCGGCCCCGGGCGGTGACGAGGGAGATCCTGGCCGGGGCGGCGCGCCGTATCGCGGAGCACGCCCTGGCCCACGGACTTCCCGTCGTCCGCGTGGTGCTGCACGGCGGGGAGCCCCTCCTCGCCGGCCCCGACCGGATCCGGTGGGCGGCCGAGGAACTGACCGGCGCGCTGGCCGGGATCAGCGTGCTCGACCTGCGTATCCACACCAATGGCGTGCTGCTCAGCGAAACGTTCTGCGACCTCTTCGTCGAGCTGGGTATCAAGGTCGGTGTGTCGCTGGACGGTGACAAGGCGTCGAACGACCGGCACCGCCGCTACGCCGACGGACGCAGCAGTCACCCCCAGGTGCTGCGCGCCGTCGCACTGCTCAACCGGCCCGGATACCGGCGCCTGTTCGCCGGGCTGCTCTGCACCATCGACGTCGAGAACGACCCGGTCGCCGTCTACGACGCCCTGGTCGCCCTCGACCCGCCCCGCATCGACTTCCTGCTCCCGCACGCCACCTGGGACGTGCCCCCGCCCCGCCCGCACGGTTCCGCGACGCCGTACGCGGACTGGCTGGACGCGGTCTACCGGCGCTGGGACGCGGCCGGCCGGCCGGTTCCGGTGCGGATCTTCGATTCCGTCCTGCGGACCCTGCGCGGCGAGAGCAGTCTCACCGAGTCGCTGGGCCTGGCACCGGCCGACCTCGTCGTCATCGAGACGGACGGGACGTTCGAGCAGGCGGACAGCCTCAAGACGGCCTACGACTCAGCCCCGGCGACGGGAATGAACGTCGTCGACCACACACTCGACGACGTGCTCGCCCATCCGGGCATGCTGGCCCGGCAGCAGGGGCTGGAGCACCTGAGCGATGAGTGCCGCGCCTGCCCCGTGGTCGAGTCCTGCGGTGGTGGCCTCTACGCGCACCGCTACCGGACCGGCAGCGGATTCCGGAATCCGTCGGTCTTCTGCCCCGACCTGATGAAAATGATCATGAATATTCGTGACAGGGAAGCCGCCGCCCCCGCGGCGATCACGCCGGAACCGCTCGACGCCGCCGCACTCGACGAACTCGCCTCGGGATTCGGCGGCGCCGGGACCGTGACCCGGCTCTCGGCGGCACAGGCCGAGATCAACCACGAACTGCTCGCCGCGGTCGGTGAGCGGGCACCGCGCAACGACCGTACGGCCATGCAGGCATGGGACCTGCTGGTCGACCTGGACGCCGCGGCACCCCAGGCGCTGGATGCCGTACTGGCGCACCCCTACACGCGGCCCTGGGCGCTGCGCGTGCTCGACGGGACGGAGCCCTGGGGCGCCGCCGCCTCCGGTCTGGCCCAGATCGCCGCCTCCGCCGCGCTCCGCGCCCGGCGCGACGACACCCTCGCCGTGCCCGTCCACGACGGGCTGCTGCGGCTTCCCGGCCTCGGTACGGTGCTGGTGCCCCCGGAGGCCGTGCTGGCCGAAGTGGCCGTGGACGCCGAGGGGTTCTCGGTGCGTGCCGCCGGCAGACATGTGCGGATCGACTGGGAAGCGGGGGTCGACGGACGCACTCCGCACTGGCGTCCGGTGCGCCTCGTCGAACTCCCCGGCTGGACCGTCGCCCTGGAGGACACCGACCCGCTGCGCGACTGCCATCAGTGGCCCGTCGCGGACCGGCTCCCGGCCGACGAGGCCAAACTCTGGGCGCAGGACCTGGCCGAGGCCTGGACGCTGATCCAGGACGAACTCCCGGACTACGCACCCGGGGTGGCAGCCGGCCTCCGCACGGTCACCCCCCTCCACGCGCCCGGTGGCAGCGATGTCAGCGCGGCCTCCCGCGACGCCTTCGGCGCCATCGGCGCGGCCAGGCCGGAAACCCCGGACCTCCTGGCCCTGTTGATCGTCCACGAGTTCCAGCACGTCAAACTGGGCGCGGTGCTGGACAGCTTCGACCTGCACCGGCCCCTGGACGGAACGCGGCTGTTCTACGCCCCCTGGCGCCCCGATCCGCGCCCGCTGGACGGTCTGCTCCAGGGGACGTACGCCCACCTCGCCGTCACCGACTTCTGGCGCGTGCGCCGGCGGACCGCGAAGGGTGCCGCCGCACCGGCCGCCGAGGCCCGGTTCGCGCAGTGGCGCGAGCAGACGACGCACGCGGTGCGGGTACTGGCCGGGTCGGGGCTGCTGACACCACTGGGCGAGCGCTTCGTGGCCGGAATGCGGCGCACCGCCGAGACGTGGGAGGCGGAAGAGGTCTCCGCCGCCGCTCTCACGGAGGCGCGGTCCGCGGCCGACCGCCATCGTGCCGCGTGGACCGCCCGTCACCCGTCCCATGCCGTGCAGCTCGCGCCATGATCCCCCGCGAAAGGGCGGTTGTGCCGTCAATTGATCGGCCGGATCTGTAAATAGGCGCGTTCCTGCCGTTCCGTTGAAGATTCCTCGCTTCCTAGACTGAGCTCCCACACGTGGACCGGGGGAGACGTTGGATCTTGAAGCTGCCGGAGCACAGGGAGACGAGCCAAGGCCCTACTTCTTCCTCAGCTATGCGCATACGCCCAGGAATGATCCGAAGGACAAGGATCCGAATCTCTGGGTCGAGAGATTTTATCGGGATCTCTGTGCCCATGTTCTTCAGCTGACATCGTTGCCCGCCGGGGTTCCGGCAGGCTTTCTGGATCAGCAGATGCAACCCGGGGACGGCTGGCAGGAGCGCCTCTCCGAGGCGTTGGCGTACTGCAAGGTCTTCGTTCCGCTGTACTCGCCCCGGTATTTCCTGAGCGAGCAGTGCGGGCGGGAGTGGTACGCCTTCTCCAGCCGTGCCGTCCATTATCAGGCGGCTCGCAGCGACGGGGGCCAGATGTCCGGCATTGTGCCGGCGCTCTGGGTTCCCGTACCGCTGCGGCAGCTTCCGCAGCCGGCCGAGCGGCTCCAGTTCAACCATGCCGCCTTCGGCGAGGAGTACGCCGACGAGGGGTTCTACGGGCTGATCAAGCTGCGGTACCTGCGCGACCAGTACGAGAGAGCCGTGTACCTGCTGGCCAAGCGCATTGTGCGGGTCGCCGAGCAGAGCCGGATGCCCGAGGGTGATCCGCAGCAGGATTACGCGGCGGTGCCGAGCGCCTTCGGGCCGCCCGGCAGGGCCCGGCAGATGGAGATCTCGGTCCTCGCCTGTTCGCGCTCCGAACTGCCTGCGGGGCGTGCTCCCGACTGCTACGGACCCGCCCAGCGCGACTGGAATCCGTACCATCCGAACTCCGCCCGGCCGCTGGCCGACCACGCCGTCGATCTGGTGCGCAACCTCGACTACCAGGTGCGGGTGGGGGAGTTCGAGGCGGAGGCCGAACGGCTGCTGGGCACCGAACGCCCCCAGTCGCCCGGACTGCTCCTGCTCGACCGGTGGGCGCTGGACTCGCCCCGACGCCAGGAGCTGCTGAGGCGGCTGAGCGAGAACGGACGCCCGTGGATCAGCGTCATGGTCCCGTGGAACCGGGACGACCCCGACTCCGGGAGCCGAGAGGCCGAACTGCGGGCCGTTGCCGAGGAACTGCTCGGCAACGGCCCGGAGAACGAGTCCGGTCATCGGTCGCACAGTGGCGGGGTCCCCACACTGGAGGCTTTCAGCCAGGAACTCCCCGGAGCGGTGAAGGCGGCCGAGCGGCATTACGCGGCGCATGCCGAGACGTTCCCTCCCGAGGGCCCGTCCGGCGCGATGCCCAGATTGCTCCTCGACGGAGTCGGCTACGGAACAAGTAATTCCGCTCCACCGGGCCGCGATACGCGGCCGGACACGGGCGATCCCGGAGACGGTGACGCCCCCGAGGGGGGAGGACCCATCAGATGACCGAGAACCGTGACGGAACCGTCGTCACCTTTTACTCGTACAAAGGCGGCACCGGCCGCACGATGGCATTGGCCAATACCGCCTGGATCCTCGCGGCCAACGGCTGTCGCGTGCTCGCCGTCGACTGGGATCTGGAAGCCCCGGGCCTGCACCGATTCTTCCATCCCTTTCTCGATCTTTCCGATCTGGCCGCCACACCGGGACTGATCAATCTCATCACCGAATACCAGGAAGAGGCGCGCAGGCCCGCGGCCCGTGATCCCGAATGGCATCGTGACTACGCCCGCGTGAGGCCCCACGCCACGTCTCTGAACTGGGCGTTCCCGGGCGGCGGAAGTCTGGACTTTCTCTCCGCCGGACGCCGGAACCGCGACTATTCCTCGACCGTGGGCCGGATGGACTGGGACGACTTCTACGAACGTTACGGAGGCGGCCAGTTCTTCGACGCCATGCGTGACGACATGCGGAAACACTATGACTTCACCTTGATCGACAGCCGTACCGGTCTCAGCGACATCGCGGACATCTGCACGGTGCAGATGCCGCAGGTGCTGGTGGTCTGCTTCACCCTCAGCGACCAGAGCATCGAAGGCGCCTCGGCCGTGGCCCGTGACATCGAGGAGCGGTTCCACGACAAGCACATCCGCATCCTGCCCGTCCCCATGCGGATCGACGACGGCGAGAAGGAGAAGGCCGACGCCGGACGGGCCCTGGCGCGCGAGAGCTTCCCCGGCTTCCCCAGCGGGATGAGCAACGAGGAGCTCTCCGACTACTGGGGCACGGTGGAGATCCCGTACCGGCCGTTCTACGCCTACGAGGAGATCCTCGCCACGTTCGGTGACGCCCCGAACATCTCGAGCTCCATGCTGACCGCGTGCGAACGCCTGACCTCGGTGCTCACCGAGGGCCGGGTGGCCGCCCTGCCCGCGATGGACGAGGCGGAGCGGCTCGCCTATGTGGCCGCCTACACCCGCCGCAGGCCGGTGCCGCCGTCCAACATCGTCCTCACCCATGTGGCCGAGGACCAGATGTGGGCGGACTGGCTGGAGTCCGTCCTCACCCGTGCCGGCTTCCACGTCATGCCCGTGGACGTACGCAGTTCGCACACGGCGTGGAACGACGCCGAGTGGGCGACGGCCGGGGCCTACCGGGTCGTGCCCGTGGTCTCGCCCGCCTACCAGGGGTCGCGGCGCGCCCGGAGCCTGTGGGAGGCGGCCCTGGGGCTCGACCCCTCGGGCAGCCGGCGCCAGCTCGTTCCGGTGCGGATCGGAGACGTACGGCTGACCCTGCCGCTGAACAGCCGAGGCGTGGTCGATGTGGCGCGGCTCGACGAACGCGAGGCGGTCACCGCCGTGCTGACCGCCCTGGACCGGCCCGAGGCCGTCGAGGCCGTCGAGGCCGCGCCGGACGGCCCGCGCTTTCCCGGGGCGGTGCCCAGGGTGTGGAACGTGCGCCCCCGGCACGCCGAGTTCACCGGACGCAGCTCCGTACTGGTCCGGCTGCGCGACCAGTTGCGCGACACCGCGCGCTCCGCCCAGCATCTGCCCCAGGTCCTCTACGGTCTCGGAGGCGTGGGCAAGACACAGGTGGCACGCGAGTACGCGCACCGCTTCCGCGCCGACTACGACCTGGTGTGGTGGGTCGAGGCCGAACAGCCCGACCGGGTGATGTCGTCGCTCGCGGAACTCGCCGAGCACATGGAACTGCGTGCCGGGGACGTGGTCGCCGAGGCGGCGAGGGCCGCGCTGGAGGCACTGCGCAGCGGAGTCCCGTACTCCCGCTGGCTGCTCATCTTCGACAATGTCGAGGACCTGGACAAGACGCTGGAGCTGTTCCCCGACGAGACCGGCCCCCTCGCCGCGGGCCTGTACGGACACATCCTCGTCACCTGCCGCAACAAGCCGATCTCCGGCCGGGTGGAGCCCGTCGAGGTCGAGGTGTTCACCCGGGCGGAGAGCGTGGAGCACCTGTGCCGACGGGTGCGGAAGCTTCCCGCCCGGGACGCGGACCGGGTCGCGGAGGCCGTCGGCGACCTGCCGCTGGCCGTGGAGGTCGCAGCGGCCTGGCTGGCCGAGACCGCGACACCCGTCGACGAGTACGTCGGTCAGCTCAGGGAGCAGAGCACCAAGGTGCTCTCCCTCGGCACCCCCGAGGACTACGCCCTGCAGATCGGCGCCACCTGGAACATCTCCGTCGCCCGGCTGCGCGAGGAGTCCAAAGCGGCCGTCCGTCTGCTGGAGCTGTGTTCCTTCTTCTCCGCCGAACCGATCTCGATGACCCTGATCGGCAGCGACTCGATGTTCCGGTCGCTGCTGCCGTACGACTCCGACCTGCGCGAGCGGTACATGCTGGGACGGGTCATCCAGGCACTCAACCGTTTCGCCCTGGCCAAGGTGGACCCGGCGGACAGCAGCATCCAGATCCACCGGCTCGTCCAGGCGGCGGTCCGGGCGGGGATGACGGCCGAGGAGCGGGACACCGCCGTCCACGAGGTGCACCGCATCCTCGCCGAAGCGAGGCCCGCTCAGGGCGCGGACCAGGACAATCCCGTGAACGACCCCAAGAGCTGGCCGGCCTTCGAGCTGATCTGGCCGCATCTGGGACCGTCCGGGATCGCCGACTGCGACGAGGCGGAGGCCAGGCAGCTCATGGTCGACCGGGTCCGCTACCTCCTCAAGCGCGGCGAACTGGAGAGCGCCCGTGTCCTGGGAACCCAGCTCAACGAGACCTGGACCCGGGAGCTGGGGGAGGACGATCTGCAGACCCTCAACCTGCGTTTCGAACTGGCCAACGCCCTGCGTTCCCAAGGGCGGTACGTCGAGGCCCGCCGGATGGACGAGGACACCCTCGCCCGCCAGACCCGCCTGCTGCGCAAGGACCACCCGAGCCTCCTCATCACCACCGGAAGCCTCGCCGCCGACCTCCGGGCCCTCGGCCGCTTCGACGAGGCGCTGGCTCGGGACCGGAAGATCCACCACGTGATGCGGGAGACGTTCGGCGACAACCACCCGCGCACGCTCGTGGCCGCGCACAACCTCGCCATCGACTACCGGCTCACGGGCGACAGCGAGGCGGCCCGCAGGCTCGACGACCTCACCGTGCAGCGGCGCAGCACGCTGCTGGGCGAGAGCCATCCGTACACCCTGACGACCAAGGGGCATCTGGGACGCGACCTGAGGGAGACCGGGGAGTACGAGTCCTCGGTCGAGATCCTCCGCGAGGTGAAGGCGGCCTTCGAGCGGGTGCTCAACGCCGATGTGCCGGAGGCGCTGCGCACGGCCAAGAGCCTCGCCGTCTCGCTGCGCAAGGCGGGCCGTCCGCACGAGGCGAAGCCGCTGACGGAGGAGACGTACAACCGGTACCGCGAGCGGTACGGGACCAGGGTGCCCGACGCGCTGGCCTGCGGGCTCAACCTGGCGGCGGACTTCTCCGCGGTGGGCGACCGGCAGGCCGCCCTCGATCTGGCCGAGCAGGCCCTCGACGGCTACCGGGCCACGCTCGGCGACGACCACCCCTTCACGCTGGCCTGCCGGAACAACGTCGCGATCTACTTACGGGGCATGGGCGCGGCGCAGTCGGCTGCGGAGGCCGGTGAAGCCGTGAGGACCGCGCTGGAGGACAGCCTGGGAGCGCGGCACCCGTTTACCCTGTGCGCCGCGATCAACCTCGCCAACGCCTACGGAGACCTGAACCGGCCGGAACTGGCCGAGCACTGGGAACGGGTGGCGCTGGAAGGGCTCCTGGAGCGCTACGGACCCGCGCACCCCGATGTGCTGGTCTGCCGCTCCAATCTGGCGGTCACCCTGAGGGCCATGGACCGGGAGGCCGAGGCCGAGAGGCAGCGGGCCGAGGTGGTGCCCCTGGCGGTGGAGCATCTGGGCATGGACCACCCGATCGCGGTGGCGGCCCGGACCGGCCGGCGCGTCAACAGGGACCTGGAGCCGCAGCCCGTGTGACGCCACCTCTGCGGCGGACCGGTTCGGACATCCGGGGACCGGCCGCCGCGGGCGGCTCAGCGGGTGACCCAGCCCAGCACCCGGGTGAGGACGCGCAGCGCGCCGAAGTGGGCGGCGCCGCGCTCGACCACGGTCTCGGCCCCGGGGATCTGTGCTCCGAGCCAGCGGGTGTGCTGGGCGGGGGCGAAGACATCGTTCTCGCCGTGCCACAGGAAGACGGGCGAGGCGATCTCCTGGGGGCTGAACCCCCAGGAACTGTTGAACGACATCACGTCGTCGATCCACCCGTCCGCGGAACTGCGCAGCCCCTCGGCGAAGTTGCTCACCAGCATGGCGCGGATCCCGGTGTCGGAGACGATGCCGCGGTCGTCGGCCGAGAGCCCCCGGTGCATGTCGACCACCGAGCCCATCGGGTCGGCCCGGATCGACGCCGATCTGCGTTCGAGCGCCGCGGTCAGCCTGCTGCGGCCGGCCGAGGCGTTGTTGTACTCGCGGACGTTGGACTGGATCATGCCCTCGAACCAGTCGAGTCCCTGGGCGTCGCGGGGAGCGAGCCCCACCAGGCCCGCCGTGCGCAGCACACGCCCCTTCAGCAGCGCGGCGCAGGCGAGCGCGTGCGGCGCACCGCCCGAGCGCCCGACCACGGCGAACGCCTCGATGCCCAGGGCGTCGGCGATCCTCTCGACGTCCGACGCGACATGGGCCACCGACCGGCCGGGCAGCGGGTCGGACGCTCCGTATCCGGGACGGTCGTAGGCGATGAGACGGATGCCCAGCCGGTAGAGCACGGATCCGCGTGGTGCCGGTCCGAGCCTGCTGCCCGGGGTGCCGTGGAGCAGGAAGACCGGCCTGCCCTGTGGATCTCCGAATTGCTTGACGGCCAGATTCCGGCCGTCCTCGGTGCGGATACTCTGTTCCATCCGGTGCCTTCCCCTCGGGGCCGATACGCGGTAAGTATGAGTGCCACAAGGGAAGTTGGACATAGGTGCACCGTCCAGGCTGTTGCCGGACGGGCGCGCGCCGTCCTCAGGAATGCGCCCCTCTGTGCGCCGGTAGCCACCCCTTAGCGAACGCCACCGCCGTCGGCAGACGGAACAGACGGGCCGTCGCGGAGCCGACGGGGGCCGTGCGGATGTCTGCGCCGGAGCGTTCGAAGTCCGCCCCGAGGGCGGCGAAGTCGCTGTCGTCCAGGGCCACGTCCTCGTATGTCCACCAGTGGTGCCGGCCGCCGTCGCGGACGACGCAGCGGTAGGTGCGGCGGGGCGGGGACGGGGTGCGGTACTCGGCGAGGTGGAAGGCGGTGCAGGTGGCGTAGCCGGTGCCGAGGAGGAGGACCTGGGCGTGGAGGGCGTCGAGGCGGGCGAGCGGGGAGTCCTCGCCCAGGTGGCAGTCCGGGCGGTGGCCGTCGAGTACGGCGGGGGCCAGCGGGCCGACGGCCGCGAAGGAGGTCTGCGGGTGGGCGCTGCGGGCGGCGCCGGGGGAGGTGCGGACCGTCTCGGAGAGCCGGCCCATCGAGGGAGCCGGTGTCGTCGCGGGGTCGAACGCGGGCATCGCCGCGCGCACCGCCTCGCGCGCTTCGGCGTCCAGGCCGTGGACGCGGGCGCGGAAGTGCGGCGAGGTGTCGGAGTTCTCCGGGGTGAAGGACGGGACCACCAGCGTGCCCTCCGGTCCCAGCGCCTCCCGCACCGCGCGGACGACCGTGTCCGCCCCACCCTCCACCGGGCCCACCGCGCGCAGCGAGGCGTGCACCATCAGCACACCGCCCCGCTCGACACCGAGCGCGGTCAGCTGCGCGGTCAGCGGGGCGGCGCGGTGGGGCGCGGCCGGCGGGTTCGCGGTACGGGGGGTGCTCACAGCGGGCCATCATCCCAGCCGCGAGGGCGGTGTGACAGTCCGCACATGTGCGCGCCGGGCGGCGGTCAGCCGCTCAGGGCGGGGATCTCGATGGCAGGGCACCGGTCCATGACCATGTCGAGTCCGGCGGCCCGCGTCCGCTCGTACGCCTGCTCGTCGACCACACCGAGCTGGAACCAGACGGCCGAGGCCCCGATCGCCACGGCTTCGTCCGCCACCGCGCCGGCCAGCTCGCTGTTGACGAAGACGTCCACGACGTCGACCGGGAAGGGGATGTCGGCCAGGGAGGCGTAGCCGTCCTCGCCGTGCACCCGCTCGGCCTTCGGGTGGACGGGGACGACGCGCTTGCCGAAGCGCTGGAGCACCTCGGCCACGCCGTAGGCCGCGCGCGAGCGGTTGCCGGAGAGCCCCACCACGGCCCAGGTGTCGCCCGTCTCCTGGAGAATCCTGCGGATCGTCTCGTTGTCTGCGTACATGATCCGGACAACGGGTGGCCGCTCCGGACCATTCCCGTGCCTGCGCTTAGGCTGGCCGGATGCAGGACCAGTACCGCACCGTCGCCCGCGCGGGCGTGCACGAGACCGAGATCAACCGGTCGCGTTTCCTCTGCGCCCTTGCCCCCGCCGCCACCGAGCAGGAGGCGCAGGACTTCGTCGCCGCCGTCCGCAAGGAGCATCCGACCGCCACCCACAACTGCTTCGCGTACGTGATCGGCGCCGACGCCTCCGTACAGAAGGCGAGCGACGACGGTGAGCCGGGGGGCACCGCGGGGGTGCCCATGCTCCAGATGCTCACCCGACGCGAGATGCGCTACGTCGTCGCCGTCGTCACCCGCTACTACGGTGGCGTGAAGCTCGGTGCGGGCGGGCTGATCCGGGCGTACGGGGGAGTGGTCGGCGAGGCGCTGGACGTCATCGGCACCCTCACCCGCCGGCGGTTCCGGATCGCGACCGTCACCGTCGGCCACCAGCGCGCCGGCCGCCTGGAGAACGAACTGCGCGCGACGGGCCGCAGCGTCCGCGACGTCCGGTACGCCGAGGCCGTGACCATCGAGATCGGGCTCCCGGACGGCGACGTCGACGACTTCCGCCGCTGGCTGGCGGACGTCACGGCGGGCGAGGCGGAACTGGAACTGGGGGCGGAGGCGTACGGGGACGCGTAGGTGCGTCCCGCCGGGCGTTGCCGTTCCTTGGCGTGAGGGCGGGGGAGGGGCTGGTGAGTGCCGTGAGGATGAGTCGTGCGGAGGCGGTCGCGCACGTGCGGCGGATCATGGACGTCGATCACGCCACCGAGGCCGAGGCGGACGCCTGCCTGGAGGCGCTCGATCGTGCGCTGGGCTGTCCGTCCGGATATGTGAGCGACCTCATCTACTGGCCGCCGGAACACGAACTCACCGCCGACGAGGTCGTCGACCGGGCCCTGGCCTACCGGGCGATCGCATTGTGACACGCACGGTCGGGCATGGTGCCTCTCCGTGACCATGCGGAGGAGGTGACTGATCGGTCACGGCTGAACCGAGCGCCCTTTTGATAGCGTCCCGCCCACCTCTGGGAAACCCGTCACGGAAGAACTGTTATCGCAGCCGCCCGCCCCGGTCTCCCAGTCATCGGGCATCATCAGCGGCGTACACGACAGGGAACCTCTCATATGACCCAGCAGCACACGGTGGATCCGGTGGCACTGGTGACCGCCGCCCTCAGGGGGGAGCCGGGGGCGAAGGACGCGCTGGCGGGGGCGTACCTTCCGCTGGTCTACAACGTCGTGGGCCGGGCGCTGAACGGTTCGGCGGACGTGGACGACGTGGTGCAGGAGACGATGCTGCGCGCGCTGGACGGGCTGCACACGCTGAGGGCGCCGGAGAACTTCCGTTCCTGGCTGGTGGCGATCGCGATGAACCAGGTCCGCTCGCACTGGCAGGACCGCCGGTCCGCGCCGGGCGCGCTGGAGGAGGCCGGGGAGTTCGCGGATCCCGGCGCCGACTTCGTCGATCTCACGATGATGCGTCTGCAGTTGTCGTGGCAGCGCCAGGAGACCGCGCGGGCGACCCGCTGGCTGGAGCCGGACGACCAGGGGCTGCTCTCCCTGTGGTGGCTGGAGTGCGCGGGCCGGCTCGACCGCTCCGAGGTCGCCGAGGCCATGCGGCTGTCCCCGCAGCACACGGCCGTGCGGGTGCAGCGGATGAAGGCGCAGCTGGAGGCCGCCCGGGTCGTCGTCAGGGCGCTCGACGCCCGGCCCTGCTGCGAGGAACTTCGCGTCGTCCTCGGGTCGTGGGACGGGCGGCCCTCGGCCCTGTGGCGCAAGCGCATAGCCCGGCACGCCCGCGAGTGCCTGCGGTGCTCGGGGCTGTGGAGCGGGCTGATGCCGGCCGAGGGCCTGCTGGCCGGGCTGGCTCTGGTTCCCCTGCCCGCCGCCCTCCTCGCGCTGTGGCCGGCCCCGGACGCCGCGGCCGCCACCGTGGCGCAGTCCTTCGACGCCACCGTGCCCGGGGCGCGGGCCGGCGAGCCCGGGATACCCGCCGCCCCCGGACGGCACCGTTCCGGGGGCGCACACGGGCCGGGAGGGCGCGCGGCCTCCCGCGCCGACATACGCCGGCGGCGACGGCTCAGGCGGCGCGCCGCCGGTGGCGCGGTCGCCGTGGTCTGCATAGCCGGCGGGGGCCTCTGGTACGCCTCCCTCGTGCCCGGCTCCGACGGCGCGACCGAGGTCGAGAGCGCGGCCGGTACGCCGTCGGCCCCGCTCACCGACCTCGCGGCCTCCGGAACCCCCGGCGCCGCGTCCCCCTCGGCGACCACCTCGCCCTCCCCCTCACCGTCGCCGTCCGCGAAGAAGCGCACATCGCCGCCGCCGAGCCCCAAGGCGAAGAAGTCCAGCCCGGCGGCCACCCCGACCCGGACGTCCGCCCCGCGCACATCGAGCGCCCCCGCCCCGCGCCCCACCCCGGCGGGCGCCGCGGCCCAGGTCGTGGCCCTCGTCAACAAGGAGCGCGCGGCAGCCGGATGCGGCCCCGTCACGGAGAACGCCCAGCTCACGACCGCCGCCCAGCGTCACTCCGACGACATGGCGGCCCGCGGCTTCTTCGAGCACACCAACCCCGACGGCGCCGACCCGGGCGACCGCATCACCGCGGCCGGCTACCGCTGGTCCACGTACGGCGAGAACATCGCCGCCGGACAGCAGACCCCCGAGGCCGTGATGAACTCCTGGATGAACAGTCCCGGCCACCGCGCCAACATCCTCAACTGCTCCTTCAAGGAACTCGGCGTGGGGATCCACCGGGGCAGCGGCGGCCCGTGGTGGACCCAGGACTTCGGCGCCGGGTTCTGAATCCGTACCACTGGCCCCGGAGTTCGCGCCGCATTCTTCGCTTCCATGTTGATATTCCCTGTATGACCCCTTATGTGCGTGTCGGGGTCTCGTCGGCTTCCGCGCTTCGCGTCGAACGCCTCCACGGTGATGGGACACTGGGGTGCGTGAGGGAGCAGGGGCAGAAGCACGCACCCGGGGCGGACACCGTCCCGGGCCGCACGGGCACCGTCGCCACCGCCCTGCCCGCGCGCCCCTCGCAGCCGCGCACGCGGCGCACGGGGAAGCGGAACACGCAGGTCGGAGCCGGCTCTTGAGGATCTTGCACACGTCCGACTGGCACCTGGGCCGGTCGTTCCACCGCGTCCCGCTGCACGAGGCGCAGGCCACCTACCTCGACCACCTGGTGGAGACGGTGCGGGAGCACCGGGTCGACGTGGTGCTCGTGGCGGGTGATGTGTACGACAGGGCCGTGCCGCCGCTGTCCGCCGTGGAACTGTTCGACGACGCCCTGCACCGGCTGGCCGACGCCGGTGTGCCCACCGTCATGATCTCCGGCAACCACGACTCGGCGCGCCGACTCGGTGTCGGCGCCGGGCTCCTCGGCCGTGCCGGCATCCATCTGCGCACCGACCCCGAGCACTGCGGCACCCCGGTCGTCATCCCCGACGCCCACGGGGACGTGGCGTTCTACGGGCTGCCGTATCTGGAGCCGGCCCTCGTCAGGGACGTCTTCGGGACGGACCGGGGCGGGCACGAAGCCGTCCTGACGGCGGCCATGGACCGCGTGCGCGCCGACCTGGCCGGTCGGCCCGCGACCACCCGGTCCGTCGTCCTCGCCCATGCCTTCGTCGCCGGCGGCGAACCGAGCGACAGCGAACGCGACATCACCGTCGGCGGCGTGGCCGCCGTCCCCGCCGGGGTCTTCGCCGGGGTCGACTACGCGGCCCTCGGCCATCTGCACGGCAGCCAGACCGTCTCCGAGCGCGTCCGCTACTCCGGCTCGCCGCTCGCGTACTCCTTCTCCGAGGCCGACCACCGCAAGACCATGTGGCTGATCGACCTCGACGCCACGGGCGGCATCGGCGCCGAGCGCGTCGACTGCCCCGTCCCGCGCCGCCTCGCCCGGATCCGGGGCCGCCTCGACGACCTGCTCGACGACCCCGCCCTCGACCGCCACGAGCAGTCCTGGGTCGAGGCCACCCTCACCGATCCCGTGCGCCCCGCCGAGCCGATGGCCCGCCTCACCGAACGGTTCCCGCACATCCTCAGCCTCGTGCTGGAACCGGACCGCGCTCCGGAGGACCCGCACACCTCGTACGCCCAGCGCCTTCGGGGACGCGACGACCAGAGCATCGCGGAGGACTTCGTGGCCCATGTCCGTGGCGGATCCGGCACCGACGAGCACGAGCGGACCGTCCTGCGCCGCGCCTTCGACCACGTCCGCATCGACGACACCGTGAACGAGGTGAACCGATGAGGCTGCACCGGCTCACCGTCACGGCCTTCGGCCCCTTCGGCGCCACCCAGGAGATCGACTTCGACGCCCTCTCGTCCGCCGGGCTCTTCCTGCTCCACGGGCCCACCGGCGCGGGGAAGACCTCCGTCCTCGACGCCGTCTGCTACGCCCTGTACGGGGCGGTGCCCGGCACCCGCCAGAACCCCGGCACCACGCTCCGCAGCGACCACGCCCCGGCCGGTCTCCCCACCGAGGTACGCCTCGAACTCACCGTCGCCGGGCGGCGCCTGGAGGTCACCCGCAGGCCCGCCCAGCCCCGGCCCAAGAAGCGCGGCGGCGGCCACACCACGGAGAAGGCCCAGAGCTGGCTGCGCGCCCACGACCCGGAGCGGGGCTGGCAGGCGCTCAGCCGTTCCCACCAGGAGATCGGCGAGGAGATCACCCAGCTCATCGGGATGAGCAGGGACCAGTTCTGCCAGGTGGTGCTCCTGCCGCAGGGCGACTTCGCCCGCTTTCTGCGGGCCGACGCGGAGGCGCGCGGCAGACTGCTCGGCCGGCTCTTCGACACCCGCCGCTTCGCGGCCGTCGAGGAACGGCTCGCCGAACTCCGGCGGACCGCCGAGCAACGGGTCAGGACCGGGGACGAACAGATCCTCGCCCTCGCCCAGCGCCTTGCCCAGGCCGCCGGACCGGCCGGACGCGAGTGCCCCGTGCCCGAGGTCCAGCCGGGCGAGCCCGGCCTCGCCGACGCGGTCCTCGGCTGGGCCGCGGCCGCCCGCAGCGCCGCCCGGGAACGGCTCGACCTGGCCCGCGCCCACCTGACGGCCACCGAGCACCGGCAGGCCGCCGCCCGTGCCGTGCTGGACGAGGCACGCGAACTGGCCGCGCTCCAGGACCGCCACGCCGAGACCGGCCGCCGCGCCGCCGCCTCGGAGGCCGGCCGGCCCCGGCACGACGAGGCCCGTGCCCGGCTCGACCGCGCCCGCAAGGCGGACCTCGTCGCGCCGGCCCTGGAACTCCGGGACGCGGCCGACCGCGCGTACCGGCGCGCGAGCGTCGCCCGCGACCGCGCACGCGGGATGCTGCCCGCAGGACTGGCCGACGCCGGCGCCGACCACCTGGCCGGGCTCGAACGCCGGCTCCGCGAGGAACTGGGCGGGCTCGACGCGGCACGTCGCGCGGAACGGCGGAGCACCGAGATCGACGACGAACGCGCCGCCCTGGACCGCCAGGCCCGCGCGGACGACGACCTGCTGCGCGAGAGCGGGACCTGGCTCGCCGACTGGGAGACCACCCGCACCGCGCTCCACGCCCGGATCGAGGAGGCCCAGGAGGCCGCCACCCGCGCCGAACTCCTGGCCGGCCGTCTCGATCCGGCCCGCCGCCGCCTCGACGCGGCCCGTCATCGGGACGCGCTCGCCACCGAGACCGCCGGGGCGGAGCAGCGGCTCGGTGCCGCCCGCGAGCACGCGCTGGAGGCCCGTGAGGAGTGGCTGGGCCTCCGCGAGCGACGGCTGCGCGACATCGCGGCGGAACTCGCCCGGCATCTCGTCGAGGGCGAGGCCTGCACGGTGTGCGGTTCCGCCGACCATCCGCGGCCCGCCCGTGCCGGGGACGGACACGTCGACCAGGCGGCGGAGGACGCCGCCGAGGCCGCCCACCGCCGCGCCGAACAGCAGCGCACCGACGCGGAACACGCCCTCTCCGCCGTACGCGAACGCTACGCGGCGGCACGCGCCAAGGCCCTGGAGGGTGCCGAGGCGGACCAGGAGGAGGCGGACGGACACGTTCCGGGCGTCGCGGCGCGGTCCGCCGACGAGGGGGAGAGTACGGCCGACGGCGCGACGGACGGCCGCGACTCCAGTGCCCCGGCGGGCTCCGGGCGGCATGACGTGACGACTCCGGCCGTTCCGCCGGAGCCCACCGTCGACGAACTCGCCGCGCTCGTCGACACCCTCACCCGCGAGCACGCGCGGGCGCACCGGACCGCCGCCGGGACCCACGCCGCCCGGGAGGCGCTGGCGGCCGCCGAGCGCGAGCAGGCCCGGCGGGCCGAGGAAAGGCAGCAGGCGGAACGCCGGGCCGCCGCCCGGACGTCACGGCGCGAAGCGCTCGACCGGGAACAGGCCTCCCTGGCCGAGGTGCTGGCCGAGGCGCGGGGAGCGTCGGCCACCGTCGCCGAGCACGCCGCACTGGTGCAGCGGCGCGTCGCGCTGCTCGCCGACGCGGCGGGGGCGGTGCGCGAGGAGGAGGGCGCCGCCACACGGCTGAAGGAGGCCGACGACCGGCTCGCGGACGCCGCGTTCCGGGCGGGCTTCGACACGCCGCAGGCCGCCGCCGAGACCCTTCTCGACGATGCCGCGCAACGCGAACTGCAGCACCGCATCGACGCCTGGCAGGCCGAGGCCGCCGCCGTCGCCGACCGGCTCGCCGAGCCCCTGACCCGGGCCGCCGCCGAACGGGAACCGGCCGACCCCGATACCGCGCAACGCGCCCACGACACGGCCGAACGCCTGTTGCGGGAGGCCTCGACGGCCCTCGCCTCGGCCCGCGAACGCTGCGCCGAACTCGACAGGCTGTCCGCCCTGACGGAGCACGAGGTGCGCGGCCTGGGCCCGGTGCGCGAGGAGTACGAACGCGTCGCACGGCTCGCCGGACTCACCGCGGGCACCTCGGCGGACAACGAACGCAAGATGCGTCTGGAGTCGTACGTCCTGGCCGCCCGGCTCGAACAGGTCGCCGAGGCCGCCACCGCGCGGCTCCGGCGGATGTCGTCCGGCCGCTACCAGCTGGTCCACTCCGACGCCCGCACCGGTGGCCGCAGGGCCGGTCTGGGGCTGCACGTCATCGACGCCTGGACGGGACGCGAACGCGACACGGCCACGCTCTCCGGCGGCGAGACGTTCTTCGCGTCGCTCGCCCTGGCGCTCGGCCTCGCCGATGTGGTCACCGACGAGGCCGGTGGCGTACGGCTGGACACCCTCTTCATCGACGAGGGGTTCGGCAGCCTCGACGAGCAGACGCTCGACGAGGTGCTCGACGTGCTGGACTCCCTGCGCGAACGCGACCGCAGCGTCGGCATCGTCAGCCATGTCGCCGATCTGCGCCGCCGCATCCCCGCCCAGCTCGAAGTCGTGAAGGAACGGCACGGCTCCTCCGTACGGCACCGGGCCGTGGACGTGGTCAGCGACTGATCGCCCGGCGCGGAAGGGGCGAGGAGTACACGACGCTGGTCGTGACGGAACCGAGCGACGCGATCCTGCCGGAGACCGTCTCCAGATGGCTCATGGAGCGGGCCGTCACCTTGAGGACGAAACAGTCGTCGCCGGTGACGTGATGGGCCTCCACGATCTCCGGCGTCGTATCGATGAGATCGTGGAACGGCTTGTAATTGCCGTGGGGATATCGCAGGCGTACGAGAGCGAGGATCGGCAGCCCGAGCCGTTCGGGGTCGACCACGGCCGCGTAGCCGCTGATGATCCCCGCCTCCTCCAGCCTGCGCACCCGCTCGGTCACGGCGCTGGACGACATCGCCACCGCCCGCGCCAGTTCCGCGAACGAGGCGCGCCCGTCCCGTTGCAGGACGTCCAGAATGCGCCAGTCGGTGGCGTCCGGGGAATAGTCGGTCATGGTGCGAGCAAACAGGGAAATCCCCGGCGGATCAAGCCCGGCACCGTGGATCACCGCTTCCCGGCACCGGTGCTCCGCTCGTAGATTTCTTGCATGACCTCGCAGCTCACCGCCCTCGGCGGCAACCCCGTTCTCCGTGTCCCGCCCGCGTCCCCCGCCGCGGCCGCCGCCTACTTCGGTGCCTCGCTCGCCTTCCACGCCGATGTTTCCGACGTCGCCGCCGCGATGGAGACCGACGGCGACCCCGGCTTCGTCCTCCTGGACTCCCGTTCGACCGCGGCCTGGGACCAGGGTCACGTCCCCGGCGCCCTGCACCTGCCGACCGCGCTCATCGCCGAGCAGGCCCCGGGACTGCTCGACCCCGCCGTGCCGGTGGTCACCTACTGCTGGGGCCCGGGATGCAACGGTGCCACCCGCGCCGCGCTCGCCCTCGCCGAACTCGGCTACCAGGTCAAGGAGATGCTCGGCGGTTTCGAGTACTGGGCACGCGAAGGCTTCGCCTACGAGACCTGGCAGGGGACCGAACGGCGTACCCCCGACCCGCTGACCGCCCCGGCCACCGACGCCGACTGCGGCTGCTGAGACGGCCACCGGGGCGCCCCGCCGCCCGTGCGGAGCCCGGAAGCGGCGGACGTGCCGGATGCGGCGGGTGCTCGGGTGCCGACCCGCGCAGCCCGGTCGGGGCCGGCGACGGGCGTGGCGCCCCGCTCCGGGCGGGCAGTCCCCGCCCCGGGCGGACACGCCCCGCAACATGCCGAAGCGGGCCCGGAACGCTGTCCGGACCCGCCTCGGCCGGTCGTCAGAGCTTCGACAGCTCGTCGACCAGATCGTCCAGACCCAGCGGCCCCTGGGACAGCGCGGCCATGTGCCAGGCCTTCAGGTCGAAGGAGTCCCCGTGCGCGGCGCGGGCGTTCTCCCGGCCCAGCAGCCAGGCCCGCTCACCCAGCTTGTAGCCGATGGCCTGACCCGGCATCGAGAGATAGCGGGTCAGCTCGCTCTCCACGAAGTCCGCCGGACGGCCGCTGTGGTTGCCGAAGAACTCCTGCGCCAGCGCCGGCGTCCACCGCTCGCCCGGGTGGAACGGCGAGTCGGCCGGGATCTCCAGTTCGGCGTGCATGCCGATGTCGACGATCACCCGGCAGGCGCGCATCATCTGCGCGTCCAGATAACCGAGACGCCGCTCGGCGTCCGGGAGGAAGCCCAGCTCGTCCATCAGCCGCTCCGCGTACAGGGCCCAGCCCTCGGCGTTGGCGCTGACGATGCCGATCGAGGCCTGGTAGCGCGACAGGCTGTCCGCGACGTGGACCCACTGCGCGAGCTGGAGATGATGACCCGGAACCCCCTCGTGGTACCAGGTCGAGACCAGGTCGTACACCGGGAACCGGGTCTCGCCCATGGTCGGCAGCCAGGTACGCCCCGGACGCGAGAAGTCCTCGGACGGACCCGTGTAGTACGGGGCCGCGGCGCCGCCGGGAGGCGCGATACGGGACTCCACCCGGCGCACCCGCTCGGCGAGTTCGAAGTGCGTGCCGTCCAGGGCCTCGATCGCCTCGTCCATCAGGTTCTGCAGCCAGACCTGGACCTCGTCGACGCCCTCGATGTGCTTGCCGTGCACATCGAGATGGGCCAGCGCCTCCCACGGACCGGAACCCGGCAGCACCTTCTCCGCCTCGGCACGCATCTCCGCCAGCAGCCGGTGGTACTCCGACCAGCCGTACGCGTACGCCTCGTCCAGATCCAGATCCGTACCGTTGAAATACCGCGACCAGCGCGCGTACCGCTCGCGTCCCACCGTGTCCGGCTCGCCCTCGACGGCCGGCGCGTACACGTCGCGCATCCAGTCGCGCAGCTCGACCAGCGAGGCGGTGGCCAGCGCGGCCCCCTCGTCCAGACCGGCGCGCAGCGCCTCCGGGCCCGGGGCCGTGAACTCCTGGAAGAAGCCGTTCCCACCCTCCCCGATCCACTCGTCGAGCTGACCGATGAACGTGGCCGTCGCACGCGGACCGCCGAGCAGCTTGCGCTCCAGACCCAGCGCGAGGCACGCGCGGTACCCCGCCAGAGCGTCCGGCACGGCGCGCAGCCGTTCCTCCACGGCCGCCCAGTCCTCGTCCGACTCGGTGGGCGTCACCGTGAAGACATCACGCACCGAATGCGCGGGGGAGTGCAGGTTCGACACGGCGCGCAGCGCCTCGTCGGCCTCGTGCACGGCCAGTTCCGCCGTCAGCCGCTCACGCAGCAGCCGGGCGCAACGGCGCTCGGCGTCATCGGCGGCACCCGGCAGCTCCTCCGCCCGGTCGAGCCGTGCGAGCGTGGTACGGGCCAGCTCGGCCAGGGCTTCCTGGCCGGCCGGGGAGAAGTCGGGAAGGCGGCGCGAGCTCTCCGCGACACCCAGATAGGTGCCGGAGATCGGGTCGAGTTCGATGAACGCGTCGACGTAGGCGTCGGCGACCTGGCGGGGCAGCGCGCTGCTGGAGGAGTCTGACATGTGGACATCCTCGTACACGGACGGCCCCCGAGTCACTATCAATCGGCCCCATGGGCCTGACTCGGCCGGGACTCAGCCCGAACCCGTCCGGGACTCGGCCGTTCCGGCCGCAGGCGGCAGCAGCGGTCCGCAGTCCCACTGCTGGAAGATCAACCGTGTCTCGACCCGGGCCACCTCCCGGCGCGAGGTGAACTCGTCCAGCACCAGACGCTGGAGATCGGCGGTCCCGGTCACCGCGACATGGACCAGATAGTCGTCGGGGCCGGTCAGATGGAACAGCGCCCGTGACTCGGGCAGCGCCCTGATCCGTTCGACGAACGGCCCGATCAGCTCCCGCCGGTGCGGTCGCACCTGGACGGACAGCAGCGCCTCCAGACCGCGCCCGAGCCGGGACGGGTCGAGCCGCAGCTGATGGCCGAGGATGACGCCCGAGCGGCGCAGCCGCGCCACCCGGTCCAGACAGGTCGACGGAGCGACCCCGACCTCGGCCGCGAGTTCGCGATAGGTGGTCCGGGCATCGTTCTGCAGCAGCCGCAGAATATGCAGATCCACCGTGTCCAGGGCGACGGAATCGGTCATCGGCCGAACGTAGCACGGAGTTTCTCCCGAACATCCCGTGCGGTGTTCACGCTCGGGCCATGGACACCGAAGCCTCGTTCGCGCCCTCGCCGACACCCCCGCTCAGGGCGCAGGCCACCGAAGCCGTGCACGCCGGCCGCGACGACCTCGCGGCCCTCGGCCTGCACGCCCCGCCCATCGATCTGTCCACCACCTACCCCTCCCACGACTCCCGGGGCGAGGCCGAACGCATCGACGCCTTCGCCGCCACCGGCGCCCGCCCCGACGGCCCGCCCGTCTACTCCCGCCTCGACAATCCGACGAACGCCCGCTTCGAGACGGCGCTCGCCCGCCTCGAAGGGACCGAGAGCGCCGTCGCCTTCGCCAGCGGAATGGCCGCGCTCACCGCCGTCCTCCTCGCCCGTGCCGCCGAGGGGCTGCGCCATGTCGTGGCCGTACGACCCCTGTACGGCTGCAGCGACCACCTGCTGGGCGCCGGTCTGCTCGGCACCGAGGTCACCTGGACCGACCCGGCCGGGATCACCGATGCCCTGCGCCCCGACACCGGACTGGTCATCGTCGAGACGCCGGCCAACCCGACGCTCGCCGAAGTCGACATCCGCGCCGTCGCCCACTCCTGCGGTTCGGTCCCGCTGCTCGTCGACAACACCTTTGCGACCCCCGTCCTCCAGCGGCCCGTCGAGCACGGGGCGCGCATCGTGCTGCACAGCGCGACGAAGTACCTCGGCGGCCACGGCGACGTGATGGGCGGAGTCGTCGCCTGCGACGAGGAGTTCGCCGCCCGCCTCCGGCAGGTGCGCTTCGCCACCGGAGGTGTCCTCCACCCCATGGCGGGATACCTGCTGCTCCGCGGTCTCTCCACCCTCCCGGTACGGGTCCGCGCCGCCTCGGCGAGCGCCGCCGAACTCGCCCGGCGCCTCTCCGCCGACCCGCGCGTCGCCCGCGTCCACTATCCGGAGATCGGTGGGGCCATGGTGTCCTTCGAGGTGTACGGCGACCCGCACCGGGTGACCGCCGCGGTGCGGCTCGTCACCCCCGCCGTCAGTCTCGGCAGCGTGGACACCCTCATTCAGCACCCCGCATCCATCAGCCACCGCATCGTGGACGAGAGCGACCGGCACGCCGCCGGAGTCGGCGACCGGCTCCTTCGCCTCTCGGTCGGCCTCGAAGACGTCGAGGACCTGTGGAGCGACCTCTGCCAGGCCCTCGGCGGCGAGGTGCCGCCCACCCGCCGCAGCGAGGACGCCGCACCGGTTCCGGCGGGTGCGGGTGGCGCGACCGGGCGGTAGCGCCGGGCTGCCGGTCGACCGGCCGATGCCGCCCCCGCTGGGCGGCATCGGTGGGCGGCATCGGCGGCCCGGCACCGGTGGGCGGCATCGGCGGCCGGGCCGGGAACCCGGTGCCGATGCCGCCGCTGTCAGCGCTCGGCCTGCTCGTACGGGGTCAGCGTGTGCGCCGGCGTCGCACCGAGCCGGGCGGTGATCACCAGGGTGCCCTCCTCTATCTGGTAGTCCAGGGGCAGCGAGAGCGCGCGCATCGCGGCGACCATGCCCGTGTTCGACGCCTGTGTGACCGCGTAGACGCTCTCGCAGCCCGCTTCGGCGGCGAGCGCCACCAGCCGGGCCAGCAGCTCGGAGCCGATGCCCCGCCGCTGCCAGTCGTCCTCGACGAGCAGCGCGACCTCGGTCTCGTCCCCGTCCCAGAGAAGGTGGCCGAGGGCCACGGTCCGACCCGACGCGGTCTGCGCGGCGAGCGTACGGCCGAAGCGCGGGCTCAGCAGGTGGTCGAGGTAGCGGTCGGCGTCGCCGACGGGGCCGTGGTACCTCAGGCGCAGGGTCTGCTCGGAGCAGCGGTCGTGCATGGCCCGCGCCGCTTCGAGATCGCTCCGGTCCGCGCGGCGGACGGTGATCGCGTTGCCCTCGGGCAGGGTGAGCACGTGCTTCCCGCGCGGGACCCGCGGGCCGAGCCGGGCGTCGAGTTCGACCAGGGCGCGCGCCCTCGCGAACTCCGTCGGAGTGAACGGGAGATAGGGGCGCTCCACGGTGATGACGCCGCCCGAGGGATCGCGCAGCCGCATCACCGTCTCCTCCAGGACACCTTCGACGGGTGCCGTCGCCCCGGTGGCCCGTCCGCCGATCGTTACCGCCGGCAGCGAGTGGATGGTGCACCTGCCCAGCAACTGCCTCAGCGCGAGGGGGAGTTCCGCGGCGTCCAGCGCCGTCCGGGTGGCCAGGCCGAGCACCCGGGTCGGGGCGTCCACCAGATCGTGGGCATCGGCCCGCTCGATCCAGGTCGAACTGCCCCCGGCCTCGGAGACGGCCCGGGTCAGTCGTGCGGCAGGAAGGGCGACGGGGGCTCGCAGCAGGAACTCGTCCACAGTGCCCTCCGCCAGCGGATGCGTCTGGAGGGTCAGAATGTCGACATGGTGACGTGCCAACTCCATGCACAGCGCCGCCAGACTGCCCGGCGCGTCCCGGACCGTGGTCCGCATCCGCCACAGCACGGTCCCGCCCGGCTCGCGGTCCGTGTCCTCCGCCGTGCCGCTCACCCCCTGGCCGTGCACCGCTCCGGTCGCAACCGCGCCGGGGGGCGTGCTTCGACCCGCTGCGTCCCCGGTGTCCGGCGGAGGGGCGTGACTGTGGCGCCGGGCCCACCAGGTGTGGAACGCGGCCGTGGCCGTCAGGGCCACCGCCGAGGCGATCAGCAGATACGGGCCGTCCGGCTGGTGCCCGATCAGGTTCGCGATCGCGTCGGCGACGGCGACGGCGGTGAACAGAGCGGCCAGCTCGATCAGGTCCCGCCGCCAGTGATGGGGTCGGCGGGCATGCTGCGCGGGTGTCATATCAGTCATGACCTCACTGTGCGGGAACGGTGTTGCCTGATCACGAACGCTCTGTGACCGATCGGTTAAGTGTGGGTCTGGTGGCCTATCGTCTGGTTCCCGTTGGTTGTCATGTGGCCTTCTCCCGGCGTTCCGGACGAGTGAAGGCGCTCGTCCCCGGGTGTCCCGGCCGGATCGTTCCCTGCCGGGACACCCGCTCCGTTGCCCCACGTGGGGACCTTCCTACGGGGTGGCGTCCTGTCCTTCCCCGCATGCCGCTTCCAGCCGTGCCGCCTGCCGCACCAGCTGGGTCGAGCCGCCGCGCGCCGCCGTGGCGGCGAGGCCGGGTATCGGCCCGGCCTTCGGCGGCCCGCTCCGCTCCACGCATTCGGCGGCCACCGCGAGCAGATCGCTCAGCCCCCGCGGCGCCTTCTCCCGTCCGAGCAGCGCGGGGAGCACCGGGACCAGCACCGAGAGCACCGTCCGGCAGGCGCCCGTCGACGCCGCCGTACGGGCGGAGTCCGCCAGCCTCGCCGGCTTCACCAGCTCCCGCCCCATGAGGTCCCCCAACTGGCCGGAGAGCAACTCCGCGTCCAGCCTGCCCCGGGCAGCCATGACCAGCAGCGCGTCGACCGCCGACAGCCGGTCCTCGGCGAATCGCGCCCCGAGTCCGTAGGCCAGCGCCAGATGGACGGCGTGCCCGGACGGCCCCTCGGACTCGGCGAGATCGGGCAGGGGCCAGGCCATGCCCCGCTGTTCCTCGACATCGGTGAGCGAGGGGAGCAGCCAGGCCGCCAGCGTGTCGGCGTCCTCGGGCAAGGTCGCGATCCACTGCGGCGACCTGTCGCCCCAGTGGTAGCACCGCTGCTGTCTCGGGGAGTGCGGGCGTCCGAGCCAGTGGAAGGTGCGCGGGAACTCCTGCTGGATGACCAGGCGCTCCTTCGTGGCCAGGAGGAGGCGGCGCGTGCTCACCACCGACCGCTGGAGCCAGCCGCGCTCCGACCGCGGCTCCACTTCGACAGGACGTCTCAGGACGGGGGCCACCGGCTCGTCCGCACGGATCCAGGCGGCCAGCCGGTCCCCCTCCCGCGTGCCGAGAGCGGCTGCCGCGTCCGCCGCGCGCCCCTCGCCGGTGCGGCGCACCCTCAGCAGCGCCTGTCCGAAGTCGGCCGGGCCCGGTGCGAGTCCCCGGTCGCGGTAGACGGTTAGGCGCTCGACCAGCTCCGCCGGGTCGAGGGAGCCGGTGTGCCACGTGGGCGTGGCGAGGAGGAAGGGCAGATCACCCTTCCGAATCGCGGCGGCTGCCTCCCACAGCCGGGCGTAGAGCACTCCTTCGAGGGCCGCGTGGCAGCAACTGCCCGTGGCCGTCCACCGGCTGCGGCCCTCGTCGATCGCGGTGGCGGAGACCCTTCCGAGGAAGGCGGCCACGACGACCTGCAATCCGTCGTGGTTCCGCGAGAACCGGCGGTCGATCTCCTCCTGGGACAGTTGGATCGCCGGATCCGCCCACCACTGTCCCGCGAGGGCGGTCGGCAGTGCGTCGGTCAGACCCTTCCGGTCGTCATGAGCACAGCGGATCAGCCCGTCCAGCACCCGCTCGAACGCGGTCACCTCCCCTGCACGGGTGCGGACCAGGGACACGTACTCCTCCACCAGCTCCGCCGCGCCGGACACGGCGGGCCCCAGGCGCCGCGCCACCGGTGCGGACGGAAGGGTCTCCTCGTAGGCGTCGACCGGCGGACCACCGTCCCGCGTCTCACCGAAGACGGCGCGGGCCGCCGGCTGATGCACCGGACCCAACTGCGCCGCCAGATCCGAGACTTCCTCGCGCACCGCGGGTGCCGTGGCGGAGAGATGGCGGGCCACGAGCTTCAGGGCCTGCTCCTGGACCGCGATGTCCGGATGGCCGAACACCTCCGCGACGAGCGGCAGCAGTGCGTCGGCCGCCTCCGGGGCGCGCCGCAGCACCTTGCCCAGCAGGACCAGCTGCGCCCGCACCAGCTTTTTCTCGGAGCGGAAGAGGACGGGACCCGAGACCTCGGCCCACTGGCGCACCGAGACCCCGCCCTCGGCGTCCAGCCGGGCGAGCACGGACAGGGCGTGGCCCGCCACGGCGGACGTGCCGTCCGACGCCATCGCCATCCAGTCCGTGATCCGGGCACTCTCCTCCTCCGCCGTGGGTTCGAGCCCCTGCAACAGACGCAGACAGAACCGCAGGTCCGACGGCTTTCCGCCCCGGAGCAGACGGGTGACGCAACGGTCCACGAGCGGGTCGCGGTCGAGCAGGCCCTCCCTGGTGAGCACCGCCAGTGAGGTCGGCCAGTCGTCCGTCGGGTCCTGGGTATTGGTCCACGTCACCTGGGTGGGCACCTCCGGCATCTCCAGCAGGTGCGGCACCAACTCGGCGAGGTGCGGCTCGTCGCGCAGGACGTCCACCAGGGGCCGCGACCGGCGGTGGCCCCACCGTGTCTGGTTGACGCGCTCCGACCAGCCCCGGACCAGCCCGTCCGACACGGGCAGGGGGCAGCCGGCCATCCGCACCAGCTCGGCGACCAGGCGGAACTCCGCGTCGGACTCGATGCTGCGGGCACTCAGACGGCGGGCGAGATCCGCGAGCCATGCGGGATCGCGGTCGGCCAGCACGCCGAGCAGCCTCGGGTAGGGGGAGTGCACCCAGTCACGCATCTCCCGTGCTCCGATCCACGTGGCGCATCCCGCGGCCCCGCCGTGACAACCGGCGCCGGCGATCAGGATCGCCTTCCGGGTCCTCGTGCGCTCGCCCCACGGCCAGGTGCGCGACTCCTTGCGCAGCTCCTTCAACTCGTCCAGAACCGCGCGGCGTTCCGCCTTGCCCAGGGGGGCGAGGAGGGCGGGGATGTCGTCCAGGCGGCCCTCGTGGACCGCGGTGAGCAGCTCGCTCATCGTGTGCCTCCCGCAGGAACGGCGCCCCGGCGGACCATGCGGACGGCCAGGGCGTGCTTGCAGGGACCTCGCCGGCCCCGGTAGTCCGCCCACCACGGGCAGGTGCAGCTCAGCGCGCCGTTGTGCTCACGGACCTGGTAGCGGCGGTCTGCGGAGGCCACGGCGGCCAGATCGCCGTCGAGCGTGACCGCGCCCGACCGGGCCAGCACACGGGCGGCGACCAGCCTCGGATTGTGGCGCTCGGCGCGATCGGCGTCGTACGGCAGCTCGCGGTGGAAGTACGCCGCGTCCGCGAGGTCGTAGCCGACCCGGCCGGCGGTCCCGAGCCGCGTCAGCGCCGCCCGTACGCGCTCCACCGGAAGGCCCGACCGCTCCGCCAGCTCCGCCGGCTCGATACGCGGTTCCCAGGCCAGCAGCACCGAGACGAGTTCGGCGTCGGCTGCGGCGTCGTCCGTGGCGAGAGCTTCCAGGACACCGCCCTCCCCGGAGAATCCGCGCGACACCTCGGGCGACAGGGTCAGCGTCAGCCGCATGCCCGGCAGGACCACCTCCCAGGCGCTGGAGGCCGGGACCCCGTCGGCCGGAGGCCCGTACACCCGTAGTGCCGTCGCATACCGAAGGACGCGCTGCAGGGCTGCCAGGCGCTGCGGTCCCGGGAGACAGACGGCCCCGGGCGCCGGTCGCGACGTGGGCCGCAGCGCGCGGCCCGCCGGAACCACCCACTGCACAGCGCGCGACGCGGCGCCGGACGCGCGGGAGAGCGGGCGCAGGAACCGGACTGCTTCGGCCGCCGGGAGCTCAGCCCGCAGATCGAACGCAGCGGACGCCACCTGGGCCTCCGCGAATCCCCGCAGCCACCGGTCGGGGAGCGGGATCTTCTTCTCCACCACCCGCTCACGGGCCGTCGTGACCGCCAGTTCCTCCGGACCCACCCGCAGATGCAGCGGATCGTCACCGGCCGTCCGGGACAGCGCCTCCCGCAGGGGGTTGTTCACATCCACGTTCGTGGTGCCGTGCCCGGTCTCGACGCCCTCCAGGCCCTCGCTGAGTACGTCGAGGCGTGCGTAGACACCGCAGCAGCCGGAGAAGGACTCGAAGCGCAACCGGTCACCGTTGCCCGTCACCACGGGGTCCAACGACGCGTGCAGACTCCGTTGGTAGTACCGGGCGGACGCCACGTCGGCCACGGCCAGCAGACCGCGCGCGGCGATGTGCGGCGAGGCGAGAAAGCCTTCGAAGAAGCGGGGGTGCGGTTCGGCGCCGCGCGGTGTGAGGCCGCCCGCGGTCTCCAGGCCGAGCGACTGCCCCGCCTGCGAGGACAGCAGTGCGGAGGGACGGGAGTAGGCCAGCGCCTGTACGGATCGGGTCATGAAAAAACCGTAGGACCCGCCACTGACAATCGGGCCGGGCGAGGTGTGCCGAAACGCGCACCGGCACACCTCGCGCTTCTCGTCCGTCAGGTTCCCGACGGCGTCACTGACCCACCCGGCCGGGCTGGAGAACCTTGGTGAACAGAACGGATCCGCCCTGCTCACGAAGGCGGACCGTCAACTCGCCGCTGACGCCGTCGATGTCGATCTCGCCGAACAGCGAAGGAGTCTCCATCGGGGAGACGTTCGCTCGATCAGGTGATTTGACGAAGACCTGGTCCGGGCCAAAGGTCCGGTCGAGCGCGTTGGCCGGGAACTGGCCCGCGGCCAGTGGGCCCGTGACGAACTCCCAGAAGGGGGCGAAGTCCTGGAAGGCCGCCCGCTCCGGCCGGTAGTGCTGGGCGGAGGTGTAGTGCACATCGGCTGTGAGCCACACCGTTCCGGTGATCCGCTGGTGCTTGATGTGGCGGAGCAGTTCGGCGATCTGGAGTTCGCGGCCGAGCGGAGCGCCGGGATCGCCCTGCGACACCGCCTCGAAGTCCGTCGCGCCGTCGGCGACGACCAGCCCGAGCGGCATGTCGGCGGCGATCACCTTCCAGACGGCACGGGACTTCGACAGCGCACGCTTCAGCCACTTCAGCTGCTCCGCGCCGAGGATTCCGGTGGTGTCGTCGGCCTGCCGCCCGGGTGAGTTGGCGTTGCGGAACGTACGCATGTCCAGCACGAACAGGTCCAGCAGCGGACCGTGCGGAACCACTCGGTGCACACGGCCCTCACCGTTCGAACGGCGCAGGGTCGACACGGGGAAGTACTCGCCGAAGGCCCGCATGGAACGCGCCGCCAGTACGTCCACGTTCTTCTCGGCGTACCGGACGTCATCGAGGATCTGGCCCGGATACCAGTTGTTCCGCACCTCGTGGTCGTCCCACTGGATCACCGACGGCACCTGGGCGTTGAAGGCGCGCAGGTTGTCGTCGAGCAGGTTGTACCGGAAGTTCCCCCGGTACTCCGCCAGCGTCTCGGCGACCTTCGACTTCTCCACGGTGGTCACGTTCCGCCAGACCCGCCCGTCGGGAAGCGTCACACTCGGCTCGATCACCCCGTCCGCGTAGATGTTGTCGCCGCTGCACAGGAAGAAGTCCGGGTCCAGACGGCGCATCTCGTCGTACACCCGGTACCCGCCGATGTCCGGGTTGATGCCCCAGCCCTGCCCCGCGATGTCACCGGACCACACGAAGCGCACCCCGTCCCGCCGCCGGGCCGGAGCCGTCCGGAACGTGCCGTACACGGGCCGGCCCGTACGCCGGGGGTCCTCCGGATCGGCGAGGGTCACCCGGTAGTGGACCTGCTCGCCCGCGGGCAGCCCGTGCAGCGGGGTCGTCCCGGTGAAGTCCGTGCCAGGGCCCAGCAGCGGACCGTGCCAGATGCGCGGACGACGGAAGGACTCCGTCGCGGAGGTCTCCACCAGCATCCGAGCCGGGCGGTCGGAACGCACCCACACGAGGGCGGTCGACGAGGTGACATCGCCGACCTGGACGCCCCACGCCGCGTCCGGGCGGCCCGACCGGGCGAAGGCGGGCGCCGCGGGACCGAGGACGGGGACGGCGAGGGCGGCCGGGACCGCCAGCGAGCCGCGCAGCACGGTGCGGCGGCCGGGGGAAGGAACGCGCGGACGGAACGGCATCGAGTGGCCTCCGGGGCGACGGAACGGATCTGCTGACCGACCGGCCCACCCTCGCGCCCGCCGGAGACCGTCACACCAACGCGAGGTGAACACCCGGGCCCGGCACCGCCGGAGCGATATCAGAAGCCGTCCTGGGCCTTGGCCAGCAGCCGTAGCCCGCGTCCGATCTCGGCGGGCGCCAGATGCGCGTACCCCAGCACCAGAGCGATCGACCAGTCCGCCGGTGCCACCGTCCCGCAGTCGCTCAGCGGACGCAGGGCGATTCCGGCCCCCTCCGCGCGGGCCAGGAACTCCGCCTCGGGCCCGTAGCGCTCGGGAAGACGCGCGATGATGTGCAGTCCGGCGGCGATTCCGCTGACGGCGGTGCCCGGGAAGTACGTGGACAGAGCCGTCGTCATGGCGTCGCGACGTTCCCGGTAGGCGCGTTGGCAGCGCCGCAGCTGACGGTCGTAGTCGCCCCGGACGACGAAGTCGGCGAGCACCGCCTGGTCCAGGCTCGGATTGCCGAGGTCCATCGTCCGCTTCCGGTCCACCAGTTCGTCCGTCATCGAGGCCGGGGCCAGCAGCCAGCCCAGCCGCAGTCCGGGTGCGAGCGACTTGCTCACCGATCCCGTGTACGCGACATGCTCGGGATCGAGCCCCTGCAGCGCGCCGACCGGGGCGCGGTCGTAGCGGAAGTCCCCGTCGTAGTCGTCCTCCATGATCACGGCGTCGTTCTCCCGGGCCCAGTCGAGCAGCCGGCTGCGCCGGGCGGCGGAGTAGGCGATTCCGGTGGGGAACTGATGGGCCTGCGTCGTCACCACGGCACGCACCCCCGAAGCTTCGAGCGATGCGATTTCCAGCCCTTCGTCGTCCAGGGGAAGCCGTTCTGTGTCCAGCCCGGCGGAGGCGAAGAGCGCGGCGTGCTCGGGGCTCCCGGGGTCCTCGACGCCGACGGTGCGCTGTCCCCGCCCGTGCAGCACGAACCCCAGCAGGGTGGTTGCCTGGGCGACGCCCGAGCAGACCAGCAGCCGTTCCGGATCGGCCACCACCCCGCGGCGTCGGGTCAGCAGCGCGGCGAGCGCGACGCGCAGCTCGGGCAGACCGCGGGGGTCCGGGTATCCCAGGGCGCTGTGCGGCAGCCGGTTGATGACCGAACGGTGTGTGGCGGCCCAGGCGCTGCGGGGAAACAGCGAAAGATCCGGAGTGCCCGGCCGGAAGTCGACGAGAGTGCCCGGTCCGCGAGGCGCGAGATCGCGGGCCCCGTCCGCCGCCGCGCGCACCGACCCGCTCACCCAGGTGCCCGCCCCGCGGCCACTGCGCAGATAGCTCTCCGCAGTCAGCTGCTCGTAGGCCTCCGTGATCAGACCGCGCGACACACCCAGATCGGCGGCGAGCGCACGGCTCGACGGCAGCCGGGTCCCCGGCACCAGACGGCCGGAACGTACGGCCTCGCGCAGCGCGGACTGCAGGGCGCGCCCCCGGCCACGCGCCGGTGCCGCCGCGGCCGGCAGCAGCAGCTCCCAGGCCGCCGACACGGACTCGTGCACGTCAGCGGCACCGGCATGCTCTGAATTGGTCCTCGAAGACGTCATGAATGTGGACCTTAATCCGGACCGCCGGAATGCCTAGCGTCATTCACATGAATACGACCTCACTGCGCGGCGCCGCCTTCGCCGCCTTCGCCTGCGTCCTCGTCGGTGCCTCCTTCACCGCCAACAGCGTGCTCGGCGCATACCCCTACGCCGGGGGACAGACCCTGCGCTACGGCCTCGCCGCCCTCCTGCTCATCCCTCTGCTCAGGCCGCCCGAGGGACCCGGGCCGATGCAGGTGCTGCGCGCGCTCACCGGCCGCCAGTGGGCGCGGCTCGCCGTGCTCGCCGCTGTGGGAATGGTCGGATTCAACCTGGCCGTCCTGACCGCGGAACGCTCGGCGGAGCCGGCAGTTCCGGGAGTATTCGTCGGCTGCGCCCCGATCGTCGTGGCCGTTCTCGTGCCGCTCGGCGATGGGCGCCGGCCGACGCGAACCGTCCTTCTCGCGGCCACACTGGTCGCCGCCGGTGCCTTCACCGTGCAGGGATGGGGGCGCACGGACACCGCGGGCATTCTGCTGTCCGTCGGGGCGCTGGCCGGTGAGGTGGGGTTCGCCCTGATCGCCGTGCCCGTGCTGCGCCCGCTGGGGCCCCGGCTCCTGTCGGCCACCGCGTGCGCGTTGGCCGCTGCGGAGTCAGCCGTCATCGGCGTGGTGCTCGACGGGGCGGGGTTCGTGCGGGTGCCCACGGGCGAGGAGACCGTGGCGCTGCTGTGGCAGGCCGCCGTGGTCACGGTCATCGGCTTCGTCTGCTGGTACCGGGGGATCCAGCGGATCGGCGCCGAACGGGCCACGCTCTTCTCCGGGCTGATCCCCGTCTCCGCCGCCGTCACGGCCCCCCTGGTCGGAGCGGGTACGTACGGGCCCGCTCAGGCTGCCGGGAGCTGTCTGGTCGGGCTCGGAGTGGCGATCGGCTCGGGTCTGCTGCGGCGGCGCGGAGGCGGACCGGCCGGGGATTCAGCGGCTCGTGTCGAGAATCACCCGGGAGACGAGGGCGGGGTCGTCGTTCATCGGGACGTGGCCGCAGCCGGGAAGCCTGACGAGGCGGGCCTCGGGAAGCGTGTGCTTGGCCCGGATGCCCTGGCGGCGCAGAAGCAGCCGGTCGCGGCCGCCCCAGGCGATGGTCACCGGTAGGCCCGGTATGTCGTCGCGGAACAGGGTGTTCCGTCCGGCGGCGAGCGTTCGGTGGAAGCCGGTCGCGCCGCGCAGGGCCAGGGTCTCGGACGTCGCCGCCTCGGGGGAGCGGCGACCGGGCCGGGCGTAGATGGTGCTGGTGAGAACGGTACGCCCGGCGGCGGTGCGCGACAGCCGCTCGATCAGGGGCAACGGCATCGACAAGGCGGCCCGTCGCATGGCGCGCAGTGTGGTGAACGCGTACCGGCGTTCGCTCTCGTTCCAGAAGCCGGCGGGCGACAGGGCCGTCACGGAACGCGCGAGCCCGACCCGTCCCAGTTCCAGGGCGAGCAGCCCGCCGAGCGAGTTCCCCGCCACATGCGGCCGGCGCACCCCGATGGCCTCGCAGAAGGCGCCGAGGACGGGGACCACGGTGCCGAGATCGTACGGGAGGTCGTCGGGCAGGCCGGGCGAGGCCCCGAATCCGGGCAGGTCGACGGCTATGACATCCCGCTCGACGGCGAGGACCGGTACGACCGGGTCCCACGCCTGGAGGTGGTGGCCGATGCCGTGCAGCAGGAGCAGAGGTGCACCGGAGCCCGCACGCTCGTAGGCCACGGACACGGTGCGCGGTCCTCGGGGCGACTCGACGGTGAACGAGGCCGTGGCCATGGGGACTCCTGGGGAATGCGGCGCGTCGTCGATGCGCCGACCGATGAGGTAGACGGACTGTCAACAACAATTACCGCCAGGTAGCTTGCAGTTCAAGGGGTCTGCGTCACGGGAACTGGACACCGCGCGACGCGTCGGCTGGGATGGTCCGGTGACGACCGAAACCGTGACCGACGTCTTCGAAGAGCACCGGCCCGTCCTGATCGGGGTCGCCTATCGCATGCTCGGCCGTATCGCCGACGCCGAGGACGTGGTCCAGGAGGCATGGCTCCGGTGGTCGGCCGCCTCCCGCGAGGAAGTGCGTGAACCACGTGCCTTCCTCGTCCGGATCGTCACTCGTCTCGCCATCGACCGGCTGCGCCAGATCGGCACGCGGCGCGAGGCGTACGTGGGGCCGTGGCTCCCGGAACCCCTGGTCACGGACTTCGGACCCACCGTTCCGGACACGGCGGAGCAGGCCGTACTGGCCGAGTCCGTCTCCGTCGCCGTGCTCGTCGTCCTCGAATCGCTCTCTCCGCTGGAACGCGCCGTCTTCGTGCTGCGCGAGGCCTTCGGATTCCCGTACGCGGAGATCGCGGCCACGCTCGACCGGGGCGAGGCCGCCGTGCGCCAGCTCGCGGGGCGCGCCCGGCGTCACGTGGAGGAACGCAAGCCCCGGTACGACGTCGATCCCGTCCAGCGCCGCGACCTCACCGAGCGCTTCCTCGCCGCGGCGGCCGGAGGCGACATCGAGGAGCTGCTGGCCCTGCTGGCACCCGACGTGAGGCTCGTCGGCGACAGCGGCGGCAAGTCCAAGGCGCCGCTCCGGGTCCTGGAGAGCGCGGACAAGGTCGGCAGGTTCCTCTTCGCGGTCGCCCACGGGCAGGTCCCGGACATGGAGATCCGCCTGGTGGAACTCAACGGCGCGCCGGGCGCCCTGGTCCTCTCCGGCGGAAGGCCGGACTCCGTGTGCCAGGTGGAGATGCGCGCCGGCGTCGTCCAGTGCGTCTATATCGTCCGCAACCCCGACAAGCTGACCACGCTCGCCGTCGACTAGCCCACGTATCGGCGGGGCGCCGGCCGCCACTGGCGGCCCGGCCCCTTCCCGCCCTCCGCCGGATTCCCGCCGAGGAACGCGGCCTCCGGAAGTCCTGTCGCGCTCCCGCCCCAGGCGTGCCCAGTAGCCAACCACGACCCGCCCCGGACGTGGGGCTTTGTGCTGCGCACGGACCTCGGGTCCGCGAACGTCCTGTGAACGCTGCGCGGCTGGCCTTCGATTCACAGCTTCGCGGCCCGAGGATTGGTCTTGACCAAGGGGGTGCGTCGTCCTATGGTCTCAACGTTAAGACAGGAACCTTTAATAAATAACGTCGCGGAAAAGCCGCTGGGCGATTGCGGAGGACAGGGTGGGGACCACGCAGCTGGAAACGGTGCAGGAGCCGAAGTACTGGCACCTCAAAACCGTGCTCAGTGAGGCACTCGACTCGGACTTTGCGGTGGGGGAGATCCTCCCGAACGAGCGTGAGCTCGCCGCTCGGTTCGGCGTCGCCAGAGCTACGCTCCGGCAGGCCCTGGAACAGCTCGAACTGGAGGGCAGACTGCAGCGCCGCCGCGGTGTGGGCACCACGGTCGCCCCGCCCCGCGTGGGCGTGGCGGTCTCCACGGCCCGGCACGACTGGACCGGCGGCGGAGCCGGCGAGGCCTGGCAGGCAGTCGACTGCGAGAGCGCCGCGGCACCGGCTGCCGTGGCCGGCATGCTCGACATCGGTGTCGACGAGCCCGTGCACATCGTGCGCCGCATCCGTGTCACCCAGGGGCAGGCGGTGGCGGCGGAGCTGCTGTACGTGCCTTCCGCCTCCGTTCCGGAGCTCTCGGCCATAGAGACGCCCTCCGGCCCCGCCCGTGCCCGCAACGTCGTCCGCGAACTGCACCGTCTGGGCCTCGACGGCCAGGACCGTTCCGTGGAACTCGGCTCCGCTCGTGTCGACGACGCCAAGGAACTCGACCGGCTCCCCGGCGCCCCCGTCCTCGTCGTCACCACCCGCTACCTCGCCGCCGGCGGCACGGCGGCCGTCTCCGTCGCCACCTACCGGGCCGACACCTGCCGCCTCACCTTCGGCGACTCCGGTGCCCTGGAGATCAGCCACCACGAGGACGCGCGCCAGGCGTCCTGACCCGCCGCCCGCCCCGGCCGGGGCGGGCATCCCGCGGCCCGTCGCATCAGCGGCGGGCCGTCACCGTTCCCTCCACCGCGAACAACTCCTCCTCGACGTGGTCGAGCGCCAGCCTCAGCGCGCCCGTGGCCACCGCGGCCTCCCCGAGGAGCGACAGAGCCACCCGCGGCGGGCGCAGGCAGTAGCGCGCCAGCTCGTTGCGCAGCGGGTCCAGAACGCCGTCCAGGCCCGCTGCCCAGCCCCCCACGACCACCAGCTCGGGATCGAGCGCCAGAGCCAGTGCCGCCACATCGTGGACCAGCCGCTGGATGAAACGCTCGACAGCGGCCTGCGCCCGCTCGTCACCGTGCCGCGCCTTCGCGAACACCGCCGCGACCGCCTGCTCGTCCAGCGGATCCAGGGGGGTGTCCGTCGTGGACAGCAACCGCTCCGGCGTCACCTCACGGCCCAGCAGGTGCAGCGCACCGATCTCACCGGCCGCACCACCGAACCCGCGGTGCAACCGCCCCCCGATCAGCGAACCGGCTCCGGGGCTCAGGCCGGCCAGCACGAACACGATGTCGTCGGACTCCCTGCCCGCGCCCTTCCAGTGCTCCGCCACGGCCGCCGCGTTCGCATCGTTCTCGACGAGGACGGGACAGCGGAACGAGCGGCCGAGACGTTCACCGAGCGCCAGCCCCGTCCAGCCCGGCAGCGCTGTGCCGAGCCGCACCGTGCCATCGGCCTCCACGATGCCGGGACTGCCCACACCGACGGCTCGCAGGCTGCTGCGCGCCACGCCCGTCCGCCGCAGGACGTCCGCGACGACGGCCCGTACCTTGTCGAGCCGGTCGTCCGCGCTCGCCGTCTCCGACACCTCACGCGAACCGGCCCCGATGATCCGGCCGTCCAGGCCCGACAGCAGCGCCGACACCCGGTGAGGACCGATCTCGATCCCCAGTAGATGCCCCGCCTCGGCCCGGAACCGGAACCGGCGGGCCGGCCGTCCCTGCCGACGCGCCTCCGCCCCGTCGGGCGCCGACTCGACGACGAGCCCGGCCTCGAAGAGACCCTCCATGACACCTTCGACCGTCGGCCGGGACAGGCCCGTGATTCGCGTCAGATCCGTGAGTGTCGGAGAACCCGCACCTCGGAGGGCATGCAGCACCACCGCGGAATTGATCCGACGCAGCAACGACGGGTCCCCACCGGTCAGCCGGCCCACGGTGTGTCCTCCCAGCTCGTGCGCATGTCAGGCGGATGGTACTCGCTGCTCAGGGGCGTGGCGACCGCGGGCGCCGATGCCGCCCCGGAACGCCCGGTATCAGCTCGGCGAGACGAATCCGGACTCGAAGGCAGCGATCACCGCCTGGGTGCGATCCCTGGCCCCCAACTTGGCGAGAACCGCGCTGACATGGGTCTTCACCGTTTCCACACTCACCACCAGATGCGCGGCGATCTCCGCGTTGGACAGACCGCGGGACATGAGCCTCAACACAGCCGCCTCCCGATCGGTCAGTGAAGCCCGCTCCATGGCCTTCCTGGCCCTGTTCGTGCCGTACTCCGCAGCCAGCTGCCGGACGGCCGCGGGGAACAGCAGTGACTCCCCCTCCGCCACCAGCCGCACGGCATGCACGATCTCGGCCGGCCGGGCCCGCTTGAGCAGAAAGCCGTCCGCCCCCGCACGCAGCGCCTCATAGACGTACTCGTCGTTCTCGAACGTCGTCACCACCAGGATCTTCGGCGGATCCGGCACCGAGCGCAGTACGACACGCGTCGCCTCTATGCCGTCCATGAGCGGCATCCGGACGTCCATGGCCACCACGGCAGGGCGCAGCTGACGTACGAGGGGCACCACCGCCGCGCCGTCACCCGCCTCGCCCACGACCTCGATGTCGGGCTGGGCGTCCAGCACCGCGCGGAGCCCCGCGCGGACCAATGGCTCGTCGTCGACCAGAAGTACGGTTACCGGCATCGGCTCACCCTATGCGGTCGAGCGGAAGGCTCGCGTGCACCATCCATTCCCCCTTGTACGGCCCCGTTCTGGCACTGCCTCCCAGGAGAGACGCCCGCTCTCTGATCCCGCGCAGGCCACTCCCGCCCTCGGGTACGACGACGGTGCCGGATATCAGAGGATTGGTCACCTTCAGGTCGAGTTTGCCCTCCGCCACGGCGATACGGACCTTCACCGGAACCGATCCGGAATGCCGCAGCACATTGGTCAGCGCCTCCTGAAGAATGCGATAGCCCTCACGGGACACCGGTGCGGGCACCTGGTCCAGCGGACCGGACACATGGGCGTCCACATCGGCGCCGGAGCCGCGTGCCGAGTCCAACAGGCGATCGGCCTCGCTCAGCGACGGTCGCTGACCCGGCGGTGCGTCCGTTTCGCGCAATACCCTCAGTACTCGTTCCAGGTCGTCCAGCGCGTTGCGCCCCGTTTCCTCGATCGCCGCCAGCGCGCGCTCGGTGAAGACGGGGTCGCTTGCGGCGCGCGCCGCTCCGGCCTGGACCACCGCGACCGTCAGGGCGTGTCCGATCGAGTCGTGCAACTCGCGCGCGATCCGATTGCGCTCGAGAAGCTGTTCCGTCCGCGCCTCCAACGCGGTCAGCCGCTGCACAGGCGTAGGCCCGAGCAGCCATCGGGCGGCAGCCGTGATCACGTCACCGCAGACCACGACCACGGCGAGCAGCACCACGAGGGGAACGGGCACCAGGACCGCCGACCACCACTGCGCGCCGAGCCCGGGTACGAGCCAGGCGTCACTGGTCGCGAATCCGGCCGACGACCTGATGAGGTCGACCGTCGTGGCCAGCAGCCACACGGTGCTCATCCCGGCCACCCCGGCACAGACCAGGCGCACCTCCAGCCAGAGGGCGGTGCGCCAGCGCTCGGACCAGGAGGACGACGAGGCGACGGAGATGGATGCCTCGGGATCACCGCGCTCGCGAGGCGTGAGCAGCAACTGTGCCTGGACGCCCTCTGCGAGCCGCATGCCCGGTACCAGGCCGACGCCCGCGGCCAGTGCGACGGGCACCCATGGCATGTCCGTCGAGATGTACAGCCACACGCTGACGACGGTCCCGGGCAGGAGCAGGTGCAGCCACCGGGTGTAGGTGACGGGCGATGCCAGTCGGCGGAAGAAGCTGAGCATGCCGCCATCGTGCCAGCGCGATCCACCCGGCGACTCCCCCGAGCGAGGGAGATGATCTACCCCGATGGGGGAGGACCGGCCCGGGGCGCGGCGGCGAGGCTGGGGACATGACCAGCATCGAAGTCCACGAACTCACCAAGGACTACGGCGGGACCCGAGCCGTGGACCGACTCACGTTCAGCGTGCGGCCGGGACGCGTCACCGGGTTTCTGGGACCGAACGGGGCAGGGAAATCGACCACCATGCGCTTGGTGCTCGGCCTGATTCGCCCCACCGCGGGAACGGCCACGATCGGCGGGCAGCCGTACGCCGGCCTCGGCCACCCGCTGCGTCGAGTCGGAGCACTTCTCGACGCTCAGGCCGCTCATGGCTCCCGTACCGCGCGCAACCACCTCCTGGCGCTGGCGACGAGCAACGGGATAGGGGAATCGCGCGTCGAGACCGTGCTGGAGGAGGCGGGCCTCGGTGACGTCGGGAACCGACGGATCAAGACGTTCTCACTCGGCATGCGCCAGCGCCTGGGCATAGCCGCGGCTCTTCTCGGCGACCCCGATGTCGTCATGCTCGACGAGCCGTCGAACGGTCTGGACCCGGAAGGCATCATCTGGATCCGGGAGTTGATGAGGCGACTCGCGCGGCAGGGGCGGACCGTTCTCGTATCCAGTCATCTGATGAACGAGACCTCCTCGTTCGCCGACCACTTGATCGTTCTGGGCAGAGGGCGCCTCCTCGTGGACCTTCCGATGCAGGAATTCCTGGACTCCCGCAGCCGGCCACGGGTGAGGGTGAGTACGACCGAACCGGTGCGGTTCGGCGAAACGCTCGCACGCCGGGGATTCCGCGCCCAGCAGGGTGAAGGCGAGCTCTGGACCGTCGACGGGGCGAGGGCGGAGGAGATCGGGACGCTTGCGGCATCGGAAGGAATCCCCTTGCTCCAGCTCGTCGACGAGCAGACCACGCTTGAGCAGGCCTATCTCGATCTCACCTCTGACACCACGGAGTTCGCCTCGGCTCCGTCCGCCATCCCTTACAGTCAGGAGGTCTGATCATGACCACCACCGCGATCCTGCGTTCCGAGTGGATCAAGATGAGATCGGTACGATCCGTCACCGGGTCCCTGGCCGCGATACTCCTCGCCACCCTGGCCATCACCATCCTGGCCGCCGCCACCATCGGGAAGGCCGAGGCGGAGAAGGACGGTGCCGATCTCGTGTTCGGTGCCTTCTACGCGTTGAACTTCGCCCAGATTGCGGCCATCAGCTTCGGCGCGACGGCGGTCTCCACGGAATACGTCAACGACGGTATCCGGATCTCACTGGCTGCTGTCCCACGCCGTACCCTGCTTTTCGCCATCAAGATGTCCCTCATCGGGAGTACGGCGCTGGCCGTGGGGCTCCTGACCGGCTTCAGTAGCTTTTTGGTCGGCCAGCTGTTCATGGGCGATCATGCCATCGGTCTCGGAGAGCCCGGAGTACTGCGGGCGGCCTTCGGCAGCGGCATATACCTGGCACTGATGGCGCTCTTCGCCGCCGGCCTGACCGTCATTCTCCGGAGCGCCGTCGCCGTGCTCGGCCTGCTGATCCCCTTCGTCCTGATCGTCTCGTTCGTCGTGGGTGATGTGGCGGGCGGGGTGGCCGACTATCTGCCGGACCGCGCGGGCCAGTTGGTGCTCCACCAGGAGGCGGGGAGCAGCAGTCTGGGGCCTTGGACGGGGCTGGCTGTCACGGCCGGGTGGGCCGCCGCTGCTCTCCTCGGCGGGTGGTGGGCGATACGACGGAGGGACGTCTAGCTTCGATGGCGCTGAGCAGATGAGGGCTCCGCCCGGATGAGGGCTCCCGCCTGGATACTCGGTGGTGCTGGTGGCCAGGGAACGTCCATGGCGCGGGCCAGGGCGGTCGTGACGGGGACGTCGAGGTTGGGCAGGTGGACGAGGGCCCAAGCTGCCGCACGGTCGAGGAAGCCGAGAAGGCTCTGCTCGACGCCGGCGAGCAGAGCGCGGAGGTCGGTGGCGAGCAGTTCGATGACGGGACTGTTGGGCTGGTCGGTGTTGGCGGTGAGCCGGACGGTGGCGCCGACGTGCTCGGCGACGGGTGAGACGGGTTCATGGCCGAACGTGAGCGTGTGGCCGTCCTCGATGAGACGGTACCAATCACGCCAGTCCTCCAGCCCGTCGCAGCAGCCGGGCAGGAAGGCATGGCCCGAGGACGGATCAGTGACTTCCAAGCCGCCGGAGGCGAAGGGGGTGTCGAAAGTGAGGAGCCCGTGGAGAAAGGAGCCGAGAGGGTCGGCCGGGCGAGGGGGGCGGTCACCATCGGGGTCGATGTCGTTGCACTTGGCGATGCACATCACCGCGGAACCGACCTCGGCGGACGAGAGCGCACTGTGGAGTGGCAGAAAGCCGGAGGGACCGGCCACGGCTGTGGGCCACAGGTCGAAGCCTTCGGGGCTGTAGGCCTCCACGACTGGTTGCATCACGATCATGCGGCGAGTGTTCCCCATCCGTTCGACCGGTCGCTCCCCGACGACATCCGGTGCTGTCCTGTTCGGTGACGGACGCCTGGTCGGCCCGTCGGCAGGGGGCTCCAAGAACGGCGTCGTTCGGCGCGGAGCCCGCGCGTTTCATCCACGACGGAGGGGATGCGGACGCACGCTAGCTACCGTGGACCGCATTGAGTGGTCCGCACCGAATCGGCCGGTTCTTCGTCCGGAGAAGCCTTACATGTCAGGGGCGCGGCACAACTCCCGGTCAACGAGGGTGCTCATCGCGGCCTGGGTGTCCTTGCCGCCCTCGCTGGTGGCGTACACGACGGCGGTCCGGGAACCGTCGGGGGTGATGCCGATCCAGGTGCGGTATCCGAGGAGTTCGCCGGGATGGCCGAAGTAGGCGCCGCCGCACGAGAGCGGGATCGAACCGATGCCGAGTCCGTAGCGAACTCCGAGCGCCGGCGCGGGCACGGTGGTCGTCATGTCGTCGAACTGGGCCGATGCCATCAAGCGGCCGTTGAGAAGAGCGGAGTAGAAGCGCGAGAGATCATGGGTTGTGCTGATGATCGAGCCCGAGCCGGTGGCCATGGTCGTGTTGAGCGTGGTCACGTCGATGGTGGGGCCCGTGGCGTCGCCGAAGGTGGAGTAGCTGCGGGCATGAGGGCCCGATACGGAGGCGGAGGTGCCGGGGATGCTGGTGCCGTGCATGCCCAAGGGGCGAATGATTCGTTCGGCTACTTCGTGGTCCCAGGGCCGGCCGGTGACCCTCTCGATGATCATTGCCGCCAGGACGTAGTTGGTGTTGGAGTACGCCCAGCCCTCGCCCGGCGGGAACGTAGGGGGGCGTCGCATGGCCAGGGCCACCAACTCGGGAGGCGTGTACGTGCGGAAGCGTTGTGCGCGGTAGCCGGCCGGATCGGTGAGGGCGGGGATGTCGGGCAGGGCGTCGGGGACGCCGCTGGTGTGCTGGAGGAGTTGGCGCACGGTGATGAGGCGGCCGTCGTTGCCGTTCCCGTGAACGGCGCCGGGTAGCCAGTGCTCGACGGTGTCGTCCAGGGCGATGCGTCCTTCGCCGACGAGTTGCAGGATCACCGTGGCGGTGAAGGTCTTGGTGACGCTGCCGACCCGGAACCGGCCGTTCCGGGGCATGGGGGAGTTACTTCCTTTCGCCGAGGTGCCGGCTCGTGCGATGTGCCACCCGTCGCGGGAGGCGACCTCGGCGGACACGCCGACGACCCCTGTGCGGTGGACGGCGTCCACCTCGTTCCGGAGCGGGTCGGCCGGGCGGGGGGATGCGGCTACGGGCGGAGCCGCAGAGGCCGTGAAGAGGGCGGAGGCCACGACGGTGAGGGCAAGGGTATTTCGGCGGACACGTGCTAACCGGGGCATGGTGGACTCGTTCTCCCTGTGGAGAGGCGTGGCTGGTGCGGGGCCCATGTGCGGGCTCGCTCGGCGATGGAGTCCATGGCAGCAGTGAGGGAGGGGCTGGGCCCAGCAGGGTGTCCCCCTGCTGTGGCGCCCTGTTGTCCTCCGGGCGGCGGTGGAGGTACCCCCACCGCGGAGATCGGCTCTGTCGGATGGCGAAGCGCGCGGCGCCAGTGCTGTCGCGCAGAGGAGGAGCGGGGGGAACGGTGGGAAAGGGGCGTGATGAGTGGGATGGGGTGGGTGGGGAGGGGGAGAGAAGGCAGCGGGGCCGGACCCGGGGGACGCGAGGGGAACACTCGGGACGGGCCGGCCCCGCTGGAAGGGCTCAGCGCCTGAGGGTGAACGTGAAGTCGTCGGCGGCTCTGCTGTTCAGCCGGATGGTCGAGTCGACGCGTCCTCGGGCCATCAGGCGCTCGACCTCTGCGCGTGAAAGGGCGCAGCCCTGGGCGATGAGGCGGGTCGGACGGACGGGGATCCGTGCGGTGAAGCGCACGGCGACTTCGATGACGGTGCGGTTCAGGTGCTCCGATGCGCCCGTGTCGAGCCGCCAGTTGGTGCCCCAGTCGAGCGTGAGGCGATTGCGGTGCTGGATGAGGGGGACCTGGAGGAGTTCACCGGTCAGGGCTGTGTCGTTGTGGTGGAGGCGGTCCAGGAACTCGGGCTGTATGGAACGTATGTGGGTGCGCTCCAGGACGGTGAGCTTCGCGGTCTCCCCGCATCGCGTGCAGAGGACGAGGATCCAGACGTCGAGGAGCTTGTGGTTCGCGTTGACGCGGAACTTGCCGTCGGGCCGGAAGCGGTCGGAGCCGCAGGTGTGGCAGCGGCGGGCGACGAGCGGGAGGCAGGTGGGCATGACGACCCAGGTGTTGAGCATGGAGGTACACCGGTTTCCAGTGAGAAATCCGCAGCAGAAAGGGGCACGGCGCACGGATGCGACGCGCGACGAGTCAGCGCTTGGGAGGTCTCACAGGGTGTACAACGGCACGCCTTTGGCTGGACGACGAGTTCGGGAGCAATGTAGTGGCGTGCACGGTGGGCAGTCACCGTAATTTCGGGGCACCGGGGCCTGGTGGCCTGGGCCCCGCCATCCGATGGGGGCACCAGGTCCCCGTTGTCCGGTTCCAGGTGTCAACTCCCGGATCGTCGGCCGAACCTGCTGTGCGCCTGCGGTCGCGTGCCCAGGCGGTCCGCGGTCGTGGAACCCGTCAGGTGTTCAGGAGTCGTGCCGGGTGGTGGCAGACAGGCGCATAGAGCATCAAAAGGGGAGGGTGGGTGCTCCATTGTCAGTGCGGGACGGTTTACTGACGGCATGACGACCGCACATCACCTCCGCCTCATCGACGGGATGCGCACCCGAGAGTTCCCCGCGGAGCGCGTTCGATCGGGTTCGGGCGTCAGCGGGCCCGGCTACCACACGGCGTTCCTGCACGCCGACGTCGATCACTGGGACGACGACGAAGCCGCGCGGCTCGACCATCGTGCGCAGTGCCTGGCCGAGCACGGAGCACTGATCACGTTGCTGGAGGCACGCTGGGGCGACCCGCAGAGGGTCAGCCTCTGGAGTGCGCAGGAACGGATGATGGCAGGTGAGGAGATCCCCGATCCATGGGCGGAGACCGTGGCGGGGTGCGAGTATCTGCGGCTCTGGCGTCAGGAGAGCCGCTGGATCGCTCTCGCGCTGTACCTGGAGGAGGACGGACTCGGTTGCGAGTTGGGCGTCGTGGTGACCGAGATCGACCCGCCCTGAGGCGCTCGGAGCAATCCGGGCCGGTGCGCGGCAGGATCCGTGGCAGCCCGGCGGGGTGTGGCTGACGGTTCGGGGAACGGTCCGGTGGGCCGGCGACGCCGCAGCCGGATCGGGCGGGCAGAAAGTTGGCGGGCTCACGGGACGGCAGGTCGAAGCGATCGGCCGGTCGAAGGAGCCGTCAGGTCGAAGTGTTGGCGGGCCAAGTTCTGGAAGGCCGAGCGGGCGTCGGGCCGCGTGGCCCTGCGAGTGGTCGTGCCGACCTGGTCGGTGTGCCGCTCAGCCGTGTTCCGGGGACGGTCGGTGCGTGGTTCCCGGGTGGCCCGAGAGCGTGTCCTCGGTGTGGCCCTCGGCGGCGCCATCCGCATCGGGGTCCGCGAGGGTCGCGCGCAGGCGGGCGTACTCCTCGGCCATGGAGTCAACGGTCCAGTGGGCGTTCAGGCCGCTGGGATTGGGCAGGACCCAGACCCGGGCGTCGCCGATGGTGCGATCCTGCGGTCCGACGCGCGCCTTTCGTTCGCCGAAGGCCGTCCGGTAGGCCGTGATTCCGACGACGGCCAGCAGGCGGGGGCGGAGCTTCTCCACCTTCGCCGTGAGGATGCGGCCACCGGTGCGGAACTCCTCGGCGGAGAGTTCGTCGGCTCGGGCGGTGGCACGCGCGACGACGTTGGTGATGCCGAGACCGTAGTGCAGGAGCTCCGACTGCTCGCTGGGTTTCAGCTGCCTCGGAGTGAAGCCGGACCGGTGGAGGACGGGCCAGAACCGGTTGCCGGGGAAGGCGAAGTGGTGACCCGTGACAGCCGTGGTGAGGCTCGGGTTGATGCCGCAGAACAGGACGCGCAGACCGCCCGTGACCACATCGGGGACGATGCGGTCACGGGCGGCCCGGAGTTCCTCGGGTGTCATCGGCCGGAGGCGCGGCGGATCAGAGGATCGACCCCGGCGTGTAGCCGGCGGCCTCGGGGTGCTGCTTGGTGATCTCCTCGATGCGGGCGACGAGGGTGGTGACCTGGTCGCCGGCCGCACCGGTGAACGAGAGCTTGTCCGCCATCAGCGCGTCGAGCTGGGCGCGGTCGAGCGGAATGCGCTCGTCGGCGGCCAGCTTGTCGAGCAGCTCGTTGCGCTCCGTGCCCTGCTCTCGCATGGCCAGCGCGGAGGCGACGGCGTTCTCCTTGATGGCCTCGTGGGCGACCTCGCGGCCGACGCCCGCACGGACGGCGCCCATGAGCACCTTGGTGGTGGCGAGGAACGGCAGGTAGCGGTCCAGCTCGCGGGCGACGACGGCCGGGAAGGCGCCGAACTCGTCGAGGACGGTCAGGAAGGTCTCCAGCAGGCCGTCGAAGGCGAAGAACGCGTCGGGCAGTGCGACGCGGCGGACCACGGAGCAGGACACGTCGCCCTCGTTCCACTGGTCACCCGCGAGTTCGCCGGTCATCGAGGCGTAGCCCCGCAGGATGACCATCAGGCCGTTCACGCGCTCGCAGGAGCGGGTGTTCATCTTGTGCGGCATCGCGGACGAGCCGACCTGGCCCGGCTTGAAGCCTTCGGTGACCAGCTCGTGGCCCGCCATCAGGCGGATGGTCTTGGCGACCGAGGACGGTGCGGCGGCCAGCTGCACCAGGGCCGTCACCACGTCGTAGTCGAGGGAGCGCGGGTAGACCTGGCCGACGGAGGTGAAGGCGTGGGCGAAGCCCAGGTGCCGCGCGATGCGCTGTTCCAGCTCCGCGAGCTTCGCGGCGTCGCCGCCGAGCAGGTCGAGCATGTCCTGGGCCGTGCCGACCGGGCCCTTGATCCCGCGGAGCGGGTAGCGGTCCAGCAGGTCCTCCAGCCGCCCGTGGGCGACCAGCAGCTCGTCGGCCGCCGTGGCGAAACGCTTGCCCAGCGTGGTGGCCTGCGCGGCGACGTTGTGGGAGCGGCCGGCCATGACCAGCTCGCCGTACTCGCCCGCGAGCCGGCCCAGCCGTGCCAGGACGGCGACGGTGCGGTCGCGCATGAGTTCCAGGGACAGCCGGATCTGGAGCTGCTCGACGTTCTCCGTCAGGTCGCGGGACGTCATGCCCTTGTGGACCTGCTCGTGGCCGGCGAGGGCGTTGAACTCCTCGATGCGGGCCTTGACGTCGTGCCGGGTCACCTTCTCGCGCTCGGCGATCGAGGCGAGGTCGACCTGGTCGAGCACGCGCTCGTAGTCGGCGAGGGCGGCGTCCGGCACCTCGATCCCGAGGTCCTTCTGGGCGCGCAGCACCGCCAGCCAGAGCCGGCGTTCCAGCTTCACCTTGTGCTCGGGGGACCAGAGGACGGCCAGCTCCGTGGAGGCGTAGCGGCCGGCAAGAACATTGGGGATGCGAGGCTTCGCAGACACAGCAGTCACGTGTCCAGAGCTTACCTGGCGGCCCGGGTGCTCCGTGGCGCGGACGGGGGCCGTAAGGCCCAGGTCAGAGCGGCGCGGGCAAGCGTCTCACCTGCTGGACGGCGGACGCCGGGGCGCGCGTCCGCGTGCGGGCGGTTCGACGGCCCGGACCGCGGGCCCGAGGGCTGTCCCGATGTATTCGGGCGCCCCGACGACGCGGCGAGGTGCCGTGGCTGTTGTCGCACGCCCTCCAGGGACGACGGGACAGCCCTCAGGCGTCCGCATCCGCCCGGCGCCACCCGGACACGGGACCCGGGTTTCCCGCGTCGGCCGGTGTCACCCAGAAGGCGCGTCCGAGTTCGGTGCTGAACTGGGCACCGGCGCGGCCGTCGCCCGAGGAGCGGCCGGTCAGACGGCGTCCGATCCACGGGAAGAGGTGGCGGCGGGCGAATCGCACGTCCTCCACGCGTCGGGCGGTCCAGCGGGGCGGGGCCGACGGAGGCAGTGGTGTGCGCCAGTCGCTCTCCTCCGGGAGCCCGAGCTGCTGCCAGACGGCTTCGGCGACCCGGCGGTGGCCCTCGGCGGTGAGGTGGAGCCGGTCGACGTCCCACATCCTGGGGTCGGCCAGCGCCGGAGCGCCGTAGAGATCGACGACCTCCGCGCCGTGCCGGGCCGCCAGATCGTCCACCAGGGAGAACAGGTCCTCCATGCGCGGCCGGAACCGTTCCAGCACCGGACCGTTGCGTCCCGGGCTGCGCATCAGCACCAGCTTCTTGCACGAGGGCGCCAGGCGTTCCACGGCCTCCTCCAGCCGTCCCCGGACCATGCCCATGTCGCACTTGGGGCGGAGGGTGTCGTTGAGGCCGCCGACCAGCGTCACCACGTCCGGGCGCAGCGCGGCCGCGGCGTCGACCTGCTCGTCCACGATCTGGCCGATGAGCTTGCCGCGTACCGCGAGATTCGCGTAGCGGAAGCCGGGGGTGCGGGCCGCGAGGCGGGTGGCGAGGACATCGGCCCAGCCCCGGTACGAACCGTCGGGCAGCAGGTCCGACATGCCCTCGGTGAACGAGTCGCCGACCGCGACGAGACTGGTGTATTCGGCATTCAATTCCATGGCGCCGCCGATCGTATCGCGGGGGCGCCCGGCTGCGTCGCGGCCCGTACCGGGCGGTCGGTGGACCGCTGCCGGTGGGGCCCGGCGCCGACCGGCGCCCGGAACGGATCCGGTGGGGAACACGGTTCCCCACCGGATCCGGAGGCGGTCAGCGCGTCTGCGGCCGTCCCACCAGCTCCCTCAGGACGTCCTCCATGGTCACCATGCCGGCCAGCCGGTCGTCCTCGTCCAGGACCGCTGCCAGATGCGTGCGGCTGCGCCGGAGGGCCGTCAGGACGTCGTCCAGCGGGGTCGCCGCCCGGACCCTGGCGATGGGCCGCATCGCCGTCACCGGGAACGGTTCGTCCCGGGGGGTGACGTCGAGGGCGTCCTTCACATGGAGGTAGCCCAGGATGCGCTGCTCGCTGTCCATCACCGGGAAACGGGAGAAGCCGGTCTGCGACGACAGCCGCTCCAGCTCCTCGGGGGTCGTACCCACCCTGGTGTACATGACCCGGTCCACCGGCAGCACCACGTCCCGCACCGGCCTGCGGCCCAGTTCCAGCGCGTGGTGCAGCCGCTCGGCGGCGCGGTCGTCGACCAGGCCCGCGTCGCCCGCGTCCTTGACCAGACGGGCCAGCTCGTCGTCGGAGAACGTGGCCGACACCTCGTCCTTGGTCTCCACGCGCAACAGCTTCAGCAGGGTGTTGGCGAAGGCGTTGATCGCGAAGATCACCGGCTTCAGGGTCCGGGCCAGCGTGACCAGGGGCGGCCCGAGGACGAGCGCGGTCCGCACCGGCTCGGCCAGTGCGATGTTCTTCGGCACCATCTCGCCCAGCAGCATGTGCAGATACGTGGCCACCGTCAGGGCGATCACGAACGAGATCGGGTGGACCAGTCCGTGGGGCACGCCCACGGCGTCGAAGACCGGCTCCAGCAGATGCGCGATGGCGGGCTCGGCGACGATACCGAGCACCAGGGTGCACAGGGTGATTCCGAGCTGGGCCGCGGCGAGCAGGGCCGACACGTGCTCCAGACCCCAGATCACGCTCCGGGCCCGACGGTTGCCCTCCTCGGCCTGCGGTTCGATCTGGCTGCGCCGGACCGAGATGAGCGCGAACTCCGCACCCACGAAGAAGGCGTTCACGACGAGGGTCAGCAGGCCGATGAACAGCTGTACGGCGGTCATCGCTCGTCCTCCGCGGCCTCGTCGTCGCCCGGCAGCGGGGCGTGCAGCAGCGCGCGTGCGGCGCGGCGCCCGGAGGCGTCCACCACGTCCACGCGCCAGCCGGCCAGCTCGATGGTGTCGCCCACGGCGGGAATGCGGCCCACCGCCGTGGCGACCAGCCCGGCCAGGGTCTCGTAGGGGCCGTCCGGCACCCGCAGTCCGATCGCCTCCAGCTGGTCGGTGCGGGCGGCGCCGTCCGCCGACCACAGCGTCCTGCCGTCCGCGTCCTCGCCCGCCGGGGCGAGATCCGGCGTCTCGTGCGGATCGTGTTCGTCGCGCACTTCGCCGACGACCTCCTCGACGATGTCCTCCAGGGTCACGACGCCCGCCGTGCCGCCGTACTCGTCGATGACGACCGCCATCGCGAGCTTTCCGGACAGCCGGTCCAGCAGCCGGTCGACGGTCAGGGTCTCCGGAACGAGCAGCGGTTCGCGCAGCATCTCGGAGACGCGGGTGCGGGGACGGCGCTCGGCGGGGATCGCCAGGACGTCCTTGATGTGGGCGACGCCGACGACGGTGTCCAGGCTGCCGCGGTACACCGGGAAGCGGGACAGCCCCGTCGCGCGGGTCGCGTTGGCGACGTCCTCGGCGGTGGCCCGGACGTCCAGGGCGGTGACCTGGACGCGGGGGGTCATCACGTTCTCCGCGGTCAGCTCGGCCAGATTGAGGGTGCGGACGAACAGCTCCGCGGTGTCGGCCTCCAGCGCGCCCTCCTTGGCGGAGTGGCGGGCCAGGGCGACCAGCTCCTGCGGGCTGCGGGCCGAGGCCAGCTCCTCGGCCGGTTCCAGCCCGAAACGGCGCACGATCCGGTTGGCCGTGTTGTTGAGGTGGCTGATGAAGGGCCGGAACACCGCGGTGAAGGCCCGCTGGGGGGTGGCCACCGCCTTGGCGACGGCGAGGGGCGAGGAGATCGCCCAGTTCTTCGGGACCAGCTCACCGACGACCATCAGGAAGACCGTGGACAGGGCCGTCCCGATGACCAGGGCCAGGGAGGAGGCCACGCCCGGGGAGAACCCGACGGACTCGACGGGGCCCCGGATGAGCTTCGCGATCGACGGCTCGGAGAGCATGCCGACGACCAGATTGGTGACGGTGATGCCCAGCTGGGCGCCGGAGAGCTGGAACGTCAGGCTGCGTACGGCCTTCATGGCGCCGGCCGCGCCCCGTTCCCCCCGCTCCACGGCCCGCTCCAGCTGTCCGCGTTCGACCGTGGTCAGCGAGAACTCGGCCGCGACGAAGGCGCCACAGGCCAGGGAGAGCAGGACCGCCACGAGCAGCAGAAGCACTTCGGTCATCGGTTCACCTCCGTCCCATGATCGGGCAGGGGCAGGAGGATCGCGCGGTGTCGGCGATATCGGCTACTCGGAGGCTCGCCCATCGGCGGACGCTCACACCTTTCGAAAGGATCGGCAGTGGAGCATCCATAGTAAAGGATCGGCAAAGTCCCTTGGTGGGCGTGGGCGCACGCCGAGTGCGTGCGCCCCACGCCCGCGCCGGGCCGGGATGCGGCCGCCGTGTCTAGAGCGACTTCACCCAGCGCCGCCACTGGTCCTGGCGCTCGTAGCCGCTCGCCGCCCAGGTGTGGTGCGCCCGCTCGTTGGCCTCCAGGACCATGGCGTCGACCCGACGTCCGCCGAGCGCGGCGAAACGCTTCTCCACCGCCTCCAGCAGCGCGGTGGCGATCCCCTGCCGCCGGAATCCCGGATGCACGGCGAGGCGGTACACCGAACAGCGCCACCCGTCGAAGCCCGCTATGACGCTGCCCACGAGCACACCGTCGCGCTCGGCCAGCAGCAGTGCCTCGGGATCGCGGTCGATCAGCCGGGACACCCCGTCGTGGTCGTCGCTGACACTCGTGCCCTCCGCCGCCTCGCGCCAGAAGCGCAGGACGGCGTCGATGTCGGAGGGGGCGGCGGGGCGGATGCGGAGAGTGTTCATACGGTGAGCCAAGCAGACGCCCTCCGCGCGGGGCGAAGGATTTCAGGATGCGGTCGCGCGCGGGACACCGCCCGCAGACCTTCCCGGGAGGACGGGCAGCGACTCGACGCCGTACACGATCGACAGCTTCCGGAAGGCCAGGTCCTGCGGCCGGACCGCGAGCCGCATCGCGGGAAAGCGCCGGGCCAGCGCGGGGAAGGCCACGCGCAGCTCCATCCGGGCCAGTTCGGCGCCGATGCAGCGGTGGATGCCGTGGCCGAAGGCGAGATGGCCGGCCGGTGTGGTGCGTCCCGGATCGAAACCCCCGTCGTCCGTGACGTACGAGGGATCGCGGTTGGCGCCGCTCAGCGAGCAGAGCACCATGTCACCGGCCGGGATGGTCACCCCGGCTATCTCGATGTCCCGCCGGGCGAACCGGGGGAAGGCCGTCTGGACCGCCGAGACGTAGCGCAGGACCTCCTCCACGAACGGCGCTGCGGCCGTCTCGTCCGAGCGCAGCCGCTCCGCGACCTCCGGGTTCCGCAGCAGGACCAGGGAGCCCAGGGCGATCGTGCTGGCCGTCGTCTCGAAACCGCCGGTGAGCACCCCGTCGGCCAGCCCCGCGAGCTCCTCGTCGTCGACGCTGTCCCCGTGCTCCCGCACGATCATGCCGAGCAGGCCGTCGCCGGGGCTGCGCCGCTGGGCCCGCACGACCCCGCGGAAGTAGTCGAGCGACGCCGACATGGCGCCGAACGGGGCGCTCGTCCCGCCGAACAGGTCGAAGCGGTCCATGGCCAGCCGCTGGAAGTCCTCCCGGTCCCCGTAGGGCACGCCGAGAAGCTCGCAGATGGTCAGCGAGGGCACGGGCAGCGCGAACGCGTGCACCAGGTCGACCGGGCCCGGGGCCGCCGCCATCGCGTCCAGCCGCTCCTCGACGATCGCCTCGATCCGGGGCGTCAGCCGGCGGAGCCGGCGCATCGTGAACTCCGGGGTGAGGATGCGGCGCAGCCGGGTGTGCACCGGCGGGTCGCTGAACCCGAGGCCGCCGGGGCTCTGTTCGGCGCCTATCCCGGCGTTGCCCGCGAGATGCGCGAAATCGGTGCTGAACCCGTCGGCGGAGCCGAGCACGGCCTTCGACTCCTCGTACCCGGTGACCACCCAGGCATCCATGCCGAAGGGCAGCGAGACCCGGCTCACCGGCGCCTTCGCCCGGGTGGCGGCCACCCGGCGCACAGGATCGAGCCCGTCCCGGCGCAGCAGCATGAGCAGGTCCTCGGGCAGCAGCCTGACCGTGGAGGAGCCGAGCCCGTGCCGCTGAATCCTGGCCAGATAGGTGCGCCCGAGCCGGGCGGTGATGCGGGAACGGAACGTCGTACTCAATGTGCACCCCATGAGTCGTCGCGGGAACGGGTCGGATGGCGGACCGCTGCCGCCGAACATCGCCTGACGCGCCCACCTCGGCTGCCAGGCCAGGAATTATGACCAGGTTTCCGGCGCCCGGGTGGACCGGGTCCGGGATCCGTCGCGCGCACCCGGTTCCCCTTGCCGGTGCTAGCGCACGCGCGCTAGCGTGAGGAGGTGCCCAAGACGCAGCTGAACGTTCGAGTGGACGAGGCCACCGCCGAGGCCGCGCGGCAACGCGCGCTCCAGAGGGGGATGAGCGTGAACCGCTACATAGAGGAACTGGTCATGCGGGACGCGGGCGAGGTGGGCCACACCTTCGTCGAGGCCGCGGCCGACTTCATGAAGCAGTACGAATCGGTGTTCGCCGAGGAGTTCGGCCCGGAGCGCAAAGGCACCCGTTGAACCTGCGGATCCACCTCTCCTGGCTGCTCATGGTCGCCGAACACAACACGCCGGGCGATCCGCAGGTGACGGACTGGGGCGCACTGGTCGCCGCGGTCGCACGCCACGAGGCGGAGATCTTCGGCAGCCCGGTCTACAGCGACCCGCACTCCAGGGCCGCCTCCCTGCTGCAACTGCTGCTGCACGTCCCCGCGCTGGAGCGTTCGAACGCGATGTTCGCCTCCGCCGTCGCCTACGCCTATCTCGTCGCCTCGGGACTGAAGGTCGTCACCTCCCCGGAACAGGTGCGTGATCTGGCGCTGCTGGTGAAGGAGGGCAAGGCGGACGTGCGGGCCATCGCCGACGAACTGCGCCAGTGGAGTCTGTGAACGGGAACGGCGCGGACCCGGCCGTACGCGGCACCGCGGTTCAGCCGAGACCCGTCCGTCCCCGGTCCACCACGGGCGACCGCCGGGCCACGCCCAGGACGCACGAGGACGTGGGGAGCCGCACGCCGTGCTCGGGGAGACGGACGCGCCGGTAGGACACCATCTCGAACCCCGCCTCCTCGATGGCGGCGAGCGTGTCCCGTGAGGTGTGGCAGCCCCCTGCCAGGAGCGGCCATACCGTCCGGTCCAGGGCCCGCTGCGTCGCCGCCATGGCCCGGCCCTCGGCCCGTACGTGCTCGAAGAACCGCAGTTCACCACCCGGCCGCAGCACCCGCCGGATCTCCGCGAGCGACTGCCGCACCTGCCGCACGGTGCACAGCACCAGGGACGCGACCGCTCCGTCGAAGGCCTCGCTCTTCACCGGAAGCGCCTCCGCCGTGCCCGGCACCACGTCCACCGGCACACCGGAGCGCAGCGCGGCCCGGACCGCCAACTGCCGCAGAGTGCGTTCCGGTTCGATGGCCACCACCTCCGCGACGGCCGGCGGGTAGTGCGCGAAGTTCAGACCGTTGCCCGCCCCGATCTCGATCACCCGCCCGGACAGCCCGCTCAGCAGCTCGGAGCGGAGGGCGGCCAGGCCCGCGGCGGACTCCGCCGCCACGCTCAGCCGGGCGTAGCAGCGGGCGAACACGGGATGGTGCACCGCGTCCTTCGGAATCTTCGTGCTGCGCAGTCGCATGACGGACCTCCTCGACGGGCACCGGTCGGCGCGGGCCGGGCGGCGTGGTGCGCGCCGCGCGCCCCGTACGGCCGGAAAGGTTCGGCTACCTCGATTCTGCCCCGTCCGGACGGCCGCGTCCTGCGCCGCGCACCCCCCGCTCCCGTCCTACCCCGGGACGCGGCTCCCGCCCAGCCGCGCGTCCAGCCAACTCGGGGCCCGGTCACGGAAGTCCGCCGGGGCCAGCGCGCCCGCACCGGCCGGCACCGCGCCCAGCAGCGGCGCTCCTGCGGCCACCGGGAGGTCGGCCACATTGCAGCGCTCCGCCAGACCGGGCGCCCCGGGCATGCTGCCGATGACCACACCGGCGCAGTCCAGCGCCCGTGCCCGCAGCGCCTCCGCCGTCAGCGCCGTGGAGTTGAGGGTGCCGAGGCCGGCCGGGGCCACCACCAGCACGGGCGCCTTCAGCAGCCGGGCGGCGTCCGCGAGCGTGGCGCCCTCGTCGTCGAACCGCACCAGCAGCCCGCCCGCCCCCTCGATCAGCACCAGATCGTGATCGGTCGCCAGTTTCCCGGCCGCCTCGGCCACCTCGTACGGGCGGACCGGACGCATCGCGGCCCGCCGGGCCGCCGTGGCGGGGGCCAACGGCTCGGGGAAACGGGCCAGTTCGACCGGCGTGACATGGGCACCGGCCAGCCGCGCCACCTCGGCCGCGTCTCCTGGCTCACCCGGTGCCAGGCCTGTCTGGGCCGGTTTGAGCACCGCCACCCGGCGGCCCGCCGAGGCGGCCGCCACGGCGGCCGTCACGATCGTCTTGCCGATCTCGGTGCCGGTGCCCGTCACCACGAGCAGGTTCATCTCAGCCCTCCCGGGCCGCGGCGCACACGGCGCGGCCGATCGTCGCGAGGTCGTCGTCGCCCGTCACATAGGGCGGCATGGTGTACACGAGATCGCGGAACGGCCGCAGCCACACGCCCTCCCGCACCGCCGCCCGCGTGGCGGCCTCCATGTCCACCTCGTGGTCGAGCTGGACGACGCCGATGGCGCCCAGCACCCGGACGTCGCGCACCCCGGGCAGCCCGGCCGCCGGTGCCAGACCGTCGCGCAGACCGGCACCGATGCGCTTGACCTCCCGCTCCCAGTCCTGGCCGAGCAGCAGATCGATGGACGCACAGGCGACCGCCGCCGCGAGCGGGTTCCCCATGAACGTCGGACCGTGCGCCAGGACCGGCACCTCGCCGCGCGAGATGCCCTCGGCCACCTCGCTCGTGCACAGGGTCGCCGCCATCGTCAGATAGCCGCCGGTCAGCGCCTTGCCGACACACATCACATCGGGGGAGACCCCGACGTGCCCGGCGGCGAACAGCGTGCCCGTCCGCCCGAAGCCCGTCGCGATCTCGTCGAACACCAGCAGCACCCCGTGGGCGTCGCACGCCTCGCGCAGCACCCTCAGATAGGCGGGGGAGTGGAACCGCATCCCGCCCGCGCCCTGGACCACCGGCTCCACGATCACCGCCGCCACCTCATGGGCATGACGCGCGATCAGCTCCCGCAGATGCGCCTCGTACGCGGGATCCGGTTCCGCGTCGAAGCCCGCCGGGGGCTCGTCGGCGAAGATCTGCCGGGGCAGCGCCCCGGACCACAACTCGTGCATCCCGCCCTCGGGATCGCACACCGACATCGGCTGCCAGGTGTCCCCGTGGTAGCCGCCGCGCCAGGTCAGCAGCCGCCTCTTGGCCGGCCGGCCGGCCGAGCGCCAGTACTGGAGGCACATCTTGACGGCCACCTCGACGGAGACCGAACCGGAGTCGGCGAGGAAGACGTGGCGCAGCGGCTCCGGGGTGATCTCGACGAGCTGGGCGGCCAGCCGCACGGCGGGCTCGTGGGTGAGCCCGCCGAACATCACATGACTCATCCGGTCCAGCTGACCGCGTGCCGCCTCGTTGAGCGCGGGATGGTTGTAGCCGTGCACGGCCGACCACCAGGACGACATGCCGTCGATCAGGTCGTGCCGCCCGTGCGCGGGCTCCGCGAGCCGGAGCCGTACCCCGGACGCGGACTCCACGACGAGCGGCTCCTGCCGTCCGGGCATCGGACCGTACGGATGCCACACATGGGAGCGGTCCAGCTCCCGCAGCGCGGCGGGGGAGAGCGGCTCAGGCATTGGGAGCGAGGTCCGTACCCGCGCCGCGGCGCCGGACCGCCACCAGATCGGTGCGGGCCCCGGGTACCTCGGACCGGTCCGGGGCAGCGGTCTCCTCGCCGGCCGGCGCCGCGTCCCCGCACGGCGCGCAGCCGCCGCCGGAGTGCCCGCCGCACCCCGCCGCCGCGTCGGCGCGGTGCGCGGGGAGCGTCGTGGTGCCCGCCCCCTCCACCTCGAAGCCGGCGTCCGCGATCATGTCGAGATCGGCCTGGCCCGCCTGGCCCTCACTGGTCAGGTAGTCGCCCAGGAAGATCGAGTTGACCAGATGCAGGGCGAGCGGCTGCATCGAGCGCAGATGCACCTCGCGGCCCCCGGCCAGCCGCACCTCCACGTCGGGGCAGACGAACCGCACCATCGCGAGGATCCGCAGACAGCGCTGCGGCGTCAGGTTCCACTCCTTGGCGAGCGGCGTGCCCTCGAACGGGATCAGGAAGTTGACCGGCACCGAGTCGGGGTCGAGCGCGCGCAGCGAGAAGACGACGTCCACGAGATCGGCGTCGCTCTCGCCCATGCCGGCGATCAGCCCCGAGCAGGCCGAGAGCCCGGCGGCCTGCGCCTGGTGGACGGTGTCCACCCGGTCCTGGTAGGTGTGCGTCGTCGTGATCTCCCCGTACGTCCCCTCGGACGTGTTGAGGTTGTGGTTGTACGCGTCGGCGCCCGCCGACCGCAGCCGCTCGGCCTGGCCGTCGGAGAGCAGCCCGAGGCAGGCGCACACCTCGACGCCCTCGTTCTGCTCCTTGATGGCCCCGATGGTCTCCGAGACCCGGTCGACGTCACGGTCGGTCGGGCCCCGGCCGCTGGCGACCAGGCAGACGCGCTTGGCGCCGCCGGCGACGCCCGCAGCGGCCGCCTTCGACGCCTCGTCCGGCTTCAGCCAGGTGTACTTGAGGATCCCGGCCGTCGAGCCCAGCCGCTGGGAGCAGTACGAGCAGTCCTCGGGACAGAGCCCGGACTTCAGATTGACCAGGTAGTTGAGCTTCACCCGCCGCCCGAACCACTGGCGGCGCACCTTTCCGGCCGCGGCCACCACATCGAGCAGTTCGTCGTCCGGGGTCGCCAGTACGGCGAGCGCTTCTTCACGGGTCGGCAGCTCGCGCCGCAGCCCCTTGTCCACCAGCGTGTTCAGGAGGTCCATGGCGACGATCCTGGCGTACGGCACCGCCCGGAGCCAAGGAGGAACCGGACAACAGAGCCCGATGCGGGTGTGTGCATGGCCACACCATGTCCGGGCACGTCCCCGGTTAGGGTCTGTGAGCTGCCTACAAAAGGGACCCGCCCATGTCCTCCACCCCGTTCGACTGGACCGACGAGGCGGCGCGCCGCCGCGCGGACGCCGGACTCGTCCGCACGCTGCGGCCCCGCCCCGCCGAAACGGACCTGCTGGACCTGGCGAGCAACGACTACCTCGGACTGACCCGTCATCCCGAGGTGACGGGTGCGGCGGCCGACGCGGCGCTGCGCTGGGGCGGTGGCGCCACCGGCTCGCGGCTGGTCACCGGCTCGACGACGCTGCACGCCGCACTGGAGGAGGAACTGGCCGCCTTCTGCGGTTTCGAGGCCGCCCTGGTGCTGTCCTCGGGCTACGCGGCCAACCTCGCCGCGCTCACCGCGCTGACCGGGCGCGACTCCCTCATCGTGTCGGACGCGGGCAACCACGCCTCGATCGTCGACGGCTGCCGGCTCGCGCGGGCCGAGACGGCCGTGGTCCCGCACGCCGATCCCGAGGCCGTGCACAAGACGCTGCGGGCGCACGGCGGACGGGCGCTGGTGGTCACCGACTCGGTGTTCTCGGTCGACGGCGACGCCGCGCCGCTGGCGGAGCTGGCCGGGGTCTGCCGCGCGGAGGGCGCCGCCCTCATGGTCGACGACGCCCACGGCCTCGGAGTACTCGGCCCGGGTGGACGGGGCGCCCCCGCCGCCGCGGGTCTGGCCGGCCGGGAGGACGTCGCCACCACCGTCACGCTGTCCAAGTCCCTGGGCAGCCAGGGCGGTGCGGTGCTCGGCCCGGCCCGGGTCATCGCCCATCTGGTCAACACCGCCCGGACGTTCATCTTCGACACCGGGCTCGCCCCCGCCGCCGCCGGAGCCGCGCTCGGCGCGCTGCGACTGCTGCGCCGGGAACCGGAACGCGCCGTGCGGGCCGGCGCGGTCGCCGCCGCCCTGTTCGACGGGCTGACGGCGGCCGGGCTCACGGCGGTCCGCCCGGACGCGGCGGTGGTGTCGGTGCGCGCGCCCTCGGCGGACTCGGCCGTCCGGTGGGCGGCCGACTGCCGTGCCGCCGGTGTGGCGGTCGGCTGCTTCCGGCCGCCGTCCGTGCCCGACGGGATCTCCCGGCTGCGCCTCACCGCGCGTGCCGATCTGACGGGGGAGCAGATCGCGCGTGCGGTGGAGACGGTGCGCCGGACGGCCCCGGCCGGCTGAGCGGACCGCCGTCACCAGTCCCGCGTCAGCGGACCGTCGTGTGCGGCCCCCCGCCCAACGCGGTGACGAAAGTGGTCCAGGCCTCCGCCGAGAACCGCAGATGCGGCCCGCCGGTGTCCTTGGAGTCGCGGACGGCCAGGCGCCTCGGGCCGAACGGGGCGGTCTCCACGCAGTTGTTCATTCCCGTGCTGCGGCTGCTGCGGCGCCATCGCAACGCGTGCTGTGCAGGGCAATCAGACATGTCGTCCCTCTCGGGCTGTGGGGGTCACCGACCGTCGCGGTCGATGGAGGCGATCAGGTCCAACGAGTGCTCCGGCGACAGCGCGTGCGCCTGCAGGGTGCGGAAGGCCGAGCTGTACGCCTCAAGGTCTTCTTTCCGCTCCAGATAGAGGCTACTCGTCAGATGGTCAAGAACGACCACATCTAGATCAGAACTGTTCGGAAAAGAGAAGATAACGAAAGGCCCGGTGATGCCCACATAGCCTCCGACCGCGAACGGAAGCAATTGAAGCTGTACGTGCGGGAGTTGGGCGACGCGCGCGAGATGGCGCAATTGCTCCCTCATCACCCGGGGCCCGCCCACCTCCCGCCGCAGCACCGCCTCGTCGAGCACCGCGCTCAGCCGCAGCGGCGGATCGCTGCGCAGTACCCCCTGACGGGCCAGCCGCACCTCCACCAGCGAGTCGACGTGGCCGGGCGGTATCCCGTCGAGGGAGGCGCGGGTGACCGCGCGGGCGTAGTCGGCGGTCTGCAGCAGCCCCGGCACCACGGAGGTCTCCAACGTGCGCGCCGTCCGGGCCTGCGACTCCAGGCTGATGAAGTCGCGGTACTGCGGCGGGATCAGCCCGCGGTACGCGTGCCACCAGCCGGCGCCCCCGCCCCCCGCCGATCCCGCGAGCGCCTTCAACACCTCCCGCAACTTGGGGTCGTCCGTGCCGTAGGCGTCCAGCAGCCGGGACACATCGGCGGGCCGTACCCCGCTGACGCCCGTCTCGATGCGGCTGATCTTCGACTGGTGCCAACCGAGCAGCCGCGCCGCGTCCCGGCTGGTGAGTCCCGACGCATGGCGCAGACTCCGCAACTCCTCCCCGAGTTTGCGGCGTCGCACCGCGGGGCCGTGCTGCATCCGGCTCTCCCTCCCACTGGCTGCCGAGCCGACAGTGTGGCGCGGGTTCGGGGCATCCGGGGCAGATTTCACCGCTTCGAGCGACAGATATATGCATATCTTGGTGGATCGCCGTTACAGAGGGCAGCATCAGTGGCACTCTGGCGCGAAGCACAACCCGGTTCATCGATCGCGGGGTCGCTGCCGGGTGGAAAGGGGCGGGCTCGCCATGGCAGATCATCAGGAAGCAAGCGTCACCCTCCCGAGCGAGCCGGTCTCGGTCTCGGCCGCCCGGAGGTATGTGGCCCGGGTGCTGGCGGAATGGGGGCTGCCCGACGGCACCGACACGGCCGAGACGGTCCGGCTGATCGTCTCGGAGCTCACCACCAACGCCGTCCAGCACACCTTCGGCCAGTCGCCCACGTTCACCGTCGACATCCGGCTGGAGCGCGAGGAGGAACTCCGCCTCGGAGTGACGGACAGTCACCCGCGCTGGCCCCAGCGTCTTCCCGCCGCCGTCCGCCAGGACAACGGCCGCGGCATGGTGATCATCCGCGCGCTGGCCAAGGAGTACGGAGGCCGGCTGACGGTCACCCCGACCCCCGAGGGCGGCAAGACCGTCTGGGTCGCGCTGCCCTGGGAGGTTCCCGCCGTCCGGCTGTGAGAGCGGACGGGCCGCGTCCGGCCGTCAGGGCGCGGGGGCCCCGCGCCCGAAGCCGCTGCGCAGCAGGGACCGCAGCGTCGCCGCGGCCGCGCTGGAACGCTCGCCGCGGTGTGCCACCGAGATCGTTCTGCGGTACGCGGCCGGCTCCAGCCGCCGCACGGACAGCGGCGCCGGGGACATCGCGGCGACCATCTCGGGGACGACCGCCATGCCGATGCCCGCGCTGACCAGGGCGCAGACCAGGGCGTAGCCCGGAGACTCGCAGACCACCGCGGGCAGCGCCCCCGCCTCGGCGAGTGCGCGCTCCACCCCGCGGCGCGGCGGATGCGCCGGGGCGCTGCTGATCAGCGGCCGGCCCGCCAGCTCCGTCACCGGGAGCCGCCCGCTGCCGCCGGCCAGAGCCTGCCCGACCGCCGTGACCAGGACCAGCTCCTCGACCAGCAGCGGTTCCGTCAGCACCCCCGACGGGGCCGGTCCCGGCACCGCGGCCGGTTCGTACGCATGGGTCAGCGCCAGGTCCACCTCGCCCGCCGCCACCGCGGCCACCCCCTCCGGCGGCTCGTAGTCGGTCACCACCAGCTCGACGTCCGGATGGGCCCGGCGGAAGGCGCTCAGGACCGGTGGCAGCAGATGGATGCCCGCCGTCGTGAAGGTCCCGACCCGCAGCCGCCCGCCGGAGAGGCCGGCCAGCCGCGCCAGTTCGTGACGGGCCTGGTCCATCTCGTCCAGGACCCGGCGTGCGCGCCCCGCCAGCAGTTCGCCCGCCGCCGTCAGCCGGGCACCCCGGTGGTGGCGCACCAGCAGAACCGCCCCGGCCTCCCGCTCCAGCTTGGCCAGCTGCTGGGAGAGCGCGGGCGCGGTGTACCCCAGCCGGGCGGCGGCGCGCGTGATCGAACCGGCCTCGGCCACCGCCACGAGCGCCGCGAGCCGCGTCGGGTCGTACATGAAGCGTTCCTTATGGCAGACCCAGAAGATTGCTAGTACACGCTAAAGGCTCCCGGGGGCCAGGGTGGGGGTCATGGACGCACAACTGACCGCCTTCATCGGCGTGGCCGCCGCCATGGTCGCGCTCCCCGGCGCCGACTTCACCGTCGTCGTGCGCAACGCGCTCGCCTCCCGGACGGCCGGGGTGGCCTCCGCCCTCGGGGTCGCGGGGGGCCTGCTCGTCCACACCGCGCTGGCCGTCGCCGGGCTGGCCGCCGTGCTGGTGGCGGTGCCGGTCCTGTTCCGCACCGTCCAGCTCGTCGGCGGCGCGTACGTGCTCTGGCTGGGCGTGAGCGCCCTGTACGCGATCCTGCGGCGCCCGGTGCGGGACGCGGCGACGGCACCGGAGGAGGCCCCGGCCCGGGGGACCGGACGTGCCCTGCGGCAGGGCTTCCTCACCAACGCGCTCAATCCCAAGGCGCCCGTGCTCTTCCTGAGCCTGCTGCCGCAGTTCGTCCCGGCGGGGGCCGCGCCCCTGCCCAGGACGCTGCTCCTCGCCGCGATCGTCGTGCTGCTGGCGCTGGTGTGGTTCCCGGCCGTGGCGCTGCTCGTCGACCGACTCGGGCGGTGGCTGCGCCGGCCGCGCACCGCCCGTGCCATCGAGGGCGGCAGCGGGGCGGCACTCACCGCCCTCGGGCTGGTCCTGGTGACCGGGCCGTTGCTGCGCTGACCCGGGGAGACGGTCCCGGGCGGCGGGCCGGGCTCAGCGGACCCGTCCGTAGGAGACGTTCCTCGTCCAGATCTTCTCCAGCCGGACCACGGCACCGGTCTTGGGCGAATGCCAGATCTTTCCGCTGCCCGCGTAGATGCCCACGTGGTAGACGCTGCGGCCCGCGTGGAAGAAGACCAGGTCACCGCGTTGCCGCTGGGAGAATGAGATGCGCCGGGTCGAGTTGTACTGCTGCTGGGCCGTGCGCGGGAGCTTCTTGCCGGCCTTCTTGAACGAGTAGAGCGTCAGCCCGGAGCAGTCGAAGCGGCTCGGTCCGGTGGCGCCCCAGCGGTACGGGGCGCCCTTCTTCGACGCGGCGACGTTCAGCGCCTTCACCGAGTGGGTGGCGGCCTGGGCATCGCCCGCGGCGCCGGGAACGATCAGGGTGCCGCCCACGGCGGCGAGAGTGAGGGCCGAGGCCGTGGTGGCCCGGACGAGCAGAGACGGGACATGAACCTGCGCAGTCATGCGCAACCCTTCGTCAGCCGCCTGTGAAGGATGACCTGTCGGGTTCGGGCTGGCGAAGTTGCCCGGCCGCGGCTGCGGCTTCACCCCGAGGGTCGGCCGGGACTCCCGGCCGACCCGTTGTGCTCGGGTCCTCCACTCCTGCCGATCCACTCCTGTCGACCAGGCATCCGGGCGGCGGCAGGACTCGGCGTCCGCCCGGACCGCCCCGCCGCGGTGGCGGGGGCTTGTCGTCCCAGGGATCTTGACTCACCTCGCGCCGGTTTTCCGCGGTGAAACGGTCATATGTGAGGCTCATCACCACTGACCCGTTCGGGTGGACAGAGGGTGATTCAGGGAACCGCTGACCGTCACCGACCGAGGGCGCACCAGCGACAAAAGGGCGTATCTCACCCATGGGTCGTCGGGAAAGCGCAAATCGGCCTGTCCCTCCCGCGAGGGAACGCCTACGCCGAACGAGCGAGGAAATTCGCTCACGCCGTCGGGCGTGTCGCCATCGGAAGGCCGGTCAACTCGGCGGGGCCGGGGGCATGGTGACGCGTGCGGCGCGTCGCTCGCCGTCCAGGACGCGCAGGGCGCGGGTGAGGGTGCCGGTGTGGATCAGCGTCTCACCGCGCTCGTGCATGAGCGTCAGGGCGTCCCGCAGTGCGACCGCGTGGGAGGCGAGCGCCTGGGCGGCACGCAGGGCCCCGTAGGTGTCGTGCCCGTGGACCGGGTTGATCCGGCCGACCTGGTCGAGCACCTGCAGATAGCGGTCCAGGAACTCGCCCTCGGCCCGGGTCAGGGCGGGCAGCGGCGTGAACTCCGGTGGCTGCATCGGCCCTTCACCACTCGGTGCGCCGGGCCCCCGGCAGGCCGCGGTTCTCCACCAGGTGGTCGACGATCCCGTACTCCCTCGCCGCCGCGGCGTCCAGGACGAGATCCCGCTCGGTGTCCTCGGTGATCCGTGCGGCCTCGCGCCCGGTGTGACGGGCCAGCAGATCGGTCGTCAGTCCGCGCATCCGGTCCAGCTCGCGTGCCTCGATCTCCAGGTCCGAGGGCTGTCCCCGCAAGGGCTCGGGCAGTTCGGGCTGACGCACCACCACGCGCGCCCCCGGCAGCGCGAACCGCCGTCCCGGGGCCCCGGCCGCGAGCAGTATCGCCGCACCCGCCTCGGCCCGGCCGAGGCAGTAGGTCTCCACCTCGCAGGTTAGGTACGCCATCGTGTCGTAGATGGCCGTCATCGCCCAGAACGAGCCGCCCGGGGAGTTGATGTAGAGCGAGATGGGCCGGTCCGGCGCGTCGTGCTCCAGGTACATGAACTGCGCCACCAGGTCGTTGGCCGCCGTGTCGTCGACGGCGGTGCCCAGGAAGACGATCCGTTCGGACAGCAGCTTGGAGTACGGATCGAGGGTGCGGGTCCCCTGCGAGGTGCGCTCGGTGAACTCGGGAAGGACGTAACGGGCGGTCGGGCGGTGCATGGCGGGCCTCTCCTCCGGTGCGCGGGCGCCCAGGAGGGAGCCCGCACACGCTTCCGTAAAAAATGTACAGGACGTACAGAAGGTTATGATGGGAGCATGGCCTACGAGATTCCGGTGACGCAAGCACGGGCTGAACTCGCCGAACTGATCAACCGAGTCGTCTACGGCGGCGAGCGCGTGGTCGTGACCCGGCACGGCAAGCCGCTCGTGGCCCTGGTGTCGGCCGCTGACCTGGAGCGACTGGAGAACGAGGAGGCGGCCGAGCGGGAGCAGGTGATCAGCTCGGTCTCCTCGATCGGCTCCGCCTCGTCCGCTGCGGGCGAACGGCGGCGCTTCGGGATCGCCGCGGAGCACAGGGGGCACCAGCACCCCGGGGAGTGAGTCGTAACGCCGAGGAGGCCGTGCCCCTGCCGTCATGGCGGGGGCACGGCCTCCGGGGGTGGTGCGGGTGTCAGCCGGCGAGCGCGGCCTCGCGCGCGGGGGCCGCTTCCGGCGCGGGCGCGGCCGGGCGGCGCAGCCGGCCGCCGATGAGTACCGCGGCCAGTCCGCACACCGACCACAGGGCCAGGGTCAGGACCGCCCCCGACGCGGCGTGCCCGTCGAAGTAGGCGACCGAGCGCAGCAGGGAACCGCCCGCACCCGGGGGCAGCCACTGGCCGATCGTGCCGACCGGCCGGGGGAGCAGTTCGGGAGCGCTCGTCACGCCCGAGAACGGATTGCCCAGGAGCACCATCAGCAGCGCCCCGATGCCGATGCCCGCCGGGCCGATCAGCGCGGCGAACCCCGCGATTGCCGCTCCGATGGCGAGCACGGTCAGGCCGAGTGCCCCGGCCTCGGCCCACCAGTTCCCGGTCAGCGCCCCGAGCCAGCTGTCGGTGACGGCGGCGGCCACGACGCCCACGAGCGCGGCCACACCGAGCAGGGCGGTGGCCGCCCGCCCGCCGCGCAGGCCCAGCAGGGTCACCACGGCCCCCGCGGCCACACCGGCGATCGCCAGCGGGAGGATGCCGGAGCCGAGTACGCTGCCGCGCGGGTCGGCCGCCGGGGCGGCGACCACATCGGTGACCGGCACCTCGGTGCCCCCGGGCGCGGACGCGGTCACCGCCTCGCGCAACAGCTGGGCCACCACGGGGCTCGCGGCGGAGGCGGTCAGCAGCTCGGGGCCGTGCTCCGTGGCGACCACCGCGCCGTATACGGCCCGGTGCTCGACGGCCTCCCGGGCCTCGTCCGCGGAGGCGTACCGGTGGATCTCGAAGGCGCCGTCGTGCTGGGCGAGACGTGCCTCCAGCTGTGCGGCGGCCGGGGCGGGTCCGGCGACGCCGAGCGGGAGGTCCCTCGGTGCCGTCCGCGCCGCGGGCCAGGTGAACGCCCAGAGGGCGAGCGCCACCAGCACGGGGACGAGGAGGACGACCGCGATCAGGCGGCGGTTCGGGGAGGCGGTCATGACAGGTGCCTCGATTCAAAGAGAATGATTATTCGTTTTACTGGGTGACGCCACTGTCCCGCCGGTGCGTCCGGTTGTCAAGAATGAATGTTCGTTTTAGATTGAGGGCATGGCTCGTGTATCCCAGGCGCACCTCGACGCCCGCCGCCGGCAGATCCTCGAAGGCGCCGCCCGCTGCTTCGCCCGGGACGGGTTCCACGGGACCTCCATGCAGGACGTCCTGAAGGAGGTCGGGCTGTCGGCCGGGGCCGTCTACCGCTACTTCACCGGCAAGGAGGACCTGATCGCCGCCATCGCCGGGCAGGCGCTGAGCGGTGTCCGGGACGCCTTCGAACGGGCCGCGGACGCCTCGCCGCCGCCCACCCCCGACGTGCTGATCGGCCGCGTGGTCCGCACCCTGTTCGGCGAGGGGGCGGAGGAGGAGCGCGCCGGACTGGACCACCGGGCGTTCGCCGGGCTGATCGTCCAGGTGTGGTCCGAGGTGCTGCGCAGCGAACGGCTGGCGGCCACGCTCCGCGAGGGATTCGACGGACTGCGGGCGTCGTGGGCGGACCTGGTCGCGCTCTACCGGGCGAACGGGATGCTCGGCGCCGACGTGCCCGACGAGCACATCGCCCGGACGCTGATCGCCACCGCCCAGGGATTCATCACCCAGCTCGCGATGTTCGGCGACACCGCCCCCGAGGTCCTGGAGAACGGTCTGCGCGGACTGATGTCGATGGATCTCCCACCCGCCCGTTAACGCGCCGGAAAAACTTCGGCTCTAGCGTGCACTACCTCGCCACGCGGCGACCGGACGCCCCGACCGACCTGCCGGGGCCGTCCGGTGCCGCGCCGTGCCCAGGGACGGCACCGGGCGGACGACTGTGAGGTGGACGCATGCGACTGACCCCGCACGAACAGGAACGACTGCTCATCCACGTGGCCGCCGACGTGGCGGACCGGCGCCGCGCGCGCGGACTGCGGCTCAACCACCCCGAGGCCGTCGCCCTCATCACCGCGCATCTGCTGGAGGGCGCCCGCGACGGGCGCACGGTCTCCGAACTGATGGCGTCCGGCCGCACCGTACTCACCCGTGACGACGTCATGGACGGCATCGCCGAGATGATCCACGACGTGCAGGTCGAGGCGACCTTCCCCGACGGCACCAAGCTCGTCACCGTCCACGACCCCATCGTCTGACGGGGCGCGGCCGATGATCCCCGGAGAGATCCTTTACGCGGACGGCGACGTGCCCCTCAACGAGGGACTGCCGGTCACCCGGCTCACCGTTCTCAACGCCGCCGACCGGCCCGTCCAGGTCGGCTCGCACTACCACTTCGCCGAGGCCAACCCCGGCCTCGACTTCGACCGGGCGGCCGCCCGCGGACTGCGGCTGGACATCGCCGCCGGCACCGCCGTCCGCTTCGAGCCCGGCATCCCCGTCGACATCGAACTCGTCCCCCTGGCCGGACGCCGCGTCGTCCCCGGCCTGCGCGGCGAGACCGGAGGACCCCTCGATGGCTGAGCTCCCGCGCCCCGTGTACGCCGATCTCTACGGCCCCACCACCGGCGACCGCATCCGGCTGGCCGACACCTGTCTGCTCGTCGAGATCGAGGAGGACCGCTGCGGCGGACCCGGCCGCGCCGGGAACGAGGCCGTGTTCGGCGGCGGCAAGGTGATCCGCGAATCCATGGGACAGGCCCGCACCACCCGCGCCGAGGGCGCCCCGGACACCGTCGTCACCGGCGCCGTCGTCATCGACCACTGGGGCGTGGTCAAGGCCGACATCGGCATACGCGACGGCCGGATCACCGCCCTCGGCAAGGCCGGCAACCCCGACACCATGGACGGCGTCCACCCCGGCCTGGTGATCGGACCGGAGACCGAGATCATCGCGGGCAACGGCAAGCTGCTCACCGCCGGGGCCATCGACGCGCATGTGCACTTCATCTCCCCGACCCTCGTCGACGAGGCGCTGGCCAGTGGGATCACCACGCTCGTCGGTGGCGGGACCGGCCCGGCCGAGGGGACCAGGGCCACCACGATCACTCCCGGTCCCTGGCATCTCGCCCGGATGTTCGAGGCGCTGGACGGCTGCCCCGTGAACATCGGTCTGCTCGGCAAGGGGAACACGATGTCCCGGGAGGCGATGTGCTCCCAACTCCGCGCCGGAGCGCTCGGGTTCAAGATTCATGAGGACTGGGGCGCGACGCCCGCCGTGATCGACGCCTGCCTCGGTGTCTGCGAGGAGAGCGGGGCCCAACTCGCCCTGCACACCGACACCCTCAACGAGGCGGGGTTCGTCTCGGACACCCTCGCCGCGATCGCGGGCCGGACCGTCCACGCGTACCACACCGAGGGTGCGGGTGGCGGGCACGCCCCCGACATCATCCGCGTCGTCTCGGAGCCCCACGTCCTGCCCAGCTCCACCAACCCGACCCGGCCGCACACCGTCAACACCATCGAGGAACACCTCGACATGCTGATGGTCTGTCACCACCTCAACCCCGCCGTACCGGAGGATCTGGCGTTCGCCGAATCGCGGATCCGGCCCTCGACGATCGCGGCCGAGGACATCCTGCACGACCTCGGCGCGATCTCGATCATCTCCTCGGACTCGCAGGCCATGGGCCGGATCGGCGAGGTCGTGCTGCGGACCTGGCAGACCGCCCATGTGATGAAGCGCCGCCGGGGCGCGCTGCCGGGCGACGGCCGGGCCGACAACCACCGGGCCCGTCGCTATGTCGCCAAATACACCATCAACCCGGCGGTGGCACAGGGGCTGGACCGGGAGATCGGCTCCGTGGAGCCGGGCAAGCTCGCCGATCTGGTGCTCTGGGAGCCCGCCTTCTTCGGGGTCCGGCCGCAGACGGTCATCAAGGGCGGGCAGATCGCGTACGCGCAGATGGGCGACGCCAACGCCTCCGTCCCCACCCCGCAACCCGTCCTTCCGCGTCCCATGTTCGGCGCCATCGGCCGGGCACCGGCGGCCAACTCCCTCACGTTCGTGTCGGCCGCGGCGATCGAGGACGGACTCCCCGAACGCCTCGGCCTCGGCAAGCGCTTCGTGCCGATCGCCGGCACCCGGGGCGTCACCAAGGCCGACATGCGGGAGAACGACGCGCTGCCCCGGGTGGAGGTCGACCCGGACAGCTTCGCCGTCACCATCGACGGCGATCCGGTCGAACCGGAACCCGCCGCCGAACTCCCCATGGCCCAGCGCTACTTCCTCTTCTGAGAGCGGACCGACCATGAGCCGCGCAGCCCTGCTCGTCCTGGCGGACGGTCGCTTCCCCGCCGGGGGCCACGCCCACTCCGGCGGCGCCGAGGCGGCCGTCGCCGCCGGACGCGTCCGCGACGCCGAAGGACTCGCCGCCTTCTGCCGGGGCCGGCTGCACACCACCGGCCTCACGTCGGCCGCGCTCGCCGCGGCGGCCGCCGGGGGACACGACCCCCTCGTCCTGGACGAGGCCGCCGACGCCCGCACCCCCTCACCCGCGCTGCGCGCGGTCGCCCGCAGACTCGGCCGGCAGCTCATGCGGGCCGCCCGCGCGACCTGGCCGAGCGCCGCGCTGGACGCCCTTGCCGAGGCCCGGCCGCGCGGCGCCCACCAGCCCGTCGTCCTCGGCCTGACGGCCCGGTCGGCCGGGCTCACGCCCGTGGACGCCGCCCACTGCGCCGCGTACGAGACGATCGGCGGACCGGCGACCGCCGTGGTCCGGCTGCTCTCGCTCGACCCGTTCGAGGCCACCGCCGTCCTCGCCCGGCTCGCCCCCGAGGTCGACCGGGTCGCCGCGCGCGCGGCGGCCGCCGCTCTCGGTCCCGTGGAGGAACTGCCCGCAGCCTCGGCGCCGTTGCTCGACATCACCGCCGAGGACCACGCCGGATGGCCGGTCCGGCTCTTCGCCTCGTAACCCCCGGACTCCCGTCCCTCATCCCACAGGAGCCGCACCATGCACCTCGACCACACCCACTTCGGGGAGGCGGCCGTCGGCGCCGACGCCGCACGCCCCGACGGCACCCGGCGCGCCCTGCGCATCGGGCTCGGCGGACCGGTCGGCTCGGGCAAGACGGCCACCGTGGCCGCCCTCTGCCGGACGCTGCGCGACCGGCTCTCCCTGGCCGTCGTCACCAACGACATCTACACCCGCGAGGACGCCGCCTTCCTGCTGCGCAACGCGGTGCTCCCGCCCGAGCGGATCACGGCCGTCGAGACCGGCGCGTGCCCGCACACCGCCATCCGCGACGACATCTCCGCCAACCTCGAAGCCGTCGAGGACCTGGAGGAGAGCGTCGGTCCGCTCGACCTGATCCTGGTGGAGTCCGGCGGCGACAACCTCACGGCGACCTTCTCCAGGGGCCTGGTCGACGCACAGATCTTCATCATCGACGTCGCGGGCGGCGACGACATCCCGCGCAAGGGCGGTCCCGGGGTCACCACCTCCGACCTGCTGGTCATCAACAAGACCGATCTCGCGCCGTACGTCGGCTCCGACCTGGACCGGATGGCGCGCGACGCCGCGCAGCAGCGCGGCACCCTGCCCGTGGTCCTCACCTCGCTCACCTCGGCCGAGGGCGTCGCACCCGTCGCGGACTGGGTACGGGGGCGCGTCGCCTCCTGGACCGCGTGAGCGTCCGGGCCACCGCCCGGATCCACGCCGTGCCCGACGGGCGGGGCGGCACCGCGCTGCCCGTCCTGCGGGGCGAGGGCCCACTCGCCCTCCGGCGCACCCGGGCCGCCCTCCCCGGGACCGCGCGGGTCACCGTCGTCGGTGCCATGAGCGCCCCGCTCGGCGGTGACCGCCTCGCCGTCGGGGCGCGGGCCGCCCGGGGCGCCCGGCTCGCCGTGGACGCGGCGGCGGCCACCGTCGCCCTGCCCGGCCCCCGGCCCGGCGGGGGCCCGGCGCACTACACCGTCACCCTGCACGTGGAGGAGGACGCCGTACTCGACTGGCTCCCCGAACCGTTGGTCTCGGCCCACGGCAGCGATCTCGTTCTCACCACCGTCGTCCACCTGGCCACCACCGCCCGGCTGACACTGCGTGAGGAACTCGTCCTCGGCCGCCACGGGGAGGCCGGCGGCACCCTCCGCAGCCGGCTCACCGTCACCCGCGGCGGACGCCCGCTCCTCGACCAGGAGACCGCGTACGGACCCGGTGCACCGGGCGGCTGGGACGGCCCCGCCGTGCTCGGCGGCCACCGAGCCGTCGGCCAACTCCTGGTTGTGGAGCCCTCCTTCGAGGAGAAGGCCCTGGACAACCGGATGCTGGGTCCCACCGCCGTACGCGCCCGGCTGAACGGTCCCGCAGTGCTCGTCACCGCGATCGCCCCGGACGCCCGGGAGCTGCGCGCCGTGCTGGGCCGTGCCGCACAGGACATCGCGGGTCCCGGAAGCGGCTGAACACCGCTGAAGGGACACGGGTGTCCGGTTATCGATTCGGTAAAGAAGAAGGTCGGCGATCTGTTCCCGGCGGCCCCGCAGACGACAGGATCCGCGAGAGGCACCAACCGAACAGCGCCGCACCCGAAGGCGCTTCTGATGGGGGGAGGTTCCACGTGAGACGCACCGCAGCGCTCGGCTCGGCCGGCGCTCTGATCGCGGGGATGCTCATAGCGGGCGCGATATCCGCGCCGGCGGCCACGGCCGAAGGGCACCCGGGCAACAACACCGAGGCCCGCGGCGTCCAACTCGCCGCGGCACGCGCGGCCAGGGCGGGCATCGACTGGACGGACTGCCCGGCCGACTGGGCCATCGCCGCACCGATCCAGTGCGGATGGGTCACCGTCCCGCTCGACTACGCCAAGCCCCACGGCAAGCAGATCAAGCTCGCCGTCGACCGCCACCGCTCCACCGGCACCGCCGCCGAACGCCAGGGCGCCCTGATCTACAACCCCGGCGGCCCCGGCGGCTCCGGCATGGCGTTCCCCAAGCGCGTCGCCACCAACAGCCCGCTCTGGGCCAAGACCGCGAAGGCCTACGACTTCGTGGGCTTCGACCCCCGCGGTGTCGGCCACTCCGCGCCCATCTCCTGCATCGACCCGCAGGAATTCGTGAAGGCGCCCAAGGCCGACCCGGTCCCCGACTCCGAGGCCGACAAGCGCGCCCAGCGCAAGCTCGCCGCCGCGTACGCGGACGGCTGCGCCGAGCGCAGCGGCGCGATGCTGCCGCACATGACGACCCCCAACACCGCGCGCGACCTGGACGTCATCCGCGCCGCGCTGGGCGAGAAGAAGCTCAACTACCTGGGCGTCTCCTACGGCACCTACCTCGGTGCGGTGTACGGCACGCTCTTCCCGTCCCACGTCCGGCGCATGGTCGTGGACAGCGTCGTCAATCCGGCGCGGGACAACATCTGGTACCAGGCCAACCTCAACCAGGACATCGCCTTCGAGAAGCGCTGGGGCGACTGGAAGACCTGGGTCGCCGCCAACGACGCCACCTTCCACATCGGCGACACCGCGCAGAAGGTCGAGCAGGAGTGGCTCAAGCTGCGTGCCTCGGCCAAGAAGAACCCGATCGGCGGGGTCCTCGGCCCGGCCGAGCTCATCGGCTTCTTCCAGAGCGCCCCGTACTACGACTCCACCTGGGTGCCCATCGCCCGGACCTGGAGCGCTTACCGGGCCGGTGACACCCAGGCACTCGTGGACGCCGCCGCGCCCGACCTCTCGGACACCGCGGGCAACATCCGCGCCGAGAACAGCAACGCCGTGTACACGGCGGTCGAGTGCGCGGACGCCAAGTGGCCCACCAACTGGCGGACCTGGGACCGGGACAACACCCGGCTGCACCGCGACTACCCGTTCATGACCTGGGCCAACGCCTGGATGAACCTGCCCTGCGCGACCTGGTCCGCCAAGCAGCAGAACCCGCTGGACGTCCGCACCGGCAGGGGCCTGCCGCCCGTGCTGATCGTCCAGTCCACGCGGGACGCCGCCACCCCGTACGAGGGGGCCGTCGAGCTGCACAAGCGCTTCAGGGGCTCGCGTCTCGTCACCGAGGACGGCGCCGGTTCGCACGGCGTCACCAACCTGGTCAACCCGTGCATCAACGAGCGGGTGGACACCTATCTGCTCACCGGGCGGACCGACCGCAGCGATGTGACGTGCACCCCGCACGCCACGCCGAAGCCGTAACGGAGCACCGAACGGGACGGGCGGCCGGTGGTGCACCGGCCGCCCGTCCGCGTCCCCGTCCCTGTCCCCGGGCTCAGACCGCGGCGTGCTCGCCCCGGTCGTGCGCCTCCAGCCAGGCGTCCTCCGCCGCGTACCGGAAGAGCGCGTCGCCGTAGGAGCGGACCATCGCGGGATACGCCTCCTGCCACGTCCGCCCCGCCAGCCGCTCGACCATCCAGGCCACGGTCTCCGGAAGCGACTCCTCGTACCCGGTCACCGGGCGGTACCCCAGCTCCCGTTCGGCGGCCGTCATGTCGTAGACGATCGGGTGCGGCGCGGTCCACGGCGTGGCGCCCACGCCCTCCGGGGTGACCGCCCCCGGCATCAGCACGGTCGTCGTGGTCCTGCCCAGCACCCGGTCCACCGCGTCACCGATCTCCGCGACCGTGGGTGCCTGCGGATCGGCGGCGTTGAGCACACGGGACCCCGGTCTCAGCGCGGCCAGCCGGATCAGCTCCGCCATGTTGGAGGAGTGCACCGGGTGGAACCGCGAGGTCCCGCCGTACGCCAGCACCCGGCGCGTGCGGCCGTCCAGCGCGCGCTTGACGAAGTACAGCTCACGCGGGGTGCGGCAGTGCGGGCCGTGGATCGCGCCCGCCCGCAGCAGCGTCACCGGCAGGGACGCGCCCGCAGCCAGCAGGTCCCGCTCCAGACGGATCTTCCGCGTCGCGTACGTGTCGTCGCCCGGCGCGACCGTGTCCTGGCTCTCCGGCATCGGCACCGGATAGCGGGCCGCGCCGTCCGGCTCGCTCTGCGTGTCGAAGCCCTTGCCCCGGTCGTCCACGTACACCGCGCCGCTGGAGACGACGACGGCCGATCCGATCCGGTCCGACAGCCCGGTCAGCTGACGGGCGTGCGGTCCGCCGTAGGCGACCATGTCCACCAGCACGTCGCAGCCGTCGCCGAGGGCCGCGGCGAGCGCGCCCTCCTCGTCCCGGTCCAGGGCGACCGTCCGCACCCCCGCGTCCCAGCCCTCGTCACGGCCACCGCCGCGCGAGGCCGCCGTCACCTCCCAGCCGTCCTCGGCGAGCGCGCGCACCGCCACACGCCCGACCTGGCCCGTCGCTCCCAACACCCATGCGTGTCCCTTGCTCATGGACCGCACGCTAGGCGCCGGCGAACGGCCGGGACCAGCCCGTTTCGCCGTCCGCGATTCCGCTGTCAGCTTCGGCGGCCGGGGAACTTCCCTCCGCCCGCCTGCTGTTCGGCCGCCTTCACCTTGGCCGCGTAGTCGTCGACGTACTCCTGGCCGGACAGGTTCAGGATGGCGTACATGATCTCGTCGGTCACCGCGCGGATCGCCGCCTTCTGGTTCTCCAGACCGGCGTAGCGGCTGAAGTCCAGGGGCTCGCCGAAGCGGATGGTGACCTGCTTGATGCTGGGGAGCGCCTTGCCGGGCGGCTGGATCTCGAAGGTGCCGACCATCGCGCACGGAATCACCGGCACCCCGGCCCTGATCGCCATCACCGCGACCCCCACCTTGCCCTTGTAGAGCCGCCCGTCGTGCGAGCGGGTGCCCTCGGGGTAGATGCCCAGCAGCTCGCCCCGCCCGAGCACGGCGAGCCCCGCGTCGATGGCGGCCTGCCCGGCCTCCTTGCCCGAACGGTCCACCGGGATCTGGCCGATGGAGCGGAAGAACGCCGCGGTGAGCCTGCCCTTCACCCCCGGGCCGGTGAAGTACTCCGCCTTCGCCAGGAAGGTGATCCTCCGCTTGAGGATCGCCGGCATCAGGAAGTGGTCCGAGAACGACAGATGGTTGCCGGCGACGATCGCCGCGCCCTCCTCCGGAAGATGCTCGGCGCCCTCGATGACGGGGCGGAAGAGCAGCCGCAGCAGCGGACCGATGACGACGTACTTGAACAGGTTGTAGAACACCCGGTTTCTCCCTCGTGCGGCGAACCGTCCCGCGGAGCGCGTTCGTGCTCGTCACCGCTGGTTTTCAGGGCGCTCAGTGTAGGTGCACGGATCGGCGGCCGGTCAGGCGTGTACCGCCGATTCGTACAGTTCCAGCAACCTGCTCCTGGTCGCCTGCAGCCGGCCGGCGAGAATCCCGCCCACCCACTGGCTGATCGCGTAGCCGAACGCGGGGTCCGCCGTGCACGCCTCGCGCACCCGCGCCGCGTCGAAGGCATGGGCGCGCACCGGACTCAGCGTCTCCGCGCCCAGCTCCCACGCGTACGGAGGGAAGAGCCAGGACAGGCCGACCAGATCACCCGGCTGAAGCGTCGCGATCTCGGCGTTGCGGCGGTGCGGCAGCCGGGCGTCCAGCGTCACCGTCCCCGTCCTGAGGATCCAGAAGCGGTCGGCGACCGCGCCCTCCTCGAAGAGGCGCTGCGCCGCGGGGAACCGGACGTCCGCGGCGAGGCTCAGCAGACGGTCGCGGTGCGTGGCCGGAAGGGCCGTGAGCGTGGTGGTCATCGGAGTACTCCTCCGAGGAGCGGCGGTACGGAAGGCGGCCCAGCGCGCGGGCGCTCCTGAGGGCGCGCTGTCCTCGTAGAGGTGTTGTTCCCCCTGGACGGCCGAAGTACGCGAATCGGACCCCACCGGTCCGCTGTGACGCTTCCGTCCCCTCCGTCCCGTCGACGCCCCGGCGAAATTGGCGTGCACAAGTCGAACACCGCTGCCTAGAGTTGGCGTCGCGGCCGCCGCCGCACCACCGGGGTCCGTACGACCCGGCGGGAGCGGCGCCGCGTGTACGGCACCTCCCGGTGCACGGGACCCGCCTCCTTCTCGCAAAGAACCGGCGGATCCCACCTGATCTCGGGAGGCACAGCGCCGGGGTGCCCGGTGCGCAGGCGACGGATACTTCTCCTGTCAAGAGAAAGACCCGGGTTCGAATCCCGGCCACCGGCCCCCGGGTCGGCGGTAGCTCAGCGGCCCAGAGCACTTCGTCTCCGTCACCGACCTCGATCTCGGGCACCCCGGACGCTGGGCTTTCCCTCCGTGCGAGGGGTTTCTCACCATGTCCCGCTTCAACCGGGCGCGCCGCCGCGTGCCCACCTCACCCGTGCGCTCGACCGGCGCGCGCACCCGGACCGCGCAGGGCGGCGACGGCCACCTCCGCGACCCGCGGTCCGAGCTGTTCCTGCTCGCGGTGACGCACATCGCCGGAGAGGACACCTTCTACGAGCGGGCCGAACGCCGCGACGACCGTTACGCGCGGCTCGTCCGCACCCTCGCCGTCGAGGACCCGGTCTGGACGGGCCGGCTGCTCACCTGGCTGCGCGGCGAGGCACATCTGCGCACCGCCGCCCTGGTGGGCGCTGCCGAGTTCACCGCCGCCCGCCTGGAGCGACAGGCCCCCGGCCACTCCCGCCAGGTCGTCGACGCGGTGCTCCAGCGCGCCGACGAGCCCGGCGAGATGCTGGGCCACTGGACGTCCGTCCACGGCCGCGCCCTTCCCAAGCCCGTGAAGCGCGGTGTTGCGGACGCGGTGCGCCGCCTCTATGACGAGCGGGCCCTGCTCGCCTACGACACCCCCGCCCACGCCTTCCGCTTCGGCGACGTCCTCAACCTCGTCCACCCGTCCCCGGCGGCCGACCGTCCCTGGCAGGGCGAGCTGTTCCGGCACGCCCTCGACCGGCGCGGGAAGCGGGACACCGCGATCCCCGAGCGGCTCGGCATGCTGCGGGCCCGCGACGCCCTGGCGCGCGTCCCCGTCGCCGAACGCCGGACCCTGCTGACCGCCCCCGGCGCGGCGGAGCGGCTGCGCGCCGCCGGCATGACGTGGGAGGCGCTGGCCGGGTGGCTCCAGGGACCGATGGACGCCCGCGCCTGGGAAGCGGTCATCCCGTCCATGGGGTACATGGCGCTGCTGCGTAATCTGCGGAACTTCGACGAGGCCGGGGTCGACGACGAGGTGGCCGCGCGCGTCGCCGAGCGGATCGCCGACCCGGACCGGGTCGCCCGCTCCCGTCAGCTGCCGCTGCGCTTCTACTCCGCCTTCAACGCGGCCCCCTCGCTGCGCTGGGGCCACGCCCTGGAGAAGGCGCTCGGCGCCTCGCTCTCCGGGGTGCCGCGCCTGCCCGGCCGCACCCTGGTCCTGGTCGACACGTCGTCCTCGATGAACGAGGGGTTCAGCCGCGACGGCACCCTGATGCGCTGGGACGCCGCCGCCCTCTTCGGCATCGCGCTCGGCCGCCGGTGCGAGCGGGCCGACGTGGTCTCGTTCTCGTCCGCCCGCCGCACCTGGAACGACCCGCCGCGCGAGCTGGTCAGGCCGTTCGTCCCGGCCCCCGGCGGATCGCTCCTCGGGGACGTCCGCAGATGGCGTGAGGGCGGCTGGTTCCTCGGCGGGGGCACCGACACGGCTCCGGCGCTCCGCGCGACGTTCCGGGGCCACGACCGCGTCGTCGTCGTCACCGACGAGCAGGCCGGGCACGACGCGCGGGAGGTCACCGACGCCGTCCCGGCGCGGACCCCGATGTACACCTGGAACCTCGCCGGGTACGCGGCCGGTCACGCCCCGTCCGGACAGGACCGGCGGCACACCTTCGGCGGCCTCACCGACCAGGCCTTCCGCATGATCCCGATGATCGAGGCCGGGCGCGACGCCGTCTGGCCCTGGGAGGACCCGGGCCGGACCGCCTGACCCCACCCCGCGCACACGGGACCGCCCTCTGCCGGAGTTCCGGCAGGGGGCGGTCCCGTTCGACGGTTCCGGGGCCGGCCCCCCTCACCGCGTCAGGACGGTGACGGGGGCCGGACCGCGGGATCAGGGAGCGGTGCCCCAGGAGAGGGCGCCCGCGGTGTACAGACCGATCTTCGACGCGTCCGCGTAGCCGGTGTTGGTGGCCCGGCTGTAGTCGTCGGCCTCGTTGAAGTTCGACCAGTCGCTCTTGTTCATCCGCAGCTGGATCTCACCCGTCGAGGCACCGGCCGCCAGGGTGCCGCTGCCGAAGCCGACCTCCAGGTAGTGGCTGGCACCGGCCGCCGAGCCGTTGGACTTGACGCCGAGCGTCACGTTGCCGCAGCCGATCACCGCGTAGTCGCACGCGGTGCCGAAGGTGGAGGCACCGGCCTCGGGGGTGAACCAGTAGCGCACCTTCACCGTGGACAGGTCCACCGGGGACGACCCGGTGTTGACCAGCTGGAGACCCATGCGGATCTGGTTGTCGGTCGCCGAGGAGTCGGTGTTCTTGTACTGGACCTTCAGCGCGCCCGTGCCGGTGCCGCCGCCCGCGGAGGTGGTGACGGACAGCGCGGCGGAGGCCGCCGAGACGTTCCCGGCCGCGTCCTTCGCCTTGACCGTGTAGCTGTACGCGGTCGAGGCGCTCAGGCCCGAGTCGGTGTACGAGGTCGTGGCCGAGGAGCCGACCTTGACGCCGTCGCGGTACACGTCGTACCCGGTCACCCCGGTGTCGTCGGTCGACGCCGTCCAGGAGAGCGAGACGCTGCCGCTGGTCTTGGCGGTCGCGGTCACCCCGGTCGGCGCGGTCGGCGCCTGGGTGTCGTCGTCACCGCCGCCCGGGTTGCCGCTGCCGTCGATCGGCGGGTAGGCGTTCTTCACGAGCTCCTGGAACTGCGCGGAGAACCAGTGGCCCGCGACCGGGGCGTTCGGCAGTGCACCGGACATGCTGTTGCCGTTGCGGCCGTTACCGGTGTACGTGGGGTCGCACATCCGGTCGAAGCCCTTGCCCTCGTCGTTGTCCTCGGGCTCGCTGTTGCCGTCCGACTCCCCCGGGGGCTTCGCCCACACGTAGGCGTCGATCCCGGGCTCGGGGGCGGAGGTGGGCCGCTCACCGATGCCGGCGCCGGTCTGGTTGCACCAGTTGCCGGCGTGGATGCGACGGTCGACGCGACCGCCGTTGACGTAGTCGTCCACGCTCGTCAGCGGGCCGGCGGAGGTGGGCCGGTCGGCCCCGCCCCAGCCGTTGCGGGCGGTGTCGATCAGCATCCCGATGTTCGAGTTGAAGCCCTGGCCCACCAGCTGGGTGCGCAGCGCCTGGGCGAACGTCAGCTCGTCGACGTAGTAGTTCCAGTCGACCCACTTGGACTGGCGCACCGTGGTGCCGTTCACCGAGTCGGTGATCTTGATGTTCGGCTCCTTGAGAGCCGAGTAGTTGGCCGTGTTCACGATGAACCCGGAGACGTCGTTCACCGTGGCGCCCTCGGAGGTGGCGGCCTTCTTGAACTCCAGGCCGGCCGGGGCCATGTTGCTGTCCCAGCCCAGCCAGCCGTGGTGGGCGGCGTCGATGTAGTTGTAGACGTTGGGAATGGCACCCAGGGTGTGGAGGGCGTAGCCCACGCCCTTCTCGTAGTTGCCGTTCGCCTTCATCGTGGCGCAGTCCTCGGTCGAACCGGCCGTGCCGCCCGCGTTGGTGACGAGGTTCGGCAGCGAGTCGGGCTCGATGATGGTGACGATGCGCAGGTCGGCGTAGGCCGGGTCGGCGAGGATCTCGGAGATCGGGTCGATGTATTCGTTCTTGTACCGGTCGAGCTCCGTGGGGCCGAGCTCGCCGTGGGACGCCAGCGCGGCACAGTCGCGTCCCGGCAGGTCGTAGATGACGACCTGGAACAGGTTCGCGCCCTGCGCGAGGGCGGTGTCCAGGTGATCGCGCAGGCTCCTCTTCCCCTCCGTGCCCTCGATGGCCGCGATGCGGTCCATCCAGACGAAGGCGGGAGTGTTCGCGATGGCCGCGCCGCCCGGCTCGGCCGCCGCGAGAGCGGACCAGTCCGGGTTCACGTATGCCTTGGCGCCCACGTAGGGGTTGTCGACCCGTGCGGCCGCCGAAGCGCTGGTGGCGGGCAGGGCCACGGCCATCGCCGCGCCCAGGGCCAGGGCGGAGACTGCGGCGAGCCTCCGTCGCAGGCCGTGCGTGATCGTGCCTCTGGTACTCATTGCGGGTCCGTGCTCCTCTCGTACGCCTGCGGAAGATCCCCGCAGACGGGTCGTGGGGGTGATACCAGGGGGCGGGGGCCCCCTCGGGGCGTCCCGTAGGCCGGGGCCGTGGTCGCGGCCCGGCCGGAGGGGCGCCCCCCGGGTCGCCGTCAGCGGGGACGGCGGTCCGTGGTGCGGCCGTGAGGACGGCGGTGGTTCCCCGATGGCGGGCGCAGCGGGGTGAGTGAAAGGCCCGCCACCGGGAGTTCATCGGTGCTGCCGTGTGGCAGCCGGTCAGGGAGCGGTGCCGGAGGCCAGGGTGCCGTTGACGTACACCCCGGTCCTCGCGGCGTCCGCGAAGGCCGTGTTGGTGCCCCGGCTGTAGTCGTCGGTCTCGTCGAAGGCCGACCAGTCCGCCTTGTTGAACCGGAGCTGCAGCTCGCCGGTGGAGGCCCCCGGGGCCAGCGTGCCCCCGGTGAATCCGACCTCCAGGTAGTGGTCGGCGCCCGGTGCGGCGGAACCGGCCCGCACCACCCGGTGCGTGACGGTGCCGCAGCCGACGACCGCGTAGTCGCACGCGGTGCCGTACGAGTCCGGGCCGGACTCGCCCGAGAACCAGTAGCGCAGGGTGACCGTGCTCAGGTCGACGGGCGTCGTTCCGGTGTTCACCAGCTGGAGTCCCGGCCTGATCTGGTTGTCGCCCGGGGAGGCGTCATTGTTCTTGTACTGCGCCTTGAGCGTCCCGGCCGGTCCGCCGCCGCCGGCCGAGGTGGTCGCGGTGACCGCCGCCGAGTCCGCCGAGGCGTTCCCGGCCGCGTCCCGCGCCCTGACCGTGTAGCGGTAGGCGGTCGAGGCGTTCAGCCCCGAGTCGGTGTACGAGGTCGTGGCCGAGGATCCGGCCCTGACGCCGTCGCGGTACACGTCGTACGCGGTGACCGCCGTGTCGTCCGTCGACGCCGTCCAGGACAGCGAGACGGAGCTGCCGGTCGTGCTGGACACGGCCAGTCCCGCCGGCACCGACGGCGCGGTGGTGTCCCCGCCGCCTCCGCCGGACTCCGTGCTCGCCTCGAAGGCGAACCGGTTCATCCCGAGGCCCTGACCGCCCTGCCAGATCTCGAACCCGGCCTCGGCGTCGATCAGATAGTGCGCCGGATCGATCTGACCCCGGCCGACACCGTCGTCGATCAGACCCTTGACGTCGAAGTCGTTCAGTTCGGTGGCGCCGCCCTGGAGGACGTACGAGATGACCTTCCAGCCGGAGGCGCCCGGACCGGTCCACACGTCCCAGTTGCGGCCGTCGAGCTGGACCGTCGCGGTGCGCGAACCGATCGGCTGCACCCCGCCCCGGTGGTTCATCCAGATCATCACCTCGGTGCCGTCCGGCTGGTCGTCGGTGACCGGCGCCGAGTTGAACCAGATGTCCATCGAGACGTTGTACGCGCCGGACGCCACCTGGGTCGTCGACCAGTCGGTCCGCACGCTGCCCAGCTGGTCGACACGGAGCGGCAGTCCGCTGTCCGTCGTGCACAGCCCCCAGTGACAGCCCTTGTAGCTGGACGGGTACGTGGCGGGCGCGCCGTTCGTCGGCAGCGAGAACGACGATTCGGTGACGGACCAGGCGCCGGTCTGCGGGTCGACGCTCACGCACTGCCGGGCGTCGGAGTTCCACTCGTTCTGCTGGTAGAGGTACTCCCCGCCCCGCAGTTCGGTGGTGCCCCAGGGGGTGCAGTCGGTGACCGGCGCCGCGGAGGCGGCCGGGGCCCCGGTGAGCATCGACGCGGCGGCCAGGACCAGGGCGGCGGCCGCCCCGGCCAGGGCCGGCAGTCTTCGGCCGGTCACGGTTCGACGCCCCAGGCCAGGGATCCCGCGACATAGGCGCCGACCTTGGAGGCGTCCGCGTAGGCCGTGTTGGTGGCCCGGCTGTAGTCGTCGGCCTCGTTGAAGTTCGACCAGTCGCTCTTGTTGAGCCGCAGCTGGATCTCACCCGTGGAGGCTCCGGCGGCCAGCGAGCCGGCCCCTCCGGTGAAGCCGACCTCCAGATAGCGGTCCGCGCCCGCCTTTCCGCCCGACGCCGCGACCACCGTGTGGGTGATGGTGGACGAACCGAGCACCGCGTAGTCGCAGTAGGTCCCGAAGGTGCTCGGGCCGCCGTCCGAGCTGAACCAGTAGCGCAGCTTGACCGTCGACAGGTCGATCGGGGCGCTGCCCGTGTTCAGGAGCTGGAGGCCGAGCCGGATCTGGTTGTCCGTCGCGGAGGAGTCCGTGTTCTTGTACTGGACCTTCACCGCGCCGGTGCCGGTCGAACCCCCGGACTTCGTGGTGGCCGTGACCGCGTCCGACAGCGCGGAGGTGTTGCCGCCCGCGTCCCGCGCCGCGACCGCGTAGCTGTACTCGGTCGACGCGGCGAGCCCGGAGTCGGTGAACGTGCGTCCGGTGGCGTTCCCGGCCAGCACCCCGTTGCGGTAGACGTCGTAGCCGGTGACCGCGACGTTGTCCGTCGACGCCGACCAGGACAGCGACACGCTGTCGCTCGTCGTCCCGGTCACCGACAGCCCGGCCGGGGCCGTCGGCGGCTCGGTGTCCCCGCCCGGCTCCCCGCCGCCGTCGACCAGCAGCTCCGCGTAGATCGCGAAGGCCAGCGCGAGCGCCGCCTGCGCCCAGAACCGGTGGTACGTGAACGTGGGGGCGGCCCCGCCGTCCAGATAGGCCTGCACCTTCGGCCAGTCCGGGTCGTCCTTGTACCAGCTGCGGATGCCGATGAAGGTCGCGCCGGGCGCGATCGGGTCGCCGTTGGGCATCTTCCCGGACCAGCCGGCCGGGATGTAGACCTCGTCCTCGAACCGGTTGTAGTCCTTGCGGGTCTCCGGCACCGAGATGCCCTTGTCGGTGGCGTTGAGCGCCATCGCGTCCAGCAGCGCCTTGGCCAGCGCGGCGGCGTCCGCGTCACCCGACTTCGCGGCGTAGTACGTCAGCGTCTTGACGTACGCCGCGCCCACACCGACGTCGTTGGCGTAGTCCACGACCGAGACGTGCAGTCCGGCGTTCTTCCCGGGGCTGGCCGCGTTCCAGGTGTCGGGCTGACCGGTCCAGTTGAGGGTCGACGGGAAGCGGAAGCTGCCGTCGGAGCCCACCGTCGTCTCGGACGAGGCCCAGGCGACCCACTTGGACAGGATGGCCTCGGCACTGGCGTTGCCGGTCTCGTGGTAGTAGGCCGCGAGCCGCTCCATGCCCCAGGCCTGGAAGCCGAACCAGTTGTTGCTCGGCGGGTCGTGGTAGACCGGCTGCCAGTCGTACGCCATCCCGTAGAAGGTGGGGGTGCCGGCCGGGGGCTCGGAGTAGCTGCCCTCCCAGCTGTTGGTGCAGCCGCCCGCGAAGGCGCCCTCGCTCGACTGGAGCCAGGTCAGGAACTCCAGCTGCCGGGTCAGGCTCTTGGACCAGTCGCCCCGGGCCGTGGCGGACTTGGGGGTCAGTGAGGGCACGTTGGCCAGCGCCCACGCGGCCAGCGGGTTCTGGTAGCCCTGGTGCGAGGCGCCGTCACCGATGCGCCAGGCCCAGCCGCCGCCGCTCCCGCCCGCGGCACCGCCCCAGGCGTAGTACCAGGACAGCAGGTAGTGCTGGGAGTCGCGGCCCGAGGCCGCCGGGCAGGACGCCGGGTCGGTGCAGTCGCCGATCCGCTTGAAGTACTTGTCGAACATCGCGTAACGCAGGTAGTCGCCCATCTTGGCGGCCTTCGCCACCGAGGCCGCGACATCGCCCGCCTTGCCCTGGGCCGTGGCCCAGCGGTACGCCCAGTAGGCAGCCTGCACCGCGCGGGCGTCGGCGTCCGGCGCGTTGGTGTACTTCCACTGCTTGGCGTAGCTCTTGTCCCCGACGAACAGGTCCAGATAGCCGTTGGTGCCGCCGTACTTGAAGAGGTCGGTGGTGGGCTGCGGGACCGTCTCCCACACCGATTCCTGCGAACCGCGCTGGTAGGTGTTGATGTACGAGGCGCCCGCTCCCGGTCCGGCCTCGTCCCCGGTGCCCGGCTTGTTGCCGTACCCGTAGACGTTGTCCAGGTCCATCAGCCAGTGCATGCCGTAGACGTCCATCGTCCCGTAGGACGCGGCGAGTTCGGTGGCGAGCGGGTCGGAGCCGACCGCGACCGTGCCGTCCAGTGCGGAGGGGTAGCCGCTGGGCAGCGGGTGCTCCGGCGCGTAGGTGGCCGGCGAGGAGGGGTTGTAGGAGTCGGCGGACGCCTGGTCCACGTGCTGGGGGATGATCGTCTTCTCGGCGACCGCCCAGGCCGCGTTGAACGGCGCCCAGTCGCCGGTCACCCTGCCGTACGCCGCCTCCAGCCACATCCAGAAGCTGACCGCCTCCGAGGTGGTCTGGTGGCCGTGGTCGGGCGCCTCCACCATCAGGGTCTCGACCGAGTGGTAGGGGAGTCCGTCCGGGCTGAAGTAGCCGTTGGCGGGTGCCTTGATCTTGGCGTACTGGGTGAGGAACGCCTGGGTGTACGGGTCGTCCGCGGCGGCCGCGCGGGCGCCGGTGCCGGCCGCGGCCCTGGACGCCGGTTCGGCGACGGCGGTGCCCTGGACCATGCCCATGGCGAGGAGACTGCCGCCCAGTGCACTGCTGAACGTTCTACGTGATATCGACACAAATCCTCCAGTGGCGGGTGTCGGTGGGGGAGGGAGGGTGTGGGAAAGGGGGACGGGGGCTGCGCGCGACGCGCGGCGGAACGAGCGGGGAAGTCGTGCGGAGGGAAGCGGTGCGGGCCGGAGCGGCCGGCGGTCAGGGCTCGACGCCCCAGACCAGCTCGCCGCCGACGTAGACGGCGATCCTGTCGGCGTCCGAGTAGGTGGTGCCGGTGGAGTGGCTGTAGTCGTCGCTCTCGTCGAAGTTCGACCAGTCCGTCTTGTTGAGGCGCAGCTGGATCTCACCGGTCGAGGCACCGGGCGCGAGCGATCCGCTGCCGAAGCCCACCTCCAGGTAGTGGTCCGCGCCGGCCGCCGGGGTGCCCGCGGCGGCGACCCGGTGGGTCACGGTGCCGCAGCCGAGGGGCGACCAGTCGCACCAGGTGCGGTACGTGGCGGCGCCGCTCTCGGAGCTGAACCAGTACCGGACGGTTACATCGGAGAGGGCGACCGCGGTGCCGCCGGTGTTCACGAGTTGGAGACCGGGCTTGATCTGGTTGTCCGTCGCCGAGGAGTCGCTGCTGCGGTACAGCGCCTTCAGCGTGCCGGGCTCACCGGGCTCACCGGGGTCCCCGCCGCCGTCCTCCGCGCCGAGCGCGGCGCGCACCGAGGCGAGCGCGGGCTTCGGCTGGAGGTTCTCGTCGTACAGATTGGCCGCGCCCTCACCGGGGAACGTGTCCGGGACCCAGGAGTACTTGTCGGTGTAGTCCCAGACGGTGATGCCGACACAGCGCCGGACGGCCAGACAGGCGTCGACGACCTGGGCGTAGTACGAGGACTGCGAGGCGACCTTCGTGGCATCGGCCGGCAACTGCATCCGGACGTCGAGCTCGGTCACGGCCACATCGAGACCCAGGGCGGCGAACCGCTCCATATTGGCCTGCATCCGGTACGGGAAGCCGTACTGCACGGCCAGGTGCGCCTGCATCCCGATCCCGTCGAGCGGCACGCCGTCGGCCAGCAGCTCCTTGGCCAGGGCGTACATGGCGTCGCTCTTCGCGCCGAGCCCCTCGACGTTGTAGTCGTTGAGGTACAGCTTGGCGTCCGGGTCCGCCGCGTGCGCGGCCCGCAGGGCGGTGGCGATGTAGTCCTTGCCCATGGCCGTGTAGAACGGGCTCGTGCGGTACGTGCCGTCCTCGTTGAACATCTCGTTCACCACGTCCCAGGCCGCGACCGCGCCCCGGTAGTGCGTGGCCTCGGCGGTGATGTGGTCCGTCATCGCGGTCTCCACCTGGTCCGACGGCAGCGCGCCGACCCAGCCGGGCAGCTGGCTGTGCCAGACGAGGGTGTGCCCGCGCACGATCTGGCCGTGCTGCTGCGCGAAGTCGGTGATCACATCGCCCTTGGCGAAGTTGAACTGGCCCCGGGCCGGTTCGGTGGTGTCCCACTTCATGGAGTTGCCGGGGGTGATCTGGCCGAACTCGGATCCCAGGGTGGCCGCGTAGGCGGCGTCCGGCAGCTCCGGATTGTCGGTGGCGGAGCCGAAGTACTTGCCCTGGGCGGCGGCGAGTTCATGCAATGTGCTCTGCTGCGCGGCGGTCGCGGGCCCGCCCGCCAGGGTGGTGGCGAGGGCGAGGGCGAGGGCCCCGGCCAGGAGGGCCGGGAGCCCCACGGCGCGGCTGCGTCTGCGGCGGTTCACCAAGCTCATGACAAACGCCTTCCTCGGCCGGGCAGCACGGAGCATCACGGGGAGCGCGGCAGCGCCCCGTAACGCCCCTTTCGCCGCCCGGTGTTGGGGGAGAAGGGAGGGGAGTGAAGTGTGCAAGTCTTGATTGTGGGAGCGCTCCCAAGGTGGCGTGGTGATGGGCACCTGTCAAGACTTAAATCACAACTGCCTTACAGGCGCGTTAACTCGGCCACACCTCGAACGGTCCGGCGTCCGGGGGGCGTCACGCGGACGTGATCCGTCGGAGGAGCCGGCTCCCGGAACCGGCCGCGCGGCGCTCCGGGGCGAGAGGTGCGGGTCGTCGTCCGGCGGGTGTGCCGACCCCCGTGCGCAGTCCGTCCGGGACCCCCTCGGCCGCATCGACGCGGGAGCGTGGCCGCCTACCCTCCGTGACGCCCCGCCCGTGATGCGACGGCCGGGCGCGCGTCGCCCTCCGTCTGATCGGCGTGCGCTCCGCGCCGCGAAATCCGCTGGGTGCGCAGCGGGGGCGCGCTGCGGTCGCCGCGCGGCAGAGGCGCCCCGATGCGTGCCACGTGGTGTACACCTGTCGACGGAGAGTGACCCTCGCGCGAGGCCCCGTCTTCGGACCCGGAGCCCGGACCGGCGGCGGCGACAGCGCTTGCCCCGGTGCGGCGGGCCGGTACGGGAAAGCGCTCCCCGGACGGTCTCAGCGGACCGTGAGGGTGCCGCGCATCGTCGGATGGATGGTGCAGATGTACGGATACGCGCCCGGCCGCGACGGTGCGGTGAAGGTGACCTTTTGTCCCGGCTTCACCTCGCCCGTGTCGAAGGAGGTTCCGTCCGTCGCCGTCACCGTGTGGACGGTCGCGTCCTTGTTGATCACGGTCACCCGCGAGCCCGGGGCGACGCTCGACGCGGCCGGACGGAACGCGAAATCCTCGATCGTGATCATGGCACCGCCGTCCGCCGAAGGCGTGGCCGACGACGTGGCGGAGGGGGAGGCGCCGCCCCCGCCGCCGGAACAGCCCGCGAGGACGGTCGCACAGCCCACCACGACGGCCACGGCGAGACGGACCCGCAGGGGGAACGGGGACCACCGCACCGGTCAGTACCCCCCGCCCGGCACCGAGGAGGAGGCGGACGGGGCGGGCGTCGTGACCCGGTTCCCCGAGGCGTCGAGCACGTACCAGGCGGCGCCGAACGCCGTCGAGCCCTGTCCGTTGGTCTCGCCGGCGCCGGTGTCGCCCCCGAAGCGGTACAGCGGATGGCGGTGGAAGGTGATCTGTGTGCTGCCGTCCGCGCGCTTCGTGGTGCCCAGCAGGGCGGCGTCGACGCCCGCGCCCGCCGTGGGCTTCCCGGAGACGGTCAGCGGCGGCCACGCCTTCGCGCAGTCGCCGGTGCACGTCGAGCGGGCGGAGGTGTCCGCCTCCCAGAGGTAGAGCGTCCGCCCCTGCCCGTCGACCAGGATGGTGCCGAGCGGACCGGAGGCCGTCGTGACCGTCGCCCCGGACGAGGGCGCCGGCGTGGGCGGACCGCCGCTGTCGGAGTTGCCGGAACATCCCGCGAGCGCGGCGGCCAGCAGCACCGCCGTCACTGCCGCGGCTCGTCGTCGGTCGGCCACCGTGGACTCCCAGGTCGGACCGGTCCGCCCCGGTGGCGGCGCTGTGGCCCGAACAGTAGCCGCGGGCGCGTCCGCGGCCGGGCAGGCGCCCGGCGTGTGTCCCCGGTCGTCACCGTCCTGGACGCGTCACGGGGGCCGCCCCGCCCGGTCGGCCTACGTCTCGCGGGTCGCGGCCATTCCCATGGTGATCAGCCCGAGCACCACCCAGCCGAACCACAGCCAGCCGTTGCTGCCCAGGGCGACCGTGTACGCGGTGACCGCCACCAGAGCACCCACCGTGAGCACTCCCATTGTCTTCGTGGATCCCGACATGCGCGCACCCTCCTCGGTCCTGCGCGGCCGTGGATGCCATCGTCACCCCGAAGGTGCCCCGGCCGCTACTGTCCGCGGGTCTGCAAGGAGGCGAGATACGCGTTGTAGGCCTGGAGCTCCTGGTCGCCGTCCCGGTCCGCGGCACGGTCCGAGCGCTTCGCCGTCCGCTGTTCCGAGCGGTACCACTGGAACACCAGGGCCACCAGGACCAGCACCGAAGGGATCTCGCTGAACGCCCAGGCGATGCCGCCCGCCGCGTTCTGGTCGGACAGGACGTCGATGCCCAGCGAGGCCGGGGGATTCTCGTACGCCTCCACCATGGGCTCGCTCGCCATCATCAGCGCGATCCCGAAGAAGGCGTGGAACGGCATGCCCGCGAACAGCTCCAGCATCCGCATCAGATAACCCGGCCGGTGCGGCCCCGGGTCGATGCCCATGATCGGCCAGAAGAAGACCAGCCCCACCGCCAGGAAGTGCACCATCATCGCGATGTGCCCGGCCGTCGACCCCATCAGGTAGTCGAAGAGCGGAGTGAAGTACAGCGCGTACAGGCTGGCGATGAAGAGCGGGATGGTGAACACCGGATGCGTGATCACCTTCATGTACCGGCTGTGCAGCAGCTTGAGGAGCAGCTCGCGCGGACCCGTGCCCCCGCGGCGCCCCGCGACCGGCAGCGCGCGCAGCGCGAGCGTCACGGGCGCGCCCAGCAGCAGCAGGATCGGCGACAGCATGCTGATCACCATGTGCTGGACCATGTGCACGCTGAACATGACCATGCCGTAGTCGTTCAGCCCGGTGCAGGTCACCAGCGCGACGGTCAGCACCCCGACGACGAAGAACACGGTCCGGTTGACCGGCCACGCGTCCCCGCGCCTGCGCAGCCGCACCACCGCGTAGCCGTACAGGGCCACCGCGAGGACGCAGCCGATCAGGAAGAACGGGTCCGCGGAGAACTGGAGTCCGCGTCCCAGCGTGAACGGCGGCAGATCCATGTTCATGCCGTGCCCGCTGTGATCCATCTGTTCACTCCCGATGGGGGCGTCCGGACGTCCCCGTTTCGTGCCGGTTGTCCCGACCAGAGTAGAACCGCCCCCGGCCGCGTTCGCGGCCGGGGGCGGTCTCGGGGCGTGGCGTCGCTCAGAGCACGCACTCGGCCTCGGAGTAGCGAGCGGCGGGGACCGTCTTCAGGGTCTCCACGGCCGTGGCGAGCGGCACCATCGTGATGTCCGTGCCGCGCAGCGCCGTCATCATGCCGAACTCGCCGCGGTGCGCCGCCTCGACCGCGTGCCAGCCGAAGCGGGTCGCGAGGACCCGGTCGTACGCGGTGGGGGTGCCGCCGCGCTGCACATGGCCGAGGATCACCGGACGCGCCTCCTTGCCGAGACGCTGCTCCAGCTCGACGGAGAGCTGGGTCGCCACCCCGGCGAACCGCTCGTGCCCGTAGACGTCCGTCACACCGGACTGGAACTCCATGGAGCCCTCGCGGGGCTTGGCGCCCTCCGCGACCACGACGATCGCGAACTTCTTGCCGGCCGAGAAGCGCCGGCCGACCAGCTCGGTCAGCTCGTCGATGTCGAAGGGGCGCTCGGGGACGACGATGGCGTGCGCGCCGGCCGCCATGCCCGAGTGCAGTGCTATCCAGCCGGTGTGGCGGCCCATGACCTCGACGATCATGACGCGCTGGTGCGACTCGGCGGTGGTCTTCAGCCGGTCCAGCGCCTCGGTGGCCACGCCCACCGCCGTGTCGAAACCGAAGGTCACGTCCGTGGACGCGATGTCGTTGTCGATCGTCTTCGGCACGCCCACGATCGGCAGGCCCGCCTCCGACAGCAGGTTGGCCGCCTTCAGCGTGCCCTCGCCGCCGATCGGGATGATCGCGTCGAGCCCCAGGTCGGCGACATGGCCCCGGGCCGTCTCGACACCGCCGCGCAGATGCGCGGGCTGGACCCGGGAGGAGCCGAGGATCGTGCCACCGCGGGCCAGGATGCCGCCGACCGCGTCCAGGTCGAGCTTGCGGTAGTCGCATTCGAGGAGGCCCCGCCACCCGTCGTGGAAGCCGATGACCTCGTCGCCGTGGTCGACCACAGCGCGGTGGACGACGGAACGGATGACGGCATTGAGGCCGGGGCAGTCGCCGCCGGAGGTGAGCACACCAATTCGCATTGCCCGGGAAACCTTTGCAACGTGGGCCGACGACCGGACCACGTCGTCCGGTTGGATCCCCGCCACCCTACCGGCGCAGGGTGGCGGGACCGAACCGGGCGTCCGCCTGCTGGACTCCGCTCAGCTGAGCGAAAAGTGCCTCATCAGGCGGGCTGTGTGGCGGCGGCGATCCGCTCGGCGCGCAGCGCCTCGTACCACCGGTCGTCGGTGGGCGGGAGCGCGTTCACATCGAGGGCCAGCTTCAGCAGCAGATCCGCGATGAGCGGGTTGCGCGCCATCACCGGACCGTGCATGTACGTGCCGAAGACGGTGTCGTTGTACGCGCCCTCGGTGCCGTCGCCCGTGCCGTTGCCCCGGCCGAACCGGACCTGCGCGAACGGCCGTGCCGTCGGCCCGAGATGGGTGACGCCCTGGTGGTTCTCGAACCCGGTCAGCGGCGGCAGCCCGAGGTGCGGGTCGATGTCCGCGAGGACGTCGCCGACGCACCGCGCGCCCTCGCCCCGGGTGGAGACGACGTCGAGGAGACCCAGTCCCTGCTCGCGCTCACCGAGGTCGTTGATGAACTCGTGGCCCAGGATCTGGTACCCGGCGCAGACCGAGAAGATGATCGCGCCGTTGGCCGCGGCCCGGCTGAGACCGCCGTCGCGGCGCAGCCGCTCCGCCGCCAGCCGCTGCGGACGGTCCTCGCCGCCGCCGATCAGATAGATGTCGCCGGACGTGGGGACCGGCTGGTCGCTGCGCACGTCGACGCGCGACACGTCGAGACCGCGCTGACGGGCGCGGCGCTCCACCACGAGGGCGTTGCCCTGGTCGCCGTAGGTGCTCAGCAGGTCCGGGTAGACCCACACCAGGCGCAGACCGTTGTTGCTCATGCTTCGTCCTCTCCGCGCGGGGCCGGGGTCAGTTGCCGACACGACGGCGCAGATCCTGGAAGGCGGTGTAGTTGGCGATGACCTCGATGCGTCCCGGCGGTGCCTGCTGGACCGCCTCGTCGAGGTTCTCGCAGACCCGGAAGTTCAGGTTCGCGACCTCCAGCCGGACCGCCAGGTCCAGCTTGCGGTCGCCCAGCACGAAGATCGGATGGCCCGCGAGCTGGGTGTAGTCCACGTCCCACAGCCACGAGGTGTCCGTGCCGTCGGCGCCGCGCGCGTTGACGGAGAGGATCACCGGGGTGGGCGGCGGATCGATCAGGGAGAAGGTCTCCAGCCAGCCGGCCGGGTTCTTCGCCAGCAGCAGCCGCAGGTCGCGGCCGAGGAAGTTCACCACGTCGTAGCGGCCGGCGACGGCCTGCACCTGGTACATCCGCTCCAGGGCGACCTGCGGCGGCACACCGAAGACGGCGGCCACGGCGGCGGAACTGGTGGCGTTCGCCTTGTTCGCCCGGCCGGGCAGCTGCAGGTGGATGGGCCACGCCGAACCGTGCGGGTCCAGGACGTGGTCGCCGTGCAGCACCCAGCTCGGCGGCGGCCTGCGGAATCCGCACTCGCCGCAGAACCAGTCGTCGCCGGGGCGCTGCATCACACCGCCGCACGAGGGGCACGACCAGGCGTCGTCCTTCCACGCCTGGCCGGCCGCGACCCACACCACGTTGGGCGAGGAGGACGCCGCCCAGACGATCAGCGGGTCGTCCGCGTTGGCGACGATCACCGCCTTCGAACCGGACAGCCCCTCCCGCCACTTCTCGGCCAGCATCCGGGTCTCAGCGGCCCGGTCCAGCTGGTCGCGGGAGAGATTGAGCAGCGCGATCACCTTGGGGGTCGTGTCCCGGGCCACACCGGCCAGGTACTTCTCGTCGACCTCGATCACGCCGTACTGCGCGTCCGAACCACCGGCCAGCGCCGAGGTGATGCCCGCCGGCATGTTGGCGCCCAGCGCGTTGGACACCACCGGGCCCGCGGCCCTGAGCGCCTCGGCGATCAGCCGGGTGGTCGTCGTCTTGCCGTTCGTCGCCGACACGAGGACCACATCCAGGTGCTGCGCCAGCCGCCCGAGCAGGTCGGGGTCGAGCTTGAGCGCCACCCGGCCGCCGATCACCGATCCGCTGCCCCGCCCGGCCGCCCGCGACACCGCCGCAGCGGCCTTGCCCGCCGTCACGGCCAGCTTGGCCCGCGGCGACAACGGCTCCGTGTTGCCTGCCATCGTCCTAGATCCTCCTTGCATCGGTCCGCGTCCAGCCTATCGATGTCCAGTGCGAGCGCGGCACGGCGGCACCGCACCGAATTCCGTGCTTCCGCGCGCCGCCCGGCCCGCGCCCCGCTCCGAACTCCCTCATCCGGTAAAGACCCAGGTCAGAGCAGGGTAAGTGACGACAGGCGCCATCCGGCCGCATTTGCGCCCGGGAACCCGTGCGGCCGCCACCGGACCGAGCGCTCCGGCGCGCGCCCGGCCCGGGGCCCGGGGCGGCGTGCGGTGGCCGCCCCCTGGCAGGGGAAACCGGGCCTTCGGACCCCCGCGGGCCGCCCCGGCCGCGGAACGTACGATGACGGTCATGCGCAAGCGCCCCATCCCCGGCAGCTCCGGTGCCGTCCGGGCCATGAGCCTGTTCGGCGACCCGGTGCTCCACGCCGTCTGCGAGCCGGTGACGGACTTCGGCCCCGAACTCGCCCGGCTGGTCGAGGACATGTTCGCGACCATGTACGCGGCACGGGGTGTGGGCCTCGCCGCCAACCAGGTCGGAGCGGGGCTCCGGGTCTTCGTCTTCGACTGCCCCGACGACGAGGACGTGCGCCATCTGGGACACGTAGTCAATCCGGTGCTGGTCGAGGCGGACGGTGTGACCGTGCGGGGGGCGGAGGGCTGTCTGTCGCTTCCGGGCATCGAGGCGGGCACCCCGCGCTTCGACCACGCGGTCGTGGAGGGGGTGGACGTGCGGGGGGAGCCGGTGCGGATCGCCGGAACCGGGTTCTTCGCCCGCTGCCTCCAGCACGAGTGCGACCATCTCGACGGCACCGTCTACACCGACCGGCTCACCGGCCTCCGCCGGGCGTGGGCCCTGCGTGCGGCGCGCCGGGCACCGTGGGGCCGCGCCCGCTGAGCGGGCACGGTGCGGGTTCAGAACCCGGGGCCGCCGGGGCGGTCGCCCGCCGCGGCCAGCCTGCCCCAGAGCAGATCGGCCAGACTGCGGACCAACTGCTCGCGCGAGCAGGGGCGTTCGCCGAGCCACCAGTCGCCCGCCGCGTGCATCATGCCGACGATGCCGTGGCCCCAGATCCGGGCCATCGCCTGGCTGTCCGGGCCGAGGTCCACACGCTCCGCGATGACCAGGGCCAGTTCCTCGCCCAGCCGCCGCAGCAGCGGCGCCGAATGCCGCCCCACGTCGAAGCCCTGCTCCGAGGCGGGTGCCGCGTCGTCGGAGGGGTGCATCAGGAACCGGTAGACCTGCGGTCTCGCCTCGATGGCCGCGAGGTAGGTGTCCAGCGTGGACTCGACCCGCTCGCGGCGGGAGGCCGGGGCGTCGAGCGCCGCGCGCAGCGCGATGAGCAGTCCGTCGGTGTGCCGCTTGGCCAGGGCGCGGTAGAGGCCGCCCTTGTCGCCGAAGTGCCGGTAGAGGATGGGCTTGGTGATGCCCGCCTCGGCGGCGATGGCGTTCATCGAGGCGCCGGGGCCGTCCCTGAGCACCACGCGGTCGGCGGCTTCGAGCAGTTCGCGGCGGCGGCGCTCGGCCGCGGTCCGCTGTCGCTCGGCCTGTCGTGTGGTCTCCATGTCGTCTCTCCCACCCCTGACCGTGCTGTTCGTCGTGCCTGCGCAACGTAACACCCTGCCCAGCGGTGCACGGATCGCGGGCCGGGCGGTTGACAGAGGCTACTTGCCGGTAACAGACTGTTGTTACCGCAAGTAACGAATGGTTTTTCACGGCAGTACGTGGAGGGGAACATGGCCGAGTTCACGCTCGAACTCAACGACGACCAGAAGGAGGTCCGCGACTGGCTGCACGGCTTCGCCGCGGATGTGATCCGTCCGGCGGCCTCGGAGTGGGACGAGCGTGAGGAAACGCCCTGGCCGGTCATCCAGGAGGCGGCCAAGGTCGGCATCTACTCCCTCGACTTCTACGCCCAGCAGTTCTTCGACCCGACGGGTCTCGGCATCCCCATGGCCATGGAGGAACTGTTCTGGGGCGACGCCGGAATCGCCCTCTCCATCGTCGGTACGGGCCTGGCGGCCGTCGGCGTCCTCGCCAACGGCACCGAGGAGCAGATCGGCACCTGGATCCCGCAGATGTACGGCGACGCCGACGACGTGAAGGTCGCCGCCTTCTGCTCCTCCGAGCCCGACGCCGGCTCGGACGTCGCCTCGATGCGCACCCGCGCGGTCTACGACCAGGCCAAGGACGAGTGGGTCCTCAACGGCACCAAGACCTGGGCGACCAACGGCGGCATCGCCAACGTCCATGTGGTGGTCGCGGTCGTCGACCCCGAGCTGGGGTCCAAGGGGCACGCCTCGTTCATCGTGCCGCCGGACACCCCCGGCCTCTCCCAGGGCCAGAAGTTCAAGAAGCACGGCATCCGCGCCTCGCACACCGCCGAGGTCGTCCTGGAGGACGTGCGCGTGCCGGGCCACTGCCTGCTCGGCGGCAAGGAGAAGCTGGACCAGCGCCTCGCCCGCGCCCGCGAGCGCGCCGCCACCGGCGGCGAGCGCGTGAAGAACGCCGCCATGGCCACCTTCGAGGCCTCCCGCCCGGCCGTCGGCGCCATGGCCGTGGGCACCGCCCGTGCCGCGTACGAGGTCGCGCTGGACTACGCGAAGACGCGGACCCAGTTCGGCCGCCCGATCATCGACAACCAGGGCGTCGCGTTCCAGCTTGCCGACATGCGCACGCAGATCGACGCGGCCCGGCTGCTGGTCTGGCGCGCCTCCTGGATGGCGACCACCGGCAAGCCGTTCGAGTCCGCCGAGGGCTCCATGTCGAAGCTCTTCGCCAGCGAGACCGCCAAGAAGGTCACCGCCCAGGCCGTCCAGATCCTCGGCGGCAACGGCTTCACCCGTGAGTACCCGGTGGAGCGGATGCACCGGGACGCCGCGATCTACACGATCTTCGAGGGCACCAGCGAGATCCAGCGCCTGGTGATCGCCCGCACCCTGTCGGGGATGCCGATCCGCTGATCGGCGCCGAGAGCACGGCACGGCCCCCGTCCGCCGCGGACGGGGGCCGTCGCCGTCCTCAGGCGGGCAGCAGGGCCTCGATGGCCGCGACCAGCTCCGGGTCCTCGGGCTCCGTGCGCGGACGGAGCCGGGCGACCGCCTCGCCCTCGGGGGAGATCAGGAACTTCTCGAAGTTCCACTGGACGTCACCGGCCTGTCCGTCCGCATCCTCCAGACGGGTGAGCTCCGTGTACAGCGGGTGACGCCCCGCGCCGTTGACCTCGGTCTTCGCCAGCAGGGGGAAGGTCACCCCGTACGTGGTCGAGCAGAATGTCCGGATCTCCTCCGAACTTCCCGGCTCCTGGCCCGCGAACTGGTTGCACGGCACGCCGAGCACCGTGAAGCCCCGGTCCGCGTACGCCTTCTGAAGCCGTTCGAGACCGGCGTACTGCGGGGTCAGCCCGCACTTGGAGGCGACGTTCACCAGCAGGACGGCCCGGCCGCGGTAGGCGCCCAGCGTCGTCGGCTCGCCCGTGAGGGTGTGGAGCGGGATGTCGTGCAGCGTCATGGATCTCTCCTCGTCGGTGTCTTCCCCGCCATTGTCGCGCCCGGCCGGGAAGCCTCGGAGCCGGCTACCGGGCCGCCGTGCCGTTTCGGCCGATCTCCTTGAAATAGAGCGTCGTCGGTTTCGGAACGCCCGAGGTGTCGGCCGCGTAACCGGGGACGGAACCGCACTCCGTCCACCCTGCCGCGCGGTACAGCCGTTCGGCGGGGGAGCCGCTCTCGGTGTCCAGCACCAGCAGCGTCCTGCCGTCGTCGGCCGCCGCCCGCTCCACCGTGTCCAGCAGCGCCCGGCCCAGCCCCCGCCCGCGCGCCGACGGGCGCACCATCAGCTTGCCGATCTCCGCCCGGTGGCGGCCGTTGGGCATCCGCGCCGGCGCCAGGCTCACCGTGCCCGCGACCCGCTCGCCGTCCCGGGCGATCCAGACCCGCTGCTCCCCGGACTCCACCGCACCCGCGCGCTCCCGCCACCAGTGGGCGGCCGCCTCCCGCTCCAGCGGAGCCAGGAAGCCCACGGAGGAACCTCCGTCGACCGTCTCCACCAGGAGGGCAGCGAGCTCATCGGCGTACGTGACCAGTTCCGGTCCGGAGACCGGGACGATCTCGGTCATGGGCGGGCGTCCTTTCACCTGCGACGTTCATCGGGGCGCGGACGGTCACCGGCGCGAGGGATCGGCCCCGCCCGTCGGACCCGGCCGCGTCCGCACATCCGGGACCCTATCCCCGTGCGGACGGGCACGTGAGGCACCCCCCGCCCGCACTGCCGGGTCCGGTCCGCCGTGCCACGCTGGAAACGGAGACACCCGGCGGGTCCTCCCGGTCCGCCGTACGCCTCCGCGACCCGAGGAGGCCGACATGGCCGGCAGCAGCACCGCACCACGTGCGTCGTACGACCCCGAACCCGACGGCTCCCACCCGTTCCGCACCGGCTGGACCGTCCTCGCCGCCGTCCTGATGATCTTCGGCGGCGCGATGGCGCTCCTCCAGGGGATCTCCGCCATCGCCAAGGACGACGTTTTCGTCGCCACCCGCAACTACGTCTTCCAGTTCAACCTGACCGGCTGGGGCTGGATCCACCTCGTGCTCGGCATCGTCATCGTGCTCGCCGGCTGCGCCCTGTTCACCGGGGCGGTCTGGGCACGGGTCACGGGCATCGTCCTCGCCGGACTCGGCGCACTGGCCAACTTCCTGTGGCTGCCCTACTACCCCCTGTGGTCCCTCGTGCTCATCGCCCTGGACGTCTTCATCATCTGGGCGCTCTGCGCCGACCCGTGGAAGAAGCGGACCGTCTGAACCGCCCCGGGCGCGCCCGGCTCACACCGGCGCGCCCGCCGGATCCGCCGAGGGCAGCCGCCCCGACCGCACCGCGTCCACCAGCGCCCGGTGGTCCCGCTCGGTGCGGTCGGCGTACAACTCCGCGAACCGCTGGAGCGCCCGGTCGAAGACCTCCCCCCGGCCGAGGTACGAGGCGATCGCGATCCGGTCGCCCGAGCGGGCGTGCGCCCGCGCGAGGGTCGCCCCGCAGACCTCCCCGAAGACCGCCAGCCCCTTGGGCACCATGAGTTCGGGCTGGGCGATGCCCTTCCAGTCCCGCAGCTGGCGGATGTAGAAGTCCCGGCGCCGGCCGTCGAAACCGTCCACCCGCTCCCACCCCAGGAAGATGTCGCTCGCCGCCTGCATCAGCCGCTGCCCCGCGACGACCCGGCGGCCCTGGTTCCGGTAGCGGCTCGCGCCCGTGTACGGGGCCAGCACCGAGGCATCGGCCTCCTTGGCCTGGAGGAACAGCGGATCGCCGTTGTCCCGGCCCAGCATCAGGATGATCCAGCACCGCGTCCCGACGCTGCCCACCCCGACCACCTTGCGGGCCACGTCGACGAGCCGGAAGCCGGACAGCAGGGTGCGGCGGTCGGAGGCCAGGCTCTGCGCGTAGCCGTCGAGCATCCGCCGGAACCGCTCCTCGAACGCCGCGCGCTCCAGCTCCGGCATCAGATCGGCCGCCGGGACGAGCAGCGGCGGGTCCGCGGCGATCCGCCGCCGCCCGTCGACCACCTCGGTGAGCTTGTCGAACGCCTGCAGACTGTCCCGCCCACGGGCCTTGGCCATGGCCCGGGACAGCTCCCTGCGGCCCCGCTTGCGCAACTGCTCGGCCGCCACCGAACGCAGCCGCTCCGCGTCGGTGTGCGCGTACCAGACGTCGAGATTCCGCATCCCCGCGAACCGGATCATGGACTCCCGGTACGAGCGCACCGTCGCCCGGACGATCGCGGCGCGCTCCCGGTCGTCGAAGCCGTTCGCCCGGCCCGCGATGGCGAGGCTGGCCGCGAGCCGTTTGACGTCCCACTCCCACGGACCGGGCAGGGTCTCGTCGAAGTCGTTGATGTCGAAGAGCAGCCGGCGCTCCGGCGAGGCCAGCAGCCGGAAGTTCAGCAGATGCGCGTCGCCGCACAGCTGGGCGGTGATCCCGGAGACCGGGGTACCGGCCAGATCCGCCGCCATGACCGCCGCCGCGCCCCGGTAGAAGCGGAACGGCGACTCGGTCATGCGGCCGTAGCGGATCGGCACGAGTTCGGGCACCCGCGTCTCGGACTGGGCCCGCAGGATCTCCAGTGGATCGGGCCGGTCCGCGGCCGGGACGAACTCGGCGTGGCTCGACCGGGGCACCGCCCGGCGGGCGGCCTTGCCGCGGGCCGCCCGCTCGTCCGGCGTCGGATGGGCGCCGTAGGGCACGGGAGTCATCGCGTTCGGCATCAAACCCTCCTGGACCGCCGAGCGGGCGCACGGGGGACGGCGCGGGCCGGCCCCTTCCGATCATCGCGGCTCGGAGCGATTCCGGCAGCCGGGCCGCCCCCTCAGCCGGTGCGCACGGAGGTGGGTGGGCTCAGCACCACCACCTGGTCGTCGGCGCCCACGTCCGGGGTCCCCGCGTCGGTCACCGGAAGCAGGCGCCCGTCCGGCCGCACCACGAAGAGCAGCCGGTAGCCGTCCGGGAGGACGCCGGCCGGACGGACCTCCACCCGGGCGCCCGCCGCGTGCCCCCGCGCCAGCTCCGGGCCGCTGAGCCCCCCGCCGAACAGCGCTTCCCCGCCCGTGTACGGGGCGATCACCCCGTGTCCCCGGGCCGGCGCCGCGACCCGGTGCACCGGACCGTCCACGCTCTCGCGCAGCGTCATCGCGGCCAGTGCGTTGAAGTCGTCCTCGCCGGTCAGCAGCAGGACCCCGGTGATCCCCTCCAGTTCCGCACCCGCCCCGGTGGCCGAGGCCAGCAGCTCACCGGGCGCCAGCGTCAGCCCGGCCTGCTCGATGCGGGCCCGTTCGGCGGCGGCCCCCGCCCACATCAGCACGTCCAGCCCCGCCGCGCGCAGCGCGCACGCCAGGTCCACCACCCAGGGCGCCCCGCCCACCAGCAGCGGCCGGGACCGGGCCGGGCGCAGCACCCCGAGCCGCCGGGCCACCGGGAACGCCGTCAGGCCGTACAGCGTGACCGTGGCGACGATGACGACGAAGGTGGCGGGCAGGATCCGGTGTGCGCCGCCGACGCCCTTGTCGATCAGTTCGGCCGAGAACGTGGACGCCGTGGCCGCCGCGACGATGCCGCGCGGGGCCATCCAGCCGATGAACCACCGCTCGCCGCGCCGCACATCGGTCCCCAGCGTGGCAAGCTGCGCCACCAGCGGCCGCGTCACCAGGACCAGCAGAGCGACCAGGGCGAGCGTCGGCAGCACCACGTGCCGCAGTGACGCCGGGGTGACGGTGGCCGAGATGGAGATGAACAGCAATCCGATGATCAGCGAGACCAGAGTGTCGAAGAACGGCCGCCGCGCGGGGAGGTCCAGCCCCGGCAGATTGGCCATGGCGACCCCCATCACGACGGCGGAGATCAGCCCCGTGTCGTCGCGCAGCGCGTCGCAGAGCGTCGCCATGCCGATCACCGCGGCGAACTGCAGGGACGTGGCCAGCTCCTCGCTCAGCCGGACGCGGCGCAGCATCAGCCACAGCACGGCGGCGCCGACCGCCCCGCCGGCCGCGCCCACCGCCGTACTCGCGGCGAACTCGCCGATCTGGCGCCCGAACCCCGGCCGCTCGCCCGCCAGGACACCGTGGAAGACCAGCGCCCCCAGGATGCCGCCCACCGGGTCGATCAGGGAGCCCTCCCAGATCAGGACGCGCTGGAGCCGTTCGGTGGGACGGACGAAGCCGAGCAGCGGTCCCACGACGGTCGGTCCGGACACCACCAGGATCGTCGCGAGCATCACCGCGGCCCCCGGCGACATGTCCAGGAGCGGTACGGCCGACAGCGCGGCCGAGACCATGGTGAGCACCGTCCCGATCCACAGCAGCCGGATCACGACGCGGCGGGTGTGCCCCTTCAGCCGCTCCAGGTCCAGACCGAGCCCGGCGTCGTAGAGGATCACCGCCACCGCCAGGGAGACCAGCGGGGAGAACGCCCCGCCGAGCAGCCGGTCCGGGTCCACGGTGTCGGTGAGCGCCCCGGCGGCGAACCCGACCGGCAGCAGCACGAGCAGTGCCGGCACGCGCAGCCGGTTCGCCAGCACCTGGGAGCCGACCGCGAGCACCACGATCAGTCCCAGCCCCACGAGCATCTGATCGGCCGTCATGACCGTGCCTCCTTCGCCGATGGTCCTCCGGCGCCGGGGGGCGGGGTCGCGGCCCCCGGATCGCCGCGCGGGACCACCTTCCGCGGCGGCGCACGGCGACGCCGGTCAGGCACGCGCCCACCGGGGACCGCGGACCGCGGTATCCGTCCAATGGGCTAACGGCGAGGTGGACGGCGCCACGGCGGGGGAGGGCGCGGCGTCACTCCTTCTTGTCGTCCCAGGGCGTGCCCAGCCAGCTGTCGAAGGACCGGACCAGCGCCGAGAGCGCCGCCGCGAGCCGCCGGTCGACCGCGGGGGAGTGGACGACCACCGTGTCGTCCGAGTGGTACTCCAGCGGCGTCCCGTCGCTTGACCGCCAGATGATGCGCCGCGGCCCGCGCGGCACGTCACCGCCGCCGTTGAACAGGCTCCCCACCGCGATCAGCACCCACAGAGGGAACAGCGGCCACCACATCCACCACCAGAAGATCCGCCCCTTGTACCCGACCGCCTCCGGGCAGCCGGCCCCGGTGACCGTCCAGCGCGTGCGCAGCCCCTTGCCGGAGAGCGCCTTCTCCCGGACGACGGTGCCGAGCAGTTCGCCCTGCCCGCCCCACACCTGATACTCCGCCACCCCGCCCCGCGCGGCCCTGGTCACGACCGTGGCCAGCCGGGTGCGCCGCTCGGGCTCCGCCCACAGCACGAAGGAACGGGCACCCTCCTTGCGCGCCTTCAGATACCCCGGTATGCCGTCGGCGGGCAGTTCGCGTTCCAGATACGCGACCACGTGGGAGAGGCCCTGGGACGGGTCGACCACGACGTGGACGAAACCCTCGGCCACCCCGGGCAAGACCTCGGGCCGCCGCTTGGCCGGCCGGGGCAGGACCATCACTTTCAGGGTGTGCGCCACGAAGGCTCCTCGGTCGTGCGGGTTCGGGAGGTCGCATCCTAGGACGTGGCCTGGAAGGATCGGCGCGTGGAGTCCCCCGAACCCGTCCCCCAGGACGCCGCCGAGAGCGGGCGGCTGCCCGGAACGGCCCCCGTGTCCGGCCGTCGCACCGTGCGCTGCCGCCTCTGCGGACGCCCGCTCACCGGCACCACCTCCCGCCGCACCGGCCTCGGGCCGTCCTGCGACGCCAAGCTGCACCCCTCGCCGCCCGATATCCGCACCCGCCGCCACGAGGTCGAACAGGACCCGCTGCCGGGCGTCTGAACCCGCCGGACCCTCTCAGGAAGCCCGCGGATCCAGCCTCCTGAACAGACCCTCCTGCACCACGGACACCAGCAGACGCCCCTCGCGGTCGTAGATCCGGCCCCGCGCCAGACCCCGCCCGCCCGTCGCCACCGGCGACTCCTGGTCGTACAGGAACCACTCGTCGGCCCGGAACGGCCGGTGGAACCACATCGCGTGATCCAGGGAGGCCATGTCGAACCCGCGCGGCCCCCACAGCGGCTCCACCGGAATGCGCACCGCGTCCAGCAGCGTCATGTCGCTCGCGTACGTCAACGCGCAGGTGTGCACCAGCGGATCGTCACCGAGCGGACCCACCGCGCGCATCCACACGGCACTGCGCGGATCGGCGCCCTCGACCTCCTCGCGCGTCCAGCGCAGCCGGTCGACGTACCGGATGTCGAAGGGCTGGCGCCGCGCCATCCGCTCCAGCGCCTCCGGCAGCCCGCCCAGATGCTCCCGCACCTCGTCGGCGACCGTAGGCAGCGTCTCCGGATCGGGCACCTCCCGGGCCGGCGGCAGCTGGTGCTCGAAACCGGCCTCCTCGGGGCGGTGGAACGACGCCGTGAGGTTGAAGATCGTCCGGCCCTGCTGGACCGCCGTCACCCGGCGGGTGGTGAACGAGCGGCCGTCCCTGACCCGCTCGACCTCGTAGACGATGGGCACACCGGGGCGGCCGGGACGCAGGAAGTAGGCGTGCAGCGAGTGCACCGGCCGCTCCCCGTCGGTGGTCCGGCCCGCCGCCACCAGCGCCTGGCCCGCCACCTGCCCGCCGAAGACCCGCTGCAGGGACTCGTCGGGGCTCCGGCCGCGGAAGATGTTGACCTCGATCCGCTCCAGGTCGAGCAGATCGACCAGGCGCTCGGCGGGGTTCGTCATGCGGTTCTTCTCCACTCTCGCAGCGGCGCCGTCGGTACGGTCGCGCTCACAACTGGCCCACGGAGGTGACCCGGACGACCGCCCGGCCCTCCTCGTCGGACGCGGCCAGATCGACCTCGGCGCTGATGCCCCAGTCGTGGTCGCCGTTCGGGTCGGCGAAGGTCTGCCGGACCCGCCACACGCCGTGTTCCTTGTCCTCGTCGATCTTCAGCAGCTTCGGCCCGCGCGCGTCCGGACCGGTGCCCAGCTCCTCGTACTCGTCCCAGTACGCGTCCATCGCCTCGGCCCACGCGTCCTCGTCCCAGCCCGACTCGCCGTCCAGCTCGCCCAGGTCCCGGACCCGGTCCAGCGCGGCCAGCTCCACCCGGCGGAACATCGCGTTGCGCACCAGCACCCGGAAGGCACGGGCGTTCGCCGTGACCGGCTTGACCTCGTCCGCCCGCTCCTGGGCCTGCTCGGCCGTCTCCACCTCGGGGTTGGCCAGCTGCTCCCACTCGTCCAGCAGACTGGAGTCGACCTGACGCACCATCTCGCCCAGCCAGGCGATCAGATCCTCCAGGTCCTCGGACTTCAGATCGTCCGGGATGGTGTGCTCCAGCGCCTTGTACGCGCTCGCCAGATACCGCAGCACGATGCCCTCGGTCCGCGCCAGCTCGTAGTTCGACGTGAACTCGGTGAACGTCATCGCCCGTTCGTACATGTCCCGGATCACCGACTTCGGCGACACCGGGTGGTCGCCCACCCACGGGTGGCTGCGCCGGTAGACGTCGTACGCGTGCCACAGCAGCTCGCTCAGCGGCTTCGGGTACGTGACCTCCTGGAGCAGTTCCATCCGCTCCTCGTACTCGATGCCGTCGGCCTTCATCTGCCCGACCGCCTCGCCGCGCGCCTTGTTCTGCTGCGCGGCGAGGATCTGACGCGGGTCGTCGAGCGTCGACTCCACGACGGAGACCATGTCCAGCGCGTACGACGGCGAGTCCGGGTCCAGCAGGTCGAACGCCGCGAGCGCGAACGTGGACAGCGGCTGGTTCAGCGCGAAGTCCTGCTGCAGATCGACGGTGAGCCGGACGATGCGGCCCTCCGCGTCCGGGGTGTCCAGCTGCTCCACCACCCCGCCGTCCAGCAGCGAGCGGTAGATCGCGATCGCTCGGCGGATGTGGCGCAGCTGGGCCCGTCGCGGCTCGTGGTTGTCCTCCAGCAGGTGCCGCATCGCCTCGAAGGCGTTGCCCGGACGGGCGATGACGGACAGCAGCATGGTGTGCGTGACCCGGAAGCGGGAGGTCAGCGGCTCGGGGTCGGACTGGATCAGCTTGTCGAACGTGGTCTCCGACCAGGCGACGAAGCCCTCGGGCGCCTTCTTGCGGACGACCTTGCGCTTCTTCTTGGGGTCGTCGCCGGCCTTCTTGACCGCCTTCTCGTTCTCGATGACGTGCTCGGGGGCCTGCGCCACGACGAAGCCGGCCGTGTCGAACCCGGCCCGCCCGGCCCGCCCCGCGATCTGGTGGAACTCACGGGCCCGCAGCGTGCGCACCCGGGTGCCGTCGTACTTGGTGAGGGCGGTGAACAGCACCGTGCGGATCGGTACGTTGACCCCGACGCCCAGCGTGTCCGTCCCGCAGATCACCTTCAGCAGACCCGCCTGAGCCAGCTTCTCCACCAGGCGGCGGTACTTCGGGAGCATCCCCGCGTGGTGCACCCCGATGCCGTGCCGCACGTACCGAGAGAGGTTCTGGCCGAACTTGGTGGTGAAGCGGAAGTTGCCGATGAGATCGGCGATCTTCTCCTTCTCCTCCTTGGAGCACATGTTGATGCTCATCAGCGACTGCGCCCGTTCCACGGCCGCGGCCTGCGTGAAGTGCACGATGTAGACCGGTGACTGCCGGGTCTCCAGCAGTTCGGTGAGCGTCTCGGTGATCGGGGTCAGCCGGTACTCGTAGCTGAGCGGCACCGGACGCGTCGCCGAACGGATCACGGAGGTGGGCCGGCCCGTGCGACGCGTCAGGTCCTCCTCGAACATCCGGACGTCGCCGAGGGTGGCCGACATCAGGACGAACTGCGCCTGGGGCAGTTCCAGGAGCGGGATCTGCCAGGCCCAGCCCCGGTCCGGCTCGGCGTAGAAGTGGAACTCGTCCATGACGACCTGGCCGATGTCCGCGTACTTCCCGTCACGCAGAGCGATGGAGGCCAGCACCTCGGCCGTGCAGCAGATCACCGGGGCGTCGGCGTTGACCGAGGCGTCGCCGGTGAGCATCCCGACGTTCTCCGTGCCGAACAGCTTGCACAGGTCGAAGAACTTCTCCGAGACCAGCGCCTTGATCGGAGCGGTGTAGAAGGTGACCTTGTCCTGGGCCAGCGCCGTGAAGTGCGCACCGGCGGCGACCAGGCTCTTTCCGGACCCGGTGGGGGTGGAAAGGATCACGTTGGCCCCGGAGACCACCTCGATCAGCGCCTCCTCCTGAGCGGGGTAGAGGGTGATCCCCTGCGTCTCGGTCCAGGCCGAGAAGGCCTCGAAGAGGGCGTCGGGGTCGTCGGTCGGGGGCAGCTGATCGATAAGGGTCACGCCCCCATCTTGCCTGCCTTCCGCCCGGATGAGGGAACCGGACGACCGTGCGAAGATCACGGACGATACGCTGCCCTCTCAACTCGACGGCACCGCAACGGCGGTGGCCGGAAACGCACACGGGGGGCGGCGGCTGCCGCACCCGGCACACCTACGGGGGCGGAAACAGCCATGATGGGACCGGCACACTCCCTGTCCGGGGCGGCGGCCTGGCTGGGGGTGGGCGCGGCGGCCGCCGCGGCGGACCACGCGATGCCCTGGCCCGTCCTGGTCGTCGGGGCGCTGATCAGCGCGGGGGCGGCCCTCGCCCCGGACCTCGACCACAAGTCCGCGACCATCTCACGCGCCTTCGGGCCGGTCTCCCGGGGCCTGTGCGAGATCGTCGACAAGCTGTCCCACGCCGTCTACAAGGCCACCCGGATGCGGGGGGACTCGCGCCGCAACGGCGGCCACCGGACCCTGACGCACACCTGGCTCTGGGCGGTCCTGATCGGCGCGGGCGCCTCCGCGGCCGCCTACACCGGCGGGCGCTGGGCCGTTCTCGGGATCCTCTTCGTCCACCTGGTCCTCGCCGTCGAGGGACTGCTCTGGCGGGCCGCCCGGATGTCCAGCGACGTCCTGGTGTGGCTTCTGGGGGCCACCAGCGCCTGGATCCTCGCCGGGGTCCTCGACAAGCCCGGCAACGGTGCGGACTGGCTCTTCGACGCCCCCGGGCAGGAGTACCTGTGGCTCGGTCTGCCGATCGTCCTGGGCGCTCTCGTCCACGACATCGGTGACGCGCTGACCGTCTCCGGCTGCCCGATCCTGTGGCCGATCCCCGTCGGCCGCAAGCGCTGGTACCCGCTCGGCCCGCCGAAGGCCATGCGCTTCACGGCCGGCAGCTGGGTGGAGCTCAAGATCCTCATGCCGGCGTTCATGGTGCTCGGGGGAGTGGGCGGCGCTGCCGCGATGGGGTACATCTGACGGGGCGGGGTGGAGAGGTGAGTGAGTACTCACCCCACCTCGCGGGGTGGAGAGGTGAGTGCTTACCCACCGCCGCGGCGGTGCGAGTGAGTGCTCACTCGCGCCGCGACGTACAGGTGAGTGCGCACGCACCACCTCCGCCTCACGCCCGCTCCCCCTGCCAGGACCGCCACAGCGCCGCGTACGCCCCGTCGGCCGCCACGAGCGCGTCATGGCTGCCGAGTTCGGTGATCCGGCCGTCCTCCATCACGGCGACCCGGTCCGCGTCGTGGGCCGTCTGGAGGCGGTGGGCCACGGCCACCACGGTGCGGCCCGCCAGGACGGCGGCCAGGGCCCGTTCGGTGCGCCGGGCGGTCGCCGGGTCGAGGAGGGCGGTGGCCTCGTCGAGGATCAGGGTGTGCGGATCGGCGAGGACCACACGGGCCAGGGCGAGCTGCTGGGCCGCGGCGCCGTCGGGGCGGTGGCCCCCGGGACCCAGATCCGTGTCCAGCCCGTCCGGCAGCTCGTCCACCCAGGAGGCGCCGACGGCCGTCAACGCGGCGCGGAGTTCGACGTCACCGGCCGACTCGGACGCGATCCGCAGATTGTCCCGGACCGTGCCGTGGAAGACGTGGTGCTCCTGGGTGACGAGAACGACGTGCCGCCCCAGCCGGTCCGGGCCCAGTCCCGAGACCGGGACGCCGCCCACCGTCACGGAGCCCGTGTGCGGCGCGTCGATGCCCGCGAGCAGCCGGCCGAGCGTCGTCTTCCCCGCTCCCGAAGGGCCGACGATCACCAGCCGCTCGCCGGGGCGGACGGTCAGGTCGACCCCGTGCAGGACGTCGTCCCCGCCGTCGTACGCGTACCGCACCCCCGTCACCTCGATGAGATCGCCGACGGGCGCGGCGGTGTCGTCGCGCGGGGCCGGAACGGTCTCCGCCAGGCCCTCGACCCGGGCGAAGGCCGCACCGCTGCTCTGCAGTTGCTCCATGCGCTGGAGGATCCTGTCCAGTGGCTGGGAGAGCTGCCGCAGGTACAGTGCGCAGGCGATGACGGCCCCCAGACCGACCGCACCGCGGTCGTGCAGCGCACCGCCGATCAGCAGCACGGCCACCACCGGGACGACATAGGAGACATCGACCGCGGGGAAGAGCACGCTGCGCAGGAAGAGCGTCCGGTTCCGAGTGGCCCCGGCCCGCCCGATCGCCCGCTCGCAGGCCGCGATCCGGCGCTCCTGTAGCCCCAGGGCCTCCACCGTGCGGGCCCCGGCGGCGGTCGCCGCGAGCTGCTCCGCGAGCGCCGAGTTCGCCGCGCCCTCGTCGAGGTACGCCCCGAGGGCCCGGCGCAGGTACCAGCGCGCGGCGAACCGGATCCCGAGCAGCCCCAGTACCCCGCACACACCCAGCAGCGGATCGATGACGAACACCGCGCCGAGGATGAACAGCGCCTGGACGGCGGCGATGAGGAGGTCCGGCCCGGCGTCCCGCAGCGTGGTGCCGACCGACGCCACGTCCGCGGTGCCCCGGGCCATCAGATCCCCCGTCCCGGCCCGCTCGACGACCGACGCGGGCAGCGCCAGCGCCCGTTCGGCGAACTCCTCCCGGATGCGTGCCAGAGTCCGTTCGCCGAAGCGGTGCCCGACGTATCCGGCGTACCGCGCCAGCAGCAGCTGGACGACGGCGAGGACGAGGATGAGGAGCGCGAGGCGGTCCACCGCGGCCACCGTGCCGCCGGACGCGACCTCGTCGACGATCCGGCCGAGCAGCCACGGGCCGACCAGGCCGGCAGCGGCGGCGAGCGCGTTGAGGACGAGCATGCCGGCGAAGGCGCGCGCGTCCAGCCGGATCAGCCGCAGGGCGGCCCGCCGGATCCGCGCCGGGCCGGCGACCGGCAGCGCGTGCGCGTCCGGCGTACCGGGCTCCGGTGTCTTTCGGAACGCTGTCATCTCACGGCCTCCCTCGACGGCGGAACGGATTCCGGCCCGGAGTCGCCGGACGTGTCGCCGGCGCCTCCCCGGGCCACCAGCGCGCGGTAGCCGGGCACGGCGGCGAGGAGTTCGCGGTGGCTCCCGGTCGCCGCCACGACACCGTCGACCAGGTAGTGCACGGTGTCCGCCCGTTCCAGGAGCAGGGGCGACGTGCTGGTGACGAGCGTGGTGCGGCCCCTGCGCGCGGTCCGCAGCCGGTCGGCGACGGCCGCCTCCGTATGGGCGTCGAGCGCCGAGGTCGGTTCGACCGCCAGCAGGACCTCGGGGTCGGCCAGCAGGGCCCGGACCAGCCGGACGCGCTGGCGCTGACCGCCGGAGAGGTTGCGGCCCTCCGCCTCGATCCACGCGTCGAGCCCGCCGGGCGCCCCGCGCACGACGTCCTTGGCCGCGGCGGCCTCGACGGCCCGTCCGACGGCCTCCCCGTCCCGGTCCCCGGCCCCGCCGACCACCTCCCGCAACGGCCCGGCGAAGAGCGCGGCCTCGTTGTCCGCGACCAGGACGCGGCGGCGGATCGCGGTCAGGTCGATGTCCTCCAGGCGTATCCCGCCCCAGGTGGCGGCCGACGTGGTGAAGCGGCCCAGCCGGTCCACCACCGCCGCGGACTGCGCGGGGCGGGCTCCGGCCAGCGCGGTCAGCCGTCCTGGTGCCACCTCGACGCCGGACTCCGGATCGTGCAGCGCGGCCGGTGTCCCGGGCTCCCGCGCGACGGTCGCCCCGTCCCGGCCCTCCGGTTCCAGGGCCAGGAACCGGACGACCCGGCGCGAGGCGACCAGCCCCCGGCTGATCCCGTACCCGCCCTCGATGAAGAACTCCACCGGCACGACCAGCACGGCCGCGTAGCCGTACACCGCGACCAGCTCGCCGACGCTGATGTCCCCCTGGACCGCCATCCGCGCCGCCAGCCAGGTCACCACGCCGAGGAACAGCGTCGGCAGGCCCACCCCGAGCGCCTGGATCCAGCTGGTCACCGTCCCGACGCGGTAGCCCTCGTCGCGCAGGGCACGCGAGGCGGTGCGGTACCGGCCCGCGTACACCTCCTTGCCGCCGATGCCGTTCAGGATGCGCAGACCGCCCGCCATGTCCTCGAACCGGGCCGCCAGGGCTCCCTGCCCGCTCCGGTAGACGGCCTCGGCCCCCTGGAGGCGCCACAGCAGCGGACCGACCAGCACGGCGAGGAGCGGCACCCCGAGCAGGACCACGGCCGCGAGCAGCGGCGAGACGGCCAGGAGCAGCACGGCCACGACCACGTAGGCGAGCACCGCGCCCACCCCGGGACCCGTGACGGTCAGCGTTCCCGCGATCACCCCGACGTCCCCGAACCCGATCGTGACGACCTCACCGGCGGTGGCCCGCCGCGGCAGGGCCGCGCCGAGCCGGGTCGCCTGCCGCACCACGACCGCCACCGAACGGAACGCGGCGTCCATCCGCACCCGGGTCATCGTGCGGTGGCGCATGATCGCCAGCCAGGCGTTCAGCACCCCCACCCCCAGCAGTGCCGCGGCCCAGCCGGTCAGCTCCGGCCACCGTCCCGGCCGCAGCCCGTCGTCGATCGCCCGGGACAGCAGATAGGGCGGCAGCGTCAGACAGACCATCCACGCGCTGCCGAGCAGGGCCCCCGCGGTCACCCTGCGGCGCTGGCTCGTGACCAGCCACCACAGGTACCGCAGGGGGCCGCGTGTGTCGGGGGTACCCGGTTCCGTGTACGCGTCCGTCATGGACACGACCCTAACGAGCGTCCGGTCGGGGCGAGTGGCCACCCCTGTCAGCCGTGCCAGGACCGCCACAGCGCCGCGTACGCGCCGTCCGCGGCCACCAGCTCGTCGTGGCTGCCCAGTTCACTGATCCGGCCCTCCTCGACGACCGCGATGACATCCGCGTCGTGCGCGGTGTGCAGCCGGTGGGCGATCGCCACGACCGTACGGCCGTCCAGCACCCGGGCCAACGAACGCTCCAGGTGCCGGGCGGCACGCGGATCCAGGAGCGACGTCGCCTCGTCGAGCACCAGGGTGTGCGGATCGGCCAGCACCAGCCGGGCGAGGGCGACCTGTTGCGCCTGGGCGGGAGTGAGCGCCAGACCGCCGGAACCGACCTCGGTGGCGAGCCCGTCGTCGAGCGCCCGCGCCCAGCCGTCCGCGTCGACCGCGGCCAGCGAGGCCCACAGCTCCGCGTCCTGCGCGTCGGTGCGCGCGAGGAGCAGATTGTCACGCAGCGAGCCGACGAACACATGGTGTTCCTGGTTGACCAGCGCCACATGCGTGCGGACCCGCTCCGCCGGCATCCGCGACAGCCGCGCGCCGCCGAGCGTCACCTCGCCCGCGCGCGGGGCATAGATCCCGGCCAGCAGTCGTCCCAGCGTCGACTTGCCCGCGCCCGACGGTCCGACCAGCGCCAGCCGCGTCCCGGGAGCGACGTCCAGCGACACGTCGTGCAGCACGTCCAGCCCGGCGCGGTACCCGAACCGGACCTCCTCGGCCCGCACCTCGCGGCCCTCCGGGTCCACCGAGGCGTCGCCCGCGTCCGGTTCGATGTCCCGGACGCCCACCAGCCGGGCCAGCGACACCTGCGCCACCTGCAACTCGTCGTACCAGCGCAGGATCAGGTTGATCGGGTCGACCATCATCTGCGCGAGCAGCGCACCCGTCGTCAACTGGCCCACGGTGAGCCAGCCCTCGATGACGAACCAGCCGCCGAGCATCAGGACCGAGCCGAGGATCGTCACGAACGTGGTGTTGATGACGGGGAACAGCACCGACCGCAGGAACAGCGTGTACCGCTCCCAGGCCGTCCACTCCTTGACCCGCCGGTCCGACAGCGCCACCCGGCGCGCGCCCAGACGGTGCGCCTCCACGGTCCGCCCGGCGTCCACCGTCTCCGCGAGCACGGCGGCCACGGCCGCGTAACCCGCCGCCTCCGAGCGGTACGCGGCAGGCGCCCGGCGGAAGTACCAGCGGCAGCCGGTCAGCATGAGCGGCAGTGCCACCAGCACCGACAGCGCCAGCGGGGGAGCGGTGACGGCGAGCGCGCCGAGCAGCAGTCCCGCCCACACCACACCGATCGCCAGCTGGGGCACGGCCTCCCGCATCGCGTTGGCGAGACGGTCGATGTCCGTGGTGATCCGGGAGAGCAGATCGCCCGTCCCGGCCCGCTCCAGCACCCCCGGGGGCAGCCGGACCGAGCGCACGAGGAAGTCCTCGCGCAGGTCGGCCAGCATCTCCTCGCCGAGCATCGCGCTGCGCAGCCGCATCATCCGGGTCACCACGGTCTGGACGACCAGGGCCAGGGCGAACACCGCGGCGGTGCGCTCCAGATGGAGATCGGTGACCCCGTCGGACAGCTTCTCGACCACGTCGCCCAGCAGGTACGGACCCACGATCGACGCGATCACCGCCACGCAGTTGAGCGCCGTGACCACGAGGAACGGCCCCCGGTGACGGTGCATCAGCTCGCGGACGTAGGTGCGTACGGTGGTGGGGGTGCCGACCGGGAGGGTCGTCGCCGACTCGGGGGCGGCGGGGTCGTACGCCGGGGGTGCGACGCCGATCATGCCCGTTCCTCGATTTCCTCGATCGTGTCGATCGTCTCGATGTCGTTGTCCGGTTTTGGGGCGGCCGCCGCGATCTCGGCGTCGGTCTCCCGGGTGACGACCGCGCGGTAACGCGGTTCGTCCCGCAACAGGTCGCGGTGGGTGCCGACGGCCACCACGGAACCGTCGTGGACCAGTGCCACCCGGTCCGCCAGGTCCAGCAGCAGCGGTGAGGAGGCGAACGCCACCGTCGTACGGTCCTTGCGCAGCGCCTTGATGCCCTCGGCGACGCGTGCCTCGGTGTGCGAGTCGACGGCGGACGTCGGCTCGTCGAGCACCAGGGCCTCCGGGTCCGTCACCAGCGAGCGGGCCAGCGCCAGCCGTTGGCGCTGACCGCCGGAGAGGGAGCGGCCGCGTTCGGTGATCCGGGCGTCCATGGGGTCCCCGTCGCCGTGCGCCGACGCCTGCGCGAGCGCGTCCAGCACGTCACCGCACCGCGCGGCGGCCAGCGCGTCCTCGGCGGTCACCCGGCCGGAGGCCGGTACGTCGAGCAGTTCGCGCAGGGTGCCCGACAGCAGCACCGGATCCTTGTCCTGGACCAGCACCGCGGTCCGCGCCGCGTCCAGGTCCAGTTCGTCCAGGGCGACGCCGCCGAGCAGCACCGACGGTGGTGCGGGCGCCTCGGCCCCCGCCTTCTCGTCGGCCCGCTCCGCGGCCGGCGCGGCATGGCCGCCGAGCCGTTCCGCGAGCCGGCCGGCCTCGTCCGGGTCGCCGCACACCACCGCGGTGAACAGCCCCTCCGGGGCCAGCAGTCCGGTCGCCGGATCGTACAGATCACCGGTCGGCACGGTGTCCGCCCCGGTCGGCCCGGTGGTCCGGTTCAGCGAGAGGACACGGACCGCGCGCGCGGCGGAGGGCCGGGAGAAGGAGTACGCCATGGCGATCTCCTCGAAGTGCCGCAGCGGCAGCAGCATCAGCGTCACCGCGCTGTACACCGTCACCAGCTTGCCGACCCCGATCGTCCCGTCCTGCGCGAGCCGCGCCCCGTACACGACCAGCGAGATCAGCAGCAGGCCCGGCAGGAGCACCTGGACCGCCGAGATCAGCGACCACATGCGCGCGCTGTGCACGGCGGCCTTGCGGACCTCCTGGGAGGCCTCGCGGTAGCGGCCGAGGAACAGGTCCTCGCCGCCGATGCCGCGCAGCACGCGCAGCCCGGCGACGGTGTCCGAGGCCAGCTCGGTGGCCCGGCCCGCCTTCTCGCGCTGGACGTCGGCCCGGCGGGTGGCCCGGGGCAGCAGCGGCAGCACGGCCAGGGCCAGCACCGGAACGGCGAGCGCCACCAGCACGCCCAGGGACGGCAGATAGAGCACCAGCGCGGCACAGACGATGGCCAGCGTGGCGGCCGCCGCCGCGAAGCGCGACAGCGCCTCCACGAACCAGCCGATCTTCTCCACGTCGCCGGTGGAGACCGCGACGACCTCGCCCGCCGCGACCCGGCGGGTCAGCGCCGAGCCCAGCTCCGCCGTCTTGCGGGCCAGCAGTTGCTGCACCCGGGCGGCGGCGGTGATCCAGTTGGTGACGGCGGTGCGGTGCAGCATGGTGTCGCCCACCGCGATGAGGACGCCGAGGACCGCGAGCAGACCTCCGGCCAGCGCCAGCCGTCCGCCGGACCGGTCCACGACCGCCTGCACGGCGAAGCCGACGGCGAGCGGCAGTGCGGCGACCGAGCACTGCTGGAGCAGGCCCCACGCCAGGGACTTGAGCTGTCCGCGGATCTGGTTGCGGCCGAGCCAGAGCAGAAAACGGGGGCCCGACCGGACATCGGGATCGCCGGGATCCGAGAACGGAAGATCGCGAATGTGCATGACGTCCCAAGAGATCGGAAGAGGAGCGGACCGAAGGGCCCGCGGGCATACGGGAAGGCGCGTGGGGGACCAAACCGTCCCAGCCTCGCGCCCCCGCACACGGCGAGGCAAACCCTTTTACGCGCCGGTCCGTCCGGGGACCGTTGCGCACCCGAAGTGTGACGGACCCGTCCGCGGACGCGGACTCGGAGTAAAGATTGGGCACGCATTCGCCCCGGTCACCGGCCGGTGACACCCTCCGCCCGCCGGGGGATGCGAGCATGGACGGATGCTTATACGACGGACGCGGGGAGCCGGTGCGGTACGAGTCGTGGTCGCGGCGGTCGCCTGCGGTGCCCTGCTCACCGCGCTGACGTCGTGCGGCGACGGGCACGACGGACGGAAGGCCGGTGCGCGCTCGTCCGGATCTCCCAAGGACGGCGCGGACGCGGCACCGACCACCGGCCTGACGCGCATCCCGGACGTGGGCGACCGGTACCGGGCGCAGATCCCCGCCGAGTCCCGCCAGGTCGTCGCCGTCTACGGAGCCGGCCGGAACTCCCCGGACTCCACGGTCGTCCTCTACACCCGCACCGGCAGCACCTGGGACAAGGTGGCCGCCTGGAAGTCCCACAACGGCCGCAAGGGCTGGACCCCCGACCACCACGAGGACGACAAGCGCTCCCCGATCGGCGTCTTCACCCTCACCGACGCGGGCGGCGCGCTCCCCGACCCGGGCGCCCTCCTCCCGTACACCGAATCCGCCTCGATCCGCGCGCCCCGGTACTGGTCCAAGCCGTACTGGCACGACTTCGACTACGTCATCGCCATCGACTACAACCGCGTCAAGGGCACGGCCCCCAACGATCCGACGCGCCCCGAGGGCCAGTCCAAGGGCGGCAGCATCTGGCTCCACATGGACCACGGCAGCGGCACCTCGGCCTGTGTGAGTCTGCCGAAGCAGGGCATGGAGAAGCTGCTGCGCACCCTGGACCCGAAGCAGCACCCGGTCGTGGTGATGGGCGACCGCGCCGGCCTCAAAGCCTGACGGCCGCGGGGCGCGCCGTCCGCACGCCCGCTTCTAACGCGCGGCCAGCCGCTCCATCAGCTCCGCGCTGCGCGCGAGCACGTCGCGCTCCTCACCGGTGAGTTCGGTCTCGATGACCTGCGCGAGCCAGCCGGCCCGGCGGCCGCGCTCGGCCTCCAGCGCCGCCCGCCCCTCGGGGGACAGCTCGACCAGGGTCTTGCGGCCGTCGGTGGGGTGGGCACGGCGGATCACCAGGCCCTGATCCATGAGCAGGCCGACGGCGCGGGCCATCGACTGGGGCCGTACGCGCTGGTCGGCGGCGAGGTCGCTGGTGGTCATGGCCCCGTCGCGGTCCAGGGTGCCGAGCACCGAGACCTGTCCGTGCGGGATCCGATCCTCGTGCTTCACGCGCCGCGTGAGCTTCCCCATCGCGGTGCGCAGTTCGGCGGCGACGGTGGCGGGTTCCGGGATGGGCATGCGCCACTTTAACCGCTGATCAGCGGCGCGACCGCACCCCGTCGTCGGCTCCCGGACGCTTCGCGTCCCGCACCGGACACCGCCGCGAAACTGTGCAGCAGAACTGAACAGCTCAACTGAACAGCAGAACTGAACAGCATTGCTGTAGAGTTTCGGTTGTCGCGACACGCGCCAGCGCTGTCGCAGCAAGGTCGCGACACGTGCCCACGCGAAGGAACTCCCATGGTGTCCACTGCAGCCGAGCCCACCGTCATCCGTTCCGTCACCGCCCGCACCGTCCTCGACAGCCGGGGCAACCCCACCGTCGAGGCCGAGGTCCGACTCACCGGCGGCTCCCTGGGGCGCGCCGCCGTCCCCTCCGGCGCCTCGACCGGTGCACGGGAGGCCGTGGAACTGCGCGACGGCGACGCCGGGCGCTGGCACGGCAAGGGCGTCGATGCCGCCGTCGCCCACGTCAGGGGCGAGATCGCGGCAGCCGTCATCGGACGCGACGCCGACGACCAGGCCGGCCTGGACGCCGCGCTCGTCGCGCTCGACGGAACGGCGGACAAGTCGCGCCTCGGTGCCAACGCCCTGCTCGGCGTCTCCCTCGCCGCCGCCAAGGCCGCCGCGGCCGCCCACGGCCTGCCGCTCTACCGCTACCTCGGCGGATCCGGCGCCCGGCTGCTCCCGCTGCCGATGATGAACATCGTCAACGGCGGCGCCCACGCCGACAATCCGCTCGACTTCCAGGAGTTCATGATCGCCCCGGTGGGCGCGGAGACCTTCGCGGAGGCCGTCCGCATGGGCTCCGAGATCTTCCACACGCTCCGCCGCGACCTGCTGGCCGCCGGACACTCCACGGGCGTCGGTGACGAGGGCGGCTTCGCCCCCGCGCTGCGCACCGCCGAGGAGGCACTCGACTTCGTGGTGGCCGCCGTGGAACGTGCCGGATACCGGCCCGGCACCGATGTCGGACTGGTGATGGACCCGGCATCCTCGGAGTTCTTCCGGGACGGCGCGTACGTCTACCGGGGGGAGGGCGTGACCCGCACCCCCTCCGAGAACGCCGACTACCTGGCCCGGCTGATCGACGCCTACCCGGTCGTCTCCATCGAGGACCCGATGGCCGAGGACGACCTGGACGGCTGGCGGGAGCTGACCGCCCGGGTCGGCGACCGCTGCCAGCTCACCGGTGACGACGTCTTCTGCACCAACGAGGGCCTGCTGCGCGAGGGCATCCGCACGGGCGTCGGCAACTCCGTCCTCGTCAAGGTCAACCAGATCGGCACGCTCACCGAAGCGCTCGACACCGTCGACACCGCCCTGCGCGCGGGCTGGACCGCCGTCATGTCGCACCGCTCCGGCGAGACCGAGGACACCACCATCGCGGACCTGGCCGTCGCGACGGGCTGCGGCCAGATCAAGACCGGATCCCTCTCCCGCTCCGACCGCACCGCCAAGTACAACCAGCTCATCAGGATCGAGGAGGAGCTGGGCGCCTCGGCACGGTACGCGGGCGGTGCGGTGCTGCGCCGCGGCTGACCCCGCCGGCTACCGGGGGCGGGTCGCCCGTTCCAGCTCCATCAGAGCGGAGTGGTACGAGCGGCCCGTCGCCCGGTCCATGCCGATCTCGCACATGCGGTTGGCCGACAGATAGGCGTCGTACTCGCGGGTGTTGACCTCGGCGGCCTCCTTCCTCGTCGCCGACGCCGTCAGCTCCTTGTGCAGCATGCCCCGGTCGCCCGCGAACCCGCAGCAGGCCGCGTCGTCCGGCATCATCACCTCGTCGGCGCAGGCCTCCGCGACCGCCCGCAGCTGGGCGACATCGTCGAGATGCTCCATCGAGCACGTCGGATGCAGCACCGCCGAACCGGTCCTGCGCACCACCGTCAGCTCCGGAAGCAGTTCCTCGGCCGCCCAGACCAAGGAGTCCATCACCGTCAGACCCCGGTGCAACTCCCGGTTCTCCTCGGTCAGATAGGGGACCACCTCGTCCGCGATGCCGAGCGTGCACGAGGAGGCGTCGACGACCAGCGGCAACGTGCCACCCGCCGTCCAGCCCCAGGCCGCCTCCACGATCCGGTTCGCCATCACGGCGTTGCCCGCGTCGTACCCCTTGGAATGCCAGATGGTCGCGCAACAGGTGCCCACGACATCGTCAGGGATCCAGACGGGCTTTCCCGCTCGCGCCGACACCAGGACCACGGCCTGCTGCAGGGACGGTCCGGAATATCCCTCGGGACTGCCGAAGATCCGGTTCACACAGGCCGGGTAGTACACCGCGCGGGCCCCGACCCGGGAGGTGCGCGGCAGCTTCCGCGCCGCCGCACCGGGGATCTCCGGCAGCCACTCCGGTACGAGATCGGGGCGCACCGCCCTGCGGGCCAGTCCGGTCACCCCTTCGAGCAGCCGGTCGTCGATCCGGGAGGCCGCGGCGACCGCCAGCCGGGCCGCCGCCTCGACCATGCGGAACCGCTTCGCGGTCAGCGCGGCGATCCGCTCCTCGCGCGGCGAGTGCCGCCGGTGCCGGAAGGCCTTCATCATGGCGCCCGTGTCGATGCCGACCGGGCAGGCGAGCTTGCACGTGGAGTCGCCCGCGCACGTGTCGACCGCGTCGTAGCCGTAGGCCTCCAGGAGGTTCTGTTCGGCGGGAGAGCCGTCCGGCTGCCGCATCATCTCCCGGCGCAGCACGATCCGCTGACGCGGAGAGGTCGTCAGATCGTGGCTGGGGCAGGTCGGTTCGCAGAAGCCGCACTCGATGCAGGGGTCGGCGACCGCCTCGACCCGGGGGATCGTCTTCAGACCGCGCAGATGCGCGCGCGGGTCCCGGTCCAGGACGATACGGGGCGCCAGCACCCCGTCCGGGTCGATGACCTGCTTGGTGCGCCACATCAGCTCGGTGGCCCGGGGGCCCCACTCCAGCTCCAGGAAGGGCGCGATGTTGCGTCCGGTGGCGTGCTCCGCCTTGAGCGAGCCGTCGAAGCGCTCCACGGTGAGGCGGCAGAAGTCGGCCATGAACGCGGCGTACCGGTCGACGTCGGACTCCTTGGCGGCGTCGAAGGCCAGCAGGAAGTGGAGATTGCCGTGGGCCGCGTGGCCCGCGACCGCCGCGTCGAAACCGTGCTCGGCCTGGAGCTCCAGCAGCGCCTCGCAGGCCTCGGCCAGCCGGGACGGCGGGACGGCGAAGTCTTCCGTGATGAGCGTCGTCCCGGACGGGCGGGACCCGCCGACCGCCGTGACGAAGGCCTTGCGGGCCTTCCAGTACCCCGCGATCGTGCCCGCGTCCCGGGTGAACTCATTGGTCACCGAGGCGACCGGCCGGACCAGCTCCAGCCCGCGCACGACCTCGGCGGCCGCCGCCTCGCAGGCATCCCGGCCCGCCGCGTCCGGCGAGCGGAACTCCACCAGCAGGGCCGTCGTCTCCTTCGGCAGCTCCGCCCAGTCGGCCGGCACCCCCTTGACGCTCACCGAGGCGCGCAGGGTGTTGCCGTCCATCAGCTCCACGGCGATGGCGCCCGCCTCGTTGAACAGCGGGACCGCCGCGGCGGCCGCGGGCAGGCTGGGGAAGAACAGCAGCGCGGTCGAGACCTGGCGGTCCAGCGGCAGCGTGTCGAAGACGACCTCGGAGATGAACCCGAAGGTGCCCTCCGAGCCGACCATGAGCCCGCGCAGGATCTGCACCGGGGTCGCCCCGTCGAGGAAGGCGTCCAGCCGGTAGCCGTTGGTGTTCTTGATCTCGTACTTGGCGCGGATCCGGGCGGTCAGCTCGGCATCGGCCTCGATCTCCGCCTTCAGGGCCAGCAGTTCCTCGCAGAGCCGCGGTTCGGCCGCCGCCAGGTCCGCGTCGGCCGTGGGGGAGGCGGTGTCCACCACCGTGCCGCCGGGCAGCACGAAGGTGAGCGAGGCGACGGTCCGGTACGAGTTGCGCGTGGTGCCCGCCGTCATGCCGGAGGCGTTGTTCGCCACCACGCCGCCGATGGTGCACGCGATGGCGCTCGCCGGGTCGGGGCCCAGCAGCCGGCCGTGGCGGGCGAGGGTGGCGTTGGCCCGCATGACCGTCGTCCCCGGACGGATCCGGGCACGGGCGCCGTCGTCCAGGACCTCGATGCCCGCCCAGTGGTGCCGGACGTCGACCAGGATGTCCTCGCCCTGGGACTGCCCGTTGAGGCTGGTGCCCGCCGCGCGGAAGACCACGTGGCGGCCCCGGTCGCGGGCGTACGCCATGATCGCGGAGACGTCGTCGACGGACTCGGGCACCAGGACGACCTGCGGCACGAACCGGTAGGGCGAGGCGTCGGAGGCGTAGCGCACGAGGTCGGAGAGCTTCCACAGCACCTTGTCTGGACCCAGCAGCGCCATCAGGTCACCGCGCAGCGGCTCCGGTGTGCCCACCGCCCGGTCGTCGGGCACCCGGTCGTGGGACGGGGCCCGTGCCGTGTCCGGGCGCAGGGCTTCGGGCTTCGGCTCCAGCAGCGGCATGTGCAGATCCCCTCGGCGGCTCGGCGCGGCGCGGTGCCGCGCGCCCGGTCAGCAGCGACGCTCCGGCATCCCGTTCACCAGAGCGGTCAGCAGACCGCCGAGCACCTCGCGCTGATCGGCGGTCAATGGAGCCAGGATCTCCTCTGCGGCGGCCCGGCGCGCGTTGCGCAACGAGCGGAGCGTGGCGACGCCCTCGTCGGTGAGCTGGATCCGGACGGCCCGGCGGCTGTCCGGATCGGGGGTGCGGCGCACCCGGCCGCTCGCCTCCAGCCCGTCGACCAGGGTGGTCACGGCGCGCGGGACGACATCGAGGCGCTGGGCGAGATCCGCCATCCGGGGGGCGCCGTCGTAATGCGCGAGGGTCCGCAGCAGGCGGGCCTGCGCGGGGGTGATGCCGATCGGCTCCAGCTGGCGGCCCTGGATGCGCTGGAGCCTGCGGGTCAGCCGCAGCAGCTGTTCGGCGAGCACGCCGTCGGGGTCGGGGGAGTCCATGCCGGGAACAATATCAGGACTTTGTTCATTGTGAGTATAGGTAACAATGAGCTATGCTCCTATTCGCCCGGCCGTCGGCGCCCGCGCCCCGGCCGCACCCACCGTCCTCGCACCCACTGTTGTCGCACGCCCCGTGAAGGAGCCCATGAAGCCCGACGAACCCACGTGGACACCCCCGCCCAAGGACAGCGACCAGCCGCCCGCCGAGCTGCGCCGCATCCTCCGCCTCTTCCGTCCCTACCGCGCCCGGCTCGCGCTGGTCGGCCTCCTGGTCGGCGCCTCCTCGCTGGTCTCGGTCGCCTCGCCGTTCCTGCTGCGCGAGATCCTCGACACCGCCATCCCGCAGGGGCGTACCGGGCTGCTCACGCTGCTCGCCCTCGGGATGATCCTCACGGCGGTGATGAACAGCGTCTTCGGAGTGCTCCAGACGCTGATCTCGACCACCGTCGGCCAGCGGGTCATGCACGATCTGCGCACCGCCGTCTACACACGGCTCCAGCAGATGCCGCTCGCCTTCTTCACGAAGACCCGCACGGGCGAGGTCCAGTCCCGCATTGCCAACGACATCGGCGGCATGCAGGCCACCGTCACCTCCACGGCGACGTCGCTGGTCTCCAACCTCACCGCCGTCGTCGCCACGGTCGTCGCCATGCTGGCGCTCGACTGGCGTCTGACGATCGTCTCCCTGCTCCTGCTGCCGGTCTTCGTCTGGATCAGCCGCAGAGTGGGCCGGGAGCGCAAGAAGATCACCACCCAGCGCCAGAAGCAGATGGCCGCGATGGCCGCCACCGTCACCGAGTCGCTCTCCGTCAGCGGCATCCTGCTGGGCCGCACCATGGGCCGGACGGACTCGCTCGCCCGGGGCTTCGCCGAGGAGTCCGAGCGACTGGTCGACCTCGAAGTGCGCTCCAGCATGGCCGGACGCTGGCGGATGTCGACGATCGGCATCGTGATGGCCGCCATGCCGGCCGTCATCTACTGGGCGGCGGGCATCGCCCTGCAGTCCGGCGGCCCGGACGTCTCCATCGGCACCCTCGTCGCCTTCGTCTCCCTCCAGCAGGGTCTGTTCCGTCCCGCCGTGAGCCTGCTGTCCACCGGCGTGCAGATGCAGACCTCCCTCGCCCTGTTCCAGCGGATCTTCGAGTACCTCGATCTGAAACCCGACATCACCGAGGCCGACGCGCCGGTCCGTCTGGACGCGGTCCGCGGCGAGATCCGCTTCGAGAACGTCGACTTCGCCTACGACCGGACCGGCGCGCAGACCCTCAGCTCCATCGACCTGACCGTGCCCGCCGGGGGAAGTCTCGCCGTCGTCGGCCCCACCGGCTCCGGCAAGTCCACCCTCAGCTATCTCGTGCCACGTCTCTACGACGTCACCGGCGGCCGCGTCACGCTCGACGGCGTCGACGTCCGCGATCTGGACTTCGACACGCTCGCCCGCGCCGTCGGGGTGGTCTCCCAGGAGACCTACCTCTTCCACGCCTCCGTCGCCGAGAACCTGCGCTTCGCCAAGCCCGGGGCCACCGACGCCGAGATCGAGGCGGCCGCCCGCGCCGCCCAGATCCACGACCACATCGCCTCCCTGCCCGACGGCTACGACACCCTCGTCGGCGAACGCGGCTACCGCTTCTCCGGCGGCGAGAAGCAGCGCCTCGCCATCGCCCGCACGATCCTGCGTGATCCGCCGGTGCTGATCCTCGACGAGGCCACCAGCGCCCTGGACACCCGTACCGAGGGCGCGGTGCAGGAGGCGATCGACGCGCTCTCCGCCGGCCGCACCACCATCACCATCGCCCACCGGCTTTCCACCGTGCGCGACGCGGACGAGATCGTCGTCCTGGACGGCGGACGCACTGCGGAGCGCGGCACCCACGAGGAACTTCTCCGGCAGGACGGGCGGTACGCGGCCCTGGTCCGCCGGGACACCCGGCTGACGCCCGTGGCGGGCTGAGACCCCCGCGGCGGGTCGACCCGGGCGCCCCGGCGTACCGCACCGGGCCGCGATACGGCATGATCCCCGCGCATGAAAGCTCTCCTCGGGGCCGCGCTCCCCGGATACCGGCCCGTCGCCGACGACGCCTGGGCGAACGAGTACAACGACGTGCTGTCCCTGCACTTCTTCAACCTGCCGCCCGATCTGCCGGCCGCACTCGACGACGGCCCCGCCCTGAGGGGCGCGCTCACCCATCACATCGCGCGGGCGGGCGGCGGCCTCATCGAGGCGTCCGTGAAGACACTCGGGGGACTCCCCGCGCTGCGCCAGATACTCAAACTCCCGCTGCCGGACCGGCCGAGCGGCCAGGCCTTCATCGGCAGCTTCACCGTCCCGCGCGCCGGGTGCAGCACGGTGGTGAAGATCCAGACGAGGGAGGAGGGCATGACGGGCATGCGCGAGGCGGTGGTGATGGCCCGGATCGGGCACCAGGACTACTTCCGGCCGCATCCCTACGCCCCGGACGCCCAGGGCGGTCTGCCGTTCCACGAGGCCGACCACGCGCGGTGGGACGCGGAGTTCCCCGACCATCCGCTGACCCGGGTCCGGCGCACTCTCGACACCTTGGCGCAGGTCGTCACCGTGGCACCGGAGTTCGCGGCGCAGCCCCCGTTCACCGGGCCCGCGACGCACGGCTGAGCACCCGGGCACGGCCCACGCGACGGCGCCGCCGCTCCCGTGGGACGGGGAGCGACGGCGCCGGGGTGGGGCAAGGGGTCAGATGAGCCAACCCACGAAGTGGACGACACCGGCCAGCAGGTTGGTGATCAGGTTCATCGGGTGTTTCTCCTTGTGCATGGTCTATCTCTGGGACAGCGCGATCGCGGTCTGCAGCCCGTCGCTTGCGCCCTGTAATCATCAACCGGCGCACGGCAGTTGAGCAACGAATGGCGATACGATCACGCGTTCCAGCGAACATCCGATCCCCTGTTCGTGTGTTCACATGGTGCGCCGCCGACGGGTGACGCGACGGCGGCCTCCCCACCGCGCGGACCGGCGCCGGATAGCGTGCCCGCATGGTGAACGAGTCCCCGGACGGCCGCCCCTCCCGACGCAGGATCCGCCCGACCAGACGAGGCCGCCTGGTGCTGTTCCTCGGCGCCGTCCTGGTGCTGGCCCTGGGTGCCGCCGTTCTCGTCCCCCTGCTCACCCGGCAGGAACAGGCACCCGAACAGGCCCGCACGCTGGTGATCCCCGAGGGCCGACGGGCCTCCCAGGTGTACGTCGCCGTCGACGAGGCCCTGCACGAGCCCGCCGGGACCACGGAGAAGGCCGTGCCGGCGGCGGACCTTCCCCTGCCGGCCGAGGCGAAGGGCAACCCCGAGGGGTACCTCTTCCCGGCGACGTATCCGGTCACCTCCGACACGACCCCCGAGAGTCTGCTGCGCTACATGGCCGACACCGCGCTGAAGCGCTTCGGCGCGGACCACATCACCGCCGGCGCGCAGCGCAACGACGTCTCCGTCTACCAGACGGTGACCATCGCCTCGCTCGTCCAGGCCGAGGCCGACACCGTCTCCGACATGGGCAAGGTGTCCCGTGTGGTCCACAACCGGCTCGACCGGGGCATGCCGCTCCAGATGGACTCCACGCTCAACTACGCCCTGAACCGCAGCACCCTGGACACCACCACCGGAGACACGAGGATCGACAGCCCGTACAACAGCTATACGCGCAAGGGGCTCCCGCCCACCCCCATCGGCAACCCGGGAGAACAGGCGATGGTGGCGGCGATCGACCCGACCCCCGGACCCTGGCTGTACTTCGTGACAGTCGCCCCCGGCGACACCCGGTTCACCGCGGACTACGCCGAACACCAGCGCAATGTGGCGGAGTTCAACCGCAACCGGCGGCAGTCGGGCGGGGGCTGACCCCGGCCGTTCCCGCCCGGAGTTCGCGGTGTTCGGTACGGGGACGGAGGCACTGCGCACCGCGCTGGCCACCGGTTTACCAAGATCGGGGTCAGGCGGCCGACACCGCCGTCCTCGCCTCCCGCGCGGCCGGGCCGACGGGGGCTCCGGTCCGCCCGAGCAGCCGGCCGATGTCGCGCACGGCCGCCCGCCCGGCGCGGTTGGCGCCGATGGTGCTGGCGGAGGGCCCGTACCCGACGAGGTGCACCCGTTCGTCGCGCACGGCCCGCGTGCCCTCGACGCGGATGCCGCCGCCCGGCTCACGCAGTCGCAGCGGCGCGAGATGGTCGACGGCCGGCCGGAAACCGGTCGCCCAGAGGATGACGTCGGCCTCGATGCTCCGGCCGTCGTCCCAGGCCACACCCGTCGGAGTGATGCGGTCGAACATCGGGAGCCGGTCCAGGACGCCCGACGCGCGGGCGCGCCGGACGGCGTCGTTCAGCGGCAGCCCGGTGACGCTCACGACACTCTGCGGGGGCAGCCCGCGCCGTACGCGTTCCTCGACCATGGCCACGGCCGCCCGCCCCTCCTCGGCCCCGAACGGTCCCTCCCGGAAGACCGGCGGCCGCCGCGTCACCCAGAAGGTGTCCGCCGCAACCTCGGCGATCTCCATCAGATGCTGCGTCCCGGAGGCCCCGCCACCCACGACCACCACCCGCTGCCCGGCGAACGCCTCGGGACCCGGGTAACCGGCCGTGTGCAACTGCCGGCCGCGGAAGCTTTTCTGCCCCGGATAGCGGGGCCAGAACGGCCGGTCCCAGGTGCCGGTCGCGTTGATCAGCGCCCGAGTGGCGTACGGCCCCTCGGACGTCTCGACGAGCAGCCGCCCGTCCTCCCCCTCGCGCACGGCGACCACCTCGACGGGCCGGTGCACGCGCAGCCCGAAGGTGCGCTCGTAGCGGTCGAAGTACTCCCCGATCACTTCCGACGACGGCCTGGCCTCGTCGGCCTCCGTCAGCTCCATCCCGGGGAGCGCGTGCATGCCGTGCACCTTGCCGTACGTCAGCGACGGCCACCGGAACTGCCAGGCGCCGCCGGGGCGCGGCGCATGGTCCAGCACCACGAAGTCGCGATCCGGCTCCAGGCCGACGCGCCGCAGATGGTAGGCGCCCGACAGCCCCGCCTGGCCAGCACCGATCACCACGACATCCACCGCGCGCACACCCGTATCGTTCACGTTTCTACCAACCGTGCGGGAGGCCCGGATCTTCCCGTGGCAGCACAATGGCCCCATGGCTTCCGCGTTCAGCACCAGCGTCCTCCACCTGACCACCGGCGCGACGGAGACGGTCACCGACCTGACGGCCGACTGCGAACAGTTCCTGGCCCGCACGGCGGCCGGCCGCGACGGCCTCCTCAACGTCTTCGTACCGCACGCCACCGCGGGCATCGCCGTCCTGGAGACCGGCGCGGGCAGCGACGCGGACCTCCTCTCCGCCCTCCACGCCCTCCTCCCGGCCGACAACCGCTGGCAGCACCGCCACGGCGCCCCCGGCCACGGCCGCGACCACGTCGTCCCGGCCCTCGTCCCTCCGCACGCCACGCTTCCGGTGATCGGGGGACGACTGGAGCTGGGGACGTGGCAGTCGGTGTGCCTGGTCGACACGAACGTCTCGAATCACGACCGTACGGTGCGCTTGTCGTTCCTCGGGTAGTACAGCGTCCGACGTCACTGTAGGAGTCACGTCCGGCCGCACCAAACGAGACGCCCGCTGGAGCGGTCATAGCCGCTCCATCCGGCAGTTCTCCCGTCAGGGCATTGCCGCAGGCGGGCCGGAGCTCACCGCGTAAGGACTGGCCTCCGCCACACCGTGCAGTCTGTCGCGTCTGGTGGAGACTGATGAGTATCCGCGGTCGCCGGCGAACTGACGTCAAGAGCGTGGTTGCATCAGAGGTGTCGGCGCATCATTGCGATGCAATTGGCTGGAGCCGCGATTGACCGGTCTCGGGGATACGGCACGCCGAGGTTCATCCCGCAGTCGGTGGTGATCGGGGGTTGCTGCCAGGCGAGGCTCATCTGCGCGCCAGCTTCCGCTCGGGCCGTCGCTACGAGAGCTGAGTAGGGGCCCGCGACGGCTGATGCCTCGATCTGCAGCCAGGCTTGGTGGAAGGCCATCCGTGCGAGCAGGCCGCTGACCTCGTCGGTGAGCTGTTGCCGCACGGCGGGGCGGTGGGGGACTCGGGTCGGCGCCGTATGCGGTACGGCATCTCCAGGTACTCCTCGACTGTGGTCAATGCTTCGGCGAAGGTCTTGGCCCGGCTTTCCCTGCGTACCGCCCGCTGAGCGAGGGTGTAGGTCAGGTAGGCACCTAGGAGTGCGATGCAGGGGACGATCAGCGCGGCTGTCTGAGTCCAGGTCCAGCCGCTGTCCGTCGTCTGTGCCGTCGTGATGACCTGCACACATCACTCCCCGGCATGCCGTGAGGGGCGTCCTCCACTACCCACTGGCCGCCTTGCTCACCGTCGGTGAGCCGCCAGTAGTGTTCGAGGAACAAGTGTGTGCGGACTATCTCGATGAGGTCCAGCAGCCCTTTCGAACTAGTCCAGCGACGTTCGTCCGGATCGAGCGGGTACCAGAGGCAGAGGGCGTCGTCAGGCGAATACCGGTGCTTCGATGCCGCTCCGTGATTGGCGTGGACGCGTGGGAAGTCCTGGGGCAACTGACCATAGGTTGGGTAGGGCGGATCCGCATAAAAGCGAATCTGGACGTCGACCGGGTCGGGTTCGCCGACGAGGTCCAGCCCGGTGAGTTCGTATGTCAGCGAACCACCGCGATACGTGTGGCGGAGAGCATCACCGAAGTATCGCCGTGCGTCCCATTCGAGCGGGGCCCACCAGACAGGCTGGGCCCCGTACCAGAGGGGCACGGTGTCACTCTCCCCAGGCTCGGGTCCGGGTCGGCGTGACAACCCCGGTGGCGAGTCCGAGTCCAGAGGTGGCCGGAGCGCCTGCCCGGGCAGCTTGCCCGAGGCGGTCGGCTTCCTCTTCTGTGGCGTCGGGCTTCGCCACGAGCTCCGGGAGGACTTGGTGCAGGGCGTGCTGGGCCAGGCCTGGTCGACCGTTCTTCTCGTGCTCGATGGCGAGGTCGATGTACTTCCGGGCAGTGCAGAGCCTCTTGTGGACGTCGGGGCGCGGCATGTTGAGCGGGATGGGGCCGGCTACGTCGGCCGGGTCGGGCGTCGGGCCCTTGCCGATCTCGTCCGCCGCGTAGGTAAATCAGCGGCATGCGCTCCTGATCGTGAGCGAGCGGATTGCAGCAGGACGGTTTGACGCGGTCGCGTTTCACACGGCCCTGGATCGCACGCGTCAGGAACGTGGCCTTCTCTGGAAGGATGTAGCTCAGCAGGCCGGTGTCAGCGCTTCGACGTTGACGAGGTTGGCTCAGGGGCGCCGGCCCGACGTGGATGGACTCGCGGCTCTCGTTACATGGGCCAATCTGAGCGCGGATGACTTCGTTCGCAGGGCCGATGAGCCGCGCAGCCAGGACACGTTGACCAAGGTGGCTACGCATCTACGGGGCGACCGCAACCTCACGCCCGAGGCCGCGGAAGCCCTCGAAGCCCTGATCACTGTCGCCTACAACCAATTGGCGAACGATCAGCCGGAGTAGGGGAGCTCCCTATGTCGTTGCGTCACGGCTTCAAGGCCGAAGCCAATCGCCTGGCGATGCAGGTGCGGGCGGAGCTGGGGCTCCATCCCACGTCGCCTCTCGCTCCGGCGCTGCTCGCGGAGCACCTGGCGATCCCGGTCGAGACTTTCAGTTCCGCGATCGCCCATGACGAACTGGTCGGCCGGCTCCTCACCACTGAGTGTGAGGCAGTCAGTGCTGTGACCGTACATGCCGGGCCGCGGCGGGCGATCTGGGTGAACGACTCCCATGATCTGGGGCGGCAAAACAGCTCGGCACACCACGAGATCGCCCACGCTCTCCTGATGCATCCGCCTGGTCCTGCGCTCGACTTCCGCGGATGCAGGCATTGGGACGGGGAGATCGAAGAAGAAGCCGACTGGCTCGCCGGCAACCTCCTCATCACCAACGAGGCGGCCTGGTCCATCGCCCGGCGCGGCACCAGCCCCGAAGAAGCCATGCTCCAGTACGGAGTCAGTAAGCCCATGCTGACTTGGCGGATGAACATGAGTGGTGCGCGTGCGCGCCGTGTCCGATCGGCCAGTTAGATCGACGCGACAAGCCAGCTGCCGGTCATAGTATTCGCTTCTGACGCCGCGCAGGCCGACCCGGGACTGGGCTGGACGGCGATAAGTAGCCTCTTCCTCAGCGATGAGGACCAAGTCGCGGTCACCGCCGCGTCCTTCTACCGTGGACGCCGCTTCGGCGGCACCGGGCCAGGAATGACGTCCAGGTTCATGTGCTCCTTAAACAGGTGCACCAGGTTCGCTCCGTCCAGGAGTTCCAGTCGCCCGTGCTCGTTGGCGAACGCGTCGCTGGCCCGGCCGAACCATGAGGTCGTCACGAGGATGCCCTTGGCCGCGCGCTTGTGCTCCACCACGCCGGCGAGCGCCGAGACGGTCTCGAACGGCACCACGTTCTTGGTGCGCTTCGCCTGAATGATGCACAGCCCTTTCATGACGGGGTCCGTGTTCATCGCGACCGCGTCCACACCCTCGTCGCTCGATGGTTGAGTGTTGACGCTGTCCAAGCCGATGGCTTCGAACAACTGCCGGATGAGGTGCTCGAACTCTGTGGGTGTCAGATCCATGAGCACGGGCCGGCTGTCCAGACCCGCCACGACGTCCAGACTGTCCATGAGGCGGAACTTGGACAGGTCGAACGTGACCAGCGGCCGTACCGGCTCGAGCTCATACGGGTTCGGTGAGATGATCGACCGCAACCGTTTCAGGCAGGCCTGAGGCTCCACCTGGGTGAGCACCAGTTGACCGAATTCGTCTCGATCCGCCTGGAGAGTGATCAAGCAGGGATGAACGTCACGTCCGGTGGCCCGGTCAATGGTCGCTACGTGTCCGTTCAAGGCGACGGACTGGATGACGCCTTCGGTGTCGGATGCGAGGATCTCGTGCACGGTACGCAGAGCTGTTTGAGCGAGGACTGATGAGTACAGCTCCTTGCGCTCCTTCTCGGGCCGTGGCACCGGCGTGATCTCGTCGCGTGTCTTGACGTATCGGTATGCGCGAGCTGCTGGTACCACATCTTCCAGCGGCAGGTCGATCTCGACCAACAGGTCGCCGGTGTCGGCCTGATATGACACCTGATGTGCCTTCGGAAAACCGTGTGGGTATACGGACGCGGCCAGCACGTGGTCCACGAACCACTCGACAGCGTCCACATCCCTGTCCCTGTAGGCGGTACGACGCTGCTCGAGTTCGGCGTTCCACACCTCAACCCGGGCCGCCTCGTCCCGGTTGCGCCTGTCGTGTTGAAACCGAGCCTTCTCCAGCTTCTCGACGCGCTTCTTCTCCTCACGCGCATGGTCGCGCAGGGATCTGTCGAACCGCTTGCGGGCAGCTTCGACCTCCGCGTCGTAACCCCGTCGGCCGAACCCCAAGGCACCGAGAATGCCCCGAGGCGCTGACGGTTCGAACTCCTCCCAGCGCGGTAGGGGCGCGGCCTTGGTGCGTCCCTTCGGCGGCACGAATGGCTGGGCCACGAAATCTTGCCTCAGCCGGTCGAACGTCAACGGCCGCTGATCGAGTACTGCTGTGCGAAGCAGCTTCGACAGTTGCTCGGCATCGTGCTCAGCAACGCTGGTGCGATCGATCGCTTCCTGAGAGCGGGCAGCCTCGTACGCGAGTTTTGCCTCGCGGGCCTTTCGCTTGGCCTCGGCCTCGGCGGCTTTCCTCGCCTTCTCCCGTTCCTTGGCCTGCCGCGCGAGTTCCCGTGCGTATGGATCGTTCCCGCCCGCCACTCTCTTCCCCCAGCTCAGTGCATGATCGTCAGTCAGGACCTTCCGTAGTATCTCTCACTGGCGGGGCGACGTCAGCGGGCGCTTGCCGTGAGTGATCTCCACGGTAGTTGGGCGACCAGAGCGGTGAAGCGCCGCCACCGCGCGCAGCGGTGACAGGGTTTGTATCTCCTTGTGCATCCCGTGACCTATGCCCGGCCAGGGCGACTGAACCTCGGATCCGGCTTGTCTTCCTCCTCGTTCGGCTCCCAGCCAGGGCGGAAGTCGGGGTGGGCTGCATATGCCGCAGCAAGGTGGCGCAGCGGGAACGTGGTCGCAGAGAGCACGATCATGGCGGGACCGTGAACCATGAAGTCGGTGTGCTCTGCGTCTTGCTGCATCCGCTCCACGAAGCGCAGGATGCCTTGTTTGGCAGCGACGTCGGCAAGAACCCGGGCCTTCAGCCCTGTGGTGTCTTCGGCCGTGCCGGGCTGAAGAGCCTGTGCCGTGGCTTCGTCCTCGTCGATACGAGCCCGGAGGAACTTCGCTAGGTCCGCGACTTCATCACTTCTCATCGGTTGTGCCCTCTCGGTCATAGCTGAGGGGAGTATTGTGCCGGACGGGTCTGACAGGGTTGCTTCTGCGACGTCTCCCCCGGGAAGACGTGGTCACCTTGAGAGGTCGTTTCATCCTGTTGTTTCATCCTGGTATGCGGCTTTGATGTGCTGGTGTCGGGTCGCGCCAGGAGATGGTGTTTTCGCTGGTGAGGCGGCGGGCCATGAGGTCGGTCATGGCGAGGTGGATCATGGCTTCGGAGCGGTGTGGGTGGGTTTCGTAGTCGCGGGCCAGGCGGCGGTGGAGCATGAGCCAGCCGTAGGTCCGCTCGACCGCCCACCGCTTCGGGATGGGTGTGAAGCCCCGGGTCCCGGGCTTGCGGGCGGTGATTTCCATGTCGATGCCGAGGGCGGCCGCGTGTTCGACGAGGTGCTGGCGGTAGCCGCCGTCGACCCAGACTTTCCGCAGGCCGGGATGGTCCGCGGCGACTTGGTTCAAGAGGGTTTGCCCGGCGGCGGAGTCCTGGACGCCGGCCGCGGTGACCAGGACCGCCAGGAGCAGGCCGAGGGTGTCGGTGACGATGCTGCGTTTGCGACCTACGATCTTTTTGCCCGCGTCGATGCCCTGGCTCTTGGCGGGGACGGAGGTTGAGGTCTTGACACTCTGCGCGTCGATCACGCAGGCCGTCGGCCCGGCGCTCTTCCCCTCCTGCTGGCGCATTAGCTCTCTGAGCAGGCCGTTGAGCTGGGCGAAGACACCGTCCTTCTGCCACCTCGCGAAGTAGCCGTAGACACTCTGATGCGGCGGGAAGTCATGTGGGAGATAGGCCCACTGGCAGCCGGCGCGGTCCACGTGGAGGACCGCGTTCATGATTTCGCGCAGGTCGTGCCGTGGAGGCCGGCCGAAGTCCAGGGCCCGACCACGGCGCTCGAAGCGCCATGCGGACAGCACCGGCTCGATCAACTCCCAGCGCGCATCGGACAAGTCACTTGGATACGCACGTCGTTCCGTCATGAACTGGGCATACCGCCAGCTGGGGGCGTGCGCCCAGGCGTGCAACCCGCCGTGTCGAAGCACGGGACAGACCTGGGCGTCCTGGAATGAGACAGGCGCAAGCAGGCTCCCGCCCCACCTGACACACCACCGGCCCCACCAGGCAGAACGACCACTACAGCCCCACCAGCAACACTTCGACGAGAGGCGCAAACCGACTTAAAGAATGGCACTCAAGATGAAAACGACCTCTTAGCCCGGTACGAGCGAGTCCTCGGCTGCCTGGCCGCCACATGACCGGGGCCAGCCGATAGCCGGCCAGCCTCAGGACAGGGCGGTCGGTCCAGTGCGGGCGTAGCCCCCGTCGCACAGCGACGCCGGCCCGTCGGCGTACGCGCTGGAATGCGGGCGCGGGGGAACTGGGTTGCGAGGCGGTCGGGAGCTGCGGTGGAATCGGGCGGCCTGTGCACCGGTGGCCCGGGGCTGGGAGGATTCGGTTCATGGACAGGTCGGCAGCGCTGGATGGCGTGCTGCAGCAAGCGCACGTGGTCCGGGTCAGCTCGGTGAGCGGATTCGGGGCGGTCGGAGAGATCCGGGTGGACCTCTCCGATCCGGCGGAGTCGGTCCAGCTCAGGACGGCCATGGCCGTGGAATCGCTGCCCGGGTTCCGCTGCATGTGCCTCGGGGACGTCCGCTTCGAGGTGTTCGACCAGGACGGTGGGCGGCTCGCAGTTGTCGTCCTGCACCACGGGGCGACACTGAGGTGGGGGCAGTGGGAGAGTGACGCCGTCCTCGCCGATGGCCGCCTGCTCCTGGCCTGGCTGGACAGGCACGGCATGAGCGGCCCCATGCAACAGTTCAAGGCAGACCGGCTACGGGCGGAGGAAGGCACCGAAGAGGAGCGTAACTGGCTGGCCGCGATGCCCGCCGGACTCGAGGGGACTGCCGACCGGATCCTCGCGCTCTCCCGCACCGGCGGCAGTCCCTCCCCCGGATTGCTCGCGGAACTCACGGACCGACTACAGCTGACGTTCCCCGACCCGGTAGAGCGGGTGCTGGCCCTGCTCAACTGGTGCGGCTCCGGAAGCGGGCGATGCTCCGGCTACCCAGTCCACGAGAGCGTGCCCGGCGAACTACTCGGCAGGGTGCCGATCGCCGACCTTCTCGCCGCCCTGGCCGACCCGCGGGCCGAGGAGCGGCACGACGCCGGAGCCGTGCGGCATCTGGTGGGCTGGAAAACCCGCCCGCGCCAGAAGCGGGACGTCGCCGGCCTGCCCGAACCACTGCGCGCCCGACTGCTGGCGCACGCCCGCCGCTCTGAAGACTCCGACAAACAGAGCCGCGCCGAACGCTGGTTGGCACCCCAGCGAGCCTGAGACGTCGGGTGGCCCTGGCTTCCCGACATGCGCACGGCCACCTTCAGGGTGAGGACGTATCGCTGTACCTCACTGGCCACGTTCGGGTGTACGCCGACAGTTGGTGCACTCCCAGCCGGGACGGCCGCAGGGCCGGGGCAAGATCGAACGGTTCTTCCGCACGGCCAACGGCGAGTTCACCGTCGAGATCGCTTCCGGCGATGGGGAGCCCGGACGGCCGGTCACCTCGCTCGCGGAGACGAATCGCCTGTTCACGGGCTGGGTTGAGAATGTCTATCACCGCCGCACGCACTCCGAGACCGGCATGGCCCCGCTCGCGCGCTGGATGGAAGGCGCACCGTTCCCCGTCCCGGCCCCGGCCGATCTGGTGGAGGCCTTCCGCTGGTCGGAGCACCGCACCGTGGCCAAGACTGGTCTGGTCTCCCTGCACGGCAACCGCTACCGGGTCGATCCGGTGCTGGTCGGCCGCCAGGTCGAGCTGGTCCTCGACCCGTTCGACCTGACCTTCCTGCGGGTCCGCGCCGACGGCCATGATGCGGGGACCGCGCTGCCGTTCCAGACCAGCCGCCAATCCCATCCCAAGGCCCGCCCCGAGGTCCCGGCGGAGAAGCCGAGCCGGCCACCGGCATCGACTATCTCGGTCTCATCGACGCCCAGCACTCGGCCGAGCTTGCGGACAAGGTCAACTACTTCGCGCTCGGCTGGCAGACCTCGCCGCCGGTCGTCGACCCGACGGACGGGTGAGCACCGATGACCGCGACAGGCGCGGACATCCACGACCCGGTGGGCCTCGCGACGTTCCTCACCGGCCTGGCCGCCTTCTTCACGGCCGCCGACGACCGCGTCGACGACGCCCTGGCCGTCCACTTCGGCGAGGGCACCGCCGTCGACTGGGTCATCGCCGCGCGCGGACTGTTCGCCGAGGAACTGCGCGAGACCCCCACCGCCCTCCCCGACCGCCCACCGACTTCCCCGAGGATCAGCGTGATCGAGAATCTGCAGGCCGACTACGGCTTTACCAGGATGGGACACGCCCCCCGGCATGCTCCACCGACACGCCTCCCACAACGAGGCCGTTGCCCGCATCACCTGGTGCGTCACCGAGCGGTCCATCGGCGTTGTCACCGGGGAGGTCGGCGCCGGCAAGACCGTCTCAGTCCGCACGGCTCTGGCCGGACTGGACCCGTCGAAGTTCACGATCATCTACCTGCCGAACCCGATGATCGGCGTCTGCGGCATCCACGAGGAGATCGTCAACGCCTTCGGCCAGCCCCCGGCCCACCTCGGCTCGCGCCTGATGGTCCAGGCCGGCAAGGTCCTCATGGCCGAACGCGGCCGCACCCCGGTCCTCGTTCTGGACGAGGCCCACCCGCTCAACTACGAGGCCCTGGGAGGCGTCCGGATGCTCACCAACCAAGGCATGGACCAGGAATCACCCCTGTCCTGCCTGCTGGTCGGCCAGGCCACCCTGCGGCGAACCATGAAACTCGCGGTTCTCGCCGCTCTCGAACAGCGCACCGCCCTGCGCTACACGATGCCGGGCATGACCTCCAGCGAGACGATCAGCTACATCGCCCACCACCTCAAGCTCGTCGGACGCCCGGACCAGCTGTTCGCCGAGGACGCCGTCTCACTGATCCACACCGCCTCGCGCGGCTACCCACGGGCGGTCAACAACCTCTCCCTGCAGCCGCTCGTCGCTGCGTTCGCCGCTGGCAAGAACCTCGTCGACGAGGCCGCGACCCGCTCCGTGGTCAGCGAGGTGATCGACTGACCGACCACCCGGCGGAGAATACGGTGCACGGATGCGCATGTATCTCTCCTCCTGGCGGACCGGCGACCACCCGGAACAGCTCCTGGCCCTCCTGGACAGCCACGGCACGAACCAGGTCGCCGTGATCGCCAACGCCGTCGACGCACTGCCCGCCGCCGAACGCCGAGCCGCGGTCGAGCGCGAGATCGACGCGCTTGCCGCACTCGGCCTGCAACCGGTCGAACTCGACCTGCGCGACCACTTCGACCAGCCGCCGGCCCAGGTTGCCGCCGCTCTCGCAGGCTTCCCGGCGGTCTGGGTCCGCGGCGGCAACGTGTTCGTCCTGCGGCACGCGCTGGCCCGCAGCGGCGCGGACCAGGCCCTGACCGAACTGCTGCACCAAGACGCCGTCGTCTATGCCGGCTACAGCGCCGGCGCCTGTGTCCTCGCCCCCGACCTGCACGGACTGGACAAGTGCGACAACCCGAATGCCGTCACCCTCGCTTACGGAGTCCCGGCGCGCTTCGACGGCCTGGCCCTCCTCGACTACATCGTGGTCCCGCACATCGACTCACCCGGGCACCCCGAAACCGAGATCCTCATCACCGTCGCCGCCCACTACCGGGCGAATGGCATCGCCCACCGCACCCTCCGCGACGGCCAGGCCATCGTGATCAACGGCACCGGCACACGCATCACCTGACCGGCACCTTGCCGACGAACGACGACACTTCGCGACGAACGCCCCGCCGGAAGCCGACCAGCGGGGCCCTCGCACCTCACAACATCGGCACCGTGAACGCTCGCCCCGTCGGCATTTTCAGCGCCGGGCAGCAATCGCAGCCGCGACCGCGCCGGCCGCCGCTGGAAACTCACGTCCTGTCCGCGGCCTCCCCGGCCGCGCCCCATCGCAGCTCGATGTGCGCCTCGGTGATCGGGCACCCGTCGTGCCGTCCGCGGTCTCCCCGACTGCGGCCCCATCACAGCTCCAGAGCGGCCGTAGCTTTCGAAGGGTCGAGCGGTGACTGTGGTCTCCCCGGTCGCGGCCCCCATAGCAAAGTGGTGGCCAAGAGACGGAAGCTCGGCACGCTGAGCTGTCCGCGGCCTCATCGCGTGACGGCGGAGCTGGCGATCTTTACCTCGGCAGGCCACAGTCTGCGGCAGAGCGTCGGGGTGTCTCGGGCTCGGGTGGCTCGAAGGCGCTCGGGGAGTGGATCGGCTCCCCGATGGCTGGCAAGCGAACCGCCCGCACCCTGCCACGGACTCCCCTATGTACCTGGCGCGGCGCTCGCGGTGTAGGTCCACGAGGCTGAGACTGATCGACACGGCGGCCGTCAGCTTCCTGGCGGAGGTGCCGGCCACGCGACCCCCTCGACCGCCGCGCCGAGGAGGTCGCCCAACCGACGCCAGGCGCCTGGGTCGGCGTGCGACACAGGGCTCGCCGCGAACCGCTGCCAAGCAGCATCGCTGTCTCCGAGGACCTCGGACACGTAGGCCGCGACGGCGGGATGAGTGGTGTCATAGCCCGGACCGCGGGCTGTGAATGCTGACCATGCGGGGAGCAGCAGGAGCAGCAGGAGCAGCAGGAGCAGCAGGAGCAGCTCAGGAGGGCACTCGGGCCGGGCCGGCATGGTCTCGGCCCAGTTTCGGCGTAGTTCGGGTCCGCCGCCCAAGAGCCTTCGCAGGTGGGGACTGAAAATCGTTCGGTGTCACTCCCGATCATGGAGGATGCGCCGATGACCAGTGAGAACGTGGCCGAGACCGAGACCGAGACCGAGATCGGCGAGGCGGTAGAGCCTCAGTCGGCGATGGCGGTGGACGACCGGCTGATCGACGAGCTGGTGTCCCGGGCCCAGGCCGAGGGACTGCAGCTGACCGGCGAGGGCGGGCTGCTCCAGCAACTGGCGAAGCGGCTGCTGGAGTCCGCCCTGGAGGGCGAGATCGCCGACCACCTCGGCTATGACAAGTACGGCCCAGCCGGGAAGAACAGCGGTAACTCCCGCAACGGCACCCGTGCCAAGGCCGTGCTGACCGATGTCGGGCCGGTGTAGATATCCGTGCCCCGCGACCGTGACGGCTCGTTCGAGCCGAAGATCGTCAAGAAGCGGCAGAAGCGCCTGACCGGGGTGGACGAGATGGTCATCTCGCTGACCGCGAAGGGCCTGACCACCGGCGAGGTCCAGGCCCACCTTGCCGAGGTCCATGGCGCCGACGTCTCGCGCCAGACGCTCTCCACGATTTCCGACAAGGTCCTCGATGGCATGGCCGAGTGGCAGAACCGGCCCCTCGACCCCGTCTGTCCGGCCATGCGCATCACTATGTGTACTTGTTCTGCTACGTTCCGCGCATGGATACTTCGTTGACGCGTCGCGGGGCGCTTCGGTTCGTGGTCGGTGGTCTGGTTGCGGGATGTGCGGTAGGTGCGGGGCAGGCGCAGGCTGCCGCTTCGACAAGTCGCCGGGGGCTGGGGGAGTACCGGGCCCGGTACCGGGCGCTGTTCCGGGCGTGCGGGAAGGACCTGGGTAAGAAAGTGTCGGTCGGGCAGCGGCTCCTGGACGATTACGACCGTGACGCTCGCGTCTACGAGATGCCCGACCGCGCCGCGGTGACCCGTATGCACACCGCCCTCGTCCGTCAGCACCGGGATCGCGGTGCCGCCCCCGCACTCTGACGGTTCCGGACCGGTCTGAGCGGCTGCCCCGTGGGGGCTCGGCCACAGGACCGGTCCACCGCTGTGCAGCCCCTTCCCGGGGTTGGCAGCCTCGAAACGGACCCTGCCGGGTCCGGTGGCGCGGACGGAACGCCACCGGGCCCGGCCGATGCGGGTGGCGGTAGGGCCGGGGATCAGCTCCGGAAGTGGCTGGGGTAGTCGTTGGCCTCGGCCTTGCGGCGGAGTTCGTCGTCGTCGGGGTGCAGTTTCAGGGCCCGGTTGATCAAGATGTCCTCGCTCTCGACATGCTGTGGGTCCGGCAGGCAGGACTCGACCGGGCATACGGCCTGGCATGCGAATTGGTCGAAGTGCCCCACACACTCCGTACAGAGGTTGGGGTCGATCACGTAGATCTCGTCGCCCTCGGAGATGGCCTCGTTGGGGCACTCGGGCTCACAGGCCCCGCAGTTGATGCAGTCCTCGGTGATGTAGGTCGCCATCGCTGTTGCTCCAGTCTGGGGTGCGGTCCGTTGATCAACGAGCGGACGGCCGGAGGGTGCCGCATCCGCACGGGTGGAGCGCCGGGGGCTCCACTACGGCGCGTGTGCCTGCGGGGTCGTCGGTGCCGACGCCGAGCCGGCGCGCGAGAACGTCGTGGGGACGCAGGCATCCGGCGAACAGTCCGACACCTGGTAGTGCTTTGTTACTGAGGTTGAAATCGTGATGTCGCGAGGTTGTTCAGGCGGGTTTGATGGTCAGGCCGGTCTCGGCGAGGCAGCCGTCTGTGAGGTCGCTGCGGTACGGGATGTGCCGTGGACCGCGTCGGATGCGCTGGACGAGTTCGGGAGTACTGAAGGCGACGTTGGAGAGCCGGCCGCGCCGCAGGAGCGACCAGATCCCTTCGACGGGGTTGAGGTCGGGTGCGTAGAGCGGCAGGTAGTAGATGGCCGGCCAGTCCCGGGCCGCGGCGAACTCTCGCAGGCCGGCGGCTTTGTGGACGCTGAGGTTGTCCCGGACGAGGACGAGGGCAGGTGAAAACGCCTGCCGATCACCGTCCTCACACGGCTCAGGGTCCACCGCTGGTCCTCCCAGCCGTGCGCGGCCGACCCGTTGGCCAGATAGATCCGTCTCCAACTGCGCGAACCGCTTCTCGCTCAGCCTCGGCAGCGACGCCGGCCCCTGCGACCGCAAAGCCCGCGGACCACTCTCCTCCCACGCCCGCCACCGTTGCACCGAGCGGACGCCGACCCGAAGGTCCTTGGCGATCACCGAGCCCGCCTCGCCCAGGGCGAATCTCTCTGCGGCCTTGAGCCGTAACTCTTCGCGGAACTGCTGCCGTTCGGCGGTCAGCCCGCCCCCTTGTGGATACGGTATATACCGGTGACACCGCACACGCAACGAGCCATCAGCCCCTACGGCACCACAAGTTCAACCTCAGTAAGTGCGGCCACTGTGGCTTCGAATATCCGTCATACGTGGGTCGATGGGCAGTACGCGACAGGGGTGTTGATCATGAATATTTCTCACGATGACTGGCGCCATGGTGGCCCTTGGTGGCTCATACGGTGCCTTGGGAGATATTTCCTGGCCTTTCTGGTTTCGGCGCCCGTGCTGGCACTGGTGCTGCCGGCCAAAGACGTGGCGGGGGAGGGTGAGGGTTCTACGTATTGGCAAGGTGTTGGTGCGGCGATCCTCACGACCTGGATTTTGCTGGCGTTCGTAGGTGTGTGGACGGTGACTGTCCTGTTGGCCATCGTCGGCTTTCGGTCTCGCATGGAAGTCGCATCTTTTCGCCTCCTGGCTGGCTTTTTGCTCTTCCTTCCGTTGTTTGCGATTCCCATGCTTGGGGGTTTTTCGGCTACGTTGATCTATTTGTTTGTGCATCTGCTATTTGTGGCAGTGCTCATGCCTGTTACGCCTGGTGCCTCAACTTCGGTCCTTCATCGATGATTGCCGCCGGATGAGGTAATCGGCTCGCCCGCAATATCTCCGTACTGTTAGGGGTGGGTCGTCGCGTGACGCTGCGGCTGCGCCGGGTTCCACGGTTCCTGTGGTGGCGCTGGGTTTCTCCTTCCTGTTCGGGGCCTCCCCCCGACCCCTGACGGCCCTCGACATCACTGATCCGACCCGACAGACCCCCTCAACGACGCCGCCCCGGTGCGGCATCCACGTTCCCGCCCTTGAGATCATCGTCCCGTGCTCGGAAACCGGCTGGTACGGCCGTTGTCTGTGCCACCGCTGAATTTGTCGACGGCCGGCAGCGCGAAGGGGATGGCGTGAGACTGTCACGCGAGGTCACCGGGTGGGCGTTCCTCGCCGATGTGGAGGGTGTCCGGCATGCCGGCCTGGCCGTCGGCCTGTCCGGCATCAGCCCGTTCTTCACTGGTGGCGGGTCAGGAGGCAGCCTGTTCACCCGAGCGTACGCGCGGGGGCTTCCGGTGCTCCTCTCACTGGACGAATTACCGTTCGGCCACCCCCTCTCTCCCCGGTGGTGTGTCACGCAGGACGAGGAAGGTGTGCTGTCCGTCCGGGATCCCGACGGAGCGCTCTTGGTGCGCGACCTCTCCTTGGAACGGCCGACGGGGTGGTCGGAGGCGGCGGATGCCTCGGGCTCAGTCATGCTGATCGTGTCCCATGTGCTGCCTGCCACAGACGATCCACTCGGCGCGCTGATCTTCGAAACACGGCGAGGAGAGGTGTGTGCCGGCCCTGTGCGCTTCGGTGAGCCTGACTGCGAGGCGGACGGCAAGCCGACGGTCACCTTCGTGATCGACCCGGTCGGCGTGCTCATGGAGCTGGCCCAATACGTGTCCGACCGGATCATGTCGCTGGACGAGGCGAAACGACGGGCGCGCGAAGTGGAGGAGATGCGGCAGGCCCTGGCGGAGCACGGCGCGATGTCCACCGAGGCGATGGTGGATCTGCTGTTCCGGGACGAGTTCCTCGATCACCGCGGCCTGGTGGAGTTCATGTACGTCTACTGGCGACTGGTCGCCGAGCTCGCCGACGCCTGCGCCATGGAGGCTGCCTGGCGGGTCGCGGCGTTCCGGACCGTCGCGGCGGGCGTCGAACTGGTGGCGGACCGGTGCGACCGCGTGGTGTTCGAGGAGTCCGAAGCCTTGGCGGCTCGGCTGGTCGACGCACCGAGCGACACCGCCGACCTGGAAGCCGCGCTGCTGGCTGCCGCTCGGTTGCGGATGGCCACCAGGGGACAGGAGGACTCGGCCGCCGACGACTACGCTCGTGCGCCGCTGCTGACCACCTGGTCCGCTCGGCTGACCGCGGACCTGTACCGCACGTGGTTCACCGAAGAGGAACCCTTGCAGAAGGAGTCCCATCGGCTGGTAGTAGAAGCGGGACACCTGGTGGTGCGTGCGCTGGAGCTGGATGGAGGGGTGAGGAGGCCCCGGCTGCTGGCGACACTGGCGCAGATCCTCGCGGACGAGGAGGGAGTTCACCGTGGTGCTGCTCGCGGCGCGCTCTCGGCATGGCACGACTCTTCCGCCGACGAGGAGCCGGACCTCGCGCTGTTCCTCCTCAGGACGGTGGACGGGGTGCCCCCGGAGACGGCCGACGGGCTGCTCACAGGGGTATTCGGGACGCCACCGGCCGACTTCGTCGTCGCCCACGGGAGAACGGTGACCGCGAAGGCGATCAGCCAGGGCGTCAACCTGGCCCGGGAGCGCGCCGACCGACGGCTGCTGCGAACCGTGTTGGACTGGGCTGGGCAGCTCGACATTCGCTGGGCGTCTGCCCATCGCAGGCAACTGATCGAGGCCAGGCTCCATGTGTTGCCCGACGACCCGAGCGAATGCCCGGGTCCCCACGAGGAACTGTCGGTGTCGATCCGGGAGTTCCGGACACCGGCGCAGCGGTCTGCGGCTCTGTTGCATGCGGCCGCACACGCCCGCGATCGGGGGCAGCCGGCGTGGGGGCTCGCCCTTCTGCGCCAGGCGGGCGACGCCCGGAGCGAAGAGGTCCGGCTGCTCACGGCCGATCTGTACTACCAGTCGGCGGAGGCGGGGGAGCCGGTCTCCAGTCCTGTCCCGTTCCCATGGGGCTATTACACGTACGCGGCGCTCTCCTACGCGTCGCTCGGCTTCGAGGAACTGGCCCATGCGAGCCTGGTGCCGCTTGTGCAGCAGCTGGGCAACCTCCGCGGCGACGAACTCAGGAACGCGCTGTACGCGATCATCGTGGATGCGCCGAACTTCGACACCATGGGTGCGCCCGAACTCGGCGCGACACTGCGAGACCTTGTGCACTCGGCGGTCTGGCAGCTCACCGCGGAAAGTGAGACGCTGCCGATGGGACTGTTACTCGGCCTGCACCAAGCGGGCAAGGGTGCGGAACTGGGCGCGTGGTGGCGCATCCACGGCCCACTCGTGCTGCCCGCGCACATTCAGCACTTCCTCGGCAAGTTGCGCGATTGGGAGGAGCCCACCGCCGCAGGCGGAGCCTTGCTGAACCTGTTGAACGCGGTGGACGCCGATCAGCGTCCTGGCGGACGCGACAACACGCAGATCGCTCGGAATCTGCGGTGGCGCATCTCGTCGTTCATCGACGACGAACTGCGTCGGCGTTCTACAGCGCTCATCGACGACCAGCACATCTGGGCCAAGGCACAGGATGTGCTGGACGACCGAACGGTGCTGTTGACGTGGTTCCTGCCCGCGGCGGTGAACGGCGCGACCGTGCTGCTCGCGGTCACCAGGCAGGGTTGGGAGATCGTGGTGCACCTCGGCGAGGGCGCGGACGAGAGCAACGACCGGCACCCGGATGCGGACCGCGTCGAGGCGATCCGGACGGAGATCGAACGCGACCCGCTGTTCGGCGACGTGACCCCGGAGGGCGGCCGGCTGCTGGAGTCGGCCGGCCTGCCGCTCGGCGGCAGCGAACTGTGGGACAACTGGCGTGCCCGGGGCAAGGACCGAATCCTGGCCTGGCCGCACGGCGCTCTGCACTACCTGCCCCTACCACTGTGCCGCAGGGGCGGCCGTCTGATCGCCGACGACTGGACGGTCACCACGATCGCCGGCCTCGAAGCCCTGGTACCCGCCGAAGTACCTGCGCGCGAGGGCCGCACCGTCGTGCTGGCCTCCGCCGCCGGCGGTGTTCCCTTCGGTCTGCGTGCCGAACCGGCGCTGGAGGAGCATGCGCGGAAGGTCGCCGAGGCGGTGGGCGCTGAAGCCCTCACCGGTCGTGCGGCCACGCGCGACAGGTTGCGCGCGGAGATGTCCGTGGCGGACGTCGTCCACATCGCCGTACACGGGACACTGGACGAGGACGCGCCGTGGATGCACTGCCTCTATCTCGCGCCGGACGGCGACGACGGCCGCGTGTTCGCCTACGACTTCCTGGATATCGACCTGCGCGGCGTCCGCCTTGTCACGCTCGCCGCCTGTGAGTCGGCGCTCGGCCGATTCGACCGCGGTGACAACGTTCGTGGCATCCCTTCGGCACTGATCACCGCCGGAGCGCAGGCCGTCGTCGGATGCCTGTGGCCCGTGCGCCCGGAACCGGCCACGTACTTCTACCACCACCTGCATCAAGGAGTCGCGCGCGGCACTGACCCGGAGCAGGCCTTCCGCGGTGCTCAACTCGCCACGCGTGCCGCATATCCCCAGTACCGTGACTGGGGAGCGTTCATCTATGTGCACGGCAGGAACAAGGGAGCCATCCCATGACCGAGATTCGGCTGCACGACGTCGAACTCGTGCCGGAGCGTACGCTCGGCAGCCCAGCGGGTGACGCACCGCTGCGTGGCAGGCTCGCCTTCGGCTGGGACCTACTGCCCGCCGACCATGCGGGCGCGCCGGCCGGCTGGCTGTCCTATCTGAGTGCCACCCCCGACCGGGAGTTCCGGCAGCTGTTCATGGTGTGCTCGTTTCGCCCCGAGACATCAGAGAGCAGGGGCGTATTCCGTCACGCCTCCCTGGGCGTCGCACTGTCGACGCCGGAGCGTGAGGCACAGCCGATCGCGCGGCTGATCGACCCTGGCGAGCGTACCCACGTGGTCCCCGGCCTCGGAACCGGCGTGAGCTTCACGGTCACGACGGGAGTGCTGGATGTAGGGGTGGAGAAGCCGCCGGGATCCGGACCGACGAGGGACGAATGGATCGTCCGGGGCCACGGAGCTTCCCAGCCGAACCCGCAGTGGGAGTTCCGACGAGTCAAAGGGTTCCCGCTCGTCGGTGATCACCCGGTGGCCGCGCTGGTGGAGCTCGTGCCCGACTGTACGAACACGGCCGAGGTGCTGGTCGCGGCGGAGCTGGAGCACCGTAGCTGGGGCATCTGCCGCTACCGGGCGCAGCTCACGCCGGCACCGCACACGATCGTCCTGGCGGAGTGACCCGATCCCGGGACAAGGCCACCTCTGGAACCGCACGGGCGTCTGGCCCACGATGGGCAGGCCATCGTCACCCCGGTGTACCCCTCGTTTGGGGATGCGGCCCTTGGTGTGGATCCGCCGAGCGGGCACGAGGCGGTCAGCTTGTTGCGGCCGACGGATTCGCGCCGTCGACGAACGCGCGCTGTCGGGCGCGGAACGGGTCCATCTGCCCACGCGCACCGGGACACCGGCGAAGACGGTGCCGCCCCAGCGGCTGGACGCGCCGGCGGACGCACTGGTCTGCGTGGGCCTCGACCGTCATGCGGCCGATCGGGCCCTTGCCGACGACGAGCACCGCTGAGCCGCCCGGACGAGCCCCGGTCCACAAGGACAGCCGACGGCCGATGCCGTAGGAAGGCCGCACGACGGGCATTCGAGCCCACCGCGTGGGCGGGAAGAGCCACCGGGGCCGGCGGTCCGATCTCGCGCGGCCGGCGCATCGAGCACTGCGTGGGGGAGTTATGCCGAGGTCGGGGCCTGACCCTGATTCCCCCGCTGCGTGGCTCCGACCTGTTCCGTGGTCGTGGGGCAAGCGTCGCTGCGGGACGATCCATGCGGCGGACCGTTCCCGGGCCGTCGATGGTGAGCGAGGAGAGCGTGATGAGTGAACCGACGAAGCCCGTGGTCCAGGTGCCCGAGGAGGTCGCGGCCACGGAGCTGGCGGTCCGGGACCTGGTGGTCGGGGAGGGGCCGGAGGCGCGGCCCGGCCGGGTGGTGCGGATCCACTACGTCGGGGTCACGTGCGCTTCCGGGCGGGAGTTCGACTCCTCCTGGGAGGAGGGGACTCCGCTCAAGTTCGCCGTGGGCGGCGGCAAGGTCATCAAGGGCCTGGACCGGGGCGTGCGGGGGATGAGGGCCGGCGGCCGGCGCGAGATCGTCGTGCCCGCGCGGCTCGGGTACGGCAAGCAGTCGCCCTCGGTCCTGATCCCGGCGGGTTCGACCCTGGTGTTCGTCGTGGACCTCCTCACGGTGGTGGGCCCCGGGGTGGGGGCGGTCCGGCCGGGCGGGCCGGCCTGAGTCCTTCTTCGTTCCCGGCCCCGGGGATCGCGGGGCGTCGTGCCGCGGGCGGGTACTCCACCGGCACGGCGCACCGCGGTCCGGCCGCTGACGGGCGTTGACACCTCTGCTCGAGGGACTTATGTTCGTCACTAAATTTAGTGACGAAAGTTAGTGGCCGCCACATCGGGCCGCTCCATGTACGCCCAGGAAAGGAGGTGTGGCACGTGTCACCAGGTGCCCACGCCTCGCCCCGCGGTCTGTCCCGTACGGCGGTTCTCGCCGTGCTCGGGCGCAGTGGTCCGCTGAGCAGGACCGAGATCGCCCGGCAGCTGGACCTCAGTCCGGCGACCGTCACGCAGATCACGAAGCGCCTGCTCGCCGAGGGGCTGATCGTCGAGGCGGAGTCCGTGCCCTCGGCCGGGGGCCGTCCGGCGATCCGGCTCGCCGTCGTGGCCGATGCGGGACGGGCCATCGGCGTCAAGGTGGCGCCCGACCATGTGACCGTCGTGCACGTCACGCTGGACGGTTCGGTCACCGGCTCCGTGACGCATTCGTTCGACGCCCTGGACACCGGCGCCCTGGACCGCCTCGTCGCCCTGCTGGCCCCCGAGGTCGCCTCGGTCCGGGGCGCGGCGCCGCTGATGGGGGTCGGGGTCGGGGTGCCCGGCCGGGTCGACACGGACGGGAGCGTCGATTCGCCCGTACTCGGCTGGCGCCGGGTCCCGCTGGGCAAGGTGCTCGCCCAGGCCCTGGCCGTCCCCGTCCTGGTGGACAACGACGTGAACACGGTCGGAGCCGCCCAGCTGCTGTACGGGCACGGTCGCGGCCGGGACGACTTCCTGGTCCTGACCCTCGGTTACGGCGTCGGCCTCGCGGTCGTCGACGGCGGCGCGGTGCGCCGGGGCGCGCGGGGAGCGGCGGGCGAGATCGGCCATGTGCCCGTCATGGACAACGGGCGCCCGTGCCAGTGCGGCAACCGGGGCTGCCTGGAGGCCTACACCGGATTCGCCGGTCTCGTACGCACCGCCGTCGAGCACGGCCTGCTGCGGGAGGGCGACCGCCCGGAGTCCCTGACGGCCCTCGCGGAGGCGGGGGAGAGCGCCGCTCTCGAAGTGCTGCGCGGCGCGGGCCGGCTGCTCGGCCGTACGCTCGCGGGCGTCGCCAATGTGCTCGACCCCGGAGCCGTCGTCGTCACGGGGGAGGGCGTCGCCTGGTGGCCGTATCTGCGCGACGGGTTCGAACCCGCCCTGCACGGCCACCTGTTCCGGCCCATCCAGAACCTCGACGTGATCATCGACAGCTGGAGCGACCAGGACTGGGCGCAGGGCGCGGCCGCCGTCGTCCTGTCCGCCCCGTTCAACGCCACCGACCACGGCATCGGCCCCGCCGACGCCGTCCGGGCGCGGATCGGCAGGAGCACCGGGCGGGGCGGATCCTCGTGAACACGCTCACCGGCCCCCGCAAGGCGGCCCTGCTGGCCCTGCTTCTCGCGCCGAGCTTCGTCCTCGTCCTCGCGTTCGTCCTCGGTCCCATGCTCGGATCGCTGTGGATCAGCTTCCACGACTGGAACCTGCTCAAGCCCATGACCTGGACGGGGCTGGACAACTACCGCGAGGTCCTCACCAGCGCCGACACCTGGAAGGCGTTCCGCAACACCCTCGCCTACGTGGTCGGTTACCTGCCGCTCGTCTACATCGGCGGACTGCTCATCGCCCTCGGCCTCAACCGCGCGATGCGCGGCCGCAATCTGCTGCGCGGGGTCTACTTCCTGCCCGTGGTCACCAGCTGGGTCGTCGTCGCCCTCGTGTGGAAGTGGATCCTCAACCCGAACTCCGGCGCGTTCAACACGGTCCTCGGCTGGTTCGGGATCGACGGACCCGGCTGGTGGACCGACCCGTCCTGGGCGATGCCGTCCGTCGTCCTCGCCTCCGCGTGGAAGGACCTCGGCTTCGTCATGGTGATCCTGCTCGCCGGGCTCCAGGCGATCCCGGAGAGCGTGTACGAGGCGGCGAAGGTCGACGGCGTCGGCGCCTGGCAGCGCTTCCGGCACGTGACGTTCCCGCTGCTCGCACCGTCCAGCCTCTTCGTCGTCATGATCTCGCTCATCAACGGCTTCCAGGTCTTCGACCAGGTCTTCGTGATGACCGGCGGCGGCCCGGCCGGCGCCACCACGACCGTGGTCTCCGCCGTCTACGACAACTCCTTCCGCTACGGGCGGATCGGCTACGCGAGCGCGCTCAGCTGGGTGCTCTTCGTGGTCATCCTCATCGTCTCCGTTCTCCAGTCGCGCGTACAGCGCAAGGTGGTGGATGCCCAGTGACCGCCCCGACTCCCGTCCCCGGTCCCCGCCGTCCGCTGCGCGGCGCCCTCGTCACCACGGCGCTCGTCCTCGGCGCGCTGTGCATGCTCTTCCCGTTCGCGTGGATGGTGCTCACCGCGTTCCAGCCGGACGGTTCGCTCGGCTCCGCACCGCGTCTGTCCGGCCTCACGGGTGAGAACTTCGGCAGGCTCGGCGACGCGATGCCGTTCTGGCGGATCCTCGGCAACTCGCTGTGGATCTCGGTCGTGTCCACAGCCGTCCAGCTGGTGACCAGCACCCTCGCCGCGTACGCCTTCGCGCGCTTCGCCTTCCGCGGCCGCGACACCCTGTTCATGGTGTACCTGGCGACGATGATGATCCCCCAGCAGGTGCTGCTCGTCCCGCTGTTCGTCGAGATGAAGCAGCTCGGCCTCATCGACACCTACGCCGGGATCATGCTGCCCGGACTGGCCTCCGCCTTCGGTACGTTCCTCATCCGTCAGGCCATGCTGTCCGTGCCGCGCGAACTGGAGGAGGCGGCCCTCGTGGACGGCGCCGGGTACCTGCGGATCCTGTGGACCGTGGTGCTGCCGCTGGTGCGTCCCGCGCTGGCCACGTTCACCGTCTTCGGCTTCATGGCCTCCTGGAACAACTTCCTGTGGCCGCTCGTCGTGACCCGCTCGCCCGAGCTGTACACCCTGCCGCTCGGACTCTCGTCCCTCCAGGGCCAGTTCACCACCCAGTGGAACGTCGTCATGGCGGGCTCGGTCATCAGCGTCGTACCGATGCTGCTCCTGTACCTCTTCGCGCAGAAGCACATCGTCCGCTCCATCGCCACCACCGGACTGAAGTAGGCCCCCGATGAACCATCCCACCAGGCGCCGCGCCCTGACGGCCCTCGCCGTGGCCGGGGCACTGCTGGCCGCCGGCTGCACCCAGGGGTCGGCGACCCGTTCCACCTCGGGCGACGGACGCACGATCGTGCACTACATGACGTTCACGGCGGCGCCCGACCATCTCAAGGACCTCGCGCGGCTGGAGGCGTCCTTCGAGAAGGCGCATCCGGACATCGACATCCGCGTCCAGGCCTTCCCGTTCGACCAGTACTTCACGCAGTTGCAGACCTCGGTCGCCGGGGGCACCGCGCCCGACGTCTTCGAACTCAACCAGGACAACTTCGCCGCCTACGCCGACTCCGGCGCGCTCGCCGATCTCGACGACCGCGTCGAGGCCGGCGGGGTGAAGGACCATTTCACCGCGTCCTCCCTCTCGGCCTTCGCCTACCGCGGTACGCAGTACGGCCTGCCGTCCAGCTTCTCCACCGAGCTGCTCTTCTACAACAAGGACCTGTTCGACCGGGCGGGCGTCGCCTACCCCACCGCGGACTGGACGTGGGAGGACGAGCGGAAGGCGGCCGAGAGGATCAGGGCGCTCGGCGACGGCGTCTTCGGCGACTTCCAGCACCCCTCCTATCTGGAGTTCACCAAGGCGCTCGCCCAGAACGGCGGCAGCGTCCTGTCGAAGGACGGCAGAAAAGTCGCCTTCGACAGCCCGCAGGGCGTCGCCGCGGCCGCATGGCTGACCGGCAAGGTCGGCACGACCATGCCGACCCAGGCACAGATGGGAGGGGCCACGGACTACGACACCAAGCTGTTCACCGAGGGGAAACTCGGGATGTGGCACAGCGGTTCGTGGTTCTTCCCCGCGGTCGCCGAGTCCGGTCCGAAGCGCTGGGACGTCGCTCTCGAACCCGCCGCCACCCCGGACCGCAAGGCCAACTCGGTCTTCCAGAACACCCTCGCCCTGTCCGGCCAGTCCAGGGCGGCGGACGCCTCCTGGGAGTGGATGCGCTACCTGACCACGTCCCGGGAGGCGGCGGAACTGCGTATCAGGACCTCCTGGGAACTCTCCCCGGCCACCGGCGACGACCTGAGGAGGAGTTACGTCGCCCAGACACCCCCGGGCAACCGGAAGGCCGTCTTCGACGCCCTCGACGACGTGGCCCCCAGCCCGCAGCTCGTCGACCAGGCGAAGATCGCCGACATCGTCACCCACCAGCTCGAAGCCGTCGTGATCGGCTCCACCACCGTGGAGAAGGCCCTCCACCGGGCCGCCTCCGAGGTCCAGCCGCTGCTGGACGCCTCCCACGACTGACCGATCGCGATGCCTTCGTCATGTGAACACCCCGCAGGAGACATGAACGTGCCCATCCAGGCCGCCCCCGGCCACGCCGCCCTGCTGCGCTGCAGCATCGAGGTGATCACCGAGAACCAGGCCCCGTCCGGCGCCTACCCGGCCTGCCCGTCCTTCGAGGTCTACCGCTACTCGTGGTTCCGCGACGGCGCCTTCGTCGCCGAGGCGGCCTCCCGCTCGGGCGCGCCGGAGAGCGCGGACGCCTTCCACCGCTGGTGCGCCTCCGTCGTCACCGACCGCGCCGGGCGCATCGAATCGCTGCTCGACGCGCTGCGCCGGGGCGAACGGCCCGACGAGGTCGCCTATCTGCCCACCCGCTACACCCTCGACGGCGAGGACACCGGAGAGGTCGGCTGGTGGGACTTCCAGCTCGACGGCTACGGAACGTGGCTGTGGTCCCTGGCCACCCACCTCGCCCGGCACGACCGCGACCCCGCGCCCTACCGCGAAGCCGTCCGGCTGACCGTCGACTACCTCGCCGCCACCTGGTCCACCCCCTGCTACGACTGGTGGGAGGAGTACAACGACCGGGTGCACGGCGCCACGCTCGGAGCGATCCGCGGCGGACTGCACGCCGTCGCCGAGGCCGGCCTCGCCGACCGCGGCCTCTGCGCGCGCACCATCGACGCCCTCGACGCGCTCGTGCGCGAACGCGGCATGTACGACGGACACCTGGCGAAGTGGCTGGGCAGCAAGCAGGTCGACGGCAGCCTGCTGGCCTGTCTGACCCCGTTCGGCAGCGTGCCGCCGGACGGGCCGGTCGCCGCCGCGACCCTGCACGCCGCGGAACTCGACATCGTGCAGCCGGACGGCGGCGTGTACCGCTACCTCGGCGACACGTTCTACGGCGGCGGCCAGTGGCCCGTCCTCGCCGGCTTCCTCGGCTGGCACTACGCGCGCATCGGCCGCACCGCCGACGCCCGCCGCGCGCTCGACTGGATCGCCGCGCAGGCCACGGAGGACCACCTGCTGCCCGAGCAGGCCCCGGACGTACGGCTCCAGGCACCGCGCCGCCTCACCGAGTGGGAGGAGCGCTGGGGGCACAACGCCACCCCGCTGCTCTGGTCCCACGCCATGTACCTCATCCTCGCCGACGAACTCGGAGTCTCCCTGTGATCCGCCACCGCCCGCACGGCTCGGGCCACGCCTACGAACCGACCGACGACCAGATCGTGCCCGCCACGCCGCTCGCCGGCGAGGCCTTCGAGGTGCGCGCCTCCACGGGGCCCGGCATCACCGCCGTGGCCTGCGCCTGGGACACCGACGGCACGGTCACGACGCTGACCGCCGAGGCGGAGACGGACCGGCCCCCGGCTGGTGACTCCGGCGGCGACGGCGACAGCCACCTGGCCGCCGCCGCGTCCGGCGCCGCCCGCCACGGGCGCACACGGTGGGTGGTCCGGCCGCGCCCCCTGGCCGCGGGCACGAGCGCCCGCTACCGGTTCACCGCCACGCACGCCGACGGTCGCACCCGGTCCACCCGCTGGTACACCGTGGCCCCCGCCGCCTGGTACGACGGAGCCGACGCCCTGACGGTGACGGGCCCGGCCGGCCGCCTCGTGCCCGGCACCGCCCGCACCCTCCGGGCCGCCGACGGCACCCCGCTGCGCGTCCGCTTCGCCCTGCGGCTGGCCGAGGGCGAGCACGTCGTCGGCTTCGGCGAGCGCTACAACGCCGTCGACCAGCGCGGCCTCGCCCTCGACGCCCAGGTCTTCGAGCAGTACAAGGGCCAGGGCTTCACCACCCGCACCTATCTCCCGATGCCCTTCGCCCTCGTCATCGGCGGCGACGGCTGGGGCTTCCACGTCCGCACCTCCCGCCGCACCTGGTACGACATCGGCGCCACGGACAACGACCTGCTCCGGATCGAGGCCGAGGTCGGCCCCGACGGGGCACTCGAAACCCACTGCTACCGGGGCACCCCCGCCGACGTCCTCGGCGCCTTCCTCGACGAGGCGGGCCGCCCCGAGGAACTCCCCGAGTGGGTGTTCGGCCTGTGGGCCAGCGGCAACGAATGGAACACCCAGGCCCGGGTGATGGCCGAGATGGACCGCCACCGGGACACGGACATCCCCGTCAGGGCCCTGGTCATCGAGGCCTGGAGCGACGAATCGACGTTCACCGCGTTCCGCGACGCGCGGTACGAGGTCCACGAGGACGGTTCCCCGCACCGCCTCGGCGACTTCACCTTTCCCGCCGACGGCGCCTGGCCCGACCCCAAGGCCATGGTCGACGAACTGCACGCGCGCGGCATCAAGGTGCTCCTCTGGCAGATCCCGCTGATGAAGATGCGGCCGAACCCGTCCGGGCAGGCCGCCGCCGACGCCAGGGCGATGACCGACCGCGGCTACGGAGTCCTGGAACAGGACGGCAAGCGGCCCTACCGCAACCGCGGCTGGTGGTTCCCGCTCGCCCTGATGCCCGACCTGACCAACCCCGAGGCCCGCGACTGGTGGCTGTCCAAGCGCCGCTATCTCGTCGACGAGGTCGGCATCGACGGCTTCAAGACCGACGGTGGCGAACACGCCTGGGGAGCCGACCTCCGCTACGCCGACGGCACCTCCGGCGACGTCACCAACAACCTCTTCCCGGTCGCATACCCCCGGGCCTACGGAGATCTGCTGCGCCGGTGCGGCAAGGCACCCGTCACCTTCAGCCGGGCCGGCTTCACCGGCTCGCAGAACGCCGGTGCCTTCTGGGCGGGCGACGAGGACTCCACCTGGGACGCCTACCGCCACTCCGTCCACGCCGGCATCACGGCCTCCGCCTGCGGCATCGTCTACTGGGGCTGGGACCTCGCGGGCTTCTCCGGTGACGTGCCGGACGCCGAACTGTACATCCGGGCCACGGAGTTCTCGGCCTTCGTGCCGATCATGCAGTACCACTCCGAGTACAACCACCACCGTCTGCCGCTGCGCGACCGCACCCCGTGGAACATCGCGGAGCGCTCGGGCGATCCGGCCGTCCTCGACACCTTCCGCCGCTACGCCGCGCTGAGGGAACGCCTCGTCCCCTATCTGGCGGAGGAGACGAGGACCGGTCTGGCCGAGAACAAGCCGCTGATGCGCGGCCTGTTCTTCGACCACGCCGACGACGCGAGGATCTGGGACCACCAGGACCACTTCCGGCTCGGCTCGGGGCTGCTCGTCGCCCCCGTCACCGAACCCGGCGCCACACGGCGCACGGTCTACCTGCCCGCGGGCACGGACTGGGTCGACGTCTGGACCGGCGAGACCTTCAGCGGCGGCCGGGAGCTCCTCCGCGAGGCGCCCCTCGGCACGATCCCGGTCTTCGCGACGGCCGCGCGATGGCCGGCCCTGGAGCGGCTCTTCTCCGGAACCGACTGACCCCGCACGGGGAGGAGCACCCCCGCCGGGCGGTGCCGGGACCTGACGGACCGGTGCCGCCCGGCGGTCGCGCGCCCGCGTCCGGGGCCCTGGGCACGATTGACCCCGGTCGCGTGACGGACCCATCATGATCCCACCCGTGGACCGGGCCACCGGCCCCGCCGCGGCCCCGGGACCTCCCGTGCGGGCGTGTGTCCCCGACTGCGAGGAGGCGAAGGTGACCGGAACCGGTGCGCGGTGGCTCGTGGGTGCGCTGATCGTGGCCTGTGTGCTGATCGCCGGACCGGGGGCGACGAACGCGGAGCGCGTCGCCGATCCGCTGCCGGCCGGTGCGCCCGCGAAGCCGGTGCCGAACCGGGTCATGACGTGGAACATCTGCAACCCCTGCAAGGACGGCGACCCCAACGCCGGGCGCGCGAAGGAGATCGCCACGTACGCGCCCCAGGTGATCGGCCTGCAGGAGGCGTGCGTGGGGGACGTCGAGCGGATCGTCGAGCAACTGCGGTACCGGTACGGGCTGGTGTACCACGTGACGTACGGGTCGGTGCTGCGGAGCTGGAGCCGCTGCGGGGGAGTGCCGTGGAAGCCGGGGGGTTTCGGACAGGCGATCCTCTCGGCCGCCCCGATCACCGATGCGGTGAACACCGAGTACCCGGACGGCGGTTCGGAGGACCGCGGGTACCTCGCCGTCACCACCCTCGTGGACGGCCGGCCCGTCCGCGTCTTCAACACCCACTTCGCCGAACGGCGTCAGGAGTCCGTCCGCGCGAAGCAGGCCGAGGCGCTGGCGAAGGTGGTCGGCCGCTACGACCGTACGATCGTGCTCGGTGACTTCAACGCGGTGCCGGAGGCCGCCGAACTTGCCTCGATGTGGCGGTTGTTCGCGGACGCCGACGCGCAGTGCGGGCCCTCGGGGCCGGGCGGGTGCACGCCGACGACCGACTGGCGCAGCAAGTTCGACTACATCTTCCTGCGCGGCTTCGCCCCGGCGGGGCAGCGTGTGCACCTCACCCCGTACTCGGACCACGATCTGGTGGCGGCCGAGGTGAGGCGGGCGGACCCGGGATCCGTCAGCCGGCGGCGATGAGGGCAGCGCCCAACGCCGCCAGGGAGTCGGCGAGTTCGTCCATCCACGCGGACATGGGCCGGCCGTTGTCGGACTGCAGGGCGACGAACGCGCCGTCGTAGCCCGCCATGCCGAAGGGGGCGAGGGCCTCCCCGATCCTGGCGGCGGTCTTCTCGCCGGCGCTCTGGAAGGACGAGCTGATCATGTGCGCCATGTAGGCGCGCCCCTCGTCGCGGACCGCGACGACGGTGCGCAGCGCCTCGGGTGCCTCGGCGGCCTCGCGGCTCATCACCAGGACGAGCAGGAGGCGCAGGAAGTCCTCGCCGTCCTCCAGGACGTTGCCGGTCCGGCGCAGGTACCAGTGCAGGCGCTCGCTGGGGGTCCCGCCCTCCGGGGGGTTGCGGTGGGCCGCGCGCATGGCGCCGAAGAAGCCCTGGGCACCCTGCTCCATGACGGCGGCCAGCAGTCCGGCCTTGGACTCGAAGTGGTGGTAGAAGGCGCTCTTCGGCAGTCCGGTCTCCTTGACCAGCACCGACATGGGCGTTCCCGCGTAGCCGCGCACGGCCATCACGCGGGCCGCCGCGTCGAGGATCTCCTGCCGTGACCGACGGCCGCGGCGGTTGGTACGTGCTTCCGGCGCGGGCTGCTCGATCTTCTCCACTCGCCGGATTCTATGCGATCCCGCGGGACGCCCCGGCCGGGTCTCCGTGCGGGATGTGTGGAAAATCCCTGGCCAGAACCCCTTGACGGGCTGCGCGGGGGCGCTGTTACCTTCAGAATGTACCGACCGCTCGGTCCAAAACCTTCCCGTCTTTGCGTGCACAACGGAGTCAGCGCATGACCAAGAGATTTGACGCGGATGTCGCGATTGTCGGCTATGGGCCGACCGGTGTGATCGCCGCCCTCACCCTTGCCCGATACGGCATCTCCGCCGTCGCCTTCGAACGGGACCGGGACATCTACTCCCGGGCGCGTGCCGTGACCGTCAACGACTGGACGATGCGGATCTTCCAGGACCTCGGCATCGACGAGCGGATCGACAAGGTGATCGATCCGCAGCGCGCCCTGCGCTGGATGACGTACGACCGCACCGAGATCATGAGGATCGAGCACCCGCCGTCGACCCTCGGCCGCACCCCGCGCTTCTACAACATCTACCAGCCGACGATGGAGGCCGAGCTCCGCGCGGCCGTCCGCGACGGGTACGACGACCTCGTCACCGTCCACTACGGCTCCGAGGTCACCGGCATCGAGCAGGACGCCGACGGCGTCACGCTCACCTCCACCCGCGACGGGGAGACCCGCACCACGCGCACCCGCTACGCGATCGGCGCCGACGGCGGCAGCAGCGCCACCCGCGGCCGGATCGGCTGCACGCTGCTGGGCGACACCGACGACGTCACCTGGGTGGTCGTCGACTGCCACGTCAAGCGCTGGTGGCCCGACCGGGACTTCCTGACCTTCTGGTCCGACAAGGAGCGCCCCGTCGTCGACATCGCGCTGTCCGCCGGCAACCACCGCTGGGAGATCCCGCTCAAGCCCGACGAGACCCCCGCGGACTATCCGACGAGCGCCGAGATCTGGCCGCTGCTCAAGGCCCTCGGCGTCTCCGAGGACGACGTCGAGATCCATCAGCACGCCTTCTACCAGCACCACGTCCGAATGGCCGACACCTTCCGCCAGGGGCGGGTGTTCCTGGCCGGCGACGCCGCGCACCTGATGCCGCCGTGGGCCGGGGCCGGCATGCAGACCGGTATGCGCGACGCCCACAACCTCGGCTGGAAGCTCGCCCGGGTGCTCAAGGGCGAGCTGCCCGAGGGCTGGCTCGACACCTACGAGGCCGAGCGGCGCCCCAGCGCGGCCTTCTACACCGGCCTCGCGGTCGGCCTCGGCCGGGTCATCAAGCAGGAGGCCACCGAGGAGGAGCAGGCGGCGATGAACGCCGTGCCCGAGGGCACGGTCACCCCCTTCGAACCGCCGCTCACCGCCCCGCCCGTCCTGGCCGCCGGCTGGATCCGCGGCGAGACCGGTGACGCCAGCGTCATCGGCCGCATGGTCCCGCAGCCGGTCACCGGTGACACCGCCGGCCGCATGGCCCGCCTGGACCACCACCTCGGCCACCACTTCGTGCTGCTCGGCGACGAGGTCGACCCGGCCGACGTGCTGTCCGCCGAGGAGAAGGCCGGCTGGGACGCGCTCGGCGCCCACTACCGCGCGGTGCGCCCGAAGACCTCCCACACCGAGGGACCGGACGAGCTGGTCGACTTGGACGAGGTCCTCCTGCCCTGGATGCGCCGGTACGGCGCCCGCGTCGTCGCGGTCCGGCCCGACCGGTTCGTCGCCGCCGCCGACACCCACGGCCTCGCCGTGCCCACCGTCTGATCCCGTACCCGAAGAAGGAGCAAGACATTGTCCGGTGTCAAGGAACTCGGATACGTCGTCTACGAGGTGAGCGGCCTCGCCGACTGGGAGCACTTCGGTGTCGGCCTGCTCGGCATGCAGCTCGGTGAGCGGACGGCGGACGGATTCACGCTGCGTACCGACGAGAAGGCCCACCGCTGGGTCGTCACCGAGGGTCCGGCCGACGATCTGGTGGCCACCGGCTACGAGGTGGAGGGCGCGGACGCGCTCGACGCCCTGGTCGAGAAGGTCCGCGCGGCCGGCATCGAGGTCACCGAGGGCGACGCGGCACTCGCCGCCGCCCGCAAGGTGGACCGGATCTTCCTCACCACCGACCCGATGGGCAACCGGATCGAGCTGGTCAACGGCCTGGCCGACGCCGCCACCCCGTTCGCGTCCGCCTCGCTGCTCGGCGACTTCGTGACCGGCGCCGGCGGCGCGGGCCACCAGGTCCTGCTGGCCCACGGCGTCTCCCGGGAGACCTACCTGGGCTTCTACATGGACCTGCTCGGCTTCCGGATCAGCGACATGATCGTCGAGGAGCTGGCCCCGGGCGTCTTCGCGGACCTGATCTTCCTGCACTGCAACGGCCGGCACCACACCGTCGCCTTCGGGGACCTCCCGTCGCCGAAGAAGACCCACCACTTCATGGTCGAGGTCACCGACATCCGCGACGTGGGCCTCGCCTACGACCGGTGCATGGACGCCAAGCAGCCGTTCGAGATGACGCTCGGCATGCACCCGAACGACCAGATGTTCAGCTTCTACGTCTTCACGCCGTCCGGTTTCAGCATCGAGTACGGCTGGGGCGGGCTGATCATCGACGACGAGACCTGGGAGGTGAAGACGCTCGACCGGCTGCACAGCTGGGGCCACCGTCCGCCGGGCGTCGTCGCCGGACTCCTCGCCGCCGCACCGAACCCGATGGAGGAGAACCACTGATGGCGCTCGACCCGCGAGACATCGCCCGCACCGTCCGGACCCCCGACTGGAATCTCCGCTACTACGAGGCGGGCTCCGGCCACCCCGTCATCCTGCTCCACGGCAGCGGCCCCGGCGCCACCGGCTGGAGCAACTTCGCCGGCAACATCGAGGCCCTGGCCGAGCACTTCCACGTGTACGCGGTCGACATGCCCGGCTGGGGCGAGTCGGACGCCGCCACGGTCGACCGCCTCGACCACGTCGACGCCGCGATCCAGTTCATGGACACCCTCGGCATCGACAGGGCCGCCTTCGTCGGCAACTCCATGGGCGGCCAGACCTCGCTCCGCCTGGCCACCGAGCACCCCGAGCGCATCACCCACCTGATCACCATGGGCCCACCGGTCGGCATGCGGCTGCCCACGCTCTTCGGCGCCGGCGACGGCCCCTCCGAGGGCCTCAAGGTCCTCATCGAGGCCTACCGCGAGGCCAGCCCGGAGAACATGCGCCGGCTCGTCGAGATCATGGTCTTCGACAAGGCCCGGTTCGCGACCCCCGAGCTGTGCAAGGCCCGTTCCGACGCCGCGCTCGCCCGCCCCGAGCACCTGCGCAACTACGTCGACGGCCTGCCCCAGGGCGCCCCGCTGCCGATATGGGTCAAGCCGGAGCTGCTGTCCGGCATCACGGTGCCGACCCTGCTCATCCACGGCCGCGACGACCGCGTCGTCTCGTACGAGAACTCGCTGTTCCTGCTGGCCAGCATCCCCCACAGCCGTCTGGTGGTCCTCAACCACTGCGGCCACTGGGCCATGATCGAGCACGCCGACGAGTTCAACCGGCTGGTCACCGACTTCGTCACCCACAACTGAACCACCGGCCGACCGGGCGGGGGGCCCGTACGACACCGCTGTCCCGGCGGTGCCGTACGGGCCCCCGCCGGTTCCCCGGCCCTTCTTCCCCCACGATTCTGCTCTACAGAATCCATGTGTTCTTCAAAGAGAAACGACGCACGCTGTGGCTGTGACTCACTCCTCCCTCGCCCATGACATCGCCTTGGGCTCCCCGGTGCGGCTGCAGGCCGTCGCCGCGGAGGGGCAGCCCGAGGTCACCCCGGCCCTCGAAGAGCTGTACCGGGGTTTCGAGAACGAGCTGCTCGTCCCGCTGTGGACCGAGATCGGCGACCTCATGCCGGCCCACCCGCGCTCCCGCGCCGTCCCGCACCTGTGGCGCTGGCAGCGGCTGCGCGAGCTGGCCGCACAGGCCGGCGACATCGTCCCGGTCGGCCGCGGCGGCGAACGCCGCGCGATCGCGCTGGCCAACCCCTCCCTCGGCGGCCGGCCCTTCGCCACCCCCACCCTGTGGGCGGCCATCCAGTACCTGATGCCGGGGGAGGACGCCCCCGAGCACCGCCACACCCAGCACGCCTTCCGCTTCGTCGTCGAGGGCTCCGGCGTCTGGACGGTCGTCGGCGGCGACCCGGTCCCGATGAACCGCGGAGACTTCCTCCCGCAGGCCGGCTGGAACTGGCACGCCCACCACAACGCCACCTCCGAGCCGATGGCCTGGATCGACGGCCTGGACATCCCCTTCCAGTACGTCACCGAGGCGCAGTTCTTCGAATTCGGCCGCGACGAGATCGGCGACGCCGAACGGATCACCCCGGAGCGCTCGCGCTCCGAGCGCCTGTGGGGCCACCCGGGACTGCGCCCGCTGTCGGCAGCCCCCGCCACCCCGGGCAGCCCGCTGCTCTCCTACAAGTGGGAGTACACCGACGCCGCCCTGAACGACCAACTGCTGCTGGAGAAGGAGGGCTACGGCGGCACCGTCGAGCCCGGCCACGCGGCCGTGCGCTACTCCAACCCGCACGACGGCACGGACGTGCTGCCCACCCTCCGCGCGGAGTTCCACCGGGTCGCCCGCGGCGCCGAGACCGCGCCCGTGCGCGAGACCGGCTCCTCCGTCTACCAGGTGTTCGACGGGTCCGGTGTCGTGACCGTCGGCGAGAAGTCCTGGACGGTCAACCGCGGCGACCTGTTCGTCGTCCCGTCGTGGGAACCGTTCTCCGCCCGGTCCGAGGCCGGCGGGACCGATTCGGACTCCGGCGCCCTCGACCTCTTCCGCTTCTCCGACGCGCCCGTCTTCGAGGCGCTCCGGCTCAACCGCACCCAGAAGGACGCCTGACCATGAAGCTCGCCACCCTCCGCACCCCCGACGGCACCCGGGCGGTCCGCCTCGACGGCGACGTCCACGTCGACCTCGGCCGCACCGACCTGGGCGCGCTGTTCGCCGAGAGCGACTGGCAGGCCAGGGCCGCCGCCGCGACCGGCCCCACCTACCCGGTCGAGGGCGCGGACTTCGCCCCGGTCGTCCCGAACCCCTCCAAGGTCGTCTGCGTCGGCCACAACTACACCAACCACATCAAGGAGATGGGCCGGGAACTGCCCTCCTACCCCACCCTCTTCCCGAAGTTCGCCGAGACCCTGATCGGCGCCAACGACCCCATCGTCAAGCCGGCCGAGACCGACGCCTTCGACTGGGAGGTCGAGCTGGCCGTCGTGATCGGCAAGGAGGTCCGCCGCGCCGACGAGCAGCAGGCCGCCGACGCCATCGCCGGCTTCACCGTCATGAACGACATCTCGGTGCGCGACTGGCAGTTCCGCACCATCGAGTGGACCCAGGGCAAGATCTGGGAGGCGACCACCCCGGTCGGCCCCTACGTCGTCACCCCCGACGAGGTCGGCGGCGTCCGCCCCGCCCTGGAGGTCAGGACGGTCGTCGACGGCCGGGTCATGCAGCAGGACGACACCGGCACGCTGCTCTTCGACCCGGTCTTCCTCGTGCAGTACATCTCCACCGTCATCACCCTGCGGCCCGGCGACATCATCGCCACCGGCACCCCGGCCGGCGTCGGCAACGCCCGCGACCCCAAGGTCTTCCTGCTCCCCGGCCAGCACGTGGTCACCGAGATCACCGGCCTCGGCGCCTGCGCCAACGAGGTCGTCGCGTCGTGACACGCACCGCCCGCACCTTCGACGACGCCCGCCGCTGGGCCCTGATCGGCGCCGAGCTGACCTTCGACGCCGTCGCCGGTCTCGACGACGCGGGGTACGCCGCGCCGAGCGCCCTGCCCGGCTGGAGCCGCGCCCATGTCGCCGCGCACGTCGCCGCCAACGCCGAGGCCCTGTCCCACCTGGTCCACTGGGCCGCCACCGGCGTACCCACCCCGATGTACGCCTCGCCCGAGGAACGCGCCGCCGGCATCGAACGCGGCCGCGCCCTCCCGGCCGACCGGCTCACCGCCTGGCTGCGCCGCTCCGCGGACGCGCTGGAGGCGGGGATGGACCGGCTCACCGAGGAGCAGTGGCTCCACGAGGTCGTCACCGCCCAGGGCCGCACGGTCCCCGCCACCGAACTGCCCTGGATGCGCTCCCGCGAGGTGTGCGTCCACGCCGTCGACCTGGCGAACGGCGTCTCCTTCGACGGCCTCCCGGCCGACTTCCTCGCCGCCCTGTGCGACGACGTCACCGCCAAGCGCGCCGCCGCCCCCGGCCCGGCCGTGACCCTGCGGACCCCGGCCGGTGCCGCCTGGGACCTGCCCGGTGACGGCGACCCCGTCCCGGTCACCGGCGCGCTGCCCGACCTCGCCGCCTACCTCACCGGACGCGACAACGGCCTCCGCGCCGAGGACGGCACCCCCGCCCCCGCGCTGGGTGCCTGGCTCTGAACCCGGGGCCCGCCCCGTACACGCAAGGAACAGCTCATGAACCCTGAACCCACGCCTGCCGGACAGCCCGACGTCCTCGTGGTCGGCGGTGGCATCGGCGGCCTCTCCACCGCCTTCGCCCTGTCCCGCCAGGGACTGCGGGTCCGCGTCCTCGAACAGGCCCCGGAGTACGGCGAGGTCGGCGCCGGCCTGCAGATCGCCCCCAACTGCACGCGCATCCTCGCCGAGTACGGCCTGCTGGACGAGGCCAAGGACCTGGGCGTCGTCCCGGAGAACATGGTCATGCGGGACGCCGTCGACTCCCGGGAGCTGACCCGGCTGGACCTGCGCGACCTGGAGCGCCGCTACGGCTTCCCGTACATGGTCATCCACCGCAGCGACCTGCACGGCATCTTCCTGCGGGCCTGTCGCCGCGCCGGTGTGGAGCTGCTGAACGACCAGGTCGTCGTCGGCTACGAGAACACGGAGAACGGCGCCCGCGTCCTGCTGAAGGACGGCCGCGTCGAGTCCGCCCCGCTGGTCGTCGCCGCCGACGGACTGCACTCCGTGGCCCGGCGCGGGCTCATCGGCGACGACGTGGTCAACTCCTCGTACGTCGCCTACCGCGCGGCCGTCCCGATCGAGCAGGTCAGGGGCAACGACATCGCGGAGAACGACGTCACCGTGTACGTCGGCCCGCGCCGTCACTTCGTGCAGTACGCGCTGCGCGGCGGCGAGATGTTCAACCAGGTCGCCGTGTTCGAGTCGCCCAAGGCGCTCGCCGGCGAGGAGGACTGGGGCACCCCCGACGAGCTCGACGGCGCCTTCGAGGGCAGCTGCGGGCCCGTGGCCAAGGGCATTCCGCTGATGTGGCGGGACCGCTGGTGGCGGATGTTCGACCGGGAGCCGATCGAGACCTGGGTGCACGGCCGCATCGCCCTGCTCGGCGACGCCGCGCACCCGCCGCTCCAGTACATGGCGCAGGGCGCGATCATGGCCATCGAGGACGGCTGGGTGCTCGCCCGGCACTACGCGCGGATGGCCGAGGCGGCCGCGGAGGGCACCGCCCCGGACTGGGACGGCGCGCTGGCCGCGTACGAGGCGGTCCGCGTCGAGCACTGCCGTCGGGTGCAGACGACGGCGCGCGCCTGGGGCGAGCTGTGGCACCTGGACGGGGAGTCCCGGCTCCGGCGCAACGCGATCATGCGGGCGCGGGCCGTCGACGACTACTCCTTCACCGACTGGGTGTACGGTCCGACCGCGCTGACGCCGGACGAGGAGCCCGAGATGTTCACCCCGATCCCGCTCGCCTCGGCGCCCGCCGAGGAGCAGGCGGCCTGAGCATTCCCGCCCCGGTCCACCGGCCGGGTGCGACGCGCTGCGCGTCGCACCCGGCCGGTGCCCGTTTCAGGGACGTCTGCGGGCCAGGGTGGAACCCAGGGCGGTGGCCGCCGCCCGTACGGCGTTGGCGTGGGACTCGGGGCGGAAGCGGCCGACCGGGCCGGTCACGCTGATCGCGGCGACCGCCGTCTGCCCGTCCGGCGCGAGGACCGGCGCGGCGACGCAGAGCAGACCGGGCGTCGACTCCTCCTGCTCGTAGGCGACCCCGGTCTCCACCGCCTTCACCAGCTGCCTGCGCAGCAGGCCGGGCGCGATCACCGTGTGCGGGGTGCGGCGTTCGAGCGGGGCCGTCAGCACGGCGGTCCGCTCGTCCTCCCCGGCGTACGCCAGCAATACCTTGCCGATGGCCGTGCAGTGCATCGGCATCCGCCCGCCGGTGCGGGAGGGCGCCTTGGCCTGGCGGTGCCCGCCGATCTTCGCGACGTACACGACCTCGTGCCCCTCGCGCACACCCAGGTGCACCGTCTCATGGGTGCGTTCGTAGAGATCCTGGAGGAAGGGCATCGCCACCTCCAGCAGGGTCCGCTCGGTGGCGGCCCTCAGACCCAGCTCGAACAGGCCCCCGGAGAGCCGGTAGCCGTGGTCGGTCTTGTCGAGCAGCCGGTGGTGGACCAGATCACCGGCGACGCGGTGGACGGTGCCCTTCGCCAGGCCCGTGCGCCGCACCAGCTCGGCGAGCGGCAGCACGGAGTCGGCCGGGCCGAACGCCCGCAGGATGCCCAGTGCCTTGCCCAGGACGGTGTCGCTGTCCTCCATGGAAAGAGCGTACCGCTGAGTGGAACGTCGGCGTGGAGTTCCCCTCGTCCCGTACCGCAGATTGGACGACATGCCCCAGAACCACCCCACTGTCGGGACCGACAGCATCGCCGCCGCCGCGGCCCGGCTCCGTGACGCCGCCGCCACCGGCACCCCCGCCGCCCCCGTGCGCGACCTGATCGGCCGCGACGACGTCGCCGCCGCGTACGCCGTGCAGCAGTTGCTCACCGCCGAGCGGATCGAGTCCGGTGCCGCCGTCGTCGGCCGGAAGATCGGGCTCACCTCCGAGGCCGTGCAGCGGCAGCTCGGCGTCGGCCAGCCCGACTTCGGCGTCCTCTTCGACGACATGGAGTACGCCGACGGCTCGGCGGTACCGGCCGGCGCGGTCCTCCAGCCGCGCGTCGAGGCCGAGATCGCCTTCGTCCTCGGGGCCGACCTCGCGGAGGGGCCGCTCGACGACGCCCAGGTCCGCGCCGCCGTCGACCACGCCGTCGCCGCCATCGAGATCTGCGGCAGCCGGGTGGCCGACTGGGACATCAGCTTCGGCGACACGGTGGCCGACAACGCCTCGGCCGGCGGCTACGTCCTCGGCACGCACCGCGTCCCGCTCACGGACTTCGACCCCGTCGCCGCCGCGATGACCATGACCGTCGACGGCGAGACCGTCTCCACCGGAACCGGCGCCGCCTGCCTCGGCGACCCGGTCAACGCGGTCGTCTGGCTCGCCCGACAGGCCCGCGACCTGGGCGATCCGCTCCGGGCCGGCCAGATCGTCCTCTCCGGCGCCCTCGGCCCGATGCGCCCCGTGACGCCGGGCGCCGCCGTCCACGCCACCGTCACCGGCCTCGGCACGGTGTCGGTCACCTTCTCCGCGTAAGGAACCACGATGAGCAAGACGAAGGTCGCCATCATCGGGTCGGGCAACATCGGCACCGACCTCATGATCAAGATCATGCGCAACGCGCACCACCTCGACATGGGCGTCATGGTCGGCATCGACCCGGCCTCCGACGGTCTGGCCCGCGCCGCCCGTTTCGGCTTCGAGACCACCCACGAAGGCGTGGACGGGCTGCTGAGGTCGCCGCAGATCGACGAGATCGGCATCGTCTTCGACGCCACCTCCGCCGGCGCGCACCGCACCAACGACGAGAAGCTGCGCCCGCTCGGCATCCGCATGATCGACCTGACGCCCGCCGCGATCGGCCCCTACGTCATCCCGGCGGTCAACCTGGAGGAGCACCTCGACGCCCCGAACGTCAACATGGTGACCTGCGGCGGCCAGGCGACGATCCCGGTCGTCGCCGCGATCAGCCGGGTCGTGCCGGTGGCGTACGCCGAGATCGTCGCCTCCATCGCCTCCAAGTCGGCCGGCCCCGGCACCCGGGCCAACATCGACGAGTTCACCGAGACGACCTCCGAGGCGATCGTGCGGGTCGGGGGCGCCGAGCGGGGCAAGGCGATCATCATCCTCAACCCGGCCGAACCGCCGCTGATGATGCGCGACACGGTTCTCGCCCTGGTCACCCTCCCCGAGGGCGAGGAGGGCGAGAACGCCAAGGCGCGGATCACCGAATCGGTCCTCGCGATGGTCGCCGAGGTCTCGGGGTACGTCCCGGGCTACCGGATGGTCCAGGACGTCCAGATCACCGCGATCCCGGCCGACCAGCCCGTGGAGACCCTGCTGGCCGAGGGCGCGACCACGCGGCCGACGCACCAGGTGTCGGTCTTCCTCAAGGTCGAGGGCGCGGGCATGTACCTCCCGGCGTACGCCGGGAACCTCGACATCATGACCTCGGCCGCGGTGCAGATGGCCGAGAAGATCGCCGCCGCGAAGGAGGCCACGAAGTGAGCACCCCGATCTTTGTCCAGGACGTCACCCTCCGCGACGGCATGCACGCCGTCCGGCACCGCATCACCCCCGACGACGTCAAGCGCATCGTCGTGGCCCTGGAGGAGGCCGGCGTCGACGCGATCGAGGTCGCGCACGGCGACGGACTCGCCGGCGGCTCCCTCAACTACGGCCCCGGTTCGCACACCGACTGGGAGTGGATCGAGGCCGCCGCCTCCGTGCTGGAGCGGGCCCGCCTCACCACGCTGCTCCTGCCGGGCGTCGGCACCATCGACGAGCTGAAGCACGCCTACGACCTCGGGGTCCGCTCCGTGCGCGTGGCCACCCACTGCACCGAGGCCGACATCTCCGCGCAGCACATCGCCGCCGCCCGCGAGCTGGGCATGGACGTCTCCGGCTTCCTGATGCTCTCCCACATGGCCGAGCCCGCGGAACTCGCGAAGCAGGCCGCGCTGATGGAGTCCTACGGCGCCCACTGCGTCTACGTCACCGACTCCGGCGGCCGGCTGACGATGAAGGACGTCGCCGCCCGGGTGCGCGCCTACCGCGACGTGCTCGACCCGGAGACCGAGATCGGCATCCACGCCCACGAGAACCTCTCGCTCTCCGTCGCCAACTCCGTCGTCGCGGTCGAGAACGGCGTCCGCCGCGTCGACGCCTCGCTCGCCGGCCACGGGGCCGGTGCGGGCAACTGCCCCATCGAGGCGTTCATCGCCGTCGCCGACCTCTCGGACTTCGAGCACGGCTGCGACCTGTTCAAGCTCCAGGACGCGGCCGACGACATCGTCCGCCCGCTCCAGGACCGCCCGGTCCGCGTCGACCGCGAAACCCTCACGCTGGGCTATGCCGGGGTCTACTCCAGCTTCCTGCGCCACGCGGAGGCCGCGGCGCAGCGCCACGAGGTCGATGTGCGCGACATCCTGATGGAGTGCGGCCGCCGCCGTCTGGTCGGCGGGCAGGAGGACATGATCGTCGACATCGCGCTGGGCCTGGCGGCGAGCCGCTGAGGCCCGGGACCGATCCCCTCCGCGCGCCCGGGGCACGGCCGGAACCGGCCCTGCCCCGGGACACCGGACCGCTCCCCGCGCCCCCGGGCAGGCCGGCGGATCCGAACGGGTCGCTTCCGCGACGCCCGCCGGTCCCCGGCCGGTAACGAACCGACACACGGCCGCCTTCCGGGAGACTGGATCCCGACGTGTTCCTCCACCGTTCGGTTCGACACTCCTGGGAGCCCCTCATGCAGCACAGGACACTCGGCGCACAGGGCCTGACCGTCTCCGCGATCGGTTACGGCGCCATGGGGCTGACCATGGCCTACGGCCCCGGCGACGAGGCGGCCGGGGTGGCCGCCCTCCGTCGCGCCCACGACCTGGGCGTCACCTTCTTCGACACGGCCGAGCTGTACGGCTGGGGCACCGGCTCCAACGAGATCCTGGTCGGCAAGGCGGTCAAGGACTTCCGCGACGAGGTCGTCCTCGCCACCAAGTTCGGCTTCACCTTCGAGGAGAAGGGCTTCGGCCTGGACAGCAGCCCGGACAACATCCGCCGGGTCGCCGACAACAGCCTGCGCCACCTCGGCGTCGACCACATCGACGTCCTCTACCAGCACCGCGTCGACCCCGCCGTGCCGATCGAGGACGTCGCCGGAACGGTCAAGGAGCTGATCGACGCCGGGAAGGTGAAGTACTTCGGCCTCAGCGAGGCGGGCCCGCAGACCATCCGCCGCGCCCACGCCGTCCAGCCGGTCTCCGTCCTCCAGACCGAGTACTCGCTCTTCGAACGCGATGTCGAGCAGCTCTTCCCCACCCTGGACGAACTCGGCATCGGCCTCGTCGCCTACTCGCCCCTCGGCCGCGGTTTCCTCACCGGCACCGCGAAGCCCGCCGGCGCGTACGACCCCACCGACATGCGCAACACCGACCCCCGCTGGCAGCCCGGCAACTTCGAGAAGAACACCGAGGCCGTGGACCGCCTCACCCGCCTCGCCGCCGACAAGGGCGTCACCGTCCCCCAGCTGGCCCTCGCCTGGCTGCTCGCCCGGGGCGAGCACATCGTCCCGATCCCCGGCACCCGCAGCGCCGCCCGCATGGAGGAGAACGCCGCCGCCGCGGACCTCGTCCTCACCGAGGCCGATCTCTCCGCGATCCACGCCATCCTCCCGACCGGCGGCTTCGGCGCGCGCTACACCGAGGGAAGCGTCCCCGACTGGATCTGACCGGCCCGCCCCCGGGTGCCGCCCCTACGAGTCCGCCGCCATCACCACGTACACGCCCGCCACCACGGCCGCGACACAGAGCACCGCGAGCGCGACCAGCGCACACCCCAGCACCCCCAGCGTCCCCGTGACGGCGACCCACCCGGACCGCGCCGCCCGCTCACTGCGGCGGAGCGCGTCCTCGTACTCGCTGTCGTCGTTCCAGTCCCGACCGTTCACGGTCACCCCCCCCGGGCCGAAGCCTACGCCGGGCGGACCGAGCCCTCCGGTCCGAGGGGTGACTGTCCCGACTTCCTTGAAGGCGGCGGGAGTTCGCCGCGCGTTCACGCACAACCCTCCACCCGTCACGGGTGTCTCCTATGTGAGCCCTCACACCTCGTACGCCAGTGGCTCCGCGTACGCGACCAAGGAGAATTTTGTGGGCAATCGCACCATGTTGGCCATCGCCGTCTGCGCCGTGACGGCGCTGGCCGGGGGGACCGCCGTAGCGGTTCCGGGGGGAGTGCAGAAGGGGGCGGCCGGAGGGAAGGCCGTCCTGTCCGTTCGCGAGGACTTCAACGGGGACGGATACCAGGACATCGTTGTCGCGGCGCCGGGTGCCACGGTGGCCGGACATGCCTGGGCGGGGTACGTCGCCGTGGCGTACGGATCGGCGAAGGGGCCGGGCACCGCGCGGACGACGGTCATCGACCAGAACACGCCCGGGGTGCCGGGAGTCGCGGGGGACGCGCACAGTTTCGGGTTCCGGATGGCGGCGCGGGACCTGGATCACGACGGGCTGACGGATCTGGCGCTGTACACGAACGAGTCCGTTCCGGAGACGAACGACTTCGGGTCGGTCATCGTGCTCTGGGGCCGTACCGGCGGGATCAGCGGAAAGGGCGCGGTGCGGCTGCCGGCGCCGGCGCGGAGCGAGGTGGGGAACAACCTCACGGCCGGTGACTTCAACGGGGACGGCCGCGTCGATCTGATGCTGGCTCATGGCGGGGAGTTCGACCAGCGCAGCATTCTGTACGGGCCGTTCGACCGGAAGGGGGTGCCGGCGCGCGAACAGCGGCTGACGATGTTCAGCTCGGACAACTTCATGTCCACCACGGCCGTCGGCGACTTCAACGGCGACGGCATCGACGACCTGTGCACGACCTATGTGTACGAGGAGCACGCCGAGGGCGCGCAGGTCCGGCTCGGTACGCGCGAGGGGCTGTCGACGGTCTCCACCCCGCTTCCCGGGGCGTCGGCCCTGGCGGTGGGGGACTTCGACCGGGACGGCAAGGACGATCTCGCCACCCGGCCGGTGCCCGGCGGCAGCCTGGAGGACCTGGCCACGGATCCGGGGGCCGTCAGGATCTATTACGGCTCCGCCTCCGGTCCGAGCACCACGCGCACCGGGACCCTCACCCAGAACACCGCCGGAGTGCCCGGAGTGAGTGAGCAGGGTGACCAGTTCGGGGCCCGGCTCGGCGCGGGCGATGTGAACGGGGACGGTTACGCCGACCTCGCGGTCGGGGTGCCCTACGAGGCCATCGGCACGACGAAGGCGGCCGGCTCCGTGGTGCTCCTGAAGGGCGGGCGGGGCGGTCTGAGCGGCAGTGGCGCACAGGTCGTCCACCAGGACACGGCCGGCGTGCCGGGTGTGGTCGAGACCGGGGACCACTTCGGTGGCTCGGTCCAGCTCCTCGACCTGGACGGGGACGGCAGGGCCGATCTGCTGGCGGGCGCCCCCGGTGAGGATCTGGGGAAGGTCCCCGACGGTGGTGCCGTCTGGTACCTACGGGGCACTGCTTCCGGCCTCACGACGAAGCGTGCTTTCGCCGTCAACCCGGTCGACCTGGGGGCGCCGGTCCGCAAGGCCCTGTTCGGTCTCAACCTGTCCGACGACAACGGTCCCGGGATCGGCTGACGAACGGGTGGGGGACCGGCCGCTCGCCTCAGGCCGGTCCCCTTGTCCTTCCCGGCCCCGCTTCCCAGGTGAGGGCCAGGAGCGCGGCGTCGTCGTGCGCGGCGTCGTCGCCGTACTCCTGGGCGTCGCGGAGCAGCCAGTCGAGGAGGCCGTGCGGGTCGACGGGGTGCGGGTGGGTGTGCAGATAGGTGGTCAGGCGCTGGGCGAGGGGGTAGAACGCGCCGGTGGCGTCGCGGGTCTCGGCGATGCCGTCGGTGTAGAGGAGAAGGGTGTCACCGGGGTGGAGGCGGGTGCCCGGGAGGGGCGCGGGCCCGGCCGGGGCGGGAGCGGTCTCGATGCCGCGCAGGCCCAGGGGGAGACCGTGTGCGGCGGGGAGTTCGCGGACGGTGCCGGCGTGCAGCACGAGTGAGGCGGGATGCCCGCACGAGTGCGCGTGGGCGTGGCCGTCGGGGGCGATCTGGATGAGGAAGGCGGTGACGAAGGCCTCCTCGTCGCGGAGGAAACGGTTCAGGCCGGTGTCCAGGCGGCCGGCCAGGAGACCCAGGGTCGGCTGGTCGTACGCGGCCTCGTAGAAGGAGCCGAGCACGGCTGCAGCGGTGGACACCGCGTCGAGTCCCTTGCCGCGCACATCGCCGATCAGGGCGCGTACTCCGAAATCGGTGTCCGCCACCGCGTACAGATCCCCGCCGATGCGGGCGTACTCGGCCGCGGCGCGGTAGGTCGCGGCCGTACGGAATCCGCGCAGCGTCCGGGGCGGCGGACGCAGCACCGCCCGCTGCGCGGCCTCCGCCACCGAGGCGACCTGGCGAAGCCGGGCGGACTCCCGTTCCCGGCGGCGGACGACGAAGCAGCCGAGGGTGGCGATCACGCAGATCACCACCGTCGTCCCGACCACCGAGCCGATCCGCTCGGGCTCCGCGGGCAGGAGCAGCCACCGCGTGCAGGCCGCGACCACCGCCGAGCCGATGATCACCCGGGGGCCGAAGCCGAAGGAGATGACGGCGGGAATGGCGACCAGCACCGAGGCGATGTGCGAGGACGGCGGGGTGCTCACCTGGAGGACCACGACCAGCGCGTACAGCAGCAGGGCCGTACCCAGCGCCGCGATCCTGGTGGCCCGGCCGGCCCTCGGCCCCGTGCCGGCCACCCCGTCACCGAGCGGCATCCCACTCCTCACCGCCCCCGGACCGCGGCCCTCGCCCGCGGCCGGAGCGCTTGTCCGTCCGTGCTCCGGAACCCCCTGTTCCGGATCTCCGGCAACCACGCTCGCACAGGCGGCATCGGCCCCTCAGGAGCCGCGCCGGTCAGCGGTGGCCGGCGAGGGTCACCCGTTGCCGTCCGCCGTGCCGGGGCGCGAGACGAGCGCGGGTGCGAGGGTGCGCCACTCCCGCAGCGGCAGTGCGGACGGATCCGCCGTCAGCACCTGTACGCAGACATGGTCGGCGCCCGCTGCCAGATGCAGGTCCACCCGTCGGCGGATCGCCTCCAGGTCCCCGTACGCGACGATCGCGTCCACCAGGCGGCGGCTCGGGCCGCCGACGATGTCCTCGTCCCCGAAGCCGAGCCGGCGCAGACTGGCGACCTGGTGCGGCGCCTCCAGATATCCGGCGACATGGGCCGTGGCCACCTCGCGCGCCCTCGCGGCGTCGTGGTCGAGCACGACGGCCTGCTCGACCGCGAGGAACGCGGCGGGGCCCATGAGCCGTCGCGCCCGTTCCGTGTGTGCCACGGGGACGAAGTACGTGTGCGCTCCCCAGGTGCGTTCGGCGGCCAGGCCCAGCATCTTCGGGCCGAGGGCGGCGAGCAGGCGGCGCGGCGCGGGATCGGGGCGCGGGCCGTGGGCGGGCGAGGCGTCCATCGAGGCGAGGTACGCCCGCATGGTGGGCACCGCCCGGCCGAGGCCCGGAACCGGGTAGCCGTCGACGACGTGCACGGTGTCGTCGACACGGTGACCCCCCAGGCCGAGTACGAAGCGTCCGGGGAACGCCTCGCCGAGCGTGCGTTCCGCCGCCGCCGTCGTGCGGGGCTCGCGCAGCGCGATGTTGGCGATGCCGGACGCCACGGTCATCCGGCGGGTCGCCGAGAGCAGCAGCCACGCCTGTCCCACGGCGTCCCGCCCGAACGCCTCGCCGTACCAGAGGGCGCCGTACCCCAACTCCTCGATCTCCGCCGCCGACTCCCTCACGCGCGCGGCCGGCTGCCCTTCGTGGGCGAAGGTCCAGATGCCGACCCGGCCGAGTGCGGGCGATGGGCTGTCCGTCATGGCTCTCCCCGGATTCCATCAACCGGAGAGGTTCTCCGGTTTGGGTTCGCTACGATACGGAGACCCTCTCCGCTTGGCTAGCCCCGGAGACCGTCGAAGGGCAGGACGATGACGACCGGACCCGGTCAGGACGTACCGTCACCGCGGCGCACCGACGCGCGTCTCAACCGGGAGCGCCTGGTGGCCGCCGCGCACGAGGAGTTCACCGAGGCGGGCCCCGACGCGTCGCTCAACGCGATCGCCCGCCGTGCCGGAGTGGGCCCCGGCACGCTGTACCGGCATTTCCCGAACCGACGCGCCCTGTTGACGGCGGTCCTCGCCGACCGGATCCGCACCCTCTGCGAGCGGGCGGAGGCGTTCTCGGCCACGTACGGGCCCGACGAGGCCCTGGCCCGGTGGCTGGACGCCTTCCTGGCCCACGCCCGCGCCAACCAGGGCATCGGGGGCGCGCTGTTGATCGACGGGGCCGGGGAGCCGGACATCGACTGCCACCGGCTGATCCTCGAGGCGGCGGACCAGGTGCTCGTCCGCGCGCAACGCGAGGGGGCCGTCCGTCCCGATCTGACCGCCGAGGACCTGATCCGGCTGGTCACCGGAATCGCGCTCGCCACGGCCCGGGACATCGACGAGGAGCCCGCCCGGCGGCTGCTGCGGCTGGTGCGCGACGCCGCGCACGCGCGCCCGCGCCCCATGTCCGAAGACTGAACCGGCGCCACCTGCACCGTCGCCGGCCGTGAGATGCGCGATCTGCTGGGCGCCCAGGTGCACTTCGGGGTCGACGGGGCCGTGTTCGTCACGACGTCGTGGTTCAGCCGCCCCTCCGAGGGCTTCGCCCTCCAGCACGGCATCATCGCCGTGCACCGCGATCACCTCGGGCTGTGGAACAGTGGCGCTCCCTGCTGTCCCTGGGCGAGGTCAATGGCGGCGGCCGGGGCGACGCGGCGCACCGCACGCGTCGGCGGCGCGTCTACGGGGAGTAGGGCGGCCCGGCCGGGCCGGGGAGCGGGCCGTCCGGGCGGGCGGGCAGACCGGCCGTCAGGGCGGCCTCCAGCAGGACTTCGTGCAGCATCGCCGGGGTCAGGCGCCGGGTGGACACGTTCCTGCGGCTGACGTGGTAGGAGCCGAACACCGACAGCGGGGCCCGCGAGTCCCCTTCCCCGGGCCGCAGTTTCGCGCGGACGCCGTGGCCGAAGGCGGGGCGGGGGCGGGGCGGCTCCCAGCCCGCCTGCCGCAGGGCCGGGAAGGCCGCCTGCCAGCCGAAGCCGCCGAGGACGACGACGGCGCGCACCGTCGGTGCCAGCAGGCGGAGTTCGCCGGTCAGCCAGGGACGGCAGGTGTCGCGCTCCCCGGTGGTGGGGCGGTTGTCGGGCGGCGCGCAGTGCACGGGCGCGGTGACTCTGACCCCGTACAGCTCCAGGCCGTCGCCCCGGTGCGTCGCGGTGGGCCGCGAGGTCAGGCCGAGCCCGTACAGCGTCGAGAACAGCAGTTCACCGGCCTGGTCGCCGGTGAACATCCGGCCCGTCCGGTTCGCGCCGTGCGCGGCGGGTGCCAGTCCGACGATCACCAGGGCCGCGTCCGGCGGGCCGAAGCCGGGCACCGGGCGCCCCCAGTACGTCCAGTCCCGGAACGCGGCCCGTTTGGTGCGGGCCGTCTCCTCGCGCCAGGCCACGAGGCGCGGACAGGCACGGCACTCCACGAGGCGCGCGTCCAGCGCCGCCGGTGTGCGTGCCCCGGCGGCGCTGGACGCGGGAAAGTCCTCGGCACGCGACACGGCCGGACCCCTTCCGGGTGGGGCGGGCGGACAGGAACGGGTGGGCGCACCGCGGCCGGTGCCCCCGCACCGCGGCCCCACCGCTCAGGTATAGCCGGTGCCGTGCCCGTGCGGGCCGTCCTTCCGGGCGCCGTTCGGGTGGTGGGCCCGGCGGGGCGGCAGTCACCAGGGTCTCCCCGGCTCGCGTGCCGGTTCGGGGGGTGGGCCGTGGACCGGTCAGGCGCCGGGCTCGTGGCCTGCCTCTCCGGGGTGCCGCGGAACCCACCATTCCAGCAGGCCCCAGAGACCGAGCGAGAAAGCCGTCAGACTCATCAGCGCCGCTGCCCAGGGACGGCCCGTCCAGCGCGTCGCCAGCATCCAGGCGACCAGCGGGAGCAGCGCCCCGCCGAGCGCGATCAGCGGGAGGTCGACGAAGAGGACGCTCGGATCGCGGTTCTCGCCCTCGAATCCGCCGAAGACGCTGCCCGAGGCCCGCGGTGCCCAGGCCAGTGGCGCGCTCGCCGCGCCGATTCCGGCGACGAGGCACCCCGCTCCTCCCGCCGCACCCGACATCGCCCTCGTATCCCGTTTCATGCGGTTTCCGCTCCACCCTCCGGCACGTGTCTGTGCTGCGCCAGACGTCAGAGGCGAGGCGTGTGGTTCCGTTGGGGTACCGGATGGGGCGGCGGCGCACCGCCCGGACCCGGGACAGGGTGAGTGAGTACGGACATATGGGGTGGGGTCATGGACGCACACGGGATTCAGGACACGGGCGGCGCGCTCCGGCCACCGAACGGGCCGGACCCGGTGAGCGGTCCTCCCGCGCACACCACCGCGCCGCGTCTGCGAGCCGTCGTCCGGGAGCTGTCCGCGCGCTTCTACGAACGGGACGACGTGGTCCGCACCCTGGTCGTCACCCTGCTCGCCGGTCAGCATTCGCTGCTGCTCGGCCCGCCCGGCACCGCCAAGTCCGAACTGGCCAGGGAACTCACCGGCCGGATCGACGGAGCCTCCTACTGGGAGATCCTGCTCTCCCGGTTCACCGCCCCGACCAGGATGTTCGGGCCGATCGACGTCGCCGCCCTGGCCCGGGGCGAGTACCGCCAGGTCTACGACGGGCGCGCGACCACCGCCCACATCGCGTTCATCGACGAGATCTTCAAATGCTCCACCGCCGCCCTCAACGAGACGCTGGGCTACCTCAACGAGCGGATCTACCACCCGGAGAACGGCGGCGAACCCGTCCGCTGCCCCCTGATCGGCGCGATCACCGCGAGCAACGAACTGCCCGCCGGGGAGGACACCGCCGCGATCTACGACCGGCTGCTCGTCCGGATCGAGGTCGGCTATCTGGAGGACCCCGAGAACTTCGCCGCGCTCGTCCGCTCCGCCGTCAGCCGCCCCGGCCCGTCCGCCAGGACGACGGTGGACCTGGCCGCGCTGCGGCGCGCCGTGGCGGAGGAGGTGCCCGCCGTGGACGTGCCCGCCCCGGTCGTGGACGCGGTCTGCACCCTGCGCGCGGCCCTGCGCCGCAAGGACGTCATCGCCTCCGACCGGCGCTGGCGGCAGGCCGTCCGCCTCCTCCAGGCCTCCGCGTACCTGGACGGGCGCACGGCGGCCGCCGCCGAGGACCTCCCGGTCCTGACCCACGTCCTGTGGAACACGCCCGCCGAACGGCCCGCCGTCGAACGCGAGGTGCTCCACCTCGTCGACCCCGGGGGCCGGGAGGTGCTGGAACTCGCCGACGTGCTCGACGCACTGGAGACCCAGCTCGACGCCATGGCCGGACAGTCCCGGGAGGCGTTGAGCGACTGGGTCATCAGGAACGCGCACCACCGGCTCGCCACGGCCGGAACGCGTCTGGAGCACCTGCGCGGCGAGGCCGAGCGGGCGGGGCGCTCCACCGCGACGATCGACCGGGTGACGGCCCGCCGGCAAGCGGTGCGCAGCCGGGTCCTCACCGAGGCGCTGGGCCTCGACACGGACATGGTGGACACGGCCTCCGGGGACACCCCGTGAACGAGGCCCCGGAGACGGCGGAGCTGATCCGCCGCGCCGGACCCTGGCTGGCCCGTTCGTCGGCCCCCGCCGAGCACCGCACCGCCGCCGTGCTCGGCGACGACCCCTTCGACACCGCCACCCGGCACGAGACCTTCGAACGGGCGACGGCCCTGCGCGAACTGGCCGCGGAACTGGAGGCCCGCCACCCCGGCGCGGCCGACCTCCTCGCCGACGTCTTCACGGCCGCCCACGCCGCCCGGCCCCGGCTGCGCGCCCGCGAGGCCATGGATCCGGCACGGCTGCCGCACCACGCGATCGTCGCCGCGCTCCTGGAGACGCCCGCCTTCCGCGAACTGCGCGGACTCGCGGCCGGCGACCCCTGCGCTGCGGCCCTCGCCGTACTGGCCCTGGCCCCGGAGCTGCGGAGGATCCTGGAGCAGACCGGCAGGGAACAGGATCTGGCGCGGCGGGCGCGGGAGGCGGAGCGCCACGGGGCGGAGGCGGCCACCGCCGTGGCCGACGCGCTCCGCGAGGCCGTCGGGGGCGCTGCCCCGGCCGGTGCCGACGCCGAAGCCGTGCACCGGGCGGTGCGCGCGGCCGAGCGGGCCGATCGGGTGGCGCGGGCCTCGGCCCGTGACGCGGACCGGGCGCTCACCGCGGTCGTGCCCGGGATCCGCGCGGCCGCGCGGACCGCGACGGAGCGCGCCGTCACCGCGGCCCGCACCGAGGCCGCGCTCCTGCGCGCCTGGGGCGTCGGCGCGGCGGAGAAGGAGCGCCTGCCCTTCGATCAACGGCTGCGTCTCGCCCGGCGGATGGGAACCGGACGGCTGGCCCGCTGGGCGGATCTGATCGGCCGCTTCCGGCAGATGGCCGAGGGCGAGCGGTCCCGCAAGGTGAGCGGCGCCTCCGGCGAACTCGTCGGCGTCACCCTGGGCGACGACCTCTCCCGCGTCGTCCCCTCCGAACTCGCCCACCTCGGCCTGCCCGCGCTGCGCGCCGTGTTCGCCGCGCGCCACGCGGCGGGCGAGCTGATGCTCTACGACCACCGGGGCGAACGGGCCACCGGCAGGGGCGCGATCATCGTCTGCGTCGACACCTCGCACTCCATGTACGAGGCCGGGCCCGGTGGCGTGACCAGGGAGGCCTGGGCCAAGGCGTGCGCCCTGGCCCTGTTCGACCAGGCCCGGCACGCCCGGCGCGACTTCGCCGGCATCCTCTTCTCCTCGCCCGGCCGGCACCGGGTCTTCCGCTTCCCCGCGGGCGAACCGGCCGCGACCGCCGACGTCATGGAGTTCGCCGAGACCTTCCTGGGCGGTGGCACGAGCTACGAGACCCCGCTGGGCGCGGCGGCGGAGCTGCTGGACCGGGAGCACGACCGGACGGGCCGCGCGCACGGCGACATCGTGATGATCACGGACGACGAGTGCGCCGTGACCGAGGAGTGGCTGCGCGACTGGCGAACGACCCGGCGCCGTCTCGGATTCCGGGTCTTCGGGGTGGCCGTCGGCGCCCCGCACGCCGCCGGGGAGGACTCCGTCCTGGACCGCCTCTGCGACAACCTGCGCGCGGTCGAGGACCTCACCGACGTCCGTGCCGCCGCCGGCCTCTTCCGGCTGATCTGAAGGGGCGTCGGAGCGATGTGACCGGGCCGATGCGGGGACGTGATGTCGTCCTGGCAGGGTGGTGCCGGTGGACGCGCGTGAAGAGTCGGGGCACCCGGCCGGGGCGAAGGTACGATCCGCCTGCGTCCGGCTGCGGCGGGCCTCGGCCCTCGTCCTGTTCCTGGGGCTGCTCGTGGCAGGACCGGCCGGCTGTGCCGAGCCCCCCGGACCCGGACTCGTCGTGCCCCCGGTGCTGTACGTCCCCCGCGATCCGCAGAGCCCCGCCCGGCTGAGCGTCGAGGAGACCCGGGCGGCCGGTGCCACCGTCACCTTCGACGCGACGGAGCTGAAGGGGGTCGCGGCCGTCGAGACGGCCCTGGACGCCTGCCCCGCGCACCCGCCCGTCTTCCGCTGCGCCGTACCGGACGACGCCACCGCCGTGAAGCGCAGCGGTCAGGCCTTCCGGCTGCGGGCGGCCGGGGGAGCGGCGCCCGGGGACACGGCGGTGCTGCGTTACCGGGTGAGCACGCCGGGCCGGCCCACGCTCACGGGCAGCACCCGTGTCGTCGTCGGCACCCCCGAACTGGCCGTCGGGGCCCGCGTCGGCGCGGACGCCGTCGACCCGGGCGGGACGGTGTCGGCGACCCTCACCGTACGCAACACGGGCGACGTCCCGGCCCGGGGCGTCTCGTTCTTCATGACGGCGCGCGAGGGCCTGGAATTCACCGGCCGGCACCGCAACTGCGGCTACCGGGGCGGCACATCGGCGTGGTGCCGGCTGCCCGCGTCCGAGGTCGTCATCCCGCCCGGCGCCACGTACCGGCTGCGGACGCCCGAGATCCTGCGGGCGGACCGCGACGCCACCTATCCCAGGATCCTGTTCGAGGCGGCCGCGCTCGGGACGGACTACGTGCCTCCGCCCGAGGTGGCGTCGCGGTACGAGGACGGCGAAGGGCCCGGCCTCCGCCTGGTTCCCGACGACGGCACGTCCGACGCGCCGTCCGAGGGGAAGGACGGCGGTGCGGGCGGCCGGGGCACGGCCGAGCTGAAGGTGCCGGTGCGCAACGCGGCCGACCTCGCCGCGGTCGCCGGCACCGTCACCGGCCCCGTCGGCAGCCGGGCCGCGGTGCGCGTCGGCGTGCGCAACGAGGGCCCCGGCGCGCTGCCCGCCACGGCACGGATCGAATTCGACGTGCCACCGGGCACCACCGTCGTGCGCTCCCCGTACGAACCCGAGCGCGACGAGGAACTGATCGACCAGGACTGCCGGGCCCTCGCCCCCGACGGCACCCCGCTGACCGAGCCCTCCGCGCGCCAGCCGGCAGCCCGCCGGTACGTGTGCCGGGCCCCGGCAGGATCCGCGGGGGCGACGACCACCTTCCCCTTCACGCTCCGGATCGACGCGGCGCATCCCCCGGGGCCGGGGCGGGTGACCGTGTCGGACGGTGCGTCCGGGCGCGTGAGCCACGACGAGACGGCCGCCAACGACATCGCCGCTGTTGCGGTGTCCGTGTGGCCGGGGCCGTCCTGGGCCACGCCCGCGCTGTACCGGACGGTGGCGATCGTTCTCCTCCTGTGCGCGGTCGCGGGTGCGGCGACGGCGCTCGTACGCCGCCGCCGGCGCGGACGCGCGGGGTGAGGCGGTCGGCCCGGCTCATCGCGCCGCTGTGTCCGCCACCGTTGAAGGATCGTTTCTTCGAAGAGTGCGTCGGCGGGATTCCGAACGGTCCGGCCGCACGCACCACATGCAGGTGTCCGGCTCGTGGGCCGGAGTGTCGAGTCGGCGCAGTCCCAGCAGCGCGGCGCCCGTCACCGGAACGGGGCCGTGGAGGTCGGAGAAGCAGTCCATGCCGGGCCAACGAGTCCGGGCCGCTGCCGTCACGGGGCGGGCGGCGCGTCACCGGCCGCGCGCCCGGGGCTCCTTGACTTCGAGTGTGCTCCAACTCGTAGGCTCCGCCGGACAGTCCGCAGTCCGCGCCGTTCACCAGGAGTCCTCTTGCGCTATCGCATGCTCGGCCGCACCGGCATCGAAGTCAGCGTGCACTGTCTCGGCACGATGATGTTCGGGGCGGTCGGCAACCCGGACCACGAGGACGGCGCCCGGGTGATCCACGCCGCGCTCGACGCGGGGATCAACTTCGTCGACACCGCCGACATGTACTCGGCGGGCGAGTGCGAGGAGATCGTCGGCAAGGCGCTCAAGGGCCGCCGCGACGACGTCGTGCTCGCCACCAAGGTGCACTTCCCGATGGGGGAGGGTCGCAACCGGGGCGGGAACTCGCGCCGCTGGATCATCAGGGCCGTGGAGGACAGCCTGCGGCGTCTGGGAACCGACTGGATCGACCTCTACCAGATCCACCGCCCCGACGAGAACACCGACATCGAGGAGACCCTGTCGGCCCTGAGCGACCTCGTCCACCAGGGCAAGATCCGCGCCTTCGGCGGGTCGACGTTCCCCGCCGAGGCCGTCGCCGAGGCCCAGTACGTCGCCGAGCGGCGGTCCCTGCTGCGGATGCGCACCGAACAGCCGCCCTACTCGATCCTGGCCCGGGGCATCGAACGCTCCCTGCTGCCGGTCTGCGAACACCACGGCATGGGCGTGCTGACCTGGAGCCCGCTGGCCGCCGGATTCCTGTCGGGGAAGTACCGGGCAGGCTCCGCCGTAGACCTGAGCACCGGACGTGCCGCCCACCAGCCCTTCCGCTTCGACCCCGCCCTGCCCGAGAACGCCGCCAAGTACGCCGCCGTGGAACAACTGGCCGAGCTGGCCGCCGATCTCGGCCGCACCCTGCCCGAACTGGCCGTGGCCTTCGCCGCGACGCACCCCGCCGTCACCTCGGTCATCATCGGACCGCGCACGCTCGACCAACTGGAGGGCCTGCTGAAGGGCGCCGCGCTGACCTTGGACGACGCGACGCTCGACCGCATCGACGCGATCGTGCCGCCCGGGACCGACCTCTACCGGGCCGACGCCGCGTGGACCCCCGCCTCGCTGGCCGACCCGGCCCGCCGGCGCCGCCCCCTCGCGGAGCGCGCGGCGGGCTGACCGGGCGGGGACAGGGACCGGCGGGCGGTCACCGGCTCACCGAGGCCGCCCGCCGCACCCTCGACGGCTTCCCCGGACGGCGCACGAACCGCGCGGGACCCCCGTACTGGGCTCAGCCGGCGGGCAGCGCGCTCCCGAGCAGCGCCAGCAGCCGGTCCCAGTGGTGTCCGGACGCCCCGGCGTCGAAGGCGTCGGTGTCCGGCATCGTGAAACCGTGCACGGTGCCGGGGTAGATCTCCGAGGTGTACGCGATGCCCGCCGTGTCGAGCGCCGCGTTGACCCCGGCCAGCGCCTGCGGCGTCAGATCACCGGCCGCGTGGCCGAAGTGGATCTCCGCGCGGAGCCCGGAGAGGACGTCGAGCCCGTCGGCGTGGACCGGTCCGTGGAACGAGGCGAGCGCGGCCACCGTCCCCGGGTGGGCGGCGGCCGTGCGCACCGCCAGCAGTCCGCCGAAGCAGTAGCCGCTGACCGCGACGGGCCCGGGGGCGACCTCGGGGCGGGCGCTCAGGAAGGAGAGGAAGGCGCCGGCGTCGGCGAGCGTGCGCTCGGGCGTGTGCGCCTCGATGAACGGCATCAGCCGGGCGACGAGGCCGGGCCGGTCGTCCTCCCCGATGAAGTCCGGGAGTTCGACCACGGGCGTGGGCCCCTGCCGGTGGAAGACGTTCGGGACGAGCACAACGTAGCCGTGGCCGGCCAGTTCGCGGGCCATCGCCCGCAGGGCGGGCCGGATGCCGAACGCGTCCGGGTACATCAGAACGCCGGGGTGGGGCCCACCACCCTCGGGGAAGGCGGCGAACGCGTCGGCCGGGCCGTCCGGCGTGGGAACGAGCAGGGTCGTGTCGGGCATGGGAGCTCCTGGGTGTCGAAGGGGTTCGTCCGCTGATCGACACCGAGGGCGGCGGAGCACGGGCGGCCCGGCTCCGGTCCTCGTGACACGGGGCCCCGGCGGCCCGGAGGGCACTCAGGGAAGTGCCGGGTCACCGATCCGTGTGTGGCGCGAGGCCGTCCCGGTCGTCATGGGACCGAACCTATCCCCGACCGCCGCGCCGGCGCCAACTCCTCCGGCGGCGGTTGCGCGCACCGGACCACCCCGCCCGCGGCGGCCCCGGAGGCACGGACACCGCCCCCGCGCGCCGCGCCGGACCCCACGGGATTGCGCTCCGTCCCCCGCCGTGCCCCTTCGCCCTGCACAGCGGCTAGTTTGTGTGCCAGCAGATACGCGGCCCCGTGACGGCACGGGCGGACGGGGGACAGGAGGTCGGAGCGAGTGTCGCTGCGCGACGGGGATCCGGCGGAGATCGGCGGCTATCCGCTGGAGGCCCGGCTCGGCACGGGCGGAATGGGCACGGTCTTCCTGGCCCGTACGAGCTCGGGGCGGCCGGTCGCGATCAAGCTGATCCATCAGCAGTTCGCCGGCGACGAGGAGTTCCGCATCCGCTTCCGGCAGGAGGTCGCCGCGGCCCGCCGGGTCAGCGGGGCGTTCACCGCCGCCGTGGTCGACGCCGCCCCCGACGCCGCCCAGCCGTGGATGGCGACCACGTACATCGAGGGGCGCACCCTCGCCCAGCACATCGCGGCCGAGGGCCCTCTGGACGGTCCGGAACTGCGGAGGCTCGCCATCGGCCTGGCCGAGGCACTGCGCGACATCCACCGGGTCGGAGTCGTCCACCGCGACCTCAAACCGTCGAACGTCGTGCTCTCGGCCGAGGGCCCCCGCGTCATCGACTTCGGCATCTCGCGCGCCGCCGACCAGCAGACGCTCACGATGACCGGCCGCGTCATCGGGACCCCGCCCTTCATGTCGCCCGAACAACTCCAGGCACCCCGCGGTGTGGGACCGCGCTCCGACGTCTTCTCGCTCGGCACGCTCCTCGTGTACGCGGCGACCGGGCACGGCCCCTTCGACGCGGACAGCCCCTATCTGACCGCCTATCAGGTGGTGCACGAGGAACCCTCGCTGGACGCGGTGCCCCGGGCCCTGCGGGCCGTCGTCGAACCCTGCCTGGACAAGGAACCGGAGGTGCGCCCCTCCGCCGACGAACTCCTCGTGCTGCTGCGCGACCTGCCGGCCGACCTCGGTTCCGCGCGGGCGGCCGGTGCCGATGCCGGGGCGGGGCGCACCCGTGACATGGCCACGCAGCACCACCTCGCCACCCCGCCGCCGTCCACGCCGGCGCCGGGCCCGGACGGCGCGTCGGACGGCACGGGTCCGCACACCCTCGCCCGGAGGCTGCGCGGCCGGTGGCGTCCCGTGCTCGCGGCCGCCGTCGCGGTGGCCGCCATCGGCGGGGGCCTCGCCGCGCTGACGGCGAGCGGCATCGGTGAGGGCGACGAGGACACGAAGGGCGGCGGCGTCGCCACACCCGGCGCCACGCTCCCGGCCGGTTTCACGGCCTGGCACGAGACGGTGCTCGGCGGACAGCCCGACATCCCCGACGAACTGCGCTGCGTGGCCCGCGGTGACGCGCTGTTCTGCGGCGGCGGAGGCGTCGTCGCGGCCCGGATCGACATCGCGGACGGCTCGCGCGTCTGGACGGTCAAGAGCCCCGGCGTCCCCGTCCAGGGCGTGCATCTGGCCGGCGCCACCGAGGACACGGTGATCGGATTCCGGTTCGCCGCCCAGGACGCCTCGCAGGACCCCCGGAGCGAGGTCGTGGCCGTCGACGCCACCAGCGGCCGCGAACTGTGGGCCACACCCTCCGGCGCCCAGTCCACCGCCGTCACCGGCCGGACCGAGGACGCCGTCGTCATCGGCACCGACGTCGTCACGGTGAACGCCGCCAACTCCCGCTTCGAGTCCCGGGACGCGCACAGCGGCCGGCTCCTCTGGAGCACCCCGTTCCCCTCGGACACCCGGTGCGCCCCCGTCGCCATGGGCGCGCGGCTGCTCGCGATGTGCGCGTCGGACGAGGAGATCGACGCGGTGGAGGTGAACAGGTCCACCCTGTCCACTGTGGACCGCGGCACGGGAGCCCTCGGCACCCCGATCGCCCTCGACGGCCCCGCCACCCCCATGGGCGTCGCCGGCGGCAGCCTCGTACTGCTCCGCGAGCACCGGGACGGCCCCGCGTCGGACGGATACGAAGGGGTGGTCCGCGTCGACCCGGTCACGCGCGAAGTCGCCTACGCGCGGCTGCCCGAGACGCTCGACGGCACACCCGGCATGGCCGACGGCACCGTCTACATCAGCGCCCATACCGGACGCGTCACGGCCCTCGACCCCGTGACGGGACGCCGGAAGTGGTCCCGGCAGACGGCCGTGGAGGGGGCGTCGGGCCCCGCGTCGGGGAACGACGCGGTGTACTTCAGCTCCGCGACCGGCCGGGTCGTCGCCCTGGACTCCCACAACGGCGAGATCCTGTGGACCACGGATCCGCAGGCCGACGGACTGACGGGGGAGATGGGCGCGAGCCCGCGCGTGACCGTCCTGGGACGCGCTTTGGCCGTCGCCGCCGACGGCAACACGGTCTTCGCCTTCGACACGCGCGAACCGCCGAAGTCCGACTGACCGCCCCGGGGACCGGCACCGCGCGGCGCACGCCGTAGGACACGCGGCACACATGGCGAAGGCAGGAAGATCGCTCTCCCTGCCTCTCCTAACGTATAGCGCACCGGGGGCCTTGCCGCAAGGCCCCCGTGGTGCCGCACAATCGACGGCCGAGACAGCCACCAGCTGCGGAAACGAGGGCCATACGTGCGTGGAGCGGGCGACGGATACGGAACCGGACCCCAGGGGCGGGGAGGCGGCACGGCGCGTGCGTGCCGGGTGCGGAGTCTGACCGCGGTCGATGCCGGAGCGCTCGCCCGGGTGGGCGGCAAGGCCGCGAACCTCGGCGCGCTGTCACGGATCGAGGGCGTCCGGGTGCCGGCGGGCTTCTGCGTGACGACGGACGCGTTCCGGGACGCGACGGCGCACCTGCCCGAGCTGGACGAGCGCCTCCGCGCGCTGGAGCGCCTGGACGAGGAGGGCACCGACGACGCGGAGGCGACGCGCGCGCTCGGTGCCGCGATCCGCCGGATCATCGAGGAGGCCCCGCTGCCGGCCGGTCTCACCGACGAGGTCACCGAGGCGCTCACCGCGCTGGGCGGGCGGACCGGGTACGCGGTGCGCTCCAGCGCCACGGCGGAGGACCTGCCGACCGCCTCCTTCGCCGGACAGCAGGACACGTATCTCCATGTCGTCGGGGCCGAGGAGGTACTGCGGCACATCCGCCGGTGCTGGGCCTCGCTGTTCACCGAGCGGGCCGTCGTCTACCGCCGGCGCCACGGCATCGGCCACCGGGCCGTCCGGATGGCGGTGGTCGTGCAGGAGATGGTCCTCCCGCACGCCTCGGGCATCCTGTTCACCGCCGACCCCGTCACCGGCGACCGGACCGTCGCCACCCTGGACGCCGGCCTCGGTCTCGGCGAGGCCCTGGTCTCCGGACTGGCCGAACCGGACCGCTACCGGGTCCGCCGGGGCGAGATCGTCACCAGGGCCGTCGCCCCCAAGCACCACGCCCTGCGGGCCCGCCCCGGCGGCGGAACCCAGGACGTCGCCGTGGACGGACGGCTGCGCGGGGAACCGGCGCTGACGGACGAACAGGTCCTGCGCCTCGTGGCCACCGGACGGCGGATCGAGGCGCACTTCGGCCGGCCGCAGGACATCGAATGGTGCCTGGCCGACGACGGCTCGTTCCATGTGGTCCAGAGCCGGCCGATCACGACCCTGTTCCCCGTTCCCGAGGCCGACGACGACGGGAACCACGTCTATGTGTCCGTCGGGCACGGGCAGATGATGACCGACGCCATGAAGCCCCTCGGGCTCTCGCTCTGGCGGCGGACGGCCCTGACGCCCATGCGCGAGGCGGGCGGCCGGCTCTTCGTCGACGTCACCCCCCGACTGGCCGCGCCCACGGCGCGGGCCGCCCTGCTGGAGGCCATGGGGCGCGGCGACCCGCTGGTCGGGGACGCGCTGGAGACCGTGCTCGACCGCGGCGACTTCGTCCCGACGCTGCCGGACGCGCCTCCTCCCGCGCCGCCCGCCCCGGACGGGGCTCCCTCGGCCCACCCCGATCCGTCCGTCGTCGAGGAGTTGATCGAGCGCAGCCGTGTGTCCCTCGACGCGCTGGAGCGCGGCATCCGGACGGTGAGCGGACCCGCCCTGTTCGACTTCCTGGACGAGGCCCTGGCCGAACAGCGCGCGCTGCTCGGCGACCCGCTGAGCATGCGCGCCATCATGGCCTCGCACGAGGGGACCTGGTGGCTCGGCGAGAAGCTGGGCGAGTGGCTGGGCGAGAAGAACGCCGTCGACACCCTCACCCTGTCCGCGCCGGGCAACATCACCTCCGAGATGGGCCTGGCCCTGCTCGACGTCGCCGATGTCGTCCGCCCGCTGCCCGAGGTCCTCGCCCGCCTCCGGGACCTCGGCGACGACGGCTTCCTCGACGCCGTGGCCGAGGCCGAGGGCGGCGCCGAGGCACGCGACGCCCTCGCCTTTTTCCTCGACCGCTACGGCATGCGCTGTGCCGGCGAGATCGACATCACGCGCCCCCGCTGGGCCGAGAGCCCGAGCACCCTGGTGCCCGCGATCCTCGACAACGTACGCAACTTCGGCCCCGGCGCCGCCGCCCGCCGCTTCGACGAGGGCCTGCGGCGGGCGCGGGAGAAGGAACGGGAGGTTCTGGAGCGGGTACGCGCCCTGCCGGACGGCGAGCGCAGGGCCGAGGAGACCGAGCGGACGATCGACCTGGTCCGCGCCTTCATCGGCTACCGCGAATACCCCAAGTACGCCCTCGTCAGCCGCATGCTCGTCTACAAGCGCGCCCTGCTCGCGGAGGCCGGACGGCTGGTGCGGGAGGGAGCCCTCACCGACCCGGAGGACGTCTTCTACCTCACGTACGAGGAACTGCGCGAGGCGGTCCGCACCCGCCGGGTCGACGAGGCCCTCGTCCGGCGGCGCGAGGAGGAGTTCCGGTCGTTCCGCGCGCTGACCCCGCCCCGCGTGCTCACCTCCGACGGCGAGGCCCTCGACGGCTCCCACCGCCGGGACGACGCACCGGCCGGGGCGCTGGTCGGGGTGCCCGCCTCCACCGGGACCGTCGAGGGCCGGGCCCGCGTCGTCCTCGATCTGGCGCGGGCCGACCTCGCGGCGGGCGACATCCTGGTCACCGCCTTCACCGACCCCGGCTGGACCGCGCTCTTCGTCGGCATCGCGGGACTGGTCACCGAGGTGGGCGGACAGATGACGCACGGCGCGGTCATCGCCCGGGAGTACGGACTGCCGGCCGTCGTGGGTGTGCCCCGGGCCACCGCGCTCATCCGCGACGGGCAGCGGATCCGGCTGCACGGCGCGGAGGGTTACGTGGAGATCATGGACTGACCACGGTCCCGGAGGGGCTCGCGGGCCCCTCCGGGGTGCCCGGACGCAGGGCGGGCCGGGCCGTCCGCTACGCCCGTTCCCGGGAGCGGCGCCGGCCGCGCGGCAGGGGGACGGGATCCGGCCCCGGCACCACGGTGTTGCGCAGGGTGCCGATCCCCTCGACGGTCAGCGCGACCACGTCACCGGGGCGCAGCGCCGGCGGGTCCTGCTTCCCGCGCAGGCCCCACAGCTCGGCCAGGCAGCCGCCGTTGCCGCAGGTCCCCGAGCCGAGGACGTCCCCGGGCACCACGCGGGTGCCGCGTGAGGCGTACGCGGTCATCTCCTCGAACGTCCAGCTCATGTGGGAGAGCAGGTCCCGGCCCACCGTCTCCCCGTTGACCTCCGCGGTGAGGGCGAGGCGCAGGAAGCCGTCCGGATCGCGGTACGGCTCCAGTTCGTCCGCCGTGACCAGATACGGGCCCAGCGAGGTGGCGGTGTCCTTGCCCTTGCACGGGCCGAGACCGACCCGCATCTCCGCGGACTGCAGATCGCGGGCGGACCAGTCGTTGAAGACGGTGTAGCCCACGATGTGGTCCCGGGCCCGCTCCGGGGTCAGGCCGCGGCCCTCGCGGCCGATGACGGCGCCCACCTCCAGCTCGAAGTCGAACAGCTCCGAGCCCGGCGGTACGGGAACGTCCTCATCGGGGCCGTACACGGCATGCGGGTTGGTGAAGTAGAACGTCGGCGCCGCGTACCACTGCTCGGGCACGCCCGAGGCGCCGTCCACGGCCCGGCGCACCCCTTCGACATGCTCCTCGAAGGTGACGAAGTCACGCAGGGAGGAGGGCCGCAGAGGTGCGAGCGGGCGCACTTCGCGGGCGTCGGGACCGGCCGGTCCGGCGAGGGCGGCCTCGCCCGCAGCGAGGAGACCGGGCAGTCCTGAGGTCTCCTCCAGAAGCGTGGTCAGCGAGGACACGCCGGGAAGCGGGAAGAGCACACCGTCCTCCGACACGACGGCCACCCGGGCGCGGTCCCGGTACTCGTAGGAGATGAATCGCATGGCAGGGCTCCAGAGGGACGGCAAGGGGCGGGGTGCGCGCCGCGTCGGCACGCACCCCGCCGGGGACGGGAGGGATCAGCAGGGCGGGGCGACGAACACGCCCCGGTCCGGGTCGTTGAACGACTCCTTGGCGACGAGTTCGTTCATCGCGTTCGCCGTGCCCCACTGGTCGGTGACCTCGGGCCGGGAGAAGTCGTAGACGTGCGGGTGCCAGGTGTCCTCGTCCAGGATCTCCAGCTCCGTCGTGTACTCCACGGTGTTGCCGTGGGGGTCGAGGAAGTACGTGAAGGTGTTGTCGCCCGCCATGTGCCGGCCGGGACCCCAGATTTTCCGGAACCCGGCCCGCATCACCCGGCCCGACCCGCGCATGTACTCGTCGATCCCGCGCATCTCGAACGAGACGTGGTGCAGGGAGGTGTGCGGGCCCCGGGCGATGGCCATGGAGTGGTGCTGGTTGCTGATCCGCATGAAGTGCATGACGTCGCCCATGTGCGGGGAGCTGAGCGTGTCGGAGTGCGCGAAGCCGAGGTGGCGCTCGTACCACTCCCGGGTGCGGTTCAGGTCGGGGGAGTTGAGGACCACGTGCGAGAGCTTGACCGGGATCGACTCCTTCTCCTCGATCCTGCGGTGCGTGCGCACGGCCACGTCGCTGGAGACCTCGATGACGCGTCCGTCGACGTCGAAGAAGCGGAAGCCGTAGCCGCCGCCCGGGGTGTCGACCTTCCCGGGCCGGCTGATCAGCTTCACCCCGCCGGCCAGCAGCCGCTCGGCCAGGGTGTCGACGTCGGCGGCGTTCGCCGCACCGTAGGAGACCAGGTCGAGGCGCTTCTCCGCGGCCCTGCGCAGCCGGACCACGTACTGCTCGGGAGAGCCCTCGGCGGCGAGGAAGGAGAGCCCGGAGTCCGTCACGGTCTCCGTGAGGCCCCAGACCCCGGCGTAGAAGTCCCGCTGCTTCTCGAAGTCGGGCACGGCCAGGTCGACATGGCGCAGATGGGTGAGCAGACGCATGGGTCAGTCCTTCCGGAGGAGTGCGGCGGCGTTCGCGCCTCGGACGGCGTGGAACTCGGAGTCGGTCAGCCCGGCGGCGCGCAGCGCGCCGAGCGGGTCCTCGCTGCCCATGTCGAACGGGAAGTCCGAACCGAGCAGGACCCGGTCGGCCCCCGCGACGCGGACCAGTTCCCGCAGCACGTGCGGATCGTGGACGAGGGAGTCGAAGTACAGCCGCCGGAGATAGCCGCTCGGCGGGTGGGCGCAGCCGGCCCCGGCGTCGGAGCGGTTCGCCCAGGCGTGGTCGGAGCGCCCGATGTGGGTGGGCAGATAGCCGCCGCCGTGCGCGGCGATCACCGTCAGCCCCGGGTGGCGGTCGAGGACGCCCGAGAAGATCAGGTGCGAGAGCGCGACCGCGTTCTCCGCGGGCTGGCCGACGGTGTTGGAGAGGTACCACCGGTCCAGCCGCTCGTCGAGCGTGCAGCCGAAGGGGTGCAGGAAGAGCAGCGCGCCGCACTCCTCGGCCCGCGCCCAGAAGGGCGCGTAGGCCGGATCGGACAGTTCGCGGCCCGGCGCGTGACTGGAGATCTCCACACCGGCCAGCCCCTGCGCGAGCGCGTGGTCCAGCGCCGCGACCATGAGGTCCGGGTGCTGGAGCGGGACGAGGCCGAGCCCCCGCAACCGGTCGGGCGCGGTCCGGCAGTGGGCGGCGGTCCCCTCGTTGGCCAGCCGGCAGAGACGTTCCGCCGTCTCCGCGTCGGCCCAGTAGTGGTACTGCGAGGGGGAGGGGCTGACCAGTTGGACGTCCACGCCCTGGGCGTCCATGGCGGCCAGCCGCACCGCGGGGTCGGTGAGCCGGGGGAGCCGCTCGCGGACCATCGGCCCGTTGACGGCGAGGGCGGCGGGTCCGTTGCGCCGGGCGTCCAGGGCGCGCGCCTCCTCCAGCTCCGGCCGTCCGGCGACCAGCGCCTCGATCTCCGGCAGCAGGACATGGGCATGGACGTCGACGGTGGGCGTGGTCACGGCCGCTCCCGCAGCATCGTCATGGTGCGGCCCATCAGACCGGGCACGTCCGCGTCGCGCACCCCGTCCAGCTGCCACTGCCCGAGCTGTACGGACGCCTCGACCACCGGCCGGACCCGGGCGATCCGCCGTTCGTAGTACGCCTGGAGCAGTGCGTCGTCCCAGCGGTCCGCCCCCGCCAGCATCTCCGCCAGGACCCAGGCGTCCTCCAGGGAGAGCGCGGCCCCCTGGGCCAGGGTCGGCGGACAGCAGTGCGCCGCGTCGCCGACCAGCACGATCCGCCCCCGGTGCCAGGAGCCCTCCACCAGCATCCGGTCGAACCAGGTGTAGTTCACGGCCGCCGGATCGGTGATGTGGCCGGTGATCTCCGGCCAGAAACCGCCGTAGGCGGAGGTGAGCCGCCGCATCTGCTCCGCGTACGACTCCGGCGGGATCGACTCCCGGTCGCGCTTGGCCTCCACGGCGTACGCGTAGAGGGTGTCCTCGCCGGTGGGGCAGTACCCGGCGATGTAGGCCGGTCCGCCGTACGCCAGATCGGTGCGGGTCACGCCCTTCGGACGCGGTGCGGCGATCCGCCAGATGGCCATGCCCGTCGGCTCGGGCCGCTCCGGGAAACCGGCCGTCGCGCGGGTGGCGGAGCCCATGCCGTCGGCGGCCACCACCAGGTCGTAACGGCCCTCGGAACCGTCGCCGAACCGGACCCGCGCCCCGTCCGCGTCCTGGTCCAGCACCTCGGCGGTGGTTCCGAGCCGGACCGTCGCGCCGCTCGCGCGCACCGCCTCGATCAGGATCCGCTGGAGCGCCGGGCGCTGCATGCCGACGGTCGCGGGGAGATCGTCGCCGCCGCTGCGGATGTCCTCCTGGACGTGCAGGACCGTTCCGTCGGGGGCGGTGATGCCGACCGCGTCGAAGGCGTGGCCGGAGGCCTCCACCCGGTCCCAGACCCCCAGTTCGCGCAGCACCCGCAGGGCATTGCCCTGGAGCGTGATGCCCGAGCCGGACGTGGCGTTCCAGTCCTCCCTGGCCTCGACCAGATCCACCTCCGCACCGGACCGGCGCAGCAGCACCGTGACGGCGTTGCCGGCCGCCCCGCCGCCGATCACCAGGACTCTGCGTGCTTCCTTCATGAACAACTCCTCGGGTCCTGAACCTACTTGACGGCGATCGGGTTCACCGGTGAGCCCACGGCACCGGTGATGGGAAGCGGGGCGGCGGTGAGCCAGAACGCGTACACGCCGTCGGCTGCGCAGTCCTCCGCCAGCGCGTCCAGGTCCCACATCTCACCGATGAGCAGCCCGATGTGCGGAATGGCGACCTGGTGCAGCGGCTGGAAGGCGTGGTCGAACTCGTTGGGCCGCACCTCGAAGCCCCAGGTGTCCGTGGCCACCGCCGCGAACTCGCCGCGGTGGAGCCAGCCCGCGGTGGTGAACGACAGACCGGGGGCGGGGCCGCCGGCGTACTCGCCCCAGCCCTCCCGGCGCACCCGGCTCAGCTGGCCCGTGCGGACCAGGACGAGATCGCCCCGGCCGACGGTCACCCCCTGGACGCGGGCCGTCCGCGTCAGATGCTCCTCGGTGACGGCGAAACCGTCGGGCAGTTCGCCGTGCTCGCCGATCACGCGGCCCACGTCCAGCAGCACCCCGCGCCCGGCGACGTGCGGGGCCATGTGCTCGATGCCGGTGACCTGGTCGCCGTCGGAGGTGACGGTGCGGCCGGCGTCCCGCCCGTTCCACGCCCGGCCGTGGCAGAAGATGTGCCCGAGCCCGTCCCACTGGGTGGAGCACTGCAACGGCATCGCGATGACGTCGTCCGCGCCGCCGAGGCCGTGCGGGAAGCCCTGGAGCCCGAGCGCCGCGTCCGTGCCGGTGTCGAGCATGGTGTGCACGGGATTGGTGCGCCGCCGCCAGCCCCGCTGCGGGCCGTTCATGTCGAACCGCTGCGCCAGCGAGAAGCTGACTCCGCGCCGGACCAGTGCCGCGCCCTCGCGGCGCTTGGCCCCGTCCAGGAAGTTGAGCGTGCCCAGCACGTCGTCCTCGCCCCAGCGGCCCCAGTTGGAGCACGCCTTGGCCGCGCGTGCGATCGCCCCCTCGGGGTCGTGCCGTTCGAGGGTCATGCCGCCCCCTCCGCGACACAGCGGGTGCGCTGGGAGCCGAGCCCGGTGACCGACGCGACCATCACGTCGCCGTCGCGCAGCAGCCGCCCCCAGTGCATGCCGTTCCCGGCCGGTGACCCCGTCAGCACCAGGTCACCGGGGAGCAGCCGGGCGCTCTGCGAGATGTACGAGACCAGCCGCGCGACCCCGAAGATCATGTCCCGGGCCGACTCGTCCTGCATCGTCTCGCCGTTCAGCGTCAGCACGAGGCGCAGGGCGCCCGGGTCGGGGACGGACGCGGCGGGCACGATCCAGGGGCCGAGCGGGGTGAAGCCCGGGGCGTTCTTCGAACGCAGCCAGTCGGTGCCGATCTGCGGCATGTCGCGGCGGAAGACCGTGGCGCGGTCGGTGAGGTCGTTGGCGATCGTGTACCCGAAGACATGGTCCAGGGCCTCCGCCTCGGAGACCCGGTGGGCGGGCCGGCCGATGACCGCCGCCACCTCCAGCTCCCAGTCCGGCTTCGTGGCCCATTCCGGCAGCACGACGTCGTCGTACGGTCCGGTGAGCGCGCTCGGCAGACCGGTGAAGACGTACGGAAGGTCCTCGGCCGCCCGGCGGTCCATGAGCGCGGCGGCCTCGGCCCGCCGCTCCTCCTCCGGGCGGTCGTCGGCCGGGTCGCGGTGCGCCACGTGCAGATCGATCACATGCTGCCGGTAGTTGGCCCCCGACTGGAACACCTGACGGGGCTCCACGGGCGCGTGCACCCGGAACTCCGCCAGCGGCCGTCCGGCGGGCGCGGCGCCGGCGGCGATTCCGGCGAGCCGGTCCACGACCGCCTCCCCGCCCTCCAGCAGTCCCCGTACGGTCAGGGTCGCGTCGCCGAGGGCCGTGCGCAGATCGACGACCAGGGAATCCGCCGTGACGAGCGCGGGAAAGGCGGGCCCGTCCGGAGCGGAGAGCGTGGCGAGGGCGAACGGTCCGGCGAACGGCACGGACGCGGATGCGGGTTTCACGGGCATGTCCTCCTGATTGCGGTGGCACTAATCTGGACCCGCCCTCGGTGATCAGGGAAATCGATTCCGTGGATGATCGACATCCATGGTGCTTATACCTCCCCGTCCGGCGCCCCACCGCACAAGGAACCGTCATGAATCTCGCCCGGCTCGACCTGAACCTCCTCGTCGCCCTGCGCGCCCTTCTGGAGGAACGCAATGTCACCCGCGCGGGCCGGCGTGTCGGCATCAGCCAGCCCGCCATGAGCTCCGCGCTGGCCCGGCTGCGCCGCCACTTCGACGACGACCTCCTCGCCCGGGTCGGCGGCCACTACGAACTGACCGCGCTCGGCCAGGTCCTGCTGCACCGCACCGCCACCGCCTGCGAGGTCATGGAACGCCTCTTCGCCAGCCAGGCCGCCTTCGACCCGGCGAGCGAGACCCGCGCGTTCACGATGGCCGCGTCCGACTACGCGGTCGCCGTGTTCGGCACCGAACTGGCCCGGGTCGTCCACGAGGAGGCCCCCGGCATCCGGCTGCGCTTCACCCAGACCCCGCCCACGGCGGTCGACGACACCGCCGCCCTGCTGAGCGCCGCGGACGGACTGCTGATGCCGCACGGTGTGATCAGCGACTTCCCCGCCACCGACCTGTACGACGACCGCTGGGTCTTCCTCGTCGCCGACGACCACCCCGACGTCGCGGACCGGCTCACCCACGAGGACCTGGCCCGGCTGCCGTGGGTCACCTACCAGCGCACCTACGACGCCCCCGCGGTGCGCCAGCTCGGCATGCTGGGCATCGAGCCGAGGGTGGAGGTCTCCGTCGACAGCTTCCACCTGCTGCCGCTCCTGGTGCAGGGCACCACGCGCATCACGTTCATCCAGGCGCGCCTGGCCCGGCTCCTCGCCCCGCTCGCCGCCGTACGCGTGGTGGAGCCGCCGTACGAGGCCGTCCCCCTGCGCGAGGCCCTGTGGTGGCATCCCGTGCACACGCACGACGCCGCCCACATATGGCTGCGGGAGACGGCCGCGCGGGTCGGCGCAGCGCTCGCCGAAGAGAGCGCTGCCGGGCCCGTTGCTAGTTCCTGACGCGCTGCGCGCACCCCGGGCACAGGCCCCGGTACGTGACCTCGACATCGGAGACGGTGAAACCGAACCGCTCGGACGCGGGCAGCCCGGCCAGCGGGTCGACCGCCGGGTGGACGTCGCGGATGGTGCCGCACGCCGAGCAGACCAGATGCTGGTGCGGGCGGTGCGCGTTGGGGTCGTAGCGCTTGGCGCGTCCGTCCGTGGTCACCTCGATCACCTCACCGAGTGAGACCAGCTCGCCGAGCGTGTTGTAGACCGTGGCGCGGGAAATCTCCGGCAGACGGGACGTGGCCCGGTCCAGCACCTCGTCCGCGGTGAGATGGACGTGGTCCCCGGCGAGCACCTCGGCCACCACCCGGCGTTGAGCGGTCATCCGCCAGCCACGTGCGCGAAGCCGTTGCAGCAGGTCACTCATGCCCACCAGCCTAACTGTGCATCGTCCGACCAATGAATCAGTACATGCCTGTCAGTCGTATTGACTTGGACTATGTCCATCGTAGGATCGGTTCCGGCTGACAGCCAAGGGACAGGACAGCAGCGCGGCAGACTCCGCGAGGCCGGGGAAGGGGCGGACCGCCCGGATTCCGGCCCGGGGTCTCCACCGTCCGTAGCTCCTCAGCACCGTGATCCGCCCCGTTCGGAAGGATTTCCATGACTGAGAACCACGACGCGATCGTCGCCGACCCGAAGGCAGAGGAGGCCGGTGGCTGCCCGGTCGCGCACGGTCGCGCGCCCCACCCGACCCAGGGCGGCGGCAACCGCCAGTGGTGGCCGGAGCGGCTCAACCTGAAGATCCTCGCCAAGAACCCCGCCGTGGCCAATCCGCTGGGCGAGGACTTCGACTACGCCGAGGCGTTCAACGCCCTCGACCTCCCGGCGGTCAAGCGGGACATCGCCGAGGTGCTGACGACCTCGCAGGACTGGTGGCCGGCCGACTTCGGCAACTACGGCCCGTTCATGGTCCGGATGGCCTGGCACAGCGCCGGCACCTACCGCATCAGCGACGGCCGGGGCGGCGCCGGAGCCGGACAGCAGCGCTTCGCCCCGCTCAACAGCTGGCCGGACAACGCCAGCCTGGACAAGGCGCGCCGCCTGCTGTGGCCCGTCAAGAAGAAGTACGGCAAGAGCCTGTCCTGGGCCGACCTCCTCATCCTGACCGGCAACGTCGCCCTGGAGACGATGGGCTTCGAGACCTTCGGCTTCGGCGGCGGACGCGCCGACGTGTGGGAGCCCGACGAGGACGTCTACTGGGGCCCCGAGACCACCTGGCTGGGCGACGAGCGCTACACCGGCGACCGCGAGCTGGAGAACCCCCTCGGCGCGGTCCAGATGGGCCTCATCTACGTCAACCCCGAGGGCCCCAACGGCACCCCTGACCCGATCGCCGCCGCCCGCGACATCCGCGAGACCTTCCGCCGGATGGCGATGAACGACGAGGAGACCGTCGCCCTCATCGCCGGTGGCCACACCTTCGGCAAGACCCACGGTGCCGGACCCGCCGACGCGGTCGCGGCCGACCCCGAGGCCGCGCCGATGGAGCAGATGGGCCTCGGCTGGAAGAGCTCCCACGGCACCGGGAAGGGTGCCGACGCGATCACCAGTGGTCTGGAGGGCATCTGGACGGACACCCCGACCACCTGGGACAACAGCTTCTTCGACATCCTCTTCGGCTACGAGTGGGAGCTGTTCAAGAGCCCCGCGGGCGCCCACCAGTGGCGGCCGAAGGACGGCGCCGGGGCCGGTACGGTCCCCGACGCCTTCGACCCGGCGAAGACCCACGCGCCGACGATGCTCACGACCGACCTCTCGCTCCGCTTCGACCCGGCCTACGAGCAGATCTCGCGGCGCTTCCACGAGCACCCGGAGCAGTTCGCCGACGCCTTCGCCCGCGCCTGGTTCAAGCTGACCCACCGCGACATGGGCCCCGTGGTGCGCTACCTCGGCCCGGAGGTTCCGAGCGAGGTGCTCATCTGGCAGGACCCGCTGCCCGCCCGGACCTACGAACTCGTCGACGCGGCGGACATCGCCTCCCTCAAGGAGCAGGTCCTCGCTTCCGGCCTGTCGGTCGCCGACCTGGTCTCCACCGCGTGGGCGTCCGCCTCGTCCTTCCGGGGCAGCGACAAGCGCGGCGGCGCCAACGGGGCCCGCATCCGTCTGGAGCCGCAGTCCGGCTGGGAGGTCAACGAGCCGGACCGCCTCGCCTCGGTCCTGCGCACCCTCGAAGGCGTCCAGGAGTCCTTCAACTCCGGCCGGACCGACGGCAAGCAGGTCTCCCTCGCCGACCTCGTCGTCATCGCCGGCGCGGCGGCCGTCGAGAAGGCCGCCAAGGACGCCGGGCACACCATCGAGGTGCCGGTCGCCCCGGGCCGCGTCGACGCCTCGCAGGAGGAGACCGATGTGGAGTCCTTCGTCGAACTGGAGCCGGCCGCGGACGGGTTCCGCAACTACGTGGGCAAGGGCAACCGGCTCCCCGCCGAGTACCTCCTGCTCGACCGGGCCAATCTGCTCGACCTCAGCGCTCCCGAACTGACCGTCCTCGTCGGCGGTCTGCGTGTCCTCGGCGCCACCTACCAGCAGTCCTCGCAGGGCGTCCTCACCGAGACCCCGGGGCTCCTGACGAACGACTTCTTCGTCAACCTGCTCGACATGGACACCACCTGGAAGGCGACCTCGGACGACGCGAGCACCTTCGAGGGCCGCGACGCCACCGGCGCGGTCAAGTGGACCGGCAGCCGCGCCGACCTCGTCTTCGGCTCCAACTCGGAGCTGCGCGCGGTCGCCGAGGTCTACGCCTCGGACGACGCGAAGGAGAAGTTCGTCAAGGACTTCGTCGCCGCGTGGGACAAGGTGATGAACCTGGACCGCTTCGACCTGGCCTGAGCACCCCACCCCGGAGGCCGGCTCCCGCAACGGAGCCGGCCTCCGGCCGTCGGACGGACGACGCCCGTGGCGTCGGCTCGCCCGTCACGCCCGCTTCCGCCGGCGACCGCCTCGCCGGCCCGGCCCCGGCCCTCTGGAACTCCCCAGTCCTCTGGAACTCCCCTGTCCCCTGGAACCAAGGAGGGCAATGGACACAGGCAAGCAGTCGGGTAGTCACCGACCACCCGACAGGTGGCGACGCCGGAGGCGAGTGAAGGCGGTGGGGCTGAAGTGGTGCGGTAGGAATTCCTTGATGCGCTGTGCGCATTCGCGCGGGCTCGCTGTGCTGGTGTCGCACTCCACGTCGTAGTCGCCGTGAGCATGTACCAGGTCGTACTGGAATGCCGCGAGGCCCGAAGGGCGGTCCCCCCGAGCCAGCTCGCGGCGAGTCAGCTCCTCCAGCGGGCAGCGGACACCGACGAACAGGACATCCTCGGGCGGTAGAACCTCCAGGCAGTCGAGCAGGCGCCACGGCTCGCTCAGCACGTGATCGACCACAACGTCGTTGCCCACTTCGGCCATGGCCGCAATCGACCGGTGGAAGCCCATCCTGGTCCGCCGCAGCGCGTCGTCCAGTTCCTCCGCCCCGAGCTCCCGCCTGCTGCGCATCGCGTTGAAGCTGTCGACCGCCAAGTGGAAGAAGACGCCGTCCTCCAGGACGTCCAGGAGCTCTCGGGCGATGCTCGACTTTCCTGAACTGGAGGTGCCGTTGAGGAAGATGATCCGTCCGGATGTCATAGTGGCATGGTCACATGGTGCCGCTTCGGCGGGAGACCGGGCCGGCTGTTCGTGCGTAGCTGAGTGATCACTACGGACAACGAACCGGCGGATGCCCCGGTCCTGACATCGAGATCGGGAAGTCGTGCGGGCCTCACCCGCGGTGGGGGCTGTGGGCTCGACGGGAGTGGCGGGCCGACGGCGGTGGTTCGGGACCCGTCGTCGGACGGCCACGCCCGTCACACCGGGGCCCGACCTCCGGCGCTACGGCGGGATCGCGACGACAGGGCCTAGGCTGCGAACGAACCGTCACCGGACCCCGACGTCCGCCCCCGATCCAGGAGCACCCACCATGCCCGGCCCCGCCCCGACGTTCCCCTACCCCGACGCCCACGGACCGGACGAGACCCCCGCGCCGCACCCCGCGCTGGCCCCCGTCACCGGGCTGCTGGGGACCTGGACCGGGCACGGGAGCGGCGGCTACCCGACTCTCGCCGAGGACTTCCGCTACGCCCAGGTGGTCACCTTCAGCCACGACGGCCGGCCGTTCCTCCACTACGAGGCGCGCGCCTGGCTCCTGGACGCCGACGGGCAGCCGCTGCGGCCCGCCGCCCGGGAGAGCGGCTGGTGGCGCATGCGGCCGGAGGGCGAGGTGGAGGCCCTGATCACCCAGCCCACCGGCATCGCCGAGCTGATGACGGGCCACGCGGCCGACGGCACCGTCGAGCTCACCACCCACCAGGTCGCGCTCAGCCCCCACGCCAAGGACGTCGAGGCCACCCGCCGCCGCTACACCCTGACCGACGACGGCACGCTCGACTTCGTCCACGACCTCGCGGCGATCGGCCGTCCCCTCCAGCACCACCTCTCGGCACGGCTGCGCTGCGCGACCCACGGCTGACCGCGCTCAGCGCAGCGACTCCGGCAGATCGTCCCGGTACACCACCCCCAGCCGCTGCGTGGCCCGGGTCAGCGCCACGTACAGATCGTTCGCCCCGAACAACGCGGGCTCCACGACCAGCACATGGTCGAATTCGAGCCCCTTGGCCTGCCGGGGGCCGAGCAGCACCACGGGCCGGGTCAGATCCGGCTCCGCCCCGGCCGTGACGCCGTCGAGCCGGGCCGCGATCGCGGCGTGCAGCGCCGGCGGCGCGATCACACCGAGACGCCCCTCGACAGGCGTCAACTCCGCGACCGCGCGGGCCACACCGCCCGCGAGGTCCTCGCCGGTGTGCCGCAGCCACGGCGCCTCGCCCGTGGACCGCACGGAGGCGGGCGGTTCGAAGGAAGGGTCCTGGGCGCGCCGCACCCGCGCCGCCAGCTCCATGATCTCCGCAGGCGTACGGTAGTTGACCCTGAGCGAGACATGCTCGAAGCGGTCGCCCACGTACGGCTCCAGGATCTCCTTCCACGCCCCGACACCGGCCTCCTCCGAGGTCTGCGCCGGATCGCCGACCAGTGTCATGGACCGGCTCGGTGCGCGTCGCATCAGCAGCCGCCAGGCCATCGGGGACAGCTCCTGCGCCTCGTCGACGATGATGTGACCGAACGCCCAGGTGCGGTCGGCCGCCGCCCGTTCGGCCGCGCTGCGGTGGTCGGCCTCCTCCTGCCGCTCCGCCATCCGCTCGGCGTCGATGATGTCGTGGGCGGCCAGCAGCTCGGACTCCTCGTCCTCGAACTCGAACGATTCCGAACCCCGCGACAGCTCCAGCACCCCCTGCGCGTAGGCGATGCGTTCCTGCCGCTCGGCCTCGGCGGCCGCGCGCTCGGCGCTGTCGTCGACACCGAGGAGTTCCGCCACCTCGTCCAGCAGCGGCACATCGGCCGGGGTCCAGCCGCCTTCGCCCGGGGCGCGACGGATCGTGTCGGCGTCCGCGTCCGGGACGAAGAGGGGGTCGGCCAGATAGCCGGCCAGGAACCCCTCAGGAGTGAGCGGCGGCCACAGCGAGTCGATGGCCTCGTGCACCGCCTCGCTGACCGCGACGGCCTTGCCGAGCTGCGCGATGTCGTCCGGTCCGAGGAAGTTGGGACCGCCGTACGGGTCCGCCCCGATGCGCTCGGTCAACTGCTCCGTCAGCGCGTCGATGACCCGGAACGCGAAGTGCGGGCGGGCCAGGTTGTGGGGCAGCCGGGTGTCCCGGGCGGCCTGCCGGGCCTCGTAGGCGATCTCCCAGTCGAGGATCAGATCGCCGTCGTCGTGGGCCACGATCAGCGGCGCACCGGGCTCGGGCAGGGTCTGGCGGTCGCGCACGGCCAGGGCCAGCGCCTCCGCCATCGCGGCCCCGCCCTTCACGGCGGCGGAGCGGGACGTGTCCGTGCCCTCGGCCCGCACCCCCGGGAAGAGCTCGGCCTGCGTGGCGAGCAGCACCCCGGTCTCGCCCAGTGCGGGCAGCACCTCGCCGATGTAGCTGAGGAACGCCGGGTTGGGACCGACGATCAGCACGGCCCGCTTGGCCAGCAGCTCACGGTGCTCGTAGAGAAGGAAGGCCGCCCGGTGCAGGGCCACCGCCGTCTTTCCCGTACCGGGACCGCCCTCGACGACCATGACGCCCTGGTGCGGGGCGCGGATGATGCGGTCCTGCTCGGCCTGGATGGTCCGCACAATGTCGCCCATACGGCCGGTGCGCGCCGAGTTCACCGCGGCGAGCAGCACGGTGTCCCCGCTGGGGTCCTCGAACCCGGTGCGCCGCGTGTCGGCGACATCGAGGATCTCGTCGTGGAGCTCGGTGACCGTGCGTCCCTCGGTGGTCAGATGCCGGCGTCTGCGCAGCCCCATCGGGGTGTGACCGGTGGCGAGATAGAAGGGCCGGGCCACCGGTGCCCGCCAGTCGATGAGCAGCGGGGTGTGCGCGTCGTCGTCCTCCCGGATTCCGATCCGGCCGATATGGTGCGCGGTGCCGTCGGTGAGATCGATCCGGCCGAAACACAGTGAACCGTCCACCGCGTTGAGCGCGGCCAGCAGCCCCGAGCGCTCGGCGACCTGCACATCGCGTTCCAGTCGGGCCTGGAGCCCGTTACCGACCGGCGTCAGGGCGTCCTCGACCTGCTGGGCGGCGACCCCGCGCAGCACGTCGACCCGGTCGTAGAGCCGGTCGATGAATTGCTGTTCCTTCTGCAATTCGGCACTTTCCCGAGTTGACAAATTCACTCCCTGGCAGATATGGTGTTTCTTGTGAGGCCCCCTTGAGGGCCTTTTTTCATGGGCACACAGAAACACTCAATATACGCCCCGAAATCCCGGGTCCGCAATTGCCGCGGACTGTTCACACCTCGGCGAGAACCTCCTGGAGACGGGCCGCGTAGGCGCGCGGATGCGTGGTGTTCCCGTTGTGTCCGCCGGGAAACGGCACGGGGGCGTGGCCGACCAGTTCTCCGAGCTGCCGGGCGCACTGCCCGACGAAGACCGAGGGATTTGTGGTGCATCCCCGTGCGGCGACGATGCGCACGGGCGAGTCGCGCAGGGCCTCCGCGGCGAGTTCGGCACCGATGACGGCCGTGAAGTCCTGGCCGATGAAGAAGTCGAAGTCGGCCAGCCGTCGCGGGGTGAGCGGCATGGGCGTGAGGTCCGGCTCGGTGTCCTGATGCGCCGGATCGATGCCGAGCACCGCGGCTATCGCGGGAAAGGCCGCTTTCAATCCGCCTTCGCGGTACACGGACTGCAGATGCGCCAGCTCGGCCACGTGCTGGGCCCGCTGTCGCGGGGGCAGCAGGGACGGGGTGACGGGATCGTGTGCCACGAGTGCGCGGAGCTGCCCGGGGTGGCTGACCGCGAGGTGCAGACCGATGGCGGCGCCCATGCTGCAGCCGAGCATCAGTGCGGGCTCGTCGGTCAGCGCGCCGAGGAGCCGGTGCACGTCGTCGGTGTGCTGTTCCATGGTCACGTCGTGCTCGGGGTGGGTGAGAGGACTGCGGGAGAGGCCGCGGCGGTCGTACGTGACCACGCGGTAGCGGTCCACGAGGCGGTCGACCAGATCGGTGCTGCGGTCGGCGTCGCCCTCGCCGCTCTGGGAGATGAGCAGCAGCGGGCCGGAGCCCCGGACCTCGTAGTGGAGCGTGGCGCCGTCGGTTGCGAGCAGCATGGATGCCTCCGGGCAGGGATGGGCCGGGTGGAGCGGCGGGAGTGCCGTTCCGTGCTCCGTAATCTAGTCCATCTATTTCGATACATCAAGAGTGATGCATTGGTGTCGATGTATCGATGGTGATGCATCGGCAGTGATGGAGGCTGGGTAGCATGCGGGCCATGACGTCCTCCGAGATGACCCCCGTCGAACTCTTCCTCCTCGGCCGGACCCTGATGAAGATCGGGGAGGAGTCCCTTCCCGAGCCGGCCGCGGGTGCCGACGCGCACCGCACCGGCACCCGCGCCTCGCTCGTCGTGCTGAGTGACCTGCTCGGTCATCCGGACACGTCCGTGAGTGCGATCGCGCGGCGCACGGGGCTGCCGCAGAGTCAGGTGTCGGGCGCCGTGGCCCGGCTGAAGGAAGCGGGCTCGGTCGAGACCGCACCCGATCCTGCCGACGGCAGACGGCAGCTGATCCGCAGGGCCCCCGAGATCTCCGAGCGTGTGTCCGAGGTCCGGCTGTCCCGCATCGATGACGCGCTCGGCCGCGCGCTCGGCACGGACGACGCCGAGCGGCTGCGCGAGGTCGCCGACGCGCTCGATGTGCTCGCCCGGTATCTGACGCCCGAGGCCGTGGGCCGCCTCAGACCGTGACCTCCGCCGGAGATTCCTCGCCGCGCTCCGGCGTGCCGGGGAGGCGGCGGTCGCGTACTGCGCGGACGCGCACCTGAAACGGCCCGGCGGGGTGTCGGGTCCGTCCGTGTCCGGACGCCGTTCAACACCGGTGCGGGTGGATTCCGAGCCCCGCCGCATCCCGTCGACTAGTCAAGGAGTTGAATACTCGCATCCTTGAACGTGGTGCGGCGGAACAGGAAGGCGGCCCCATGCCGAACGGTTCGTATCTGCGGTATGTCGCCCTGGGCGACAGTCAGACCGAAGGGCTCGGCGACGGTGACGACACCGTCGGACTCCGCGGCTGGGCCGACCGCTTCGCCGAACATCTCGCGGTCGTCGGTCCGGGCGTGCGGTACGCCAATCTCGCCGTACGGGGCAAGACCGCCGCCCAGGTCCACTCCGAACAGCTGGAACCCGCCCTGGCGCTCCGCCCGGATCTGGCCACCGTCGTCGCCGGTGTCAACGACCTGCTCCGGCCCCGGTTCGATGCCGCGGAGACGGCCGGTCACCTGGAGGAGATGTTCGCCGCGCTCACGGCCGCCGGTGCGCGCGTGGTGACACTGACCTTCCCCGATGTGGCCGAGATCGCTCCCCTCGCCCGGCCCGTCAGAAACCGGGTGAGGGAACTCAACACCGGCATCCGCGAGGCTGCGGCCCGGCACGGGGTCGCGGTCGCCGAGACCGGCCTCGCCGATGTCGCCACCGACCCGCGTCTGTGGAGCCCGGACCGGCTGCACGCCGCACCGCTCGGCCACGCGCGGATCGCCGCCGCCGTCGCCGAGGCCGTCGATCTGCCGGGCAGCGACGACAGTTGGACGACGCCGCTCCCACCGCTCGCCCCCCGCTCCGGATGGCGGACCGCGACCGCCGAACTGCGCTGGGCGGCCGGATTCCTCGGACCCTGGCTCGGGCGCCGGCTCCGCGGCCGCTCGTCCGGCGACGGCCGCACCGCCAAACGCCCCCAACTCCAGCCTGTCACCGCCGAGGTCTGACACCGTCGTCGTCCTGCGACGGACCCGCCCGCGCAGCTGGTGCACCGGCCCCGCCCGCGCAGCCGGCGCGACGGCCCCGCCCGCGCAGCCGCCACACCGACTCCGCACCCGCCTGGAACCCCACCTTCCGCTCTCTGCTCCGGACCCGTTGTCAGTGGTCGCACGTAGGTTCAGTGGAGTCCCGCCGATCCGGCGCGGACACCCCCTCTGTGCATAGGAGATGGCGCGTTGTCGGACTGGGAGAGGTCGAGTACGGCGCGGGTGGCGGCGCCCGCGCGGCCACGCAAACTGTCCAAGGTTCCGTTCGTCGAACTGGCCGACGGACGCTTGCAGGGCGTGGTGTCGAGCGGCTCGGACATCGGACGGGTCTACGTCTCGTCGGTCGCGGCCGGCACCTATGCCTTCGCCTGCAGCACCAACAACAACCGGCCCTGCGGCGGCGCCCGGGGCTCGTTCTGCAATCACATCCGGGCGCTCGTCAACGAGGCCGTGCTCCAGTACGGAGCCGCGCGCGTCGCCCGCTATCTGAAGGCCGAGGACGGGGACGGGGAACCCACCGCGCACGGGGTCGCGGCGTACATGAGCGCCGCCCGGCCGCCGCAGGGCGACAGCAACGACGCGGCCCCCGTCTTCAGCAGGTTCCTGCGCCACCTCGCCTATCTGGAACTCGCCCCGAGCACCGACCCGTTGCCGGAGATGCACTGGTTCCCGCCGACCCGGGCGGTGGCCTGATGCGTACGGATCTCCTGCTCACGCCCGTCACCGGTCTCGACGAGGCGCTGGCCGCCGTCGACGGCTTCGACGAGGCCCTCGTCTCCGGGCTGCTCCGCCCCCGGCCCGACCGGGCCGCCGGACTCGCCGCCTTCGCCGGGGCCCTCGCGGGCACCCCGCTCGCGACAAGGACCGCCGAGGCCACCGCCCGGACCGCGGAGGGGTCCTCGGGCGAGGACGACTACCTCGCCCTCGCGGGTGCCCGCACCGCGCTCCTCGGCTCGGTCCACGACGCGCTGACCGAGCGCATCACGGAAGCGACGGGACGGGGCCCCGCGGAGGCCACCTCCCCGGCCGGGACCGGGACGCCACCGCTGGCCAATCTGCTCGCCGCCGCCCGCTCCTGGCTGGCCGATCTGGCCCGTGCCGGGTGGACGGGGCTGGACCACGACACCATCGCGGCCTCGGCCCCCGTCGTCTCCGCGCTGCTCCCCGACCCCTCGCTGCGCCGTCTCGCGACCCTGATCGACGGCTTCGCCGCCGAACTCGCCGCGACGGGCCCGGGAACGGCGGCCGACCGGGTTCCCGCCCGCCGCTGGGCGGACCTCTGGGCCCGCGCGATGCTGCTGACCGTCCCCGGAGCGGTCACCGCCCCCGCGACGGAGACGGTGACCGGGCGGCTGCTGCCCCTCGGGGTCGACCTGCACGAACACCCCACGGCCGTCCAGGCCCAGGTGCACGCCGTGCTCGAACCGGCCGACGGATCCACGCCCCGGCTGGTCCGCGCCGCGGCGTCCGCCCCGAAGCCGGACACGGTCGTCGGCGCCGGCCTCTGGCAACTGCTCCGCCCTCGGATGTCCCTGCTCGCGGCCCTCGGCGACGGCCTGTCGATGGACCTCGACGCCATGCCCGTCACCGCCGAAGGCGACCTGATCTGGAGCGACGGGCACGCCCGCGCCGGACAGCCGGCCGACCCGTTCGTCACCGCGCGGGTCGTGCTGCCCACCGCCACCGACGCGTTCACCGCGCCGCTCGACCGTCATCCGGTGCGCATCGCCGTCCCCGTGTTCCTGGAGGGGTACACCGCGCACCAGGAGGACGACGGCCTCGTCTTCACGGTCGCGGGGCAGCCGTTGGCCGTCGACACCGACCGCGTCCCGGCTGCGGGCCCGCTCACGCCCGAGGCCGTAGCCGCGTCCGGAGCCTGCCTCGCCCTGCTCCGCTGGGACGCCGGCGCCTACCGCCTCCAGCCGCTGGCCGTCGAGGCCACCGTCCGGAAGAAGACCGTCGTGCTGCACGGCGGGGCATGGGCCGGCGGGACGACGGACAAGGCCGGTGCCAGGGCGGAGAAGGCCGCCACCGACGCCGTCGCCGTCCTCCGCGAGCGCGCGGGAAGGCTGCTGCGGAAATGACCGATCCCCGCACAGACGCGCCCGCCACCCCGGGGCGGGCCGCCGGGACCGCACCGGCCGCGCCCCCGGACCCGGCGCTCGCGCCGCGCACACCCGAGGCCGATCCGCACGAGAACCGCCGCCAGGTCCTCTACTGGCGCCTGCTTGCCCGGCTCTTCGACCCGGAGGAGCAGGCAGGCCTGGAATCCGCCGGTCTCGACATCGTCGAGGACCTCGGACTGCCCGCCGCGCTGCTGGACCCGCAGGCCTCCGTCGACTCGGTCGTGCAGCGCCATCCGGAGCTCGGCGGCGAGTTCGACCGTCTGATGACCCCGGACCCCGAGGACGTCCGCGACCGGGCCGCCGAGGTGCGCCGCGCCGCCCTCGTCTCCAAGGTGCTCCTCAACGTCTACTCCACGGGCTCCGGCACGGTCACGGCCGAGCAGCTGGCCCGCTGGCAGTCGGACGCGGGCTGGCTGGAGCGTGCCCTCGGCCACGAACCCGGCGATCTGCGCGGCGGCCGGAGCGGCGGCACGGGCCCGACCGGTGCGGCGCCGGGCACGGGCACCGAACTCGGCTCCCTCGAAGCCGATCTGGTCCGCCGCATGCGGCTGCGCGAGGTGCTCGGCGATCCCGTGCTCGCCGCGCGGCTGACCCCCAGCATGTCGCTCGTCGAGCAGCTGCTGCGCGACAAGAGCAACCTCTCGGGCGTTGCCCTGGCCAACGCGAAGGCCCTGATCCGCCGCTTCGTCGACGAGGTCGCCGAAGTGCTGCGGACCCAGGTCGCGAAGTCCACGGTGGGCGAGCTGGACCGTTCCGTGCCGCCCAAACGCGTGTTCCGTAACCTCGACCTCGACCGCACCATCTGGAAGAACCTGACCAACTGGAGCCCGGAGGAGGAGCGGCTCTACGTCGACCGCCTCTACTACCGGCACACCGTCCGCAGGACCACGCCCCAGCGGCTGATCGTGGTGGTGGACCAGTCCGGCTCCATGGTCGACTCGATGGTCAACTGCACCATCCTCGCCTCCGTCTTCGCCGGACTTCCCAAGGTGGACGTCCATCTGATCGCGTACGACACCCAGGCGCTCGACCTCACCCCCTGGGTGCACGACCCCTTCGAGACCCTGCTGCGCACCCAGCTCGGCGGCGGCAACGACGGACCCGTCGCCATGGCGATGGCCCGCCCGAAGATCACCGACCCGCAGGACACGGTGATGGTCTGGATCTCCGACTTCTACGAGTTCGACCGCTCCCAGCCGCTCTTCGAAGGCATCGAGGCGGTCCACCGCTCGGGCGTGAGGTTCATTCCCGTCGGCTCCGTCACCAGCTCCGGCCGCCAGCAGGTCAATCCCTGGTTCCGCGAGCGGTTCAAGGCACTCGGCACCCCGGTCGTCTCCGGCCACATCAGCAAGCTCGTCCACGAGCTCAAGACCTTCCTCGCCTAGAAAGGCCCCTCCATGTCCGACCTGTTGCGCGCCCCCGCCGAGATCAAGTACGCCGAGGAGCTGGCCTGGCTCGAATCCGTCGACGATCACCCCAAGCCGTTCTCCTGGCGGCTCTCCCCGAAGATGGTCCGCCTCTTCATCCTGGGCTCCGAGCGCTCCGACGGCCTCGACCGGGAGATCACCCAGAAGTGGTACGGCGACCGCAGCTTCGTCGAGCGCTCCATCGTCACCCTGGCCTCCGACCGGGGACTGCTGCTCATCGGCGACCCCGGAACCGGCAAGAGCTGGCTGGCCGAACTGCTCTCCGCCGCCATCTGCCGCAACTCCACCCTGGTGGTGCAGGGCACGGCCGGCACCACCGAGGACCACATCAAGTACTCCTGGAACGTCTCCATGGTCATCGCCAAGGGGCAGTCCCGCGAGTCCATGATCCCCTCACCGATCATGACGGCGATGGAGAGCGGGGCGATCGGCCGCTTCGAGGAGCTGACCCGCTCCACCAGCGATGTCCAGGACGCGCTGATCTCGATCCTTTCCGAGAAGTACATCTCCGTCCCCGAACTGGACAGCGACAACATCGTCTTCGCCAAGCCCGGCTTCTCCGTCATCGCCACCGCCAACAGCCGCGACCGGGGTGTCAACGACCTCTCGTCCGCGCTCAAACGCCGCTTCAACTTCGTACGGATCCCGGTCGTCACCAACAAGAAGAGCGAGGCGGAGATCGTCCGCTTCCGCACCGAGGAACTGCTGCGCCGGCACAGCATCGAACTGGACGTGCCGCCCACGCTCCTGGACGTCCTGCTGCGGAGCTTCGCCGATCTGCGGGCCTCGGCCGCGGCGGCCGCGAGCGACGACGAGAAGCTGGAGTCCTCCCTTTCCACCGCCGAGCAGATCGGTGTCCTGGAGGACGCGATCCTGCACGGCGACTTCTTCGGCGAACGCGACCTCACCGCCCGCACCCTCGCCTCCTCGCTCGTCGGCTCGCTGGCCCGGCGCGACCCCGAGGACCTGGCCATCCTCAACAAGTACCTGCACGGGGTCGTCGAGCCGCGCAGCAAGGAGGAGGGCGGTTCCTGGCCCGAGTTCCTGGAGGGCGGCCGCGACGCGATCGCCACGCTCTCGTGACCGCCCCCGACCGGCCCGGATTCGAGGCGCTGCGCACCCAGTTGCAGGACGCCGCCGCGACCTTCGCGGACGGCCCCGACGCCCTGGAGAGCATCCTCCTCGGCATCGTCGACGACGTGGACCGTGCCGTGCGCGAGCCGCTGGAGATCTTCCCGGTCTGCCACCACTCGCCCGCGTCCGCGCTCGCCATGGCCCGCCGGCTGCGGGAGAAGCAGCCCAAGGTGGTCTATCTGGAGCTGTGCGAGGACATGGCACCGCTCCTGCCCGAACTGCGCAACTGCACCCTGCCCGTGGCCGTCCAGGCGTTCGCGGCGGAGATCGACGGCTTCCCCGCCGAGTGGGCCCCGCTGTCGGTGGTCGCCCCCCTCACGGAGGCCTCCGCCGAATACCAGGCCATCGCCTACGCGCTGGACACCCCTGGCGTCGAACTGGTCCTGGTCGACCGCTCCTCGGACCATGTCTACCAGTGGGACGCGCGGGCCGAGCCCACCGGTGACACCGCCCCGCCCTCCGACGAGCCCACGGCGGCAGGGGAGGGGGAGACCAGGACCGAGGAGGCGGCGCTGCACGGGGACGCCGTGGGCGTCGAGATCGGCGACCTGCGCCCCCGCTTCGCCGAACTGGAGGAGCACCTGCTGCGCCACGGCAAGGTGCGGCACTGGTCGGAGTGGTGGCACCAGTACGTGGAACTGCCGCTCGGCGACGGCGACCACGACACCTACCGCCAGGTCATGCTGCTGATCGGCAGCCTGTTCCGGCATCTGGCCCCCGGCGACCCCCACCGGGTGCGGGTCGACGAGGACCGTGAACGCCATATGTGGAAGCGGATGCGAGACCACCTGGCGGCGACCGGGACCGACCCCGCCGACTGCCTCTACGTCTGCGGCGCCTTCCACGCGGCGAGCCGTGTCCCGGAGTTCGGCGTCCACGGCACCGACACCTTCGAGATCGGCCCGCGCACCGCCACCACCTGGCAGCACGGCCTGATCCCGTCCAGCCACGCGGCCATCGAGGCGCAGTTCGGTCTCGCCCCCGGCTCGGTGTCGATCGCCGCGTCCCTCTGGGCGAAGAACGTCAAGCGCACCCGCGTCAAGCCGTTCCGGCTGGCCGGCCAGAAGGGTACGAAGGCCGCGAAGTCGGCGAAGACGACCGTCCTCCCGGCGCCGGAGCCGGAGGCGCCCGCCACCGACCGGCTCTCCGGCTTCCTCGCCCAGGCACCGGTGCCGGACCGTTTGGACGAGGCCGAACTGCTCGGCTGGTGCGTGGAGATCGTGCGCGCCGCCCGGCGCAACGGCTATCTCGCCTCCACGGCCGACGCCATCGCGGTGTTCGAGACGTCGATCCTGCTGGCCGGGATGCGCGACCGGGTCCGGCCGACGCCGTACGACTTCCAGGACGCGGCCGTCACCTGCATCGAGAAGGACACCGTGCCGGGCCGGCGCGATGTGCGCCGCCTCGTGGAGATCATGATGGGCGGTGACCGGATCGGCCGGGTCGGCTACGACGCCCTGCCGCCACTCGCCCGCGACGTCCACGACCGGCTGGCCGTCCTCGGCCTCCGCCTCGAACAGCGCGGGGTCCGCCGGGCGCTCCTGGACCTCGCCTCCCGTCCGGAGCTGGAGCCGTGCTCCGACGTCCTGTGGATGCTGCGCCGGCTGATGCCGCCGGGCGCCGCCCGGCCCATCATGGGCGAACGGCGCCTGGGGGAGCGCTCGATCCAGGAGTCCTGGGACCTCGCCCTCGGCACCCATCAGCGCGCGCTGATCGAGCTGGGCTACGAGGGCGTCAGCATCGAGCAGGTCCTGGAACAGCGGCTGCGCCGCATCGCGTACGCGCCGCAGACCACGACGGCCACCGTCCTGGAAGCCGTCGAGGACGCGATCCTCCACCTGCGCAGCCGGCGGCTGGCCGACGAACTGGGCACCCGGGCCCTGGAGGTGCTGGCCGCCGAGCGGACCGTCGACGGGGCACCGGACGTGCTGCGCCGGATCCGCCGGCTGCTGGCGTACTACCGGACGGCCGAACCCGTCCTGCCCGGGTGGATCGAGGCCTTCGTCAAGACCGGCTACGCGCACTACTGCACCCTGCTGCCCACCGCGTGCGCCGACGAGGACGCCACCGTGGGACAGGTCGCGGCCATGCTCGGCTTCCTGTTCAGCATGGAAAGCCTGGCGCTCTCGCTGGGCTGCGACCGCGCCCAGCTCCGCCTGGCGCTGGCCCAGTCGCACCCGAAGGACCCCGCGAGGACCGCCCTGCTGTGGGCCGCGCAGGTCCAGCTCGGCCACCTCTCCCGCGACGAGCTGCGGGCCCGGTTCGCCGGACTGCTGGACAACCCCCTGGTCGTGCCGGCCTATCCGCGCTACCTGAGTGGTCTGGTGCATGCCCTGGAGCCGGTGCCCGCGCTCTGCGACCTCGTCGTGGAGGCGGTGTCACAGGCCTTCGGCCGGCTGCCCGACCCCGTGCTCCTGCCTTGGCTCCCGACCCTGATCACCACCCTGCGGGCGGGCGGCGCCGACCTCGCGCCGCTCCTCGTCCGCGAGGCCGGACGCACCTTCCCCGCCCGGCTGGCGGAGCTGGACGGCTGGATACCGCCGTGGCGCGCCCTGCCGGATGCCGTGGCCCCGCACCGGACGGACGCCGGCGGGGCACCCGGCCGCGTCCTGCTCGGCATCCACCGGGAGACGTGCGACGCGGTCGCCGCGCTGCTCGGCAGCGAGGAGCCGTGGGCAACCGCCGGTACGGGGACGACGGGCGCGGTTCTCGCAGGCAGGTATCCGGAGACCGCGTCGGCCGTGGGGGCGCTGCTGGAGGGCTGAGGGGCGGGGGCGGGAGCGGGCGAGCGGCGGGGAGACCCGGGGCCGGTGGGCGACGCCACCGTCCGACGCGAAGGGTAAGGGCGGGCGGCCGGCGCCGTTGCTGCCGGCTCGCGAGGGTCCCGGCCCAGCAGACCCCGGTCGTCCTGCTCGACGAGCCCACCATCGCCTTCGACCTCGACCACGCCGTCGAGGTGCTGGAACTCGTCCGCGAGGTCGCGGTGGCCGGCCGCACCGTCGTCATGGTCCAGCACGACCTGGCGGCGGCCGCCCGCTACGCCGATCTGCTCGTCGCCATGAAGGCGGCCGGATCGTCGCGTCAGGCGTTCCGCGCGAGACGGTCGACGACGCCCTGGTGAAGGAGGTCCACGCACTGGACGCGGACATCCTGAGCGCCCCCGGGGACGGCTCACCGGTCGTGGTCCCGCGCGCCCGGCCCGGGGCCTTCCGCCCGGCGTACTCCGGCGGAGCCACGCCACGCTTGGGTGAATAGTCCGAATCACGCAAATCATCCCGATCATTTCGATCGCGCCGATTGCCAACGGGGCCGTTCCGGGTGTCCGTTCGCCGGGTCACGCCCTCCAGTGGGTGGTCAAATCGCCCATATCGGACCCAGTGGCCAGCGTCACGTTTGCCGCCCCGGACGCAAGATCGCCAATTCCGGTTCCCTGGCACGCCAAGAAAAATGACGTCCCCGCATGTGGCCGGTGACACATATTGCGGTTCATTGATCTTGGAATTCGATAATGATCAGGAATTCCGGGCTTGTTCGGCCCGGACTTTCTCGCTTACGGTCACGGTCCATCCGGATGGAACGCCGAATCCTGCCGCCGTCCGGACACCCGACCACACACGTACGGCAGGAGCGGGGGAACCAGGTTTGCCGCCGGTCCGGAAATCCGGAGCGGCTAGGGGTGAAGTCGCCTTGTGCGACCGGACATCTCCAGTCCGAACCCGACAGCTCACCTCGCAGGCGACGGAGAGGAAAAGCGCCATGCCCATCGTGGGTAAGCACCGTCGTGCCAAGTCCACCGCCCTGACCCGCGGCTTCATCGCCGTGAGCACGGGCGGAGTCGTTCTCGCACTTCCCCTGATCGCCGCCGGATCGGCCTCCGCCGCCCCCGCCAAGACCGTCGTCGCCGAAAAGGCCGCGGCCCCGACTTCCTTCGCCGGCAAGGAAATCGCCGTGCGCAAGGCCGCGCCCACGACCTATTCCGTGGTCTCCGGCGATTCGCTCTACAAGATCGCCCAGGGGCATTCCCTCAGTGGTGGCTGGGAGCGTCTGTACAAGGACAACCGGAGCGTCGTCGGATCCAACCCCGACCTCATCCACCCCGGTCTGAAGCTCGTCGTCGGCGGCACTTCCGAGGCAGCCGCACCCAAGGCCGCCACCGGTGCCGAATTCAAGGCCCAGAAGGCCGAGAAGCCGGTGGAGAAGAAGGCCGAGGCCTCGGCCGACCGCGCCGAGAACACCGACCGCGCCGACCGCTCCGAGCGCACGACGGCCGCCCCCGTCGCCGAGGAGACCGTCGCTGCCGCGCCCGTCGCGGAGAAGACCGCCACCACGTACACCAACGACCTCGACGGCTGGATCAAGGAATCCCTCGCCGTCATGGCCGAGCACGGCATCCCCGGCAGCTACGACGGCATCTACCGCAACATCATGCGGGAGTCCACGGGCAACCCCCAGGCCATCAACAACTGGGACTCCAACGCCGCCGCCGGCACCCCGTCCAAGGGCCTGCTGCAGGTGATCCAGCCCACCTTCGACGCGTACCACGTCGCCGGCACCTCGCTGGACATCTACGACCCGGTCGCCAACATCACCGCCGCGTGCAACTACGCCGCCGCGACGTACGGCTCGATCGACAACGTCTTCGGCGCCTACTGAGCCACCGGGACACACGTCACCCGCCCGCACAGCCGGGCATGAACAGGGGTGGCAGGGAGCGGACCCGCTCCCTGCCACCCCTGTCCGCATGCCGTACAACCCTTGTGCCGCACCGGCCGTCGAACACATCGCCAGGAGGGTGACGGGCCCTTCCCGGCCACCCCCCTTCGGACTCCGCCCGGTCGCCTTCGAGCCGAGGAGCCGCTCGTGCGCACCCACCGTCCCGCCGCCGTCGTCGCGGCCTCGTTCCTCCTGCTGTCCGGGGCCGCCGTCGCCGCGCCCCCGGCCCACGCCGTCCCCTCCGCCGGCCTCCGCGCGGGCGACCGCGCCACGGACTTCGACGGCGACGGCTACGAGGACGTCCTCATCGGGGCCCCCGGCGGCACGGCCGGCGGCCGCACCGGCGCCGGTTACGTCACCGTGCAGTACGGCGGCCCCGACGGCGTCGGCACGGTCCGTGGTGCCGTCCTCGACCAGAACACCGCCGGCGTCCCCGGCGCCGCCGAGACAGGCGACGGCTTCGGCCGGGCCCTGGCCACCGGTGACCTCGACAGCGACGGGTACGCCGACGCGGTCGTGGGCGTACCCGGCGAGGACATCGAGCCACTGGGGGACGCGGGTGGTGTCGTCGTCCTCTGGGGATCGCCCACCGGCCTCTCCGGTACGGGCAGCGCCTGGCTGCAGGCCCCGGCACCCGCCGCAGGGGCCGCCTTCGGCAGCGCGCTCGCCGCGGCCCGTTTCAGCCCCGACATCCCTGGCGACCAGCTCGCCGTCATCGACCGCACCGACCTCACCCAGTTCCAGTACGACGAGCGGACCCGGAAGGCGCCCGCCACCCGCACCGGCCGTGTTCCCGGCACACCCGGGCACGAGATCGCGCCCCGGTCCCTGACCACCGGGGACTACGACGACAACGGCCTCGCCGACCTCGTCGTGTCCGGCCTCACCACGGGCACCGAGCCGGGGCACGGCCGCTCCGCCGTCCTGCTCGGCGAGGTCCAGGGGCTGCGCTTCGACCACGACCTGCGCGGCGGCCCCGCCGTCGCCTCCGGCGACATCGACCACGACGGCTACGACGACCTCGTCACCGGAGAGCCGTACAGCCCCGACGACGGCGGCGCCACCACGACCGGCGGGGTCGTCGGCGTGTACCACGGAAGCGCCGGGGACGGTCCGGTCGGCGCCGGCGGCCCCGGCACCCCGCCCGTGTGGTGGACCCAGGACACCCCCGGCGTTCCCGGTGGAGCGGAGGCGGGCGACGGCTGGGGCGCCGACCTCTCCGTCGCGGACACCGACGGGGACGGCTTCGCCGACGTGGCGATCGGGGCGCCCGGCGAGGACATCGGCACGGTCGCCGACGCGGGCGCCGTCTGGCTGCTGCGCGGCTCCGCCCAGGGGCTGACCGCCACCGGCGCCGCCTCCTGGGACCAGGACGCGCCCGGCATCCCGGGCGCCGCGGAACGGGGCGACCGCTGGGGCGGCCAGGTCCGGCTGTCCGACGACGACGGCGACGCACGGGCCGCCCTGCTCGCCGCCGCACCGGGGGAGAACACGGGCGACGGCATCGTCTGGATCCTGCCGGTCGGTCCCGGCGGGGTGACGGCCACCGGCTCCCGCACCTTCGACGCGGGCACCTTCGGGGGCGTGGAGAAGAGCGCCGGATACGGCGGAGCCATCGACGAGTAGCAGCGCCCGGCAGAGCGGACCGGGCGGCTCCGGAAGGCCGCCCGGAACCCGCTGAATCCGGTGCGCGACGGCACTATGAACCTTTCATCCCGCGCGCTACCCTCCGCCGCATGATTTCCACGGTGGTGTGGGGCACCGGCAACGTCGGCCGCGCGGCCATCCGCGCCGTCGACGCGCATCCGGCCCTGAAACTCGCCCATGTCCTCGTCCACGACCCCGCCAAGAGGGGCCGCGACGCCGGCCGGCTCGCCGGTCTCGACCACGATCTCGGCGTCACGGCGACCGACGACATCGACGCGGTGCTCGCCACCGCCCCCGGGGCCGTCGTCTACGCGGCCTCCGGCGACATCCGCCCCGACGAGGCCCTGGCCGACATCACCCGGGCCGTCGCCGGCGGCTCCGTCGTCGTCACCCCCGCCCTCTATGCCCTCTACGACCAGCGCGGCGCCCCGCCCGAACTGCGCGAACCCGTGCTCGCCGCCGTCGCCGGCGGGGGCGGCTCCCTCTTCGTCTCCGGCGTCGATCCCGGCTGGGGCAACGACGTCCTGCCCCTGCTGATCAGCGGCCTCGGCACCACCGTGGACGCCATCCGCTGCCAGGAGATCTTCGACTACTCCACGTACGACCAGCCCGACTCCGTACGCGACCTCATCGGCATGGGACACCCCATGGAGTACGAGCCGCTGATGCTCGCCCCCTCCGTCCCGACCATGGTGTGGGGCGGTCAGATACGCCTGATGGCACGGGGGCTCGGCGTCGAACTCGACGACATCCGCGAGACGATGGCCCGCAGACCTCTGGAGACGACCGTCACCACCCGCACCATGGGCGTGTTCGAGGCGGGCACCCAGGGCGCCGTCCGCTTCGAGGTACAGGGCATCGTCGGGGGCGAACCCCGCATCGTCATCGAGCACATCACCCGTATCCACCCCTCCTGCGCACCCGACTGGCCGTCCCCGCCCGACGGTTCCGGCGCCCACCGGGTGATCGTCGAGGGCCGCCCCCGCATCGAGGTCACCGTCGAGGCGGGCGACGAGGGCGAGAACCGCTCGGCGGGCGGCAACGCCACCGCCGTCGGCCGGCTCGTCAACGCCATCGACTGGCTGGTGGAGGCGGAACCCGGGCTCTACGACGCACTCGACGTGCCGCTGCGCCCCGCGACCGGCCGACTGGGAAGGAAACAGCCGTGATCATCGACATCCCCGAGGGCCAGGAGCCCATCGGCTACGTCTGGGGCGACATGGTCCCCGGCATCGGCATGGCCGCCGCGAACTTCTCGCTGTCGGTGTACGAACACACCACGCTCGGGCTGCGCGAGTTCGAGGCCGCCCGGCTGCGCATCGCACAGATCAACGGCTGTCTGTTCTGCCTGGACTGGCGCACCGAACGCGACGGGCACAAGGTCGAGGAGGAGTTCGCCGACGCGGTGACCGAATGGCGCACCACGGAGGCCTTCGACGAACGGACCCGCCTCGCGGCCGAGTACGCCGAGCGGTACGCGCTGGACCACCACGGACTGGACGAGGAGTTCTGGGCGCGGATGACGGCGCGGTACAGCCAGCGCGAGATCGTGGAACTGAGCATGAGCATCGGGTCCTGGCTGGCGTTCGGCCGGCTCAACCATGTGCTCGGACTCGACGCGGTGTGCGTGCTGCCGGGCCACTGAACGGGCTGCCGGCGGACAGCCCGGTCGCGGTGCGGAACCGTGGGGGAGGGCCGGTCACCGCGGGGCGGAGGCCGGTTCGCGTCCCGGTCCTGCGGTCACAGATCGGTGGCGATGATGTGCTCGATGTTCCGTTCGGCGAGCGCCGTGATGGTGACGAACGGGTTGACGCTGGTGTTGCCCGGGATCAGCGCGCCGTCGATGACGTACAGCCCCGGATGGCCGTGCAGACGGCCGTAGTTGTCGGTGGCCTCGCCGAGGACGGCGCCGCCGAGCGGGTGGTAGGTGAGGTGGTCGCCCCAGATCTTGTAGGTGCCGAAGAGATCGGTGCGGTAGATCGTCCCCTCCTTGGAGTTGATCCTGTCGAAGATCGTCTTCGCCATGTCGATGGACGGCTGCTTCCACGCGGTCTGCCAGTCGAGGTCGACGCGGCCCGCCGCGGCGTTCCAGGTGAACCGGGCGCGGTGCGGGTTCCTGGTGATCGACAGATAGAACGAGGCGAAGGTCTCGATCCCCGTCGGCAGCGGCGCCACCTCGGCGAACGCGCCCCCGGCCGCCCAGTTGTCGATCCCGCCGCACGGGATGCTGGCCTGGACCGAACCCGTCGGGTCCCAGAGATGGTTGGCCCGCCCGCACATGACGTTCCCGTTGTCGCCCCAGCCCGCTCCGACCGCGTCGTTCAGACCGGGCAGCAGCCCGGTCGCCCTGAACCGGGTCAGCAGTTTGCTGGTGCCGACACTGCCCGCCGCGAAGAACACCCTGCCCGCCGTGACGGTCTTGGTGCCCGCGACACTGCCGTCGGTGCGCAGTTCGTCGATGACGACGGTGTAGCCGCCGCCCGGCGCGGGGGCGACCGAGGTCACCTGGTGCAGCGGTGAGACGGTGACCCGGCCCGTCGCCGCGGCCTGCGCCAGATAGGTCTTCTGGAGCGACTTCTTGCCGTAGTTGTTGCCGTACAGGATCTCTCCGGCCAGCGCCGACTTCGGGACCGTTCCGGCCGCCTCCCGCTCCATGTAGTCCCAGTCGTACACATCGGGCACGAAGACGAAGGGGAAACCGGAGCGCTGGGCGTGCTTGCGGCCGACCCGGGCGTACGTGTAGCAGTCGGCCTTCTCGAACCAGGCCGGGTCGACGGTGGAGACCCCGAGACCGGCGTTGGCGCGCGGGTAGTACGTCGCGTACATCTCGTCGGCGTCCACCGTGGGCAGGATGGCGCCGAAGTTCTCCCGCTTGGGGGTGACGGCCATGCCGCCGTTGACCAGTGAGCCGCCGCCGACGCCGCGCCCCTGGTAGACCGTGATCCCGCTGAACTCCTCGGCGTCCAGAATCCCGGTGTAGCGCGGGATCGACCGGTCGATCGGGAAGCCGAGGAAGTTGCTGAGGGGCTGCTTGGTCCTGGTGCGCAGCCAGTACGAACGCGCGTCGGGCGAGGTGGTGTTGGCGAAGATCTTGCCGTCCGGCCCCGGGGTGTCCCAGGCCATCCCCATCTCGACCATGTGGACGTCGACCCCGGCGAGGGCCAGACGCAGCGCGGCCACCGAGCCGCCGTAGCCGGTGCCGATCACCAGGACCGGAACCTGCTGCCCGTTGCCGATGACCGGCGCGGTACGCGCCCGAGCCCGGGGGGCGGTGGCGCTCGTGGAGAGCGCCGCCGCCCCCAGAATGAAACCTGTTCTTGCGATGAACCCGCGACGGGATACTCCGCTGGACTCCTTGTCCGGTAAGCTTGTAGCCGCCATGTGACGTTCCTCACTCTCACTCGAATGGGAACGAGTTCTACTGGCGCATGCGTGAGAAGTCACTACATACCTGAGAGTAATTTCCCTGCCGCACGGGCTTCCGGGCCGGTCGCGCGGGGCTCCCGGGTCAGTTGTGGCCGAACTTCCGTTCGCGCTTGTGGGAGACCTGCTCGGAGATCGCCTTCGCCGGGTCGGACGCCTGGTCGGTGGACTTCTGGTCCTTGCTCTCCGAGGGGGCGCCGTACGCGTGGCCCCCGGTGCGGGCGCCGCGGTTCTGCCGACTCTGCTTCTTGCCCATGATCGTGCCTCCTCGACGGATCGCGGACGACGGGCACCCTTCAGATTCGCACGGCGGACGAACCCCCGCATGCCGGTGGGCCCCGTCCCCTCCGCCGAATAGCGCGTCGCGGCGCCCCGGGCGCATGCTGGCGGTGTGACCCGGTACGGCACGGCCCGGCGCACCGCACCGGCCGGCAGTCAGGGCCGGCCCGGCGAGAAGGACGACACCCGGGCGCCCGACGAACTGTCGCTGGTCCTCGCCCAGGCCGTGGTGAACGCGATCGAGGCCGCCGGCGGACAGGCCGGAGGCGTCTATCTGCGCTCCCGGAGCCCGGGACTCCTGAGGCTGGCCGTCCTTGCCGGACTGCCCGGCCGGCTGTTCCGCCCCTGGTGGCGGATGCATGTGAACCGCCCGTTCCCCGTCGCCGAGGCGTTCCGCTCCGGCCACGCCGTGCACCTCGCCGACACCGAGGAGGCGATGCGCCGCTTCCCGCAGCTCATGGCGGGGCTGCCCTTCCCGTTCGGCTCGCTCTACGTCCCGGTCTCGGCCGGCGGCGAGCGCGTCGGGGTCCTCGTCGTCCTGCGCGCGGCGACCCCCGGCCGCCCCGTCGGCACCGCGGACCGCCGCAGACTGCGCGGCGTCGCCGAAGGGCTGGGCTCCGCACTGGCCGGACTGCGCTCCGCGGGGACGGAGGCGACCTGGGACGACGAGCCCCTCCCGGTCCAGCTGCCCGCCGCCGGCTCGCCGCCCATGCGCATCGGCCGCTTCGACTGGGAACTCGGCAGCGGAGCCGTCGTCGCCGACGAGGAACTCTGCGCCATCCTCGGCAGCGAGCCCGACTCCTTCCCCGGCACCATCGACGCGCTCGCCGCGCGGCTCGCCCCCGAGGACGTCTACGGGCTGTGGACCCTGGCCCGCCGGGCCGAGGGCTCGCGCGGCCCGGTCGTCCGCCGGATGCGGCTGCGCGGCCCCGACGGACGCTCCCATCTGCTGGAGGTCTCGGGGCGCCGGGCGAACACCGCCCGTCCCGGCGCCACCACCCATCTCACCGGCTTCCTCGTGGACCTCGGCACCGCCCCGGTCGTCCCCGAGGCCGCCGACCGGCTGCCGGCCGGGATCTTCTCGCTCGACCGCGCCGCCCGGATCACCTATGCCAACCGCCCGGCCGAGAAGATCCTCGGCATGCCCAGGTCCGCGCTGGTCGGACAGGTCCTCTGGGAGGTCGTGCCCTGGCTCGCCAACCCCGCGCACGAGGACCAGTACCGCTCCGCGATGATCTCCGACGCTCCGGTCCACTTCCTGGTGCGCCGCCCCCCGCCCGACTGGCTGACCGTCTCCCTGTACCCGGGCAACGAGGGCCTGACCGTCGTCCTCACCCCCACCGACCGTCCGGCGTACACCCCCGATTCCGTCGCCTCGCCCGGACTGGGCCTCGGCTCCCCGGCCGACCGCTCCGCCGCGCTCTACCGGCCGGTCGCCCTCGCCATCGCCCTCACCGAGGCCGTCACCGCCCGCCAGGTCTCCGCCGTGGTCACCGACGAACTGCTCCCCGCCTTCGGCGGCCGCCAGCTCGCCATCTACCTGCTCAAGGAGCACCACCTCTACCTGGAATGGGAGACCGGCTTCCCCGAGGGCTTCCTCGACCGGTTCGACGGCGTCGGCCTGGACGTCCGCATCCCCGGCGTCGAGACGCTGACCACCGGCCGGCCGCTCTTCTACGAGTCCATGGACCGGCTCGCCGCCGCCTACCCCGGCCTGCCCATGGACACCGACTACGGCGCGCGGGCCTTCCTGCCGCTGATCGCCTCCGGCCGCCACGTCGGCTCCTGCATCCTCGGCTTCGACCGGCCGCGCGGCTTCAGCCCGGAGGAGCGCACGGTCCTCACCGCCCTCGCCGGACTGATCGCCCAGGCCCTGCAACGGGCCCAGCGGTACGACACCGAGGCCGCCCTGGCCCGCGGGCTCCAGGACGTCCTGCTGCCCCGGCGGCTCGCCGTCGTCGAAGGCGTCGAGACCGCGGGCCGCTACCTCCCCGGCACCCAGGGCATGGACGTCGGCGGCGACTGGTACGACGTCATCGAGACCGGCGGCAGACTGGCCCTGGTCATCGGGGACGTCCAGGGCCACGGCGTCGCCGCCGCCGCGACCATGGGCCAGCTCCGCAGCGCCGTACGGGCGTTCGCGCTCAGCGGGCACGGCCCCCAGGAGGTGATGAGCGGCACCAACCGGCTGCTCATCGACCTCGACCCCGGCCAGTTCGCCAGCTGCTGCTACATCAGCCTGGACCCGGCGACCGGCGCCGCGTGCGCCGTACGGGCCGGCCATCCGCAACCCGTACTGCGCCACCCCGACGGCACCACGCAGGTCATGGACCTGCCCGGCGGCATCGTGCTCGGCGTCGACCCCGACGCGGTCTACCCGGTCACCTCACTGCGACTGGAACCCGGGGCCGTTCTCGCCCTCTACACCGACGGCATGGTCGAGGAGGCGGGCACCGACATCGACGTCGGCGTCGAACGGCTGCGCCGCACCGTCGAGGGATACGACGGGGCCTGTCTGGCCGACACGGCCGACCATGTGATCGGCCGGGCCAGACAGGAGGCGGACCGCCCGGACGACATCGCCCTGCTGCTCGCCGCCCGCCGGCCCCCGGACCTCAGCGCCGCCGCACCCCGGGCGCGGGGACGAGACGCACCGCCGTGTTGAGGACATGGTCCACGGCGTCCCGCGAGGGCCGTTCGGTGAGATTGGTGAGCAGCCGGGCCAGCGCGTCCAGGAGCCGGGGCGAGCCCATCACATAGCGGTTGAGGAGCGGCTGGAACCCCGACCGGCTGAAGACCAGGTCGGCCGCGGTGTTGCCGAGCCGGTAGTAGCGGCCCCAGCGGCGGTTCATCTCCACCGGGTAGTGGCGCAGCGCCCGCTCCCGTCGCGGGCCCGCCGGCAGGGCCAGGGCCAGCGCGGCCGTCTCCGCGGCCACCTCGCCCGCCTCCAGCGCCTGGCCGATGCCCTCCCCGTTCCAGGGGGAGACCATGCCGCCGGAGTCGCCGACCAGCAGGAGCCCCCGGGAGTACAGCGGATGGCGGTTGAACCCGAGCGGCAGCGCGGCGCTGCGGACCGGCCCCTCCGCGTTCTCCTCGCGCAGCCCCCACTCCTCGGGCGTCCGCGCCAGCCAGCGGTCCAGCGTCGCGCGCAGATCGGCCTTGCCGTGGCTGCGGTGGGGGAGCGCCCCCAGTCCGACGTTCACCCGGCCGTCGCCCATCGGGAAGATCCAGCCGTACCCCGGCAGATAGGCGTCCCCGCGCGGGAAGCGGAGATCGGCCCAGAGCTCCAGGAACTCCTCGCGGGACCGCTCGGGGCTCCGGTAGTAGCGCCGGGCCGCCGTGGCGATCTGCCGCCGCGTGTCGCGCTCCAGCCCCATCGCCAGGGCCATCCGGGCCGAGGCGCCGTCGGCCGCGACGACGATCGGGGCGCGGTGCACGACCGGCTTTCCGGAACCGGCCACCGCGGTGACCCCGGTGATCCGGCCCGAGCGGTCGGTCACCGGCCCCGTGACCTTCACCCCGGTCCGCAGCCGGGCGCCGGCCGCCACCGCGTGCCGGGCCAGGATGTCGTCGAAGTCGTGCCGGCTGCGGGTGAGACCGAAGTCCGGGTACGCGCCCAGCGAGGGCCAGTCGATGTGCACCTGGTGCTTCCCGGCCACCCAGCGCATCCCGCGCGAGCGGGTCCATCCGGGCGCGTCGATGTCGACGCCCATCCGGATCAGCTGATGGACCGCGCGTGGGGTGAGACCGTCCCCGCAGACCTTCTCCCTGGGGAAGTCGGACTTCTCCAGGAGCAGCACGTCGACCCCCGCCGAGGCCAGATGGAACGCGGCGGACGAGCCGGCCGGGCCCGCCCCCACCACGATCACCCGGGCGTCCTCGGCGACCCCGGGGGAACCGGGCGCGGGGCCCTCGTCCGGGGCGGAACGGTCCGTGTGCGCGTCGTGCATGGGAAGCCTTTCGTGGGGGACGGTGCCGCCCGGCACCGGAACGCGCCTCGGGGCCGCACGGAGTGCGGCCCCGAGGGCGACGGACGGACGCCGGCGGTCAGTACGGCAGCGGGCGCCCGGAGGGAGTGCGCAGGTCGAGTGGCGGCGGCTTGGAGGGAAGCTGCGGACGTCGGACGATCCTGATGCGGCCCACGGACACCACCTCCTGTCGGTAATCCGTCCTATGCCCTGGCCGTGAGCCGTTCACACGTCGGCGGGGAGGGATGATCGCTTCCGAACAGGCGAAGGCCGTAAATCGTTGTTAAACCTGAAGACGTGGCTGGTACAGGTCGGTTCCGGACATGGATACACCGCTCGGCCCGGCAGCCGCATCGGCGGGACACCGGACCCCCGGGCGGTGAAGGGGCTGGGTCCTCCCGCCCCGGGAACTCCCGTCCCGAAGCCCCCCGCCCCGGCCGGGGCGGCAGGCTCCGCGCGTTCTTCAGTGTCCGCACGGTGGCCGGCCAGGTCTTCTTCCTGATGCTGGGCATCGTGGCGATGCTCGTCGCGGCCGCCGTCGTCGCGCTCGTCGTCCAGGGCCGCCGCGACAGCATGAAGGAGGCACGCTCCCAGTCGCTGAGCGTCGCCCGGACCTTCGCCAACGCACCCGGGGTGGCGGCCGCCCTGGACAGCCGCAACCCCTCCCTCGTGCTCCAGCCGCGCGCCGAGGCCATCCGGCGCAGCACCGGAGTGGAGTACGTCGTCGTCGCCGGGTCCAACGGCATCATCTACGCCCACCCCGACATCGCACGGATCGGGAAGACCATCATCGGCCCGTACAAACCGGCGCTGGAGGGCGAGGGCATCACCCGCACCATCAAGGCCAGCCGGGGCCTCTCGGTCAACGCCGTGGTGCCCGTGGACCGTCGCGACGGCACCCCGGCCGGACTGGTCTCGGTCGGCATCAAGGTCGAGACCGTGAACCGGCTCGCCTACCCCAGCATCCCGTTCGCCCTGGGCGCGGCCGTGATCGCCCTGGCCCTCACGGCGGGCGGCGCCGCCCTGGTGAGCCGGCGCCTGGGACGCCAGACGCGCGGCCTGGGACCCGCCGAGATGACCCGGATGTACGAACACCACGACGCGGTGCTGCACGCCGTGCGCGAGGGCGTCCTCATCATCGACGCGGACGGCCGTCTCGTCCTCGCCAACGACGAGGCACGCCGCCTCCTGAACCTGCCGGCCGACGCCGACGGCCGGGACGTCAACGATCTGGGCCTGGACCCGCGCACCGCCGCCCTGCTGGCCTCCGGGCGCGGCGCCACCGACGAACTGAGCCCCGCGGGGAACCGGCTGCTCGCCGTGAACCTGCGCCGCACCGGCGAACGCGGCGGCCAGCCCGGCACGGTCGCCACCCTCCGGGACACCACCGAGCTCCAGGCCGTCACCGGCCGCGCCGAGACCGTACGCGAACGGCTCCTGCTCCTGTACCGGGCCGGGGCCCGGATCGGCACCACCCTCGACGTCACCACCACCGCGCAGGAACTCGCGGACGTGGCCGCGCCCGGATTCGCCGACTGCGTCACCGTCGACCTCGCCGACGCCGTGCTGCGCGGGGAGGAGCCCGAGGGACCCACCGGGGACGTACTCGACATGCGGCGCACCGCCGTACGGGGCACCGGGCCCGACCTCCCGGTCCATCCGCTCGGCCGGGTCATCGGCTTCGTGCCGACCAGTGCCGAGGGCCTCGGCACCAGCGGCGGCCACACCTGGATGGTGCCCGACCTCACCACGTCGCGGCAGTGGCGCGAGGCCGACCCCGAGCAGGCCGAACGGATCCTGGCCCACGGATTCCACTCGCTGCTCTCCGTCCCGCTGCACGCGCGCGGTGTCATCCTCGGCATGGCCAACTTCTGGCGCGCCGGGACCGAGACGCCCTTCGACGACGAGGACCTCTCCTTCGCCGAGGAACTGGTGGCGCGGGCGGCGGTCAGCGTGGACAACGCCCGGCGCTACACCCGCGAGCACCAGATGGCGGTCACCCTCCAGCGGAGCCTGCTCCCCAGCGGTCTGCCCGAGCAGAACGCCCTGGACGTGGCCTACCGCTACCTCCCGGCGCAGGCGGGCGTCGGCGGGGACTGGTTCGACGTGATCCCGCTCTCCGGCGCCCGGGTCGCCCTCGTCGTCGGTGACGTCGTCGGCCACGGACTGCACGCCGCGGCCACCATGGGACGGCTGCGCACCACGGTGCACAACTTCTCCACGCTGGACCTTCCTCCGGACGAGCTCCTCGGCCACCTCGACGAACTCGTCGTGCGGATGGACCAGGACGAGGAGGACGGCGGGGGCGCGATCACCGGGGCGACCTGTCTGTACGCGATCTACGACGCGGTCTCGGGGCGCTGCGCCGTGGCTCGGGCCGGTCATCCGGGCCCCGCCCTCGTCCTGCCGGACGGCACCGTGCGCTTCCCCGACATCCCGCCCGGTCTGCCGCTCGGCATCGGCGGCATGCCCTTCCAGGCCACGGAGCTGGAGGTGCCCGAGGGCAGCCGGCTGGTGCTCTACACGGACGGGCTGGTCGAACGGCGCGACCGGGACATCGACGAGGGGCTGGAGGCGCTGCGCGCGGCCCTGGCCGGTGAGGTGCGCACGCCGGAGGAGACCTGCGACGACGTGCTGGAGGCGATGCTGCCCAGCCGGCCCGGCGACGACGTCGCGCTTCTGGTGGCGCGCACCCGCATCCTCGATCCCTCCCGCCGGGTCCAGTGGGACGTCGCCCCGGACCCCGCCGCGGTAGCCGGAGTCCGCAAGGAGGCCATCCGCTGGCTCAACGACCACGGGCTCGACGAGGAGGCCTTCGTCACCGAACTGATCCTCAGCGAACTGGTCACCAACGCCATCCGCTACGGCACCGAGCCGATCACCGTGCGCCTGCTCTACGACCGCGCCCTGATCTGCGAGGTGGCCGACTGCAGCAGCACCTCGCCGCATCTGCGCTACGCGGCGACGACGGACGAGGGCGGGCGCGGACTCTTCCTGGTCGCCCAGTTCGCGGAGCGCTGGGGGACCCGTTACACCGAACGCGGCAAGGTCATCTGGTCCGAGCAGAAGCTCGGCGGATCCCCCTCGGTGCCGTTCGGCTGAGCGCGGGGCCCGGCAGCGGCTGCCGGGCCCCGCGTCACGCGTACACCCCGAAGGGGTACGGATTCCTGTGGGTCAGGGGAACGACACCACGTTGGACGGGACCGTGGAGGTGCCCGAGGTGGGGGATCCGGTGTTGTTGATGACGTGTTCGTACTGGCCCTGGCCGCCGAGGGAGACGACGAGCAGGTCGTGGAACTTCACGCCGGGCTTGACGGGTGCTTCGAATCCGTGGTCCTGGCGGATGGTGGGGTCGACGTTGTAGTAGCAGTAGCTGCCCAGGCCCCAGCCCTCGTGGGTGGTGACGGAGTCGTCGACCTTGTAGGCGGCGAAGCCCTTGGTGCTGCCGTTCTGGACGGCGGCCTGGTTGGGGGCGTCGTAGGACTTCTCGTTCTGGAAGAAGATCGTCCTGCCCCGCTCGCCGGACCAGCGGACGTCGTACTTGTTGAAGTGTTCGACGAACAGTCCGGTGGCGAGTACGTCGTCGCCGTTGACCTGGAGGCCGTAGTCGGACCGGTTGGTCTCCCAGCCCACGCCCTCGCCGTGGTCGGCGCGCCACAGCCAGGTGTGGTCGATGATCGTGTCGTCGCTGTTGACGACCATGGCGGTGGTGGCCTTGCCGGCGCCCGCTCCGCCGACCCGGACGAACACGTCCTGGACGGTGGTCGGGTTGGCGGAGTGGTCGGCCGAGGCTCCCTCGGGTCCGACCTGGACGAGCACCTGGGAGTTCTGGGGTCCGGCGTCGACGAGGAGTCCGGCGAGCTTGACGCCGTCGACGTCGCCGACCTTGAGGGCGGTCACGCCGTTGTCCGGGACGATGGTGGCCAGCCCCAGGCCGAGCACGACCGTGTTGGCGCGGTCGATGGTGACGGGCTGGTCCACGTGGTAGATCCCGGGCGTGAACAGCAGGTGCAGCCCCTGTCGCACGGCCGCGTTGATCGTGGCGGCGGTGGCACCGGGCTTGACCACGTAGAACTGGCTCAGCGGGATGGACTCGCCCTGCGGGGTGCCGTTCCAGGAGACGCCGCGCGCGTTGGTGCGCTTGGCGGGGACGAACACCTTGTAGTCGTTGCCGTCGAGGTAGAGGAAGGGCTTCTCCCGGGAGACCGGGGTGGTGTCCAGCGTGGTGTACGGCGGGTTGGGGAAGCTCTGGGCGGGGGCGCCCTCGACGCCGGAGAACGTCATGTTCCAGACGCCGTTGCCCCAGCTGCCGATCGAGCTGTCGCGGGTGTACCACTGCTGCTGCGAGTACGGGCCGACCTGTCCGTCGATCTTGCTGTCGGCGATGTAGCCGCCGCTCGCCCAGCCGTAGCCGTTGGGGGCGAGGTTGAGTCCGCCCTTGACGTGCATCCGGCGGAAGGGGGCGGCCTGGGAGACGGCCCAGCGGTCGGTGCCGTTGACCGGGTTGAGGGCCAGGTTCTCCGCCGAGCGCCAGAAGTTCTGGGTGGCGTTGCCGTTGAACCAGCCCGCGTCCACGGTGACATCACCGTTGAACGTGGTGTCGTCCGGCTTCAGGCCGAGACCGGCGATCTGGGTGTAGAACCCGATCTGCGCGTTGATGTTGTCGTACGTGCCGGGCTTGAACATCAGCGCGTAGCGGCCGTTGCCGAACTGGGCCGACTCCTGCTGCTTGAAGATCGCGTCGACCTTGGCCTGGATGTCGGGCGTCGACGGGTCGAAGACCAGCACGTTCGGGCCGAGGTCGCCGCCGCCGGGGATCGGCGTGCCGTTCCCGCCGTCGCCGGTGGTGCCGAAGACCTGGAACTCCCAGAGGGAGTAGCCGTACTGGGTGGCCCGTTCGATGCCGGTCAGCCGGACGTAGCGGGCGGAGCCCGAGACGTTCAGCGTCTCGTTGCCGCCGGCGCCCGTGGTGGTCGAGTAGGCGGTGCTCCAGGTGCTGTTGTCCGTGGAGAACTCGACCTTGTAGCTCTTGGCGTAGGCGGCCTCCCACCGCAGCGCGATCTGCTCGACCGAGGCGGTGGCGCCCAGGTCGACCTCGATCCACTGGGGGTCGGAGAAGGCGCTCGACCAGCGGGTGCCGTTGTCGCCGTCCACGGCGGCACGGGCCGGGGTGCCGTCGCCCTCCTGGCTGGAGGTGGTGACGGTCTTGCCCTGGGAGAGCAGCGACGGCGCCGCGCTGGCCGGGGTGGACGGGGCGAAGGCCAGCAGCGAGACGACGAGACCGGCGACGGCGGTCAGCACGCCGGTACGTCTTCTGCCGGCCGGAGCCGCGGGTCTGCGGAACAAGGGGGGTGCGTACATGGGGGATTGTCTCCTGGGTCGCGGAACGGGTGCACGACACGAAGCCGGAGAGCGCTCTCTCCGGCAGTTGGGGATACTTCTCCCTCGTCTCCGCTCGCGTCAATAGGTGTGCAACACCCGCTTGTGAATGCAGTGTTGAGCACAAGAATTGACGACTGAAATCTCACGATCGACCGTATTGGCGGGGTCTTGACGGAGATACCGCGCGGAATCTGACGGATCATCGATTCAGGCAATGTCGACGCCGACACGAGGAGTGAAGAGCGGCGAACGGGTCGTTGCCACCGCAACGGATCCGTTTCCGGTGAACCGGCGAAGGGCCGGGCCCGCGTCGAGCGGGACACCGCCGCGCCTGTTACCGGACATCTTGCGGACACCCCCGGGACAGCGGGGGCGACCGCTCGCTATCCTCCGGGGCATGAGCCGTGAGCGTGGTACGCGTGGCGCCCCTGACCTGGTGCGACGAGGTTCCAGGTGACCGAGGGCATGGGCACTGTTCCGGCGGACGCCCGTACCGCGGAGGTATGGCGGGCGTTCGGGGCGCGGTTACGCCAGTGGCGCCGCCGGGCCGGGTTCACCCAGGCCCAGGTGGGCGCCCGGGTCGGCTACGACCACACCGCCATCAGCAAACTCGAACACGGCAGCCGGCGCACCCCGCTGCCGCTCGCCCGTCGGCTCGACGAACTGCTGGGCGCCGAGGGTGATCTGCTCTCCGCCTGCGAGGCGGCCGACGCGCAGGAACGCGCCGGGGACGTCCAGGTCGTCCGCCGCGGCCCACTGCCCGGCGAGCCCGCGGGCGGAACGCTGCTCGCGACGCTCCCGCCCGGAGCCGTGCCGCCCACCGCGCTGCCCGCGTACGGACTGGTCTGCCCCACCCACGGCCGGGCCGGCTGCACGGTCCCCGCCCTCGCCGACGTGAGCGCCCTGCACGCCGCGTTCTGCGCGCTCGGCCCCGACACCCGGTCGCACCCCGCCCTGGACGACGACACCGTGCACGCGCTCACCGCCCTGCTCGCGGTCTGTCTGCGCGCCGACGAGGAACGTGCCTGGCCCGGGGCGACGGCCGTCGTCGAGCGCACCCTGCACGCCATGCTCCGCTGGATGGCCCTCCCCGCGGCGCCCTACCAGCGGCTCCTCGCCCCGCTGGCCGCCGAGTACGCCCAGTCGGCCGGCTGTCTGCGCCTGCTGTGGGGCCGCAACGGCACCGCGATGGCCTGGCTCGACCGCTCCCTCCTCTGGGCCGCCGTGTCCGGACACGTCGGGACGCAGGTCGCGGCGCTCAGCGATATGAGCACCCTGGCCCGGCTGGAGGGCGACGGTCCGTCGGCCCTGGCCTACGGCGGGGCGATCGGACAGGCGGCGGCGGGCCGCCCCTGGGCCGCGGCCATGAGCGATCTGTACCAGGCGCGCGGCCACGCGGTGCGCGGCGACGCCTCCCGGACCCTGCGTCATATCGACCGTGCCCGCAGCCGCCTGGACCGGATCGGCGAACGGGACGAGGCGGAGGCGCCCTGGCTCTCCGTCGCCTCCGTACGGCTGCGGGTGGAGTCCGGCGCGGCGGGCGCCCTGCGGGATCTGGCCGCCGCCACCGGCGACCGCCGCTACGCGCTGCGGGCCGTCGACGCGACCGGCGCGGCGCTCGGCCTGCTGCCGCCGGGGCTGCACTCGGCGCGGATGCTGTTCCTGGCGCGGATGGCCGACGCGCACGCCTGCGCCGGTGACCTCTCGGCGGCCCAGGCCGTGGCGGGCCCGGTCCTGGACACCGCCGAGATCAATCCGTCGACCCTGCTCGGACAGGAGCTGCGCGGGCTCCACGCCCGGCTGGCCGCCCGTTCCGGCGCCCGCCCGGACGGCGACGACTTCGTTCGAAGACTCGCGGCGGCCGTCCGCTGAGAACGCCGGAGGGCGGGACGTGTGGATCACGCCCCGCCCGTATTCACGCGGTGGTGCCGGTCAGCTCACGTCGAGTGCCACGTCGTCCACGACGAAGCTGGTCTGCAGATAGGCGTCCTCCTGGCTGGTGAAGCCCAGGGTGACCGTCTGCCCCGCCGCGGAGCTGACGTCGAACGTCTTCTGGACGTAGCCGTTGCCGGCGTCCGTGTTCGAGTACGTGGCCAGCGTGCGGGAACCGAGCTTGACGGTGAACGTGTCGTAGGCGACGCCGTCCGCCGCCTCGTCCGTGTCGGTGCTCAGATAGAACGACAGCCGGTAGGTCGAGCAGCCCGTCGGCACGGTCAGCGACTGCCCGAGTGAGTCGCTGTGCGTGCTGCCCCAGCCGCCGAGCCAGGCCTGGTACGACCCGCTGTGCGCGGGCCGCTCCGAGGTCCGGTTGTTGATGACGCCGGAGCTCTGCGTCCAGGGCGTCGTCCCGTTCTCGAAGCCGCCGTTGGCGACGACCTGCCGGGCCTGGCAGCTGCCGCCGCCACCGATGACCAGGGAGTACGTGGTGGCGTGGCTGACGGAGCCGGTCCCGGTCACGGTGAGGGTGTACGTCCCGGCCGCGGCCTGCGCGCCGGCGGTGACCGTCATCGTGGACGAGGAGCCCGACGGGACCGAGGACGGGGAGAAGGAGACGGTGACGCCGCTCGGTGCGCCGGAGGCGCTGAGCTGCACGGTCTGCGCGGAGCCCCCGACCGTGGCCGTGGACACGGTGGCCGTGACGGTGCCGCCCGGCTGGACGGTGCCGGAGACCGGGTTCACCGACAGCGAGAAGTCGTTGCCGGTGGTGGAGCCGACCGCCGTCTTCCACAGTGTGTAGGCGACCCCGTCGGCGCTGCGGTCGAGCGCGGTCGCGTTGATGTTGCTCGTGGTGTCGCAGGAGGAGTGGTAGCAGGGGTCGTAGGCGCGGCCCGCGGTCCCGCCCCACTTGGCCGCCTGTGCGGAGGTCTTGGTGGCGCTGGCGCCGGTCGCGTAACCGGAGGTGGCGATGCCGCCCTGCTGGAACGAGTAGTCGTCCGAGCGGCCCTGGCCCTCGACGTTCTCCTCGGGCGCGAGGCCGAGCGAGGTCCAGTACTCCTTCATCGGCGCGGAGGCCGTGGAGTTGACGTTGTTGATGAAGTAGCCGGCGTTGGTCGAGGCGACCATGTCGAAGTTGTAGTACGCGGTGATCGCGGCCCGCTGGGCGGAGCTCAGCTGGCTCACGTAGTACTGGGAGCCCTGGAGCCCCTGCTCCTCACCGTTCCACCAGGCGAAACGCACATGCTTGGTCATGGTGGGGTTCTGCTGGGCGAGCGCGAGGGCGTTCTCCAGCAGGGTCGCGGAACCGGAGCCGTTGTCGTTGATCCCCGGCCCCGCGGAGACGCCGTCGAGGTGGGCGCCGAACATCACGGTCTTGTCGGACGGGCCGCCCGGCCAGTCGGCGATGAGGTTGTTGCCCTGGTAGGTGCAGCTGGTGCAGGTCTGCTCGCTGACGGTGTAGCCGGCCGCCTGGAGCTTGCCCTTCACATAGGCGAGCGAGGCCGAGTAACCGGCGCTGCCGGCCCGGCGGTTGCCGCCGTTCTGCGAGGCGATGGTGTTGAGCTGCGTCAGATGCGCCTGCACGTTGGTCACGCTGATGTCCGGCGGCGTGGTGCCCGTGCCGCCGCCGTTGTCGACGGTCAGGACGTACTGGGCGGTGTGGCTCTGGGTGCCCGCGGCCCCCTTCACCGTCAGCGTGTACGTGCCCGGAACGGCCGCCGACGTGGTCGTCACGGTCATCGCCGAGGTCCCGCCGGACTGCACGGAGGCGGGGCTGAAGGAGACACTGACCCCGCTCGGCTGGCCGCTCGCCGACAGGCTCACCGTCTGCGGGCTGCCCACGGTCACGGTCGTACGGACCGTCGAGGTCACCGAGTTGCCGGGCTTCACCGAGCCGGAGGCCGGATCGAGTGCCAGCGAGAAGTCGTCGCCGCTGCGGACGCAGGTCGGGTCACCGCTCTGCGCGGGAACGCTCACCGCGTCCCAGGCCGCCTTCGTCCGGTCGAACAGCACACAGCTGGTGTCGAGGTTCCGGGCGGCGGTCAGCGTCGCGGTGCGGTAGCGCTTGTACGTCATGCCGCTGGTCTTGAGCAGCATGCCGCCGTAGAACACCTTGCCGGCGCTCTGGATGCCCACACCGGTGACGGTCGAGTTGTTGCAGGTCGGGCTGGTGGGCTTGCCGCCGCCCGGGTTCGAGCCCTCGGCCAGCAGATAGAACCAGTGGTTGAGGGGACCGGCCGCCGCGTGCTCCTCGGTGTTGGGGATCGAGGAGCTGTAGCAGTTCGGGTCGCCGATCTGGCCGGGGTTGTACATGATCCGGATCGGCCCGTTGCCGACGAGGTTGATCTTCTCGCCGACGGTGTAGTCCGGGTCGTCGTACGGGGCCGGCTCATTGGTGTACGCCTCGGTGAGCGCGCCCATGATGTCACCGGTGGCCTCGCCGAGACCGGACTCGTTGTTGGCGCCGCCGGGGGTGTACTGGTCGATGCCGTGGCCGAACTCGTGGCCCACGACGTCCATGGCCGCGATCCACTGGTTGGCCTGGTTGTGGCCGATGGAGACCGTGGAGCCGTCCCAGTACGCGTTCACGTCGTTGAGGCCGACCTTGACGGGCCAGCTGCGGCCGTTGCCGTCGTGGCCGTTGCGGCCCAGCCAGTCACGGAGCATGTCCCACTCGTGCTGGGCGGCCCACATCACGTCGACGCAGCCGGTCTCCTTGCTGGAGGCGCTGCCGGTGCCCCAGGAGTCGGTCGACTTGGTGAAGACGCTCCCGGTGCTGTAGTCGGCGCAGCTGAGGCCGGGGCGGTTCGGGTCGCGCAGCGAGTAGCTGCCGCCGGAGGCGGTGGTGCTGATGGAGAGCGGGGAGGGCCCGTTCCACTGGCTGTTGCCGGTGCCCGCCCGCACGTCGTCGTAGCTGTCGAGGACCTTGCCGGTGCCCGCGTCCACGAAGACGTGGAGCCGGCTCGGGGCCTTGGCGGTCCGGCCCCGGAGCACGGTCTCCCAGGCCAGCCTGGAGTTCTTGCCGCCCGCCCTGACGACCAGCCGGTGGCTCTCGACCTTGTCCACCCGGCGCAGTTGCTTGCGGGAGGTGGCCTCGGCGGCCTTGGCCGTGACCGTGGCGGTGGTGGGCACGTTGATGCGCCGCGAGACCGCGGACTGGGAGCCGCGGACGCGTCCCTTGGAGTCGGCCACCACGACCGCGTCGCCGCCGACGACGGGCAGCCCGCGGTAGGTGCGCTCGTAGGCGACGGAGTACAGCCCGTTGATCCACGGGGTCACCATGCGCCGCTCGTACCGTTCCTGGGGACCCTTGGCCAGGGCGTCGGTGCCGCTGACGGCCGCGCGGTCGGCGGCGGACACGGCCTTCGCCAGGGCGGTGGGGGCGGGGCTCGGCGCGGGGGGCGACGGTTCCGCGGAAGCGGTCTGGCCGCCGGTGGCAACCAGCATTGCGGCGAGGACGGCCAGGGTCGTCCCGGCCGTCAACGGTCTGTGTCTCATCGAGGCTCCTCGTTTCGTGGGGACCTCGGTCACGGGCAGTGGCCTGCGCAGACGCACCCGCCTGAACGGCCGGCGGGGCCGGTCGCACCAGGGTGTCCGTGATCGGGCGACCGAACACTCACACGTCGCCATGACCGCGTCAACGAACTACGGCTCCGCGCAAGGGACTTGGCAAGTCTGGTCAAGTCGCTCCGGACGGCACCCCGCCGCCTGCCCCGGCCACCGCTCCCCGCGCGTCCCGGAAGGGGCCGGCCCGCGGACGTAGCATGATCCCCATGGAACAGCGCGAACTGGGCAGGACCGGGCGGAGCGTCTCGGTCGTCGGACAGGGCACCTGGCAGCTCGGCGGTGACTGGGGGGAGGTCGCCGAGGAGGACGCCTTCGGGGTGCTCGACGCCGCCGTCGAGGGCGGCGTCACCTTCTTCGACACTGCGGACGTGTACGGGGACGGCCGCAGCGAGCGGCTGATCGGCCGGTACCTCGCGCGCCGTCCCGACGCGGACGTCTTCGTGGCGACCAAGATGGGCCGCCGCGCCGACCAGCTGCCGGAGAACTACACCCTCGACAACTTCCGCGCCTGGAACGACCGCTCGCGCGCCAATCTCGGGGTCGACACCCTCGACCTGGTCCAGCTGCACTGCCCGCCCACGCCGGTGTACTCCTCGGACGAGGTCTACGACGCCCTGGACACGCTCGTCGCCGAGAAGCGGATCGCCGCGTACGGGGTGAGCGTCGAGACCTGTGCCGAGGCGCTGACGGCCCTGGCCCGGCCGGGTGTCGCCAGCGTGCAGATCATCCTCAACCCGTTCCGGCTCAAGCCGCTGGACGAGGTCCTGCCGGCCGCCCGAGCCGCCGGCGCGGGCATCATCGCCCGGGTGCCGCTCGCCTCCGGCCTGCTGTCCGGGAAGTACACCGCGGACACCGTCTTCGCGCCCGACGACCACCGTACGTACAACCGCCACGGCGAGGCCTTCGACCAGGGCGAGACCTTCTCGGGGGTGGACTACGCGACCGGGGTGGCCGCCGCGGCCGAGTTCGCCGCTCTCGCGTCCGAGGGGCTCACCCCGGCGCAGACCGCCCTGCGCTGGATCATCCAACAGCCCGGCGTCACCAGCGTGATCCCCGGCGCCCGCTCGGTGGCGCAGGCCCGGTCCAACGCGGGCGCGGCGACGGGTGAGCCGCTGCCGCAGCGGACGCTCGACGCGGTGCGGGAGCTGTACGACCGCAGGATCCGCGCGTCGGTGCACGACCGCTGGTAGGGCGCTTCCGGCGGCGGCGTCAGCGGCCGCCGGGAGAGACCGGCGCACCCGGCGAGCCGGTCTCCTGCGGGGTGGTGGCCGAGCTGGAGTCGGGCGAGAACAGGCTCATCCCCAGGTAGACGGCGGCGAGGAACGCGATGGCACCCGCGATGGCGCTCGCCACCCGGGGCCGCCGCCGGATCGCCTCACGGGTGGTGCGGCGCGGCTTGCTCCGGGAGCGTCCCGCCGCCCGCCCGCCGTGACCGGGTGCCTGCGGGAGCCGGTACGTCGTCGGAACCCCCGGATCCGTACCGCCCGTACCGCCCGGCCCGCTCGGCGTGGTGCCGGGGAAGGCGGCCGGTGCGTGCGGGGTGTGCGGTGCGTGCGGGGTGTGCGAGGGAAGGGGCGCGGGCAGCGGCTCCGGCATGCCCCGCCAGGCCCCGCTCTGGAACCAGTCGGCGACCTGCTGGGCGCCCGGCCGGTCCTCCGGCTGCTTGGCCAGCAGCCCCAGCAGGTACGCGTCGAAGGCGGCCGGTACGTCGACCCCCTGCTCCCGCAGCGGCAGCGGCGGGGTGTCCACGTGCTGGTACAGCGTCGCCGTCGGTGTGGCCGCGCGGAACGGCGGCTGCCCGAGCAGCAGTTGGTAGACCACACAGCCGAGCGCGTACATGTCCGAGGCGGCGCCGGCCGTTCTGCCGAGGGCCCGTTCCGGCGCGAGGTAGAGGCTGGTGCCGACCACGTGCCCCGTCGTGGTGAGGGCGGCCGAGGGGTCGTCGACGAACTGGGCGATGCCGAAGTCCGCGATCTTCACGGTCCCTTCGGCGTCCAGGAGGAGATTGCCCGGTTTGATGTCCCGGTGGACGATGCCCTGGCGGTGGGCCGCGGCCAGCCCGGCGGCCGCCTGTCCGGCGATCGCGGCGGCCTGTTCCGGTCCCAGCCGCTCCTGCGCCCGCAGCAGATCGGACAGGCTCCGGCCCTCGACCAGCTCCATGACCAGGAAGAGACGGTTCTCCCAGGATCCGAAGTCGAACACGGCCACCAGATGCGGATGGCTCAGCCGGGCGGCGGTCTGCGCCTCCAGCCGGAAGCGCGCGGTCGCCGACGCGTCGGCGTGCTCGCCGAGCAGCAGCTTCACGGCGACGGCCCGGCCGAGCACCTCGTCCGTGGCGCGCCAGACCTCGCCCATGCCGCCACGGCCGATGGCGGATATCAGGCGGTACCGACCAGCAACCAGCACCTTGCACACCCATCTCGTGTCGCTCGCGAATCCCGGCCGGCTCCGGCCGATGGCCCCTGCGGCCGCCGCGTCGGCGGCCTCGCCGAGGACGGCGTACGGGGCGGGGCACGCGGCAAGATCAGGATATCCGGCGTACCGGTGCGCCCACGACCGGCCGCCACCCCGCCCGGCCGGTTCGCGCGGTGACGGACCGGCAGGACCGGGGCCCGTCCGGCGGACCGGGCCGGCTCAGGAGACCGGCACCGCCCCGGCCCCGGGGAACAGCCACGCATACGCGGCCCGCGCGCTGAACTCCTCCTGCCCGCCGGGGAAGAGCAGCTCAGCCGCCCCGAAGACCGGGTCCGCGGCGCTCCCCGGCACGGACGGGACCGCGATGCAGCGCATCCCCGCCGCGCGGGCGGCACGGGCGCCGGGCACGGCGTCCTCCACGACCACGCAGTCGGCGGGCGCCGCGCCCAGCCGCCGGGCGGCCTCCAGGAAGACGTCCGGTTCCGGCTTCCCGCGCTCCACCTCGTCGGCGGAGACATGGGTGGTGAGGAAGGCGCCGAGACCGGTGCTCGCGAGTACGGCCTCGATCCCCGCGAGGGAGGAGCCGGAGGCCACCGCCATGGGGACGCCCCGGCCGTGCAGCAGCCCGACGAACTCCCGCATGCCCGGGAACACCTCGGTCGACCGGCCCGCCAGCTCCAGGTACAGGGCGTCCTGCGTCCTCAGCAGCTCCGCCACCGAGGCGTCGATGCCGTACTCGGCGCGCAGCACGGCCAGCGCCTCGGGGTTGCTGATGCCGATGAAGCGGGCGTTCTGCTCCCAGGTGAAGTCCGGGACGCCGTGGCGTTCGAGGGTCATCCGGACGGACTCGTAGGCGTTCGGTTCGCTGTCCACCAGCGTGCCGTCCAGGTCGAAGAGGACCGAAAGGGGCGCCGTGCGCGGTGCGTTCATGCCCCGATGATCGCAGAGGGGGTCAGGTGCGGGCGGACGCGGCCGTTCTGCCGACGGCCTCCACCAGGGGAAGCAGCCGGTGCGGCACCCGCTCGCGCAGGGCGACCTCGGTGCGGGTCCTGACCACGCCGGGCAGCTGGATCAGCCGCTGGATCACGTCCTCCAGGTGCCCGTTGTCGCGGGCCACCACCCGGGTCAGCAGATCACCGCCGCCCGTGGTCGAGAACGCCTCGACGATCTCGGGAACGGCGGCCAGGGCCTCGCCGACGTCGTCCAGATGCCCCTGGGTCACCTCCAGGTGGACGAAGGCGAGGACGGGGTGGCCGAGCGCGGCGGGGGAGAGGAAGGGGCCGCTGCCCGTGATCACCCCGTCGCGTTCGAGCCGGTCGATCCGGGCCTGGAGGGTGCCCCGGGCGATGGACAGGATCCGCGCGTACTCGCGCACGCTCGTCTCGGGCTGCTCGATGAGCAGCCTGAGGATCCTGGTGTCGAGCGCGTCCACCGCCATGGTCCGTCGGCCTCTCCTCGTGCTTCGATCGGGGCAGCGACTGTACCAACGGCATCCGGGCGGCCCCGGTGGACGGGCCGCCCTCCCGACCCGCGCCGAGGACCAGGAGTTCGCCGGACTCCTGCGGACCAGCGGGTGCGCCCCCCGGACCGCCCGCTGGTCCGTTGGTCGACCGGCGGTCCGCGCAGTGTTCGCGGGATGTGCCATTGGCTCAGTACAGTGAGGCCGATTTGAGCCAATGGGGTTCAGGATGCTGTGATGTACCGGTCGATGGCGCTGCGGATTCCGCGGCGCCTTTTTCATGCCGGTACGGACCACCGGCGGACGGAGGCGGGGAGCGTCAGTGCTGAGGAGAGCGTTCGTGGCCCGGGACCCGGGACGGCTGCGGCTGCGCTTCGCGCTCCGCGCCGTCCTCGGCATCGGACTCGCGGTGACGGTGTGCGGACTCGCCGGACACTCCCTGGAGGCCGCCGTCGCCGGCGGTCTGGCCGCGCTGCTCGCCCTGTTCACGGTGACGGACCCGACCGTGCGCGGCCAGGTGGTCACCACCGCGCTCCTGCCCCTCGTCGGCCTCCCGGTGCTGTCCCTCGCCGCCCTGCTGCACGATCTCCCCGTCGCGCGCGACCTGGCGTTCCTCGCCGTCGTCGGGGCGGGGGTGTACGCGCGCCGCTGGGGCCCCCGCGGCCACGCGCTCGGCGTCTTCGGCTTCATGGCCTACTTCTCCGCCCAGTTCCTGCACACCGTGCCAGGCCGGCTGCCCGAGCACTTCGCCGCCGTCCTGCTCTCGCTCGCCACCGCCTCCGCGGTGCGCTTCGGGGTGTGGTGCTACGAGCGCCGGATCGCGGCGCCCGTGGCCGTCGCCCCGCCCGCCGGTGCGACGGGACTCGGCCGGATCACCACGCGCCAGGCCGTGCAGGCCGTGACCGGGGCCGGCTTCGCGCTCGCCGTCGGCCACCTGCTCTCCGACCAGCGCTGGTACTGGGCGGTGGGCGCCACCTGGTGGGTGTTCGTGGCCACCACCTCACGGGGCGAGACCGTCGTCCGCGGGTTCCGGCGCTTCCTCGGCACGGTGCTCGGGATCGGCCTGGGCTTCGCCGTGGCCGTGCCCCTGCACCACGAACCGGTCGCCGCCGCGGTGGTCGTGGCGCTCAGCGTCTTCGGGATCTTCTACACCGCCGCCGTCTCGTACACCTGGATGATGCTGGCCGTCACCGTGATGGCGAGCATGCTGTACGGGCTCCTCGGCGTCCTCGACGCCGGGCTGCTGGTGCTCCGGGTGACCGAGACGGCGGCCGGGGCGCTCGGCGCCGTCCTCGCCGTGCTGTTCGTGCTGCCCGTGACCACGCACTCGGTGACCGAGGCGTGGGTGGAACGGGCGCTGCGCTGTGTGCACACCTGCACCGCCGAGGCGGCCGCCCGCCTCGCGGGGAGCGAGGCCGCCGACCCGCACCGCCGCGTCGCCGAACTGGAGGCGATCCTCGGCCGGGTACGGCTGTCCCTCGCCCCGCTGGTGCATCCCCTCAACCCGTTGCGCGCCCGCAGGCGGCGCGCCCGGCACGTGCTGGCCCTGCTGGACGACTGCGCCCGCGAGGTGCGCGGCCTGGCCGCTGTCGCCGCCGACCCCGACGCCTCGCACGACGTCCGGCTGGCCGCCGCCTGCTGGCGGGTGGAGGCCGCCGTCGAGGCGCTCACGGACGTGCCCGCCGGCCCGCGCGAGCCCCGCCCCGGCCCCGTGGCGGCCGGGGAACCGGCCGGTGCCGAACCGGTGCTCGCCCACCTGCACGCGCTGGAACGCGCCCTGGCCGAGCTGGCCGTCCCTCTGCGCCGGCCGCACCGGATCGCCGCGGGCGCCTGAGCCCCGGAGCGGCGGACCGGGAGGCGGCGCGACGGCGAATCGTACCCTTGGTCTAGACCGCAGCTGTGGCACTGCTACGGTCGCGGCGGAAGATCACGCGGTCGCGGCCGCGCGATCCGTCGGCGGAGAGAGGCAGCGCGGTGGAGAACAGCAACGGGCCCGGCCGGGCCTTCATCGGGTCGTTCACCTCGGCGGGCGGGCGGGGTATCACCGTCGCCGCCGTGGACGGCGGGACCGGGGCGCTCACCGTCCTCGGCACGACGGACGCCGTCCCCGACCCCTCGTACCTCGCGCTCGGCGACGGCCCGGCCGGCACGCTCCTCTACGCGGTCAGCGAGACGGAGAAGGGGGCCGCCGCCGCGCTCGACATCACCGGGGACGTACCGGCCCTCCTCGGTGAGCTCCGGCCGGTCGGCGGCGACGGTCCCACCCATCTCGCCCGCACCGCCGGCCACGTCCTCACCGCGAACTACGGCGCGGGCAGCGTCAGCGTGCTGCCGGTGCTGGCCGACGGCTCGCTCTCCGCGGCCACCTGCGTGTACGCCCACGAGGGCGGCGGACCGGTCACGGAGCGCCAGGAGGCCCCCCACGCCCACCAGGTGCTGCCCGACCCCACCGGCCGCTGGATCCTCAGCGTCGACCTCGGCACCGATTCGGTGCGCGTCTGCGCGCTCGACGCGGAGACCGGGGAGCTGCGGCCGCACACGGAGACGGCGCTGCGGCCGGGCACCGGACCGCGCCACCTCGCCTTCCACCCGGCGGGCACCCACGCCTATGTCCTCAACGAGCTGGAACCCACGGTGACGGTCTGCCGCTGGGACGCCTCGGCCGGAACCCTCGACGTCGTCGCCGAGACGCCCGTCCTGCCCGCCGGTGCGACGGACGGCGGGGCGAGCTACCCGTCCGAGGTCGTCGTGGCCCACGACGGCCGGTTCCTGTGGGTGGCCAACCGCGGCCACGACAGCATCTCCGTGCTGACGCTGGACGAATCCGGCGACCGTGCCGCCCTTGTCACGACGGTGGGCTGCGGCGGCCACTGGCCGCGCGACCTGGCCCTCGACCCCAGCGGAACCCGGCTGTACGCCGCCAACGAGCGGTCCGGCGACGTCAGCTGGTTCGCCATCGACGCGGAGACCGGCATCCCGGCCCCGGCCGGCTCGCTCCAGGTCCCGGCGGCCTCGTGCGTGGTGTTCGCCTGACCCGGCCGTCCGTCGCGCCCCGGTCCGTCCTCCGACGGGCCGGGGCACGGTGCTTCCCACGCGTGACGGGCGGGTGCGCGGGGTGAGGTCCACCCCGCGCACCCGCCCGTCACGGACGTGCGTGCGCCCCCGGCCGCCGCGTTCCGGCGGTGCGGTTCAGAGGGTCTGGGCCCCCTGAGCCACGGCGGGAGCGATACCCAGCGTGCTCATGTACATCGACAGCACCAGCTTGCCGATCGCCGGGTAGGCGCCCAGCGGCTCGGCGCTCGCGCAGTCGGCCTCCTTCGCCGCCGCGTCCAGCAGCCCTTCGGGGACCTCGGGGCCGACCAGGTAGGGCGCCACGGCCAGCTGCAGCGAACCGGAACCCCGCAGCTGCTCGGCGATCGCGGCGACGGAGCCCTCCACGTCCAGCGCGGCGGCCATCACCGGCACGGCGAGCCGCGCGGCCAGCAGCATGCCGGTGATCCCCGCCGCCTGCACGGCCTCCTCGCCGCCCACCGTGGCGAGCACGATGCCGTCGGCGGCCGTGGCCACCGTGAACAGCCGCGCCCGGTCGGCACGGGCGAGCCCGGCCTCGGAGAGCCGCACGTGCAGGGCCTCGGCGAGCAGCGGGTGCGGGCCGAGCACATCGGTCAGCTCGGCCGGGGCCTTGCTGTCCTCGATCGCGTCGCGTATCCGCTGTACCAGCGCGCTGTCCGGCCCCGCGAGCAGCGGCACCACGACGGCGGCCGGGCCCTCGGGCTCGGCGACCTCGCGGCCCACGGCCAGCGCCTGCTCGTAGCGCGCGGTGCGCTCGGCGGCGGCGTGCGCCAGGGCGGAGGAGAGGGCCGGGTACTCGGTGTCGTCGCCCTCGACGTAACCGATCAGGGCGTTCAGGCCGGGAAGCTCGGAACGGGCGATGCTGATGACTTCTTCGGCCAGACCGCGGCTGGCCGGGGAGGGGGTGCCGGGCACGGCGAGAACGAGCGCGGCGGCGCCCTCGGGTGCGACCACGGGCTCCGGGCGGCGGTGCCGTCCGGACTGGCGAGGTCGCGGCATTCGTACGGGCAGGCCGGAAGCGGGCCCAGTGGGGGTGCTCATGGCGCCGCATGCTACTGGTTTTGGGTGGCCCGCTGCTCGGGTAGGGCCCGGTCGAGCGTTGTCTGTCCGGCTTTGTCCGATCAGTGCCTTACCGCTCGACTGCCCTGCTCTGTCAGCCCCCTGAGGGAACGGGTTCCCCGGTGCACGTGGTGACCCGCAGCAGCGTGGGATGCTCCGGCAGGCGCGGACCGCCGGAGGCCAGCGCCCGCGCGAGGAGCGAGGCGCCCGCCAGCGGATCACCCGAACCGGGGACCGCGCGTGCGTGCGGCACCAGGCGGGCCAGTTCCTCGCGCAGCGGGGCGAGCAGCGGCTCCCCGATGCGGAACAGCCCTCCGGTGAGGGCCACTTCGCACCCCGTTCCGTCGGCTGCGGCCCCCGGGCACACCGCCGCGGCAGCCTCGGCGATATGGACCGCCGCCTCGCGGAGGATCGCCGCCGCGACCGGATCGTCCGCCGCGCAGCCGGCCACCTCGGGGGCGAACGAGGCCAGGACCCTGGGGCGGTCGGTGCGCGGATAGAGCAGACCCGGCAGTTCCGCCGCCGGGCCGAACACCGTCTCCAGCCGCGCCAGCAGGGCGGGGGAGCCGCCGCGCCGTCCGTCGTACGCGCGCATCGCCGCGTCGAGCCCGGCCCGGCCGATCCACGCGCCGCCCCCGCTGTCTCCGAGCAGGTGCCCCCAGCCGTCCGCCCGCCGCCAGCGCGTCAGATCCGTGCCGAGCGCGATGAGCCCGGTGCCGGCCGCCACGACCGCGCCGGGCCGCTCGCCGACCGCTCCGGCGTATCCGGTGACCGCGTCCGCGGCCAGCGCCAGCCGGCGTACGCCCAGCGCCTCTCCCAGTGCGGCCGGAAGTTCGGCGCGGAGGCGATCGCCGAGCGTGGCCATGCCGGCCGCCCCGATCGCCGCGGTGGCGATCCGCTCGCCGCCGTGGGCCTCCAGCAGCCGGCGTGCCGTGGGCAGCAGCTGCTCCAGGAGATGGGCGGCGTCGATGCCCCCGGGACCGGTCCGCACCGGCTCGGCGCAGTCCGCCGTGGCCAGGGGTGTCTCTCCGTCCGCGGTGCCCAGGGCCACGCGCAGCCCGGACCCGCCGGAGTCGACGCCGAGGACGAACTCCCCGGGCCGGTGACCGTACGACTCCATGGAGCGGCTCCCGTCGGCGGTGGAACGGTGCGATGACGGCGGCAGCCTATCCCCCTCCGGCGGAGCGAACCGGCGGCACCGGCCGGGGCGTTGCGCTCCGGGGCCGGCGGACCGGGACCGGCGGGTGGCGGACGCCCGTTACGCCGGTAGGGTGATCACCGTGACAGCACGACCTTTGAACGAAGTGGTGGAGCCCGGCTGGGCCAAGGCGCTGGAGCCCGTGGCGGGACGCGTCGCCGAGATGGGCAACTTCCTGCGCGCGGAGGTCGCGGCGGGCCGCACCTACCTGCCCTCCGGAGCCAACGTCCTGCGCGCTTTCCAGCAGCCGTTCGACGACGTACGCGTGCTGATCGTCGGTCAGGATCCCTACCCCACTCCGGGCATGGCGATCGGACTGAGCTTCGCGGTCGCCCCCGAGGTCCGCCGGATCCCGGACAGCCTGGAGAACATCTTCCGCGAACTCCACACCGACCTCGGGCTGCCCCGTCCGTCCAACGGCGATCTGACGCCATGGACGCGCCAGGGCGTGCTGCTGCTGAACAGGGCGCTGACGACCGCGCCCCGTCGCGCGGGCGCCCACCGAGGGAAGGGCTGGGAGGCGGTCACCGAGCAGGCCATCCGTGCGCTCGTTGCCCGTGGCACCCCGCTGGTCTCCATCCTCTGGGGCCGCGACGCCCAGAACCTGCGGCCGTCGCTGGGCGACTACCCGGCGATCGAGTCGGCCCACCCCTCGCCGAGGTCGGCCGACCGGGGCTTCTTCGGGTCGCGTCCCTTCAGCCGGGCCAACGAGCTGCTGGAACGGCAGGGCGCGCAGCCCGTGGACTGGCGCCTGCCCTGACTCACGAGCCCCGTCGGCCGGCCCGGGGCAGGGTCCCGGGCCGCTCCCCGGCTCAGCCCTCCACGGCCGCCGCCCGGACGCACAGCACATCGGGCAGATGCGAGGCGAGCTGGTGCCAGGTGTCCCCGTCGTCCGCACTCGCGTACACCTCGCCGTTGCGGTTGCCGAAGTAGATCCCGGCCGGATCCGCGTCGTCCGTGCAGAGGGCGTCGCGCAGCACCGTGCCGTAGTGGGCTCCCTCGGGCAGGCCGTTCGACAGCGGCTCCCAGCTCTCACCGGCGTCGGTCGTCCGGAAGACCCGGCAGCGGTGCTCGGCCGGGACCCGGTCGGCGTCGGCGTTGATCGGGAAGAGGTAGGCCGTGTTCGCCCGGTGCGGGTGCGCGGCGACGGCGAAGCCGAAGTCGGAGGGCAGTCCCGCGCCGATGTCCGTCCAGTGGCTCCCGGCGTCGTCGCTGCGGAACACGCCCCAGTGGTTCTGGAGATAGAGCCGGTCGGGGTCGACCGCGTCCCGGCTCACCTTGTGCACGCACTGGCCGAACTCGGGGTCCGGATCGGGCAGGAACACCGCCGAGACCCCCTTGTTGGCGGGCTCCCAGCTCTCACCGCCGTCGGCGGTCCGGAACACCCCGGCCGTCGAGACGGCGACCGTCACCGCGCGCGGGTCCCGCTCGTCCGTCAGGACCGTGTGCAGCCCCTCGCCGCCCCCGCCGGGCACCCACCGGTCACGCGTCGGATGCTCCCAGAGCGGCCGCACCAGCTCGAAGGACTCGCCCCGGTCCGCGGACCGGAACAGCGCGGCCGGCTCCGTGCCCGCGTACACCACGTCGGGCGCCTCCGGGCCCGCCGGATGCAACTGCCAGACCCGCTCCAGGGAGGTCCCGGTGAACTCCGGGAACTTCACCGCCGGTTTCTGCGGCTCGACCCAGCTCGCGCCCAGGTCGTCGGAGTGGAACACGGACGGGCCCCAGTGCGCGCTGTCGCCGCCCACCAGCAGCCGGGGGACGTCCCCGCGGGTGTCGATGCCGATCGAGTAGATCGCCTGGGCGTTGAAATGCGGACCGTCGAACTCCCACGTGCCACCGCGCCTGCGGCCGATGAAGAGCCCCTTGCGGGTGCCGACGGCGAGCAGAACACTTGTCATGACCGAACCTCCCGAAACGCCGTTGTGCCGGATACGGGCCAGTCTGCACCCCGGCACTGACAACGCCCCGCAGGACGGCACCGGGCACCGCGCCTTCCTCGGTCCGCGCCCCCAGGGCCTGTCCGACCGCTCCCGTCGTCCGCCCGGCGACCGACCGCACGGGCCCCGCTCTCAGGAGCGCGGGGCCCCGGCGGCCCGGGTGAGCAGCCGCGTCGTGGATCCGTCCTCCTCGGCGAGGTCGTCCACGTGCCGGAAACCGATGCGGTCCAGCAGGGCGAGGGAGGCCGCGTTGTCCGCGGCCACCGTGGCGTGGACCTCGGACAGGCCCAGCGCGGTGAAACCGTGGGCGACCAGGGCCTCGGCGATCTCCGTCCCCAGCCCCTTGCCCCAGACCGAGGGCGTCAGGGCGTAGACGATCTCGTGGCCGTCCACCTCCGGCTCGGGGGACGGTTTGATCTCCGCGTGGCCGACGGCGCGCCCTTCGTGGCGCACGATCCAGACGCCGAACAGGTCGAGCGCGTAGACCTTGGAGAAGATGCGGGCGAAGAGGGCCCGGTCCTCGGCCTCCGTGGACCGGCCGTCGCCCAGCCGGCGCCCCACCCGGGGATCCCGGAACAGCGCGACGAAATCCTCCTCGTCGGCGGGGACGTACGGCTCCAGGAGCAGCCGGCCGGTCCGCAGGACCGGGGACTTCGACGCGCTCACGACCGGCCCCCGGGGGCGGCCGTGCTGCTGCGGGTCACCAGATTGGTGGCCAGGTCGACGCGGGTCGTCGCCGGCTGCCTGCCCCTGCCCAGGTCGAGGACCAGACGGGCCGCCGTCTCGGCCATCTCGATCAGCGGCTGGCGCACCGTGGTGAGCGGCGGGCCGATCCAGCGGGTGAGTGGGAGGTCGTCGAAGCCGACGACACTCAGGTCCTCGGGGATGCGCAGGCCCAGCTCGCGGGCGGCCTCGTACACCCCGAGTGCCTGGAGGTCGTTGCCCGCGAAGACCGCCGTCGGCCGGTCGGGCAGGCGCAGCAGCTCCAGCCCCGCCGTGTACCCCGCCTCGTGCTGGAACTCGCCCTCGCGGAACAGCTCGGGGTCGATCGGCAGTCCCGCGGTCTCCATCGCCGCGCGGTAGCCGTCCACCCGGGCCCGGCTGCACATCATGCGCGAGGGCCCGCTGATCACGCCGATGCGGCGGTGGCCCAGGCCGGTGAGATGGCGGGTGGCGGCGAGCCCGCCCTGCCAGTTCGTCGTCCCGACCGAGGGGACGTCGTCGCCGGGGTCGCCGGCCGGGTCCACCACCGCGTACGGGATGGAGCGGCTGGTCAGCTGGGCGCGCTGGGCGGCCGTGAGGTCCGAGAGCACCAGGATCACCCCGACGGGGCGGCGGGCCAGCACCCCGTCCACCCAGGTCTGGCCGGGGGTGAGCCGGCCGGCGCTCTCCGAGAGCACCAGGCTCAGGCCCTCCTCGCGCGCGACGTTCTCCACCCCGCGCACGACCTCCATGGCCCACGCGCTGTCCAGCTCGTGGAAGACCAGGTCGATCAGTTGCGACTGGGTGGCGGAGCCGCGTCTGCGGCGGTAGCCGTGGCGCAGGAGCAGCTCCTCCACCTTGGTGCGTGTGCCCGGGGCGACATCCGCGCGCCCGTTCAGCACCTTCGAAACTGTCGGAGCCGAGACTCCGGCCGCTCGGGCGATTTCCGCCAGGGTGGCAGTGCCTTCCGACGCATCGCCGGCCGGCGCGTTCTCCTGATGTGACTGGACGTTTGCGGGGCTCATGAAGGGATCGTAGCTTCCCTCGGCGCCGGGGCAACGTCCCGGTGCGGTCCGGCCAATTGCCTGCTCCCACCCTCTTGACGCGCCCGAAACGCGACCGTACGGTTCCGGCAACATTCGGAAGTGGTACCGAAACATTCGACAGAGGTGCGGTCATGCGGTCGGGCATTTTCACTCATGGTTCACGTACGGCGAGATGGACCGCGGCCGGTGCCGCCATGGTCATGGCCGGTCTCCTCGCGGGCTGCGGCTCCGACGGCGGGAGCGGAGGCGGCGGCACCCTCACCGCGTACGTCTACGGCGACGACGCCGTCAAGGTTCAGCAGGCGGCGGTGAAGGAGTTCAACAAGACCTCCGACGTCAAGGTCAAGCTCGTCTCCGTCCCCGGCACCGAGTACGTCAACAAGCTCCGCAGCGCCATGGGCTCCCCGAGCGCGCCCGACATCTTCTTCAACTGGGGCGGCGGCTCCATCAAGCCGTACGTCGACGCGAACCAGCTGGTCGACCTCACGTCCACGATCAAGAACGACGCCACGCTCAAGAACGGATTCCTCCCGTCCATCGTCGCCGCCGGCGGTCTCGACGGGAAGACCTACGGCATCCCGATGCGCGGCATGCAGCCCGTGATGCTCTTCTACAACAAGACCCTCTTCGCCGAGAACAACGTCCAGGTCCCCAAGACCTGGGAGGACCTGCAGAAGGCCATCACCGCCTTCAAGGCCAAGGGCATCACGCCGTTCGCCCTCGGCGGCTCCGACAAGTGGCCCGAGCTGATGTGGATGGAGTACCTCCTCGACCGGATCGGCGGCCCCGACGTCTTCCGGAAGATCCAGAACGGCGACAGCTCGGCGTGGGGCGACCCGGCCGTGCTCAAGACGGCGCAGACGGTCGAGCAGCTCGTCGACGACGGCGCCTTCGGCAAGAACTTCAACTCCGTCGACTACGGCAACGGCGGTGCCCCCACCCTGCTCAACAAGGGCAAGGCCGCCATGCACCTGATGGGTTCGTGGGAGTACTCGACGCAGCTCGGCAAGGCGCCGAAGTTCGCCGAGAAGGACCTCGGCTGGACCGCCTTCCCGACGGTCGCCGGAGGCGTCGGCAACCCGGCGAACGTGGTCGGCAACCCCACCAACTACTGGTCCGTCAACGCCCGCACCAAGCACAAGGACGCCGCCATCGCCTTCCTGAAGGCCATGGCCGCCGAGTCCTACAGCAAGGCGCTCGTCGACAACGGAGACGTCCCCACCACGTCCAACGCCGCGTCGATGCTGAACACCTCGCCGAACCCGCAGTTCGCCAACGACCAGTACACGATGGTCCAGAAGGCGCCCGACTTCACGCTCTCCTGGGACCAGGCCCTGGAGTCGAAGATCGCCACCCCGCTGCTCACCGAGATCAGCAAGCTGTTCGCCGGCAAGTCCACGCCCGAGCAGTTCGTCGCCGCGATGAAGGCCGTCAACTGACGATGTCCCAGCTCTCCACGTACAGGAAGGTGCGCGGAGGAGGAAGGGCGGCCGCCGGCAGCGTCGGCCGCCCTTCGGTCGCCTGGGCCCTGCCCGGCATCCTCTTCTTCGCCCTCTTCGCGATCGTCCCGCTGGCGATCGCCGCCTATCTCTCCTTCTGCCACTGGGACGGGCTGAACTCCCCGACCCTCGCCGGCGCGGACAACTGGACCCGGTTGTTCAAGGATCCGGAGTTCCGCCAGGCCGCCTGGCTCAGCCTGCTGCTCACCACGATCAGCTGGGCCTTCCAGACCCCGGTGGCCCTGCTGCTCGGTGTCTGGGCGGCGGGCAGGCAGCGCAGCCGGGCCGTGCTCTCCGCGGTCTTCTTCATCCCGCTGCTGCTGTCCACCACGGCCATCGCGATGCTCTTCCACGCGCTGCTCGACCCCAACTTCGGTGTGATCAACACCATCGGACCGTGGATCGGCGTCGACCCGAACATCATGGGCTCGTCCAACGGGGCGCTGCTCACCGTGGCCTTCGTCGGCGGCTGGCAGTTCATGCCGTTCCACACCCTGATCTACCAGGGCGGAACCCGGCAGATCCCGCAGGTGCTCTACCAGGCGGCGGAGATCGACGGCGCCGGCATGCTCAGGCAGTTCTTCCACATCACGCTGCCGCAGCTCCGCCACACCATCACGACCTCCTCGGTCCTGATGATCGTCGGTTCGCTGACCTACTTCGACACCGTGCTGATCATGACCAAGGGCGGGCCCGGCACGGACACCACCGTGCTGCCGTACCTGATGTACCGGACCGGATTCCAGACCTACGACCTCGGCTACGCCGCGGCGATCGCCACCGCCCTGGTCGTGGTGGCCACCGCCCTGTCGCTGATCCTGGTCCGCTTCAGCGGCTTCGGGAACATGCGGTCCACCCGGGAAGGTATGTGACGAGATGTCGACCGACACCCGCCCCGCGCCGCGCCTCGCGTCGCCCGTGACCCGCGGCCGGGCCGCGACCGCCGCGCGCCGCCGTCGCTGGGGCAACCCCCTGGCCGGCCTCGGTTCCCTGGTCTGGCTCGTGATCGTGGCCGTACCGCTCTACACGCTGCTCTCCGCCTCCCTGATGCACCAGGACCAGGCGCTGAACGGCGATCCGCTGGCGCTGCCGACCGACCCGACGCTCGACAACTACCGCACGGTGCTGGACAGCGGCTTCTCCTCGATGCTCGTCAACACGGCCATCGTCGCCGTGTCCACCGTCGCGATCGTGCTGGTGCTCGCGGTCCCCGTGGCCTATGTCGCGGTACGGACCCGCAGCCGCCTCTCCGGGCTCGCCTTCCGCACCTTCCTGCTCGGCGTCGCCATTCCGGCGCAGGCCGTGATCGTGCCGCTCTACCTGCTCATCACCAAGCTGGGCCTGTACGACAGCCTGCCCGCGATCATCCTGCCGACCGCCGCCTTCGCGATGCCGGTCGCCGTCCTGATCCTCAGCGGCACCATGCGTGACGTCTCCGAGGAGATGTACGAGGCCATGGCCCTGGACGGCGCGTCGCCGCTGCGGATGCTGTGGCAGCTGGCCGTCCCGATGTCCAAGGGCGGCATCAGCACCGTGGCCATCTACACGGCGCTCCAGGCGTGGAACGGCTTCCTGTTCCCGCTGATCCTGACGCAGTCGGAGGAGAACCGGGTCCTGACCCTCGGCCTGTTCAACTTCATGTCCCAGTTCGGGGTGAACATCCCCGCCGTGCTGGCCGCGATCGTGCTCTCGGTCGTGCCGATCTTCGCCGTGTACCTCGTGGCGCGCAAGGCGCTGGTCAACGGACTGATGGGGGTGGGCGGCAAGTAGAGATCCACGCCGCCCCGCACCACCGTACTCATGAGAGGAACCCCTGCCCCCATGGCAATCCCCGCTGTCCCGCATGCCCGCTCCACGCCGGACCCGTCCGTCGACGGCCCGTGGCGCGACCCGTCCCGCACCCCCGAGGAGCGGGTGGCCGATCTGATCCCCCGGATGACCCTGGAGGAGAAGGCCGCCCAGTTGTACGGCATCTGGGTGGGCGCCGACGCCGACGGCGACGGGGTCGCCCCCCACCAGAACGACATGGTCGACCCCGTCGACTGGGACGCACTGACCACCCGGGGCCTCGGCCAGCTCACCCGCCCCTTCGGCACCGCCCCCGTCGACCCCGGCCTCGGCGCCCTCGCCCTGGCCCGCGCCCAGAGCCGCATCGCCGGAGCCGGCCGCTTCGGCATCCCGGCGCTCGCCCACGAGGAGTGCCTGGCGGGCTTCACCGCCTGGGGCGCCACCGCCTACCCCGTGCCCCTGTCGTGGGGCGCCGCCTGGAACCCGGAGCTGGTCGCCGAGATGGCCCGCCGGATCGGCGAGGACATGCGCGCCGTCGGCATCCACCAGGGCCTCGCCCCCGTCCTGGACGTCGTCCGCGACCTGCGCTGGGGCCGGGTCGAGGAGACCATCGGCGAGGACCCCTATCTCGTCGCCACCCTCGGCACCGCCTACGTCCGCGGACTGGAGTCCGCCGGCATCGTCGCCACGCTCAAGCACTTCGCCGGATACGCGGCCTCCGCCGGCGCCCGCAACCTCTCGCCGGTCCGCGCCGGGGCCCGCGAGATGGCGGACGTGATCCTGCCGCCCTTCGAGATGGCGCTGCTGGAGGGCGGGGCGCGCTCGGTCATGCACTCCTACGCGGAGATCGACGGAGTGCCCGCCGCCGCCGACCCGGAGCTGCTGACCGGCCTGCTCCGGGACACCTGGGGGTTCACCGGGACCGTCGTCGCCGACTACTTCGGCATCGGCTTCCTGGAGACCCTGCACAAGGTCGCCGCCGACCGCGCCGGGGCCGCCCGGCTCGCCCTGACCGCGGGGGTGGACGTCGAACTGCCCACGGTCCGCAGCTACGGCGACGTCCTGGTCACCGCCGTCCGCGAGGGCGCCGTCGACGAGGAACTGGTCGACCGGGCGCTGCGCCGCGTCCTGCTCCAGAAGTGCGAGCTGGGCCTGCTGGACCCCGACTGGTCGCCGCTGCCCGCCGCCCTGAAGGACACCGACCCCGGGCAGGCCCGCGAACGGGTCGACCTGGACCCGCCGGAGAACCGGGCGCTCGCCCGCGAACTCGCCGAACAGGCCTGTGTGCTGCTCGCCAACCCCGGAGGCACGCTGCCGCTGCGCGCCCCCGGACGGATCGCCGTCGTCGGGCCGCGCGCGGACGACGCGCTGGCCATGCTCGGCTGCTACTCCTTCCCCAGCCACGTCGGCGTCTCGCACCCGGAGAGCACGATGGGGATCGATGTGCCGACCGTGCTGGAGGCCGTCCGCGCGGAGTTCCCGGACGCGGGCGTCGGCTTCGCCGAGGGCTGCGCGGTGGACGGCACCGACACCTCCGGGTTCCCGGAGGCGGTCCGGCTCGCCGGGGACGCCGACGTCTGCGTGGCCGTGCTCGGCGACCGGGCTGGCCTCTTCGGCCGGGGCACCTCCGGCGAGGGCTGCGACGCGGCCGACCTCGCGCTGCCCGGGGTGCAGGGCGAACTGCTCGACGCCCTGCTGGCCACCGGCACGCCCGTGGTGCTGGTGATGCTGACCGGCCGCCCCTACGGGCTCGGGCCGTGGGCCGGCCGGGCCGCCGCCGTCGTCCAGGCCTTCTTCCCCGGCGAGGAGGGCGGTCCGGCGCTGGCCGGGGTGCTGTCCGGCCGGGTCAACCCCTCGGGCCGGCTGCCGGTGGGCGTGCCGCGCGGGGCCGGGGGCCAGCCGTGGACGTATCTGCAGCCGCCGCTGGGGCTGGCGAGCGGGGTCAGCAGCCTCGACCCGACGCCGCTCTACCCCTTCGGCCACGGTCTGTCGTACACCGCCTTCGACTGGGAGGGCGGCGATCCGGAACCGGCCGAACTGCCCACCGACGGCTCCGCGGACGTGGAGATCACGGTCCGCAACTCCGGGGACCGCGAGGGGGCCGAGGTGGTCCAGCTCTACCTCCACGACCCGGTCGCCCAGACCACCCGCCCGCAGGCACGGCTGATCGGCTACGCCCGGGTCCCGCTCGCCGCGGGCGCCGCCGCCCGGGTCCGCTTCCGCTTCCACGCGGACCTGGCGTCCTTCACCGGGACCGGCGGTCGAAAGGTCGTCGAACCGGGGGATCTGGAGCTGAGGTTCGCTCCGTCCAGCGACGCGGACGCGGTCCGCCGGACCGTACGGCTGCGGCTGACCGGCCCGGAACGGGTCGTCGACCACCGGCGCCGCCTGGTCTGCGGGGTCTCGGTCGAGCCGGTCCCCGTCGCGGAGCCCGCCGCACCCTGACCGGTCGCGCACCGGCCCCCGCGCACCACCCCTTCGTGGACCTCCCCGCCCTGCCTGCTCGTCCGCCGGATGCGGGGAGGTCCACGAAACTTTCGGAACACCTTCATCGAACGTGCGTCGATCCCGGTACCCAGGGTCCGGGACGGCGTGTCCAGCGAAAGGGATGTGTCATGCGCAAGACAATCCGGGCGGGTCTGGTCGGCACCGCCGCCGCGGCCCTGCTCGTCTCCTCCTTCACGCTCAACGCCTCGGCCGCACCCGAGCACACCGCCGCCCGGGGCAAGCCGAAGCCGCCCGCCGCGGACACCCTCGGAGGCCTCGGCCAGCGGGCCGGACTGCGCATCGGCACGGCCGTGGACATGGACGCCCTGGCCGCCGACGCGCCCTACCGGGCCCGTGCGGCGGGCGAGTTCACCTCCGTCACCCCCGAGAACGTCATGAAGTGGGAGGTCGTGGAGCCCCGGCGCGGCACCTACGACTGGAGCGCCGCCGACGCGCTCGTCGACTTCGCCCGGAGCAACGGCCAGCTGGTGCGCGGCCACACCCTGCTCTGGCACAACCAGCTGCCCGGCTGGCTCACCGACGGCGACTTCACCGCCGACGAACTCCGCGCCCTGCTGCGCAAGCACATCACCGACCAGGCGAGCCACTTCAAGGGCCGGATCTGGCAGTGGGACGTCGTCAACGAGGCCTTCAACGACGACGGCACCCTGCGCGACAGCATCTGGCTGCGCACCCTCGGACCCGGCTACATCGCCGACGCCTTCCGCTGGGCCCACCGGGCCGACCCCAGGGCCAAGCTGTACATCAACGACTACAACATCGAGGGCGTCAACGCCAAGAGCACCGCCCTCTACGACCTGGTCACCGAGCTGCGCGCCCAGGGCGTCCCCGTCGACGGCGTCGGCATCCAGGGCCACCTCTCCGTCCAGTACAACGCCCCGCACGACATCGCCGCCAACATGAAGCGGTTCGACGACCTCGGCCTGGAGACCGCGATCACCGAGGCCGACGTCCGGGTCCCGATGCCCGTGGACAGCACCGACCAGGAGGCCCAGGCCGAGGGGTACGACGTGCTGCTGCGCGGCTGCCTGCTCACGCGGCACTGCACCGACTTCACCGTGTGGGGCTTCACCGACCGCTACTCCTGGGTCCCCGAGACCTTCGAGGGCGAGGGCGCCGCCAACCTCCTCGACGAGAACTACGGGCCCAAGCCCGCGTACCAGGCCCTCACCGAGGACCTGAAGCTCGCCGCCGGCCGGAAGTGAGGGAGGCATCCGCATGAACGACGACAGCGTCCCGCGCACCACCAGCCGCAGAGCGGCGCTCGGCCTCGGCCTGGGACTCACCGCCCTGGCCGCCACCCCGCTCGGCTCCCTCGCCGGGCTCACCGCAGAGGCCTCGGCCGCCGGGCACGGACCGGCCGCGGAGCCGACCGACCCGGGCGCGTACATCACCTTCACCCCCGGGAAGGGCACCTTCCCGCTGGCCGGGGACGGGCGCGCCGCCCCGCTCCTGGTCAGCGACCGCGACTGGCCCGGTGTGGTCCGGGTCGCGGGGGATCTGCGCGACGACATCGAACGGGTCACCGGCATCCGCCCCGTCCTGTCGCACACCCCGGTGGCCGGGGCCCGCGAGATCACCGTCATCGGCACCCTGGGCCGCAGTCCCCTGATCGACGACCTGGTCACCCGGGGCGTACTCGACGTCTCCGGTCTGCGGGGCGCCTGGGAGACCAGCCTCCAGACCGTCGTCGAGCGGCCGATGCCCGGGGTGGACCGGGCCTTCGTGATCGTGGGCAGCGACCAGCGCGGCACGGTCTTCGGTGCGTACGACGTCTCGCGCGGCATCGGCGTCTCGCCCTGGTACTGGTGGGACGACGTGAAACCCGAACGCCGGGACCGCGTCCACGTACGGCCCGGCCGGCACACCCAGGGCACCCCCGCCGTGAAGTACCGCGGCTTCTTCATCAACGACGAGAACCCGGCGCTCGGCACCTGGGCCCCCGGCTACTTCGGCCCCGGCAAGGCCCCCGGCTTCGAGGGCGGCTTCAACGCCGGCTTCTACGCCAAGGTCTTCGAGGTGATGCTGCGCCTGAAGGCCAACTACCTCTGGCCTGCGGTCTGGGGACGCGCCTTCGCCGAGGACGACCCGCTCAACCACGCCACCGCCAAGGCGTACGGCGTCGTCATGGGCACCTCGCACGAGGCCCCGATGATGCGCGGCATCGAGGAGTGGAACCGGCACGCCGTCGCCGCCGTACGGGACGGCGACGGCAACGTCACCACCCCCGGCCACGACCCCTACGGCGGCACCGGCGAATGGTCCTTCCGCCGCAACGCCGAGGCGATCAAGGCCTACTGGGCCGAGGGCATCCGGCGGATGCGCGACGAGGACTTCGAAGGCGTCGTCACCCTCGGCATGCGCGGCAACGGCGACGTCAGCCTCCCCGACGGCGACGGCATCGAGCTGATGACCGAGATCATCGCCACCCAGCGGCAGATCCTCGCCGAGGTGTCCGGCCGGGACATCACCACGATTCCCCAGGTCTGGACGCTCTACAAGGAGGTCCAGCGCTACTGGGACCGGGGACTGCGGGTCCCGGACGATGTCACGGTCGTCCTCACCGACGACAACTGGGCCAACATCCGCAAGCTCCCCGACCCCCGCGAGGCCGCCCGCGCGGGTGGCTACGGGCTCTACTACCACTTCGACTACGTGGGCGTCGGACGCAACTACAAGTGGGTCGACACCGCCTCCCTGCCCAATCTCTGGGACCAGCTCCACCAGTGCGCCGCCTACGGCAACCGCGGTCTGTGGGTCACCAACGTCGGTGACCTCAAGGGCAACGAACTGCCCACCCAGTTCTTCCTGGACTACGCCTGGAACCCCGGCCGCTGGACCCTGGACCGGCTGCCGGAGTGGGAGCAGGGCTACGCCCGGCAGAACTTCGGCGAGAGGAAGGCCGCCGAGATCGCCGCCGTACTGAACACGTACGCGCGGCTCCAGTCGCGGCGCAAGCCCGAACTGCTCAACCGGAAAATCACCCTGGACCCGGCCAAGGACCCCGCCCAGGACTCCTCCGCGGTCGTGTACGACGACGAGGCGAGCCCGTTCAGCCTCGTCGACTACCGCGAACTGGAGCGCGTCACCGAGGAGTGGCGGCTCCTCGGCGCCGAGGCCGAGCGCGTCGGGCGCGGCCTGCCGGCCTCCGCCCAGGACGCCTGGTACGAACTGGTCGGCTACGAGGTGGCGGCGACCGCCAATCTGTACGCGCTGCGCGAGGCCGAGTTCACCAACCTGCACTACGCCGGACAGGGCCGGGCCCGCACCAACGCCCTCGCGGCCGCCGCCGAGGCCGGGCTCGCCGACGACCTGGCCCTGGCCGACCGCTTCAACACCCGTGTCGCGGGCGGCAAATGGAAGGGATTCCAGACCCAGCCGCACATCGACTACGGCGACGTCGCCCGCTACGGACCCAACGCCCCCTGGCAGCAGCCCGAGATCGACAACGTCGCGATCAAGGACGTGCTCTTCCCCGCGGTCCGGCGCATCGACCTGCCCGCCGCCGCCGAGATGGGCGTGGCCGTGGACGGTTCCGCGCACTGGTGGCCGAAGGAGCGGGGCCGTCCCGTGCTGCCGGTCTTCAGCCCGTACCAGAGCCAGCCCGCCCAGTACATCGAGGTGTTCAACCGGGGCCGGGCCCCGTTCGACTACCGGGTGCGCACCGGAGCGCCCTGGCTGCGGGCGGACCGGGTCCGGGGCCGGGTCACCGACCAGGACCGGATCACCCTGCGCGTCGACTGGGACCGCGCCCCGAGGGGGACCACCGAGGTCCCGGTCACGGTGACCGGGCCGGCCGGCCGCGAGGTCGTCGTGACGGCGGTCGTCGACCGGCCGGCCCTCTCCGGAGCGCGGCCGGAGGGCTTCGTGGAGGCCAACGGCTACGTCTCCATCGAGGCCGACCACGTCACCCGGGCCGTCGGCGGCCGGGGCATCACCTGGCAGCGCATCCCCGGCATCGGCCGGACCGGCGCGGGCATGGAACCCTTCCCCGTCACCGCTGCCCGCCAGGTGCCCGGTGGCCGGGGGCCGAGGCTGGAGTACCGGGTCACCCTGTTCACCACCGGGCCGGTCACCGTGCACGCGTACCTCTCGCCCCGCAACAACCCGCTGCCGACCGACGGGCTGACCTACGCCGTCTCCTTCGACGACGACGCCCCGCGGTCGGTGAACGTCACGCGGACCACCGGGGCCGACGACGGCACGATGAACCCGCAGTGGGCGCGCAACACCTCCGACAACGTCAACATCACCAGCACCGTGCACCACATCGGCGAGGCCGGCGCGCATGTGCTGAAATTCTGGATGGTCGATCCGACGGTGGTGCTGCAGAACCTGGTGATCGACACCGGCGGCCTCAAGCCCAGCTGTCTGGGCCCGCCGGAGAGCCTCCGGCTGCGCTGAAGCCCGGGGGACCGGGCGCGGAGGAGAACAGAGCGATGACGAGCGGGAACGGCCACGACACGGTGGCCGGGGACCTGGAGATCACCCCCATGGGCACCGAGGTGCGGATCCGGGCCGTGACGGCGTCCGGGGCGTTCTCGCTCGTCTGCTCACCGGACCGGGCCCGGGAGCTGGCCGCCGCACTCGGCGCCGCGGCCGACTACGCGGCGTCGGCACGCACGGCCGACCCGGTCACCGTCCGCGCGGACGGGCTGCGCCGGGGCGATGTGCGCGACGGCGAGCGCGTGATGACGGTGGAGTCCGTCCGGACCGACGGGGCCACCGTCCACATCGGCTGGAAATCCGGCGCGGGCCGCGGCTGGAACCAGTCGTACGATGCCGACGCCATGATCACCCTGCGCCGCAGGGGGCCGGAGCTCGCCGTCTGACCCCGGGCCGCCGTGCGACGCCGGGGGAGCGGGCGCACCCTGGAGAGGTAGCTCCCGGAGGTGAGCGCCATGACCCAGACGGCTGTCGGATGGCACATCGAGCTCGAATTCGAGGAGGACACCCAGCGCACCCGTGCGGCCGCGCTCGTCAGGCTGTCGGACGGGACCGAGGTACGGGCCCACGGCTACGCCAGCCGCCACCCCGCCGACGCCCGCCAGCCCCGGGTGGGCGAGGAGATCGCGGGCGCCCGCGCCCTCAACGAGCTGGCGATGAAGCTGCTGACCAAGGCGCATGACGAGATCGACGAGGCCTCGGGGCGGACCTCGTACCCGCTGACCTGAGGAAAGCCGCGGAACGGGGGCAGGGCCGCGGCGGGCTGCCGCGCCTGCCGCTTAGTACGAGAGACTTCGTAATTTGACGGGCGTCGTAGTACGGGATGTATCGTACTAGCGATCCTTTCCGGCCCGTCGATGCGGAGTCTGTCGTGAGTGCCCTGTTCGAGCCGTTCACCCTGCGGTCGCTCGTCGTGCCCAACCGGGTGTGGATGGCACCCATGTGCCAGTACAGCGCCGCGCCCCAGGGCCCCGACGCGGGCGTCCCGACCGACTGGCACTTCACCCACCTCGCCGCCCGCGCCACCGGCGGCACCGGTCTGATCCTCGCCGAGGCGACGGCGGTCAGCCCCGAGGGGCGGATCAGCCCGAACGACCTCGGCCTCTGGAACGACACCCAGGCCGCCGCGTTCCGCCGGATCACCGACTTCGTCAGGGCCCAGGGCGCCGTCGTCGGCATCCAGCTCGGGCACGCCGGCCGCAAGGCGTCCGTGGACGTGCCCTGGGCGGGCGGCAGCCCGGTCGGCCCCGAGGCCCACGGCTGGACGCCGGTCGCCCCGAGTCCGCTGCCCTTCGACGAGGGTCACCACGTCCCGCACGAGCTGACCGTCGAGGAGATCCAGCGGGTCGTGGACGACTTCCGCGAGGCCGCGCGCCGCGCGCTCGCCGCGGGCTTCCAGGTCGTCGAGGTGCACGGCGCCCACGGCTACCTCGTCGGCCAGTTCCTCTCGCCGCACAGCAACCACCGCACCGACGCCTACGGCGGCAGCTACGAGAACCGCACCCGCTTCGCACTCCAGGTCGTGGACGCCGTGCGCGAGGTGTGGCCGGACGACCTGCCGGTCTTCTTCCGCATCTCCGCCACGGACTGGCTCAGCGAGAACGCCGACGACGCGCGGGAGGGCTGGACCGCCGACGAGACGGTGCGCTTCGCGGAGGAGCTGCGCGCCCACGGCGTCGACCTGCTCGACGTCTCCACCGGCGGCAACGCCCCCCGCGCCCGCATCGCGACCGGCCCCGGGTACCAGGTGCCCTTCGCCGAGCGCGTGAAGCGCGAGACCTCGCTCCCGGTCGCCGCCGTCGGTCTCATCACCGACCCCCAGCAGGCCGAGAAGATCCTCGCCGAGGGCCGCGCCGACGCCGTCCTCCTCGGCCGCGAACTGCTGCGCAACCCGTCCTGGGCCTGGCACGCGGCAGCCGGGCTGAACGTCCGGGGCCGCGCCCCCGAGCAGTACGACTACGCGATCTGAGCGCACCGTCCGGCGCCGGCCCCCGTCGCGCCTCCCCCGAGGGGAGGGCGGCGGGGGTCCGTGCGTTCCCGGGGCGTTTTCCTTCGAGCAAATTTTTCTATCGTTGAAAATTCTTCGTGCACGACTGTTGTTTTGCGTTTGGTGCTGTGACTCAATGTTCGATCATGTGCTGTGCCTCACAGGATCGAGGCACTACGGCTCTCTCGACAGGACGACGCCTTGAGACGACAAATGCCCTGTTCCCGTGCGGTTCTGAGGACCGTGGCGTGTGCCGCCGCCCTCCTCATACCCGTCGGTGCGACCCTGGTTCCCGCCGCCGCGGCCACCCCGGTCGGTGCTGTCCCGGCCGCGTTCGCCGCGTCCGACCCGGCCACCACCGTCCATGGTCTGAAGGGCGAGTACTACAGCATGTCCGCGCCGGGCGCGCGGGACTTCGCGCAGCTCGGCGGGGTCGCCCTCGAACCGAACATCAACTTCCCCGGCCTCACGGGAACGTTCCAGTCGACCACCGGCCGGACCGAGAACACCACTGCCCGCTGGACCGGCTTCCTCACCGCCCCCGAGGACGGCGACTACACCTTCTCCGCCAGCGGCGACAACGGCTTCCGCCTGTTCATCGACGGCAAGGCCGTCATCGACCACTGGCAGCCGGACTGGGACAACGAGCAGACCAGCGAGCCGATAGCGCTCAAGGCCGGCGAGCCGCACGCGTTCAAGCTGGAGATGTTCCAGGACACCGGCGGCGCGAACATGTTCCTGCGCTGGTCCAGCCCGAAGCTGGCCAAGCAGTTCGTCCCGGAGTCCGCCTTCACCCCGCCCGCCGACTTCGAGGTCTACCCCGTCGGGCTGAGCGTCGCGGACAACGGCACGGAACTGCACGCCGTCTTCGACGACGAGGTCAGCGACTACGGGTCCCTGAAGGACCACCTCACCGTCGAGGCCGACACCACCCCGATGCCGGTCACGTCCGTCACCCGGGCCCGCGGCGGCAGGGAGCTCGTCGTCAAGCTGGGCGCGGCGGTCCTCAAGGACCAGCGCGTCAAGATCGCGTACGACGGCGAGGCCGGCCTGAAGGCGGGCGGCGAGACCGTCCCCGCGATCAACCGCACGGCCACCAACAAGTCGACGCACCGTCTCACCACCAAGTGGGGCGACAAGGTCGACCGCAACCACCCGCTGCCCGAGTACCCCCGGCCGCAGCAGGTGCGCGACAAGTGGAAGAACCTCAACGGCCCGTGGGAGTTCGCCGGTGCCGAGGCGGGCGAGAAGCCGGTCTTCGGCAAGAAGCTCGACGAGCGCATCACCGTGCCGTACCCCGTCGAATCGCAGCTCTCCGGTCTCGAACGCCACGAAGACCACATGTTCTACCGCAAGCTCGTCACCGTCCCGAAGAACTGGGCCGTCAAGGCCGACAAGGGCAACCGGCTGAAGCTCAACTTCGGCGCCGTCGACTACGAGGCGACGGTCTGGGTCAACGGCACGCGGGTCGCCCAGCACACCGGCGGCTACACCGCCTTCAGCGCCGACATCACCGACGCGGTCAAGGGCAGCGGCCCGCAGGAAATCGTTGTCGCGGTCACCGACACCACCGGACCCGACCAGCCCACCGGCAAGCAGTCCGCCAACCCCGGCGGCATCTTCTACACCGCGTCCTCCGGCATCTGGCAGACCGTCTGGATGGAGCCCGTCGCCCCGGCGGCCATCGACTCCCTGACCACGACCCCGGACATCGGCACGGGCCGCCTCGCCCTGAAGGTGAACTCCGAGGACGCCTCCGCGTCCGCCCGGATCACCGCCGTCGCCCGCGACAAGAAGGGCAAGGTCGTCGGCACGGTCACCGGCCCGGCCAACAGCGATCTGAGCCTGCCCGTCGCCAAGCAGCACCTGTGGACCCCGGACGACCCGTACCTGTACGACCTGGAGGTCACCCTCAAGGACGGCCGGTCCAAGGACACCGTCGGCAGCTACTTCGGTATGCGCTCCGTCGGCATCGCCGACGTCGGCGGCTACCGGAAGATCGTCCTCAATGGGAAGCCGTTCTTCTCGCTCGCCCAGCTCGACCAGGGCTTCTACCCGGACGGCCTGAACACCGCGCCCAGCGACGACGCGCTCGTCTTCGACCTGAAGGCGCAGAAGGACCTCGGCTTCAACTCCGTGCGCAAGCACATCAAGGTCGAGCCCGCCCGCTGGTACTACCACGCCGACCGGCTCGGTCTGTTCGTCTGGCAGGACTTCGTCTCCGGCAACCTCACCGACGACAAGGGCCACCAGGCCTTCGTCGACCAGGGCGCCGAGATGATGGAGCAGCTGCACAACTACCCCTCGATCGGCTCCTGGATCGTCTTCAACGAAGGCTGGGGCGAATGGGACCGCACCGAGACCGGCAGGATCACCGAGAAGGTCCAGGCCGCCGACCCCTCCCGCATCGTCAACGCCCACAGCGGTGTCAACTGCTGCAACTCCAAGGGTGACTCGGGCAAGGGCGACATCATCGACCACCACGACTACAACAACACCGACCCGGCCTTCCCGGACGCGAACCGGGCCGCGATGGACGGCGAGCACGGCGGCTTCACCCTGCGGATGCCCGGCCACATGTGGCCCGGTGCCCCGACCGTGATCTACAGCGGCGTCGCCGACAAGGCCGCGCTCACCGCCAAGTACGTCGAGAACACCCGTAAGTACTACCTGGAGGCGGCCGGCGCCGAACTCTCCGGCTCCATCTACACCCAGGTGACCGACCTGGAGAACGAGCTCAACGGCCTCTGGACGTACGACCGCCGCGAGATCAAGGTCGACGCCGCCCAGGTCCGGAAGATCAACCGCGAGGTCATCGCCGCCGGCGCCGCCGCCGGCTCCCGCACCCCGGTCAAGGGCGGCGGCTCCTGGTCGCTCGACGAGAACAAGGGCACCCGGGCCGCCGACGCCGGACCGAACCACAAGGACCTCACCCTCTCCGAGGGCACCTCCTGGACCACCGGCGTCCACGGCTCGGCCCTGAAGTTCAACGGCGAGGGCCAGTACGCCGAGACCGACGGCCCGGTCGTCGACACCACCGGCGACTACACCGTCTCCGCTTGGGCCTCGCTGGACGCGCTTCCCGGCAACTACGCCACCGTCGTCAGCCAGGACGGCCGGCGCCAGGAGAACCCCTTCTACCTCCAGTACGGCCAGGGCGCGTTCGCCTTCTCCACCCCCGGCGCCCACCGGGCCCGCGCGGAGATGACGCCCGAGCCCGGCCGGTGGTACCACCTGGTCGGCGTCCGCAGCGGCGACGAGATCAAGCTGTACGTGGACGGCGCGCTCGTCTCCACCGCCCCGGCCGGATCGGCCGACGTCAGCAGCGGCCCCCTGTCCGTGGGACGCGCCAAGTGGTCGGGGAACAACACCGACTTCTGGAACGGCTCCGTGGACCAGGTCCAGGTGTTCGACAAGGCGCTCACCGACCAGGAGGTGACCGCCCTGTACGACGGCGGCAAGGCATAACACCCGGGGTGCCGCACTCCACGTGCGGCACCCCGCCCCCCCAGGACCGCTCCCGGCGGTGCGTGGCACAGGCCCGCACCGCCGGGAGCTTCCGGCTGCCCGGCGCGCCTACACCCCGCTGCTCTCCCGGACCAGCAGCCGGTGCGGGACCACGATCCGGCGCGCCGCCAGCCCGGAGAGCCGCCCCAGGACGCGCTCGCTCAAGCACTGCACCGCCCGCTCGGCGATCTGCGTCAGGTCGGGGGAGACCGTGGTCAGCGCGGGGGTCGAGAACCGTCCGTCCTCGATGTCGTCGAAGCCCGCCAGCGCCAGGTCCTCCGGCACCCGCACCCCCCGTTCGCCGCAGGCCCGCAGCGCCCCCAGGGCCAGTTCGTCGCTGAAGCAGAACACCGCGTCCGGACGCCCCGGCAGGAGCAGCAGCTCGCGCAGCGCCCGTGCCCCCTCCGCGCGGTGCAGGTCCGCCACCTCCACCTCGGCGACCGGACTCAGCCCCGCCTCCGCGAGCCCCTGCCGGAAGCCCTCGGCCCGCAGCTCGGCCGTGCCGTGCCCCAGTGCGGACTGGAGCCCGATCACGGCCACCCGCCGGCGTCCGGCCGCCACCAGATGGCGGGCCGCGTCCCGGGCCGCGGCCACGTTGTCCACCGCCACGTGGTCGATGGTCCCGTGCGGATCCAGCTCGCCGAGGACCACGAGCGGCAGCCCGCCCGCCAGCGAGGCGAGTTCGGCCGGGGGAGTCGACCAAGGACTGATGATCATCCCGTCCACCTGATGGCCCTCGGAGCCCTCCAGCAGTCGTCGCTCCAGGTCCGCCCGGCCTGCTGTGCGCTCCAGGAGCACCGTCCAGCCGCGTTCCTGGGCCGCGTCGATGAGAAGACCCGTGAGCGCCCCGAAATAGGGGGAGTGGATCTCGGGGACGGCCACGCCGATGAGGCCCGTGCGGCCCTGACGGAGGTTGCGGGCGGCGAGATTGGGGCGGTAGCCCAGCTCCTCCACCGCGGCGAGGACCCGGGCCCGGGTCGCCGGGGCGACGGCGGCCGCGTTGCTCACCACATTGGAGACGGTCCTGACGGACACGCCCGCGCGCGCGGCGACGTCCTTGAGTCTCGCTGCCACGTCCGGTGCTCCCGCTCTCTGCCGGGGGCGGAGGGCCCGCGCCCCGTGCGCATGACCGTAACAGGTGGCGCGAGGTTCGTCCGCGCACTCTCTTGCCACGTTGCTTGCAACGTTGCAATATGAGGGGGCACCGATCGGAGAGAGGACCCCCACCATGCATGAGGCCGTCACCACCACCGCCCCGTTCCCGTCCGCCGACGAGGCGGTGCGCGATCTGTACGGCCCGGGGATCACCGCGTGCCGCGGGGCCTTCGCCCCGGAGTGGGCGGACCGGATGCGCGAGGACATCGACGCCGCCTTCGCCGAGGCGCGCGGCCGGGAGGGCGGCGCGGTCGGCCGCGGTCCGCACCGGTACTACGTGGAGATCCACCCCGAGCAGCTGCGGGGCTTCGTGGACCTGGTCGACCACCCCTGGGTGCGCGCGGTGAGCGAGGCGGTCCTCGGCCCCGGTTACCGGATCGTGGAGCTGGGCTTCGACGTGCCGTTGGCCGGTGCGGTGAACCAGCCCTGGCACCGGGACTTCCCGATGCCGGAGGAGACCCGCCTCGACCGCCGGCTCACCTCGCTCGCCTTCAACCTCACCGCCGTCGACACGCGCGAGGACATGGGGCCCTTCGAGATCGCGCCCGGCACCCAGTGGGACGACGACGCCCGCTTCGGGCACGCGATGTTCCCGCGCCGCGAGGACTACCCGCGCTACGAGGCCCTGGCCGAGCGCAAGTACCCGCAGCGGGGCGACATCTCGGCCCGCTCGGCCCTGACCATCCACCGGGGTACGGCCAACCGGTCGCAGGACCCGCGCCCGGTCCTGGTGCTCGGGGTGGACGCCCCGGGCGCGGGGAACGACGGCCACCACGACATGGCGGTCACCCGTGGCTTCTGGGAGTCGCTGCCCGAGCGGGTCCGGGCGCACCTGAGCTGCCCGGTGGTCGACCGTCTCGCGCCGATCGTGCAGAAGCACACCATCGAGGGCCTGGTCATGGGCGACGCATGACGGAACCGGGGCCGGCGGCCGGGCCGCCGGCCCCGGTACTCGTCTCACCTCAGGGCGCCCAGGGCGCCTCCACCGCCCAGGTGGTGTCCTCGGTGAACGTGGCCGGGTTGTCCCAGTCGTGTCCGCCGCCCGGGGTGGCCAGCCACACCTCCGACCTGATGTGCCGCAGATAGCTGCCCGGCAGGTTCGCGCTCGTCAGCCGCACACCGCCGGAGCCGGCGACCGCGCACCAGGTGGCGTCGGCCTTGTAGAGCGCGGAGCCGTCGTTCGCGTCGCGGCGGACCCGGAAGTCCCGGTGGCGCAGATACTCGCCCGGGTAGTTGCGCGACTCGAACGAGTAGCAGGTGCCGTTCGCCAGGCCCGGCACGATCTTCCAGGTGGCGTCGTTCTTCAGCAGCGCGCTGCTGGTGCCGTCGACCACCTCCGTGAAGGCCAGCGAGTCCTGGTGACGCAGATACTTGTTGGTGTAGCCGGGCGTGGTGACCCGCAGGGACTTGTAGCCCCCGGTGGGCAGGGTCACCGGCGGGGCCGGGTTCTTGGAGGCGTTGATCAGGGCCTGGTTCGCCGCCCGTACCCGCGCCGTGTCCACCTTGACGACCTGGCGGTCGTAGGTGAGCAGCCCGTTCGCCTCGTTCTCCACATCGGTGATCTCGGTGTAGACCGAGGCGGACAGGCCCGCAGGAAGCCCGCCGACCCGGATGCCGTCGATCAGCCCGGTGAACCGGTCGTTCAGCGCGGACGTGCTCGGCTGGTCCTCGTAACTGAAGCCGCCACCGGGGAACCACTCGTGCCCCGGGACCTTGTAGCCGAGGCCGCCGAACTCGCCGAGGACGGCCGCCCGGGTCGCGGTGGGGGCGGTGTTGCCGGGGCCGACGTAGATGTGGTTGTCGACCACGTCTCCGTTGCCGCCGTCCACCGAGCCGCAGCAGTTGACCCCGCTCATGTTGTCGACCAGCCGGGTCGGGTCGTACGCCTTGACCTCGTTGGCGATCCTGGCCTGGTCGTACTGCCCCCAGCCCTCGTTCTGGTCGACCCACATCACCAGCGACGGCGAGCTGCGGTGTTGGTCGATGATCGCGTGGAACTCGGCCTCCCACTGGGTGCGGGCCGCCGAGTCCGGGGACTTTCCGGTGTCCATGGCCGGCATGTCCTGCCAGACCAGGAGACCCAGCTTGTCCGCCCAGTAGAACCAGCGCTGCGGCTCCACCTTGATGTGCTTGCGGACCATGTTGAACCCGAGGTCCTTGTGGGCCTGGAGGTCCGACTTCAGCGCGGCGTCGGTCGGCGCGGTGTAGATGCCGTCCGGCCAGTAGCCCTGGTCCAGGGTGCCTGTCTGGAAGACGAACTTGCCGTTCAGGACCGGCCGCAGGACGTTGTCGACCTTCGCGATCGCGATCGAGCGCATCCCGGTGTAGCTGCCGACCGAGTCCGTCACCGCCGAACCGTCGAGGAGTTCCGCCCTGACGTCGTAGAGGAACGGGTCGTCCGGAGTCCACAGATGTGTGTTCGGCACCGGTACGGAGACCGTGGAGCCGACCGTACCGGTGGCCGAGCCGACCACGGTGCCGCCGCTGGACACGGTGACCCGGGCCGTACGCCCGGACGCCGAGTCGGCCTGCACCTTCACCCGCAGGGTGCTGTCGCCCAGGTTCGGCGTCATGTCCAGCCGGGTGATGTGCGCGGCGGCGACCGGTTCCAGCCAGACCGTCTGCCAGATGCCGGAGGCGGCGGTGTAGAAGATCCCGCCCCCGCTGTGCGGCTGCACGTCGTTGATCCGCTGCTTGCCGACGGCCTGGCCACCGGTCTGCGTCGGGTCGTAGACGGACACCATGATCGTGTTCGTACCGCCGTTGAGCTGCGGCGTGATGTCGTACGAGAACGCGTCGTAGCCGCCCTTGTGCGCGCCCACCTGGGTGCCGTTCACCCAGACCGTGGTCTGCCAGTCGGACGCGCCGAAGTGGAGCACGGTCCGGCGGCCGTTCCAGTTCGACGGCACGGTGAACGTGCGCTTGTACCAGAGCTTGTCGTTCTCGGTGATCCTGCGCTGGATGCCCGAGAGCGCGGACTCGGCGACGAACGGCACCCGGATCTGCTCCGGCCACGACGACGGCTGCCCGGCGTCCCGGCCGGTCACCGCGAAGTCCCAGATGCCGTTGAGGTTGGCCCAGTCGGGCCGGGTCAGCTGCGGGCGCGGGTACTCGGGCAGCGGCTGATCGACCGGGACCTGACCGGTCCAGGGTGTCGTCATCGGCGGGGCCTTCGGCGACCAGGACGCGGCGGTGGCGGGCGTCGTGCCCACGCCCACCAGCGCCGAGGACACCAGCGCCAGCAGGCCGGCCGTCGCGATCGTCCGTCTCCACCACGGCCTGCGGCCGGGCATACGTAAGCGGCTCACGGGTTCGTCTCCTTGATTCGATTCGGCCCCCGGGAGCGGGGGCGGCCTGGGGGGTGGGCGCGAAGCGCCGGGAATCAGACGAGCTGCCAGAGGTGGTCGCCGGTGCCGTTGTCGTCGAACTGGACGACATGGGCGCTGTCCGCCGTGGACATGGAGTCGACGCCGAGGACCTTGCCGGAGTGCCGGTTCCGGATGCGGTACCAGCCGCCGCCGTCCGGGACGAGTTGCCAGAGGTGGTCGTCGGTGCCGTTGTCGTCGAACTGGACGACGTGCGCGCTGTTGTCCAGGGACATGTTGTCAACGCCGAGCACCTTGCCGGAGTGATGGTTGCGGATGCGGTACCAGCCGTCGCCCTCCGCCACGAACCTCCAGTCGTGGTCGTCGGTGCCCGTGTCCCCGAACTGCACCACGTGCGCGCTGTTGGCGGTGGACATGACGTCGACGCCCAGGACCTTGCCGGAGTGGCGGTTTCGGATGCGGTACCAGCGGTCCGCGAGCCACGGCTCCGCGTCCGGGTCCGTGGTCGGGAACGAGGTGATGCGCAGCCGGGCCGCCCCCATCGGGACGAGCGTCACCTCCTCCACCGGCTCGGTGCTGCGGGCCGGGGAGTCCTGGAGCGGGGCGACGACGTGCTCGTCGTCGGCCGTCCACTCCGGGATGCGGCGGGCCTTGACGGTGAGGGTCAGCGGGGTGCCGTCGAGCGTGAACGGGTTGGCGTCCCGCACCGGCCGGCTCCTGTGGTGGCGCAGGGATGCGGCGGGCTTGTCCGCGTCCAGCACGAGCCCGTAGTTCCACGGCCCGGTCGCGTGGACCGCGTACTCGGGGAACTGCTCGGTGCCGCCGATGCGCTCGTACGACTCGCCGATGCGCAGCGCGTACGTGAGCGGGCCGCGGTCCACGCTGACGGAGCCGCGGTTGCGGTCCCAGGTGCGGACGGTGGTGCGCTGCGGGAAGCGCAGGACGACCCGGTCCCCGTCCGCCCACGTGCGGTCGATCCGGGTGAAGGCGGGTCCGGCCGGGGCGTCCACACGCCGCCCGTTCACTGTGATCTCCGGGGCCTCGCACCAGGCCGGAACGCGCAGCACCAGCGGGAAGGCCAGCCGCTTCGGGGTCCTCAGGGTCAGCGTGACCGTGTCCGTGAACGGGTAGTCCGTCTGCTCCGTGAAGGTGACCTCGGTGCCGTCCGCGACCTTCGCGGTCACCTCGCAGGCGGCGTACATCGCGGCGGCCAGACCCCCGTCCGGGGTGGCGAGCCACAGCTCCTCGGTGAAGTAGGGCCAGCCCATGCCGTAGTTGTGCGGGCAGCAGCGGTACTGGTCGACACCCGGCAGGAACGCCTGCATGGCGAAGCCGTTCTGGAACTGCCGGTCCCGCTTGGGCACGTTGTCCAGATCGACGCTGTTGGCGCTGGTGATGTAGTGGACCGCCTTCCCCGAGGGGTCGAGGGAGGCGGGCAGCGAGTTGAACGCCAGCTCCTCGCAGCGGTCGGCCCACAGCGGGTCTCCCGTGATCCGGGTCAGCAGCTGGTGGCTGGCCATGAACTCGACGATCCCGCAGGTCTCGAAGCCCTGTCGGGGATCGCCGTGCCCCGGGCGGGCGTTCTCGTCGCCGGCGAAGCCGCCGCCGGGGAACTGGCCGTACTGGTCCATGGCCCTCCCGTACGTTCCGTACGTGTTCCGGGTGTCCTGGGCCGAGCCGCTGCGCAGCGCGTACTGGGCGGGCTCGCGGAAGCCCTGGGCGATGTTCACGTTGTGCGGGTTGACCAGGTTGTCGCCCCAGTCGGCCCCGTACGTGTGGATCGTGTCGGCGAGGTCGAGGAGGAAGGCGTCCCCGGTGCGGTTGTACAGCCAGAAGACGCTGTCCAGGCCGTCGCCCCAGCGCAGGGCGATCCAGCTGGTGTTGAAGGCCCCGGGGCCCTGGGCGTTCATGTAGCGGAAGAACCTGCTCAGGAAGGGGATGATCCGGGTGTCGCCGGAGTACTCCTGCCAGGAGCGCAGGGCCTGCACCAGGGGCAGGAAGGGCCAGAAGTCGGGGCCGCCGTTCAGCGAGGTGCGCAGCGCCTTCGGGCCGAAGAAGCCGTCGGACTGCTGGGTGGCCAGGATCGCGTCGAACCACCGGCGCACCGACGCCAGCGCCTTCGCGTCGCCCGTGACGATCGCCAGATCGGTGTAGCCGCGCAGCCAGTACGGGACCTCCTCCCAGCCGCCGAGATCGGGGCGGACCCAGCCGGTGGCCGAGAAGTCCAGGAAGTGCGAGAACTCCTCGTACCGGCCGCACAAGCCGTCGAGCTGGAGCTTCAGCTGTCCGGCGAGCCAGCCGCGCGCGGTGACCCGGCCGGGCGGCAGCTTCAGGAAGGCGGTGGGATGCAGGGGCGCGGCGTTGGGGGAGTAGTGGCCGCCGTGCGCGGGGCGCGCCCGGTGCTCGGCCGCGGTCGCGGTGGCGGCCCAGCGGCCGGAGGACACGGCCGTGGCGGCGGCCGTGGCCATCGCGCCGGCCATGAGCTGTCTGCGGTTCAGGGGCATGGAGGGGCTCCTGCTCTCGGCCGGAGGTGCGGGGCCGGCCGGTACGGGGTGCGGCACGGGCGGAGTGCGGCCGACGCGGTGTCCATCCGGTGAGGTCCGGACGCGCGCACGGTGAGGCGCGCCGTCGCCTAAGGGGCGGCGCGTGACAGCGTTGTCTTTCAACGTTGGAAAGATGGGTGCCTGCGGTATGACAGCACGGCTCCGGGCGGCTGTCCAGGGGTGCGGCGGCAGTTGTCCGGAGGTCGCCCCGGAGGACTCCGACTCATTTTGGAAACGGGGCGACGCCAGTCTTGCCGCCCGCGCCGCGGCGCATATATAACGTTGTAAACCGAGCCGCCGAGAGGCCGCGAAGGCTCTCAGGGCCACAGTTCTCCCAGGTGGGGGCTCTGTGGTCGTACAGGGGCCGTGAGGAATGCCGTCGCTCGACTCCGCACCCCCGCGGCAGTCGACGCACCGTCCAGCCATGCCCGACCGCACGCACATCGGCGTGCCGTCATCCCGCCAAGGAGCTCCCGCGCATGATGATCCAGCGCCGAACCCGTACCCTCGCCGTGGCCTGCCTCCTCGCCGCCACCGCCACGCTGGCCGCCTCCGGCTGCTCCAAGTCGGAGGGCTCGGACAACAACGCGAGCAGTGACAGCAGCCAGGCAGCACAGGCGGCCGAGACCCCCGAGTCCTCGTCCGGTTCGGGCTGCTCGCTGCAGAGCTACGGCGCGCCGAAGCTCGACCTGAAGAACGCGGTGGTCGGCTTCTCCCAGTCGGAGAAGGAGGCCAACCCCTTCCGTATCGCCGAGACCCAGTCCATCAAGGACGAGGCGAAGAAGATCGGCGTCAAGAAGCTGCTCACCACCAACGCCCAGTCGCAGCTGTCCAAGCAGATCAGCGACATCCAGGACATGCTCGCCCAGGGCGCCCAGTTCCTCATCGTCGCCCCGCTGAACTCGGACGGCCTGGAGCCGGCCCTCAAGGCCGCCGCCGCCAAGAAGGTCCCGGTCCTCACCGTCGACCGCAAGCTCAACGCCACCGCCTGCAAGGACTACGTGGCCTTCCTGGGCTCCGACTTCGTGGAGCAGGGCAAGCGCGCCGCCGACGCGATGATCAAGGCGACCGGCGGCAAGGGCAAGGTCGCCATCCTGCTCGGTTCGTCGGGCAACAACGTCACCACCGACCGCACCAAGGGCTTCGTGGACCAGCTCAAGGCCAAGGCCCCAGACATGGAGATCGTCGCCCAGCAGACCGGTGAGTTCGCCCGCGACAAGGGCCAGCAGGTCACCGAGCAGCTGATCCAGTCCAAGCCCGGCATCACCGCCATCTACGCGGAGAACGACGAGATGGGCCTCGGCGCCGTCACCGCGGTGAAGGCCGCCGGCAAGAAGCCCGGCAAGGACATCAAGATCGTCTCCGTCGACGGCACCCGCAACGCCGTCCAGGCCATCGTCAACGGCGAGTACAACGCCGTCATCGAGTCCAACCCGCGCTTCGGCCCGCTGGCCTTCGCGACCGCCCAGAAGTTCTACGGCGGCGACGAGATCCCCGAGAACGTCATCATCAGCGACCGCTCGTACGACGAGTCCAACGCCAAGTCCACGGTCGGCAACGCTTTCTGATCCCGGCCGGCCCCATCTGCCCGTACCGGCTCCGTCGGTTCACCGCCGCCGTGGCGCTCCCCGTCACGGCGGCCACCGGGCCCCCATCCTTGGAAGAGCGGAAGGCCAAGACCAGCCATGGCACCACCCGAAGCAGTACCGCAGCCGCCGGAGCCGGCCGCCGACGTGAAGGAGAGCAGCGCCACCGGAACGGCCCTCGCGGACGGGCCCGGCGCGGCACCCGCCGTCCTGGAGGCCCGCTCGGTCAGCAAGCGGTTCCCGGGCGTCGTCGCCCTCGACGGAGTCTCCTTCTCCCTGCGCGCCGGCGAGACCCACGCCCTGGTGGGCGAGAACGGAGCCGGGAAGTCCACCCTCATCAAGGTGCTGACCGGCGTCTACCGCCCCGACGAGGGCGAGCTGCGGCTGGCCGGCCGACAGGTCGTCTTCGCCCGGCCGTTCGAGGCGCAGGAGGCCGGGATCTCCACGATCTACCAGGAGGTGAACCTCGTCCCGCTGATGAGCGTGGCGCGCAACATCTTCCTCGGCCGTGAACCCAAGAACCGCTTCGGCCTGATCGACTTCCCGCGGATGTACCGCGAGGCGGGCGAACTGCTCGACGGCTTCGGCGTCCGCGTCGACCCGAAGCGCCCGCTGCACACCCTGGGCATCGGCACCCAGCAGATGGTCGCCATGGCCCGCGCGGTCTCCGTGAACGCCCAGGTCGTCATCATGGACGAGCCCACGTCCTCGCTGGAACCGCGCGAGGTCGAGACCCTCTTCCGGGTCATCGAGGACCTGCGCGGACGCGGCATCGCCGTCCTCTACGTCAGCCACCGCATGGACGAGCTCTACCGGATCTGCGACCGGGTCACCGTCCTGCGCGACGGCAAGCACATCCACACCGGCGACCTCGCCGACCTCGACCGGATGCAGCTGGTCTCGATGATGCTCGGCCGCGACATGGCCGAGGTGCGCCGCGAAGGACTCACCAGCTTCGGCTCCGAGGGCCACGAGGCCGCGCGCACCCCCGTCCTCACCGCCACCGGCCTCTCCCGCGACCACCAGTTGCACGACATCTCCCTCGACCTGTACGCGGGCGAGGTCATGGGCCTCGGCGGACTCCTCGGCTCCGGGCGCAGCGAGACCGCGAAGGCCATCGCCGGAGCACTCTCCCTGGACTCCGGCGAGGTGAGCATCGCCGGCCGCACCCTGCGCCGCCTCACCTCGGCCGGTGCCATCCGGGCCGGCATCAGCCTGCTGCCCGAGGACCGCAAGGCCGAGGGCATCGTGCCCGGCCTCTCGGTCCGCGAGAACATCGTGCTGGCCGCGATGCCACGGCTCTCCCGCGCCGGCATCGTCTCCCGGGCCAAACAGGACCGCGTCGTCGACATCTTCATGAAGCGACTGCGGATCAAGGCGGCGAGCCCCGAGCAGAAGGTCGGCGAGCTCTCCGGCGGCAACCAGCAGAAGGTGCTGCTGGCGCGCTGGCTCTGCCTGGAACCGAAGGTCCTGCTCCTGGACGAACCCACCCGGGGCATCGACGTCGGAGCCAAGGCCGAGGTCCAGAGCCTCATCGACGACCTCGCCCGCGAGGGCCTGGCCGTCCTGCTCATCTCCTCCGACATCGAGGAACTGATCGAGGGCGCCGACCGGATCGTCGTCCTGCGCGGCGGAGCGGTCGCGGGCGAACTGGCGGGCGACGAGGTGGCGGAGAGCCATCTGCTCGAAGTGCTCGCCGACCACTCACCGGCTGCCGCGGACAAGGCGCCGGCCGCCAAGGAGGACCCCCGATGACCCAGGCCGCAGTCACCACCCCGGCAGCCCGGCCGTTCGCCCGGCTGCGCGACCCCGCCTGGTACCAGGAGTACGGCGTCTACCTCGCCGTCGCGGTCGTCCTCGTCTTCAACGCCCTGTTCACCGAGCACTTCATGACGGTGGACAACATGCGCACCCAGCTCGTCCAGGTCGCCCCGATCGTCATCGTCGCCCTCGGCATGGCGCTCGTCATCGGCACCGAGGGCGTCGACCTCTCCGTGGGCTCGACCATGGCCGTGGCCGCCGCGCTGCTGCCGCTCTACCTCGGCTACGGGCTGGTCCCCGCACTCGTCATGGCGCTGCTCGCCGGCGCCCTCGTCGGAGCGGTCAACGGCACCCTGGTCTCCCTCGTCGGGCTCCAGCCGATCGTCGCCACACTCGCCCTGTTCGTCGGCGGCCGGGGCCTCGCCCTGGTCATGGCGGACAGCCAGCTCAAGCAGATCGTCAACCCGGACCTGCTGTCCCTGGGCACCGGCTCCTTCCTCGGCATCCCGCTGGTCGTCCTGATCGCCGGAATCCTCGCCGTCGCCGTCGCCTTCCTCGTCACCCGGACCACCTTCGGCCGCCAGGTCGTCGCCATCGGCGGCAACCGCCCCGCGGCCGCCCTGGCCGGACTGCCCGTGCGGCGGGTGCTCATCGGGGTGTACGTGCTCTGCGGGGTGCTCGCCGCCCTCGCCGGAGTCCTGGCCACGGCCCGGCTCACCGCCAGCGACCCGTCCTCGCTCGGCACCCTCATGGAACTCTCCGCCATCACGGCGGTCGTGGTGGGCGGCACTCCGCTCAACGGCGGCTCCATCCGGGTCCTCGGCACCGTCGCCGGCGCCCTGCTGATGCAGCTGCTGCGGGCCACCCTCATCAAGCACGACCTGCCCGACTCCACCGCACAGATCGCCCAGGCGGCCATCATCATCGCCGCCGTCTACGTCGCCCGGGAGCGTCGGTCCCGATGAACGAAACCTCACCCGCCCCGGTGGCCCCCGCCCCGGCCCCGCGCAAGACGCCCGCCGCCTCCGCACCGGTGCCCGGTGCAGGACCGTCGCGCACGACCGGCCGGCTGATCGCCGAACTCCTGCAACGGCAGGGCGTCCTGGTCGTCCTCCTGACCGTCGTGATCGTCGCGTCCTGCATCTACCCGACGACGTTCTCCACCCTGGACAACGCCCGCGGGGTGACCGTCCAGGCATCGTTCCTGGCCGTTGTCGCACTCGGGATGACCATGGTCATCATCACCGGCGGCATCGACCTGTCCGTGGGGTCCGTCTTCGCCCTGGGCGGGGTGCTCGCCGCCTGGGCCTCCCAATGGGGCATCCTGCCCGCCCTGTTGGTCCCACTCGTGGTGTGCGGCGCGATCGGCCTGCTCAACGGCTTCCTCGTGGCCCGCGCCGGAATGGCCCCGTTCATCGTCACGCTCGCCACCCTCCTCGGGGCGCGCGGGCTGCTCCTCGCGATCACGGACGAGGGCGCCACCACCTACCTGGTGCCCAAGGACTCGGCCTTCGCGGAACTCGGCCAGGGCGCCATCCGGGGCTTCGGCTACCCGATCTTCATCGCCCTCGCGCTGTTCGGCCTCGGCGGACTCCTCCTCCAGCGCACCTCGTTCGGGCAGTCGATCTTCGCCGTCGGCGGCAGCAGTGACGCCGCGACCCTGATGGGCCTGCCCGTCGCCCGTACGAAGATGCTCGTCTACACGTTCAGCGGACTGCTGGCCGGACTCGCCGGCGCCCTCAACGCGGCCCGGCTCTCCTCCGGCGTCACCATCGTCGGCGTGGGCATGGAACTCGACGCGATCTCCGCCGTCGTCATCGGCGGCACCCTCCTCATCGGCGGTGCCGGCTCCATCAGCGGCACACTCTGGGGCGTCCTGCTCCTCCAGGTCATCCAGAACCTGATCAACCAGATCGGCTCGCTGAACTCCTCGTACCAGTCGGTCGTCAGCGGCGGGTTCCTTATCGTTGTCGTCGTGGCCCAGCGCTATCTGTCGCGCAGCCGCAGAACCACCTGAACCCGGTGCCGGGGCCCACGCGCCCCGGCACCTCCGGAGCAGAACCGGCGGAGCCGGTCCCCCCGCGCCTCACCGCGCGACGAATCGATCCAGGGAGTGCCGTGGGCGTCAGCCTCAAGGACGTTGCGCAACGGGCGGGCGTGTCCATCAAGACCGTGTCGAACGTGGTGAACAACTACCAGCACGTCACACCGAAGATGCGGGCGAGGGTCCAGCAGGCCATCGACGAGCTGGGCTACCGGCCGAACCTCACCGCACGCCATCTGCGCAAGGGCCGCACGGGCATCATCGCCCTGGCCGTCCCCGAGTTCGGCAACCCCTACTTCGCCGAACTGGCCGGCGCCGTCGTCGACGCCGCCGCCCGCCACGACTACACCGTGCTGGTCGACCACACCGGCGGACTGCGCGAGAAGGAACTCCTCGTCAGCCAGGGGTTCCGGTCCCACGTCATCGACGGGCTCATCATGAGCCCGATCCACCTGGAGACCGAGGACCTGATGGCGCGCACCGAGACCGCGCCCCTGGTCCTGCTCGGCGAGCGCGAGTACGAGGCCCCGTACGACCACATCGCCATCGACAACGTGGCCGCCGCCCGCGACGCCGTCGCCCACCTCATCGGCCTCGGCCACCGCAGGATCGCCTTCCTCGGCTCCCGCACCGGCCGCGAACGCCAGCCGGCCCATCTGCGGCTGCGCGGCTGGCGCGAGGAGCTCGCCGCCTCGGGCATCGGGGCCGACGAGTCGCTCGTCGTCGTCACCGACGGCTACGGCCGCGAGGACGGTGCCGTGGCCATGGCCGCGCTCCTGGACCGAGGCGAGCGGCCCGACGCCGTGTTCGCGTACAACGACCTCATCGCCATCGGCGCCATGCGGACCCTGTCCGAACGAGGGCTGCGCGTCCCCGATGACGTGGCCGTCGTCGGGTTCGACGACATCGAGGAGAGCCTCTACGGCGTCACCACTCTCACCACGGTCGCCCCCGACAAGGAGGCCATCGCCCGGCTCGCCGTCGACAGCCTCGTCGAACGCCTCTCCGGCGAGCCCGTGCCCGAACCACGGCGGCCCCGCCCCGGATACCGCCTGGTGGTCCGCGAGTCCACCGTTCCCCGGCCACCCGCCGGCGCCTAGGGCATGTCCGGAAAGCCCCGCCTGTGCCACGGGCGGACGGTGCCACCTTCCGGACACGCCCTGGCGCGCGACGCCGGATCCGCCCCCACGCGGGGGCCGGGCGCGCGTCACCGGGGAGCGCCCCGCCGTTCTGCGGCGGGGCCCGGCCCGGCCCCGCCCGGCTGCCCCGCCCGTCCCAAGGAAACTGATGCCTCGCCCCACCGCGACACGCACACCGTTCGGCGCCCACGGGCGCGTGGACGTCGACGTCTGGACGCTCGACTCCGGCACCGGAGTCCGGGCCGAGATCCTCACCTACGGCGGCATCCTGCACCGTCTCACTGTGCCGGACACCCAGGGCAGACCCGCCTCGGTCGTCCGGTCCCTGGAGTCGCTCGACGCCTACACCGGCGAGAACCCCTTCTTCGGCGCCCTCATCGGCCGTTTCGCCAACCGCATCGCCCACGGCCGCTTCACCCTCGACGGAACGGCCCACCAGGTGCCGCCCACCGACCGGGGCCACGCCCTCCACGGCGGCCCCGAGGGCTTCCACACCCGCGTCTGGCATGCCGAGGGCGAGGCCGACGACAAGTCCGCCGTCCTCCGGCTCACCCTGCACAGCCCCGCCGACGACATGGGCTTCCCCGGCGCGCTCGACGTGACGGTGACGTACACCCTCGACACGGCGGGCACCCTCGCCCTCGACTACACCGCGACCACGGACCGCGCCACGGTCGTCAACCTCACCAACCACGCGTACTTCGACCTCACCGACCGGGGCGACATCCTCGGGCACACGCTCCAGGTCGACGCCGGGCACTACCTCCCGGTCGACGGGGAGGGCATCCCGGAGGGACCCGCCGTCCCGGTCGCCGGCACCCCCTTCGACCTCACGGCCCCGCAGCTCCTCGCCGAACGCGTCGCCGACCCCCACGCCCAGGTCCGCCGGGCCGGTGGGTTCGACCACTGCTGGGTCCTCGACGCCCCCGCCACCCCGGGCGCGCTGCGCCGGGCGGCCCGGCTCACCGCCCCGGACGCCGCCCGCACCATGGAGGTGTGGACCACCGAACCGGGCATCCAGGTCTACACCGCCAACCAGCTCGACGGCACCCTGACCGCGCCCGGCGGCGGCAGCCACACCCGGCACGGTGCCGTCTGCCTGGAGACCCAGCACCTGCCCGACTCGCCCAACCGGCCGGACCAGCCCACCACGGTGCTGCGCCCGGACGAGATCTTCACCAGCCGTACGGAACTGCGCTTCCCGCACCTGGGACGGGGCGGGGACGCGCCGGGGGACTGACAGGCCACGACGTCCCCGCACGGTTCCGGCCGGCCGGGCGCCCGGTCCCTGCCGCACGTCCGGCGGCCCGGGTCCGGACGTGCGGTCCGGGTGCGGACGTGCGGTCCGGTGCGGACCGCACCCCGCGCGGACCCAACCCCGTGCCTGCCGTGCCTGCCGTGCCTGCCGTGCCTGCCGTCCCGGCCGTCCCCGTCGGGCGGACCGGGGTCAGCCCCCGGCCGCGACCGGCCGGCCCAGATACGCGGCCAGCCGCACCCGGGCCGGGGCGTCCGCCGGGGCCGGGCGCTCGGGACCGAACATGCCGGGCCGGCGGAACGGGTCCATGCCCGTCCGTCGCGCCCGGGACAGCAGGTCCTCGCACAGTTCCTCGTCGACCCGGTCGGTACGGCCGACGGCCCACGCCAGATCGAGGCCGTGCACCAGGACCTCGGTGAGGTGGATCAACGCCGCCAGGGGGCCCGGAACCGTGCCGAACCCGAGGCGCACCGTGGTGGAGGCCAGCGCCTCCTCGCTCCCGGCGGCCCGCCGCCAGGCCGCGCGGTCGGCCTCCGCCGCACGGGCGTAGGCGCCCGCCGGATCGGTGCCCAGCCAGTCGTCGTGGTGGGCGCCGCCGGGGTCGGTGCCGGTCAGCTCGGCGGCGAAGATCCGCATGCCGCCGACGAGATGGTTCAGCGTCGTGCGCGCGTCCCAGCCCGCGCAGGGCGTCGGCGACGACCAGGCGGCTTCGTCGACCACCGCGACCACCGCGCCCGTCATGGCCAGCGCCCTCTCGATGCGTTCCGTCACCTCGGGGCGGGTACCGCGCCCCGGATCCGGCGGCGCGGGGCGGTCGACGGAGGGGATCGGCGGCATCGGGTGCTCCTCACGCAAGGGCGGACCGGTTCATGTACGGCTGGGAGCAGGACCGTAGACGCACCCTCCCCGCTAACGCAAGAAATTACTGCGTTAGTCTTCACGGTGTGAACCAGGACCCCGCCACCGTCGCCCCGCCGCCCCCGCCGCCCGCCCGCCGCCCCGGTGGCCGCAGCGCCCGGGTCCGCGAAGCGGTCCACCGTGCCGCCACGGAGCTGATCGCCGAACGCGGCCACGGCGCCTTCTCGGTCGCCGATGTCGCGGCGCGCGCCGAGGTCGCCGACAGCAGCGTCTACCGCCGGTGGGGCACACTGGAGGCGCTGCTCATGGACGTGGTCGTCAGCCGGCTCACCGCGCACTCGCCCGTGCCCGACACCGGAAGCCTCAGCGGTGATCTGCGCGCCTTCGCCGCCAAGGCCGCCCAGGACGTCACCGGACCGGACGGACTGGCCCTGCTGCGCACCGTGGTCACCGCCCTTGCCGCGGGCCCCGACGGCGTGTCCGCCCGTGACCGGTTCCTGGCCGTCCGCTCGGCCCAGGTCGACGGCATGCTGGAGCGGGCCCGCGCCCGGGGGGAGGACGCCCCCGACGTCCTGGACGTGCTGGACGGCGTGCTCGCACCGCTCTATCTCCGGGTGCTGTTCGGTGTCGTCCCCCTGGCGCCGGACTACACCGACGCCTTGGTCGACCGACTGCTCGCGCACCCCGCCGAGAGGTGATCCGCGCGACCCGGCCTGCGGGAATGCCGGAAGCGGGGGCGCTGTTGCGCCGTTCATGACCTTCTTCGTGGATGTGACCGTACGGGGCTACGAACTCGATACGCAGGGCCACCTCAACCAGGCCGTCTACCTCCAGTACGCCGAGCACGCACGCTGGGAACTGCTACGGGCGGCCGGGCTCCCCCAGGAGAAGCTGCTGGCCGACGGCGTGGGACCCGTCGCGCTCGAAGTCACCGTGAAGTTCCGCCGCGAACTGCGCGGCGGCGAACGGGTCCGGGTGTCCTGCCGCTTCGACTACGGGCAGGGCAAGACCTTCACGGTCGCGCAGCAGATCCTCAAGGAGGACGGCACGGTCGCCGCCGAGATCACCGGCGTGGCGGGCATCCTCGATCTGACGACCCGGCGGCTGATCGCCGACCCGGCGGACCGGCTGGCCTCGCTCGCCAAGGACCCCGAACTGCTGCGCGGCTGACCGGGACTCAGCGGACCTTCCGGCCCGGTGCGCGGCTGACCGGACCTCAGCGGACCTTCCGGCCCGCCGCCAGCGTGGCCACGGCCTTCGTCAGACGCGCCGCCCGGACCTCGGGCGTCGTCGCCGTCATCAGTCGCAGCAGCACCAGATAGCGGTCCGACCTGCTCAGCCCCTCGAAGAAGGTGCGCGCCGCCTCGTTCGCCGCGAGCGCGGCCGTGAGGTCGTCCGGCACGGTGGCCCGGCTCTGCGAGGGGTACGCGGCGGCCCACCGCCCGTCCGCACGGGCCGCCTCCACCTCGGCGAGCCCCGCGGCACGCATCCGGCCCTCCTCCGTCAGCGTCGCGACCTTCTCCACGTTGATCAGCGACCACGGGCTGCGGCGCCGCCGGGGAGAGATCCGCTGGAGGTAGTAGACGGCGTCCAGGGACTTGCGCTGCCCGTCGATCCAGCCGAAGCAGAGCGCCGTGTCGATCACCTCCGACGCGGTCACGGACGCCACCCCGGACCCCCGCTTGGCGATCTTCAGCCAGAGCCCGTCCCGGCTCTCGTGGTGCTCCTCCAACCAGGCCTCCAGCGCGGTCGGCCGCGCGAAGGGAAGTGCCTGCTCCACCGTGTCGGTCATGGGTCCGCGCCTCCTGGGGACCGGGGCGGGTGCCCGGCCGCAGAACCACAGTAGGCAGGCTTCAGGACAGTTCCTGTCCTATACGGCGCCCCTTCGTTCTCCTACGACGCACCTCGTACTATGGAGGGCCGGACCGAGCGACGATGCGGAGCGAGACGTGACCCCTGCCAGCGCCACCGACCCGGTGGCCGGCGCCCGCGCGCTGGCCCACCCCGCACGGCACGAGATCAGGCTGGAACCGGTCCTGCACGCCCTCGCGGACCCGGTGCGCCTGCGCATCGTCCGTGAACTGGCCGCCGCCGAGAGCGAACTGACCTGCTCCCGGTTCGACCTGCCGGTGACCAAGTCCACCACCACGCACCACTTCCGGGTGCTCCGCGAGAGCGGCATCGTCCAGCAGATCTACCGCGGCACGGCCAAGATGAACGGCCTGCGGCGCGATGACCTGGACGCCCTCTTCCCGGGCCTGCTGGACCGCATCCTCGAAGCCGCCGACCGCCAGGCGGCCCGCCTCGCCGAGGGCTGAACCGCCACCTGCGGCCGGGCGCCGGGCGGGCCGGTCCGCCCGGCCTCCCGAGGCGTCGCCGGGCGCGGGCTGTCCGGCGCGGGTTACCCCCCGTCGCCCCGGGCGGCGCCCATCAGCCCCGGCCAGTCCGGGATCTTCACCGGCCCCCTGCCGAGCGAACGCCCGAGGGCCGCCTCCGCGCGCTCGATGGACTGCCAGCCGTCCCACTCCACGGGACGCAGCCCCCAGGACCGCAGCACCGCCAGGGGGTCGGGGGCGGCCGGGCGGTGCGCGAGCAGCGGCGCGTCCTCGATCAGCGAGGCGACGGTTTCCTTCGCGCAGGACCGGTTCGACCCGATGACCCCGGTCGGCCCCCGCTTGATCCACCCCGCGACGTACTCCCCGGGTGACGGCACGCCGTCCCTGAGCACCCGCCCGGCCCGGTGCGGCACGGTCCCGTGCACCGGATCGAAGGGCAACCCGGGAAGCGGCACGCCCCGGTAGCCGACCGCCCGCAGGACCAGCTCCGCGGCGATGTCCTCGTACGCCCCCGTGTCCCGGATTCCGCCCTCGCCGTCGGGCCCGGTCCGGGCGAACCGCACCCCGGCCACCCGGCCACCGCGCTCCAGCAACTCGACCGGGCGCAGGAAGAACCGCAACGCGATCCGGCGCCCCGAGACGTCCCCGTCGACCGGACCCGCCGCGGCCCAGCCGCGCAGAACGTCCAGATTCCGCCGCACCACCGCGGGCGGCGACGGAGCATCCGGTGCCGGACCGGCGTACCAGGGATCCCGGGCCAGCTCCGCCGGCTCGACGACCACACGCGCTCCGGGCAGCGCCCCCAGCTCCCGCAGCTCCTTCGTGGTGAACCGGGCCTGCGAGGGCCCGCGCCGCCCGACCATGACCACCTGCCGCACCCGGCTGCCCGCCAGCACACCCAGCGCGGACTGCGGCACGTCCGTGGGCCGCAGCTCCTCCGCACCCCGGGCCAGGATCCGGGCCACGTCCACCGCCACATTGCCCATCCCGATCACCACGACCGTACGGGCCCGCAGCCCGAAACGCCCCGTCGCCGTATCCGGATGGGCGCTGTACCAGGAGACGAACTCCGTGGCCGAACGGCTGCCCGGCAGCTCCTCGCCGGGAATCCCCAGCGACCGGTCCGCCGCGGCCCCCACGCAGTACACCACCGCGTGATACAACCCGGCCAGCCGCCCCGGCTCCACCCCGCCCGCGCCCACCGGCACGTTCCCGACGAAGGTCACCCGCTCGTGCTCCAGCACCGACCGCAGACCCCGCTGAAGCGACTTGATCCTCTCGTGATCGGGCGCCACGCCGTACCGCACGAGCCCGTACGGACACGGCAGCCGGTCCAGCACGTCGACCCGCACCCCCGGAACCAGATCCTGGGCCACCAGGGCCTGCGCGGCATAGATCCCACTGGGGCCGGAGCCGACAACGGCGACACGAAGCACGACACACCTCACTCCCGAGGGTTCCTCCAGCCTCGCACCTGGGCGGCGCTCTGGGCAGAGTGCTGCTCCAGGCGCGGTGCCAGGACCGGAGCGTCTACTGCTGGGTCGCGTAGGAGCTCATGTACGAAGCCGGATGGCGACGGCGGCCGCGGTAGCCAGGAGACGTAGCCGCGCTTGTCGTTGCGTGTGGCGACCGTTCGGGACTGCATCAGATCGGCCCTTGCTTCCAGCGCCACCTCCACCCAGCGCGGGAGACTCTGCCGGGGGTGTTGGCGTCGCCCGAAAAGCCTTTGCTCCCCGGTCCGACTGCCTGGTGGGATGCTGGTGCTTCGACGGCGGGAGGGGACAGTTTGGCGGTGTTCGGGTGTGCGGGCTGCGGTGCGGTCCTGACGGCGGCGGTGTCGGAGGTGGCGTTGCCGATCCACCTGGCCGACGCTCACTGGGAGACGCTGCACCCTCCCCTGCTGGAGGCCGGATCCTACGCCGTCGACCCCGCACCGTACGGGCCGCCGTGGCAGCAGTGGGACGAGGTCGAGGCAGGCGAGGCGGCGGATCGGGGGCACTTCGCGCCGTTCGGCGCGCTGTCCGACGGTCCGTCGGACACCGTTCTCCTCGCGCCCGGCGACATGCGAGGGTCGAGGCTGATCCTTGAGCGGGCAGGGGGCTACTGCAGGGGCATCGACGGGAGGGACGGGCCAAACCTTGCCTGCCTGGGCTGTGATCTGCCGGTTGGAACGAGGATGGACGACTGCGGATGCTGGCAGGTCGTCCGGCTCCTCCCGCAGGCGGTAGTGCTGCTGCCCGGCCCGCCGGAGCGGCCGGTCATGGACTGGGCGGAGCTGTTGACCACCGGCGCGTTGTGGCACCGACTCAGCGTGTACCGGGACATCCCGGCGGGCGTGGCTCTCGCCCATGTGGTGGTGGCATCCGGTGGTGCGCCGGTCGAGGTGGTGCCCGGGCCGGCAGCCGACCTCCTCGGCCCGGCACTCGGCGCGCTGCTGCCCGCCGGGGAAGGTGCGAAGCGGTTGGACCTGGCGGGACCGGGGTTGGGCGAGCCGGCCACCGACCTGGTGCTGGTGCCGGTCCATCCGCAGACCGGAGGCATGTGGCAGCCGCGTGCCGGGGCGGTGCCGGTACCGATGGATGCCGCGCTCTGGGCCGAGCTCGCCTTCCCGCCGCAACGGACCCGGCTGCCGGTGGTCGGCGGGCTGCCGGCAGGCGTGGAGCGGGACGACCCGCTGCCGCCGCACCCTTGGTACCCGTTCCAGCCGTCCAGACAGGCGTTCCGGTACACGCTGGCGCGGATGCCCGCCGTCGGGGAACCGTGGCTGCGGGCGATCTACGACCGAGGACGCTGACCCGTCAGGTGTGGCGATCGCAGACCTCGGGTTCGACGTAGCAGCGTGTTCATGGACCGAGTCGGAGCCGGAACCAGACCACCCCTGATCTCACACGGTGGACCGACATCACGCATTCAGTGTCACCACGTGGGCTTGAACGTGTGATGTGGGCCAGTCGTCCATGATCAAACCGGTTCCGGTCGTCCCACCTGGTGTCGAGGCGGTGTGGTCCGTAGCAGGGCGACCTGCGCGCGGTTGCGGGCCCGAACGGCCCGGCGCTCCCCGGCCTCGACGAGCACCGCAGTTCGGGCTTCCTCTCCGGCATCGAACGCCGCCGGAGTGAAGCAGTCGCTGGCTCTGGCGTGCCGTTCCCAGTCGTCCTGCCAGAACTCCACCGTCCAGTCCCGCCACAACTCTGGTACCTGATAAGCCTGTGGCGAGGAGTAGAGGGACCACCAGCCCAGGCGGCGGCGTTCCGGGTCGAGGTGGATGCCGGCGTTGACGTGCAGGCGGCAGACTCCGTGCCCAGGGGCGTCTGCCAGGCGGTCGACAAGGGCGGCGCCCTCGCGGACAGGGTGGTCGAAGGCGTCCGAAGCGACGTGGCAGCGACCGGTGCTGACCGTGATCACCACACCGCCCGGGTCGGGCCCGGCCAAGTCCTCGTCGTCGGGGGCCAGGAGCGGGGCCACAGAGGGTGCCGAATCGCGGCAGCGGACGTACTCCGGGTCCAGTCCGACGTACTCACGCAGTTCGGGCGATCCGTCGTACAGCCAGCGGACCTCCCAACCGGGCCACGCTGCTCGGATCAGCTCGAACACGGCCGCACGGTGGCGGAGCTCAGTGCTGGGCCCTTCCCAGGCGAAGAACAGGAGCACCTTCCGGCCGAGGTCGAGCAGTATCCCGCCCTGAGCCATGCTGTCGTCCAACCACCAGCCGTCTCGGCGGAGTCCGGGAAGCACGGCGAGAACCGGCGTCGGCCCTTCCAGCAGGTCGAGGTCGATCCCGACCGCCCAGCCGGTCCGGTACAACTCATATTTCCCGTTCTCGCGAACCACGATGACGTTGGCTCTGTCTCCCATCAGCCCAGGATGACCGGGCATGAGGCTGTAGGCCATCCGGTTTCGGCACCTGCGCCGCTCCGCTCCGCCGATCGGCTGCGACGGCTGCGCGATCGGCGCCGAGCCGGCACGGCAGGTGCCCGCGCGCGGCCCGGCGGGCCGACCGGCCGTCGGCAGGGCCCCTCACGGGGACAGAGCGCGCATCCGTTCGATCTCGCTGGTCTGCTGGGCGATCACGTCGTCGGCCATTTCCTCGACCTGCACGTTGTTGCCCTGGGAGAGCACTTCGGTGGCCATGGTGACGGCGCCCCGGTGGTGCGTGATCATCAGGTCGAGGAAGAGCCGGTCGAAGGCCGTTCCCTTTGCCGCGCGGAGGTCTTTCAGCTGGGCGGGGGTGGCCATGCCGGGCATCGCCGTGTGGTCCTGGTGGCCGGCGGCCTTCTCGTCCTTGCCGTGGCGGGAGAGCCAGCCCTGCATGGCGCCGATCTCCGGTCGCTGGGCGGCGGTGATGCGTTCGGCGAGGCGTTTGACGGAGGACGAGCGGGCGCGGGAGGGGACGAGCGCGGTCAGCTCCAGGGCCTGGGTGTGGTGCTGGATCATGCGCCGCACGTAGGTGACGTCGGCCGCGTTGGGGGAGTCGACCGAGGCCTCCTTCGCGGCCTGGGAGGGCGAGAGGGTTCGCGCGGGCTCGCCCGGCCTGCCCGGCGCCACGACCGAACCGGCCTCGTGGGTACGGGTGTCGGGCCCTTCGTCACCGCCGTTCGCGTCGCAGCCGGCCGAGAGGAGCAGGGCGGCGACGGCCGCGGCGAGGACGCGTCCGCGCGGACGGAGGGTGCGGCGACGTAGCAACAAAGCGACCTCCATTGAGGGTTGGGCGGTTGCGCTCTGTCCTAGCACGTCTACGCACAGCGTCGATCAAAAACTTTCGTGACGTTCTTGTTGCCATCTGTTGGTATGGGCATGGCAAGGACCATACTGCCGGAGTCCGTGAACCGGTCAACTACCTACCGAACCATGGGAGGACGCAGTGACCTCGTTGCACACCACCCCGGTGCGGCGCAGACGTCTGGGCGTGGCGGCTGCCGCCGCCGGACTGCTCGCCACCGTGCTGATGGCCGGACCCGCGGCCGCGACACCCGACCCCGGGGACGTGCCCGCGCAGAGAACCGAACTCTCCACGAGCGGCCGGGCCGAGGCGGCCGCCGCGATCAGCAGCGGTGAGGTGCCGGGGGTGGACGAGATCGTCCACAGCGCCAACGTCACCCACGTCGCCAACGTGCCCAAGGACGCGCTCCGCAGCCTCAACACCGACCTCGCCTTCCAGGGGAAGTACGCCTTCGCCGGGAACTACGACGGCTTCCGGATCTTCGACATCAGCAACCCGAAGGCGCCCCGCACCGTGGCCCAGGTGCTGTGCCCCGGATCGCAGAACGACATCTCCGTCTCCGGCAACCTGCTCTTCCTCTCCACGGACTCCTCGCGCAGCGACGACTCGTGCAGCAGCACCACCCAGCCCGCCACGGAGAAGTCCTCCTGGGAGGGCATGAAGGTCTTCGACATCAGCGACAAGCGCAACCCGAAGTACGTCGCCGCCGTCGAGACCGCGTGCGGTTCGCACACCCACACGCTCGTGCCCGAGCGGAACGACGTGTACGTGTACGTGTCCTCGTACTCGCCGAGCGCGACGTTCCCCGACTGCCAGCCGCCGCACGACGGGATCTCCGTCATCAAGGTGCCGCGCAAGGCGCCCGAACAGGCGCGCGTCGTCAACTTCCCGGTCCTCTTCCCGGACGGCGGGAACCCGGGCGCCCCCGAGAACCCGGGTGTGTCCAAGACGACGGGCTGCCACGACATCACCGTGCTGCCGTCCAAGGACCTGGCCGCGGGGGCGTGCATGGGTGACGGGCTGCTGTTCTCCATCAAGGACCCGGAGCACCCGAAGATCATCGACCGGGTCCAGGACAACGTGAACTTCGCGTTCTGGCACTCCGCCACCTTCAACCAGCGCGCGGACAAGGTCGTCTTCACCGACGAACTCGGCGGCGGCGGAGCGGCCACCTGCAACGAGGAGATCGGCCCGAAGCGCGGTGCCGACGGCATCTACGACATCGTCGGCCGCGGCGACCACCGCAAACTGGTCTTCCGCAGCTACTTCAAGATCGACCGCCCGCAGGCCGACACCGAGGTCTGTGTCGCGCACAACGGCTCGATCATTCCGGTCAAGGGCCGCGACCTGATGGTCCAGGCCTGGTACCAGGGCGGGGTCTCCGTGTGGGACTTCACCGACTCCTCGAAGCCCAGGGAGATCGGATACTTCGAGCGCGGCCCCGTCACCCTGGACGAGGTTTCCACGGCCGGCCCCTGGTCGGCGTACTACTACAACGGCTACATCTACTCCAACGACATCGAGAAGGGGCTCGACGTCCTGAGGATCGACGACCGGCGGACCGACCCGGCCAAGCGGGTGCGGACGGACGAGCTGAACGTCCAGACCCAGCCGGACTACTTCGACCGCTGACCCCGCGGCCGGCCGTCCCGGCCGCGGCGTCCTCGCAGCAAAGGGTCCCGTCCGGTGTGTCACCGGGCGGGACCGCGCGTCGTGACCGCGCGGACACGGGGGTGTCGGGGGAGGGTTCCCGAGGGGAGAGGGTGCTCAGGCGGCCGACCGGGCGCTGCCGCCGGTGGCGGCGGCCCATTCGACCAGCAGCCGCTGGTACTCCTCCTCGTCCTCCGGCGACAGCTGCCCGCCCGAGCGCTGCCACAGCTCGCGAATGTCGTCATTCACGTCGGCTGCGGAGCGCACGGAGGAGGACGGGCACGGAGTCGGGGACATACCTCCCAGGCTAAGGCCCTGATGTGACTATCGGACCCATTGGGCGTCAGGGACATCTCTCACATGTGTCTCAGGCAACCCGGCGGGTCAGTTCGAGCTCCCGCAGCCCGTCCGGCCGCTCGTCCACCGGCAGATGGTCCACGAACCGCACCTCGCACCCCAGTGCGGCCGCCCCGCCGTCCGCCACACGGTCGTCCCCCACCATCACCACATCGGCCGGATCCTGTCCCAGAAGTGTGCAGGCCGTGCGGAAAAGCCGTGCGTCCGGCTTCTGGATGCCGTACTCGAAGGACAGCACATACGCGTCGACCCAGCGGTCGAGCCCGTGGGCCCGGAACACCGGCCTCAGGTCCCAGCCGATATTGCTCACGACACCCACGGCGACCCCCTCGTCGCTCAGGGCGGCCAGCACCTCCGCCGCGTCCGGGTAGGGCAGCCAGGCGCCCGGCAGCCGGTGCCGTTCGTAGAGCGTGTCGTACAGCCCCGGATCGGGCAGCTCCACCTGGCGGGCCAGTCCGATGTACGCCTCCCGGTGCCGCGCCGCACTCTCGTCGCGCAGCGCCCATGCCTCCGCCAGCCGCTCGGGCACCCGCCGGGGGGACGGGCCGCCCGGCAGCGCGCCCGCGGCCTCCAGCTCCCGGGCACACCGCTCGAACTCCGCCGCCCCCAGCTCCACCTCCCGCTCCGCCAGGGCCCCGGTGAGCCACGCCCGGACGGACTCGATCCGGAACAGCGTCCCGGAGAAGTCGAAGAGCACACCCTTGATCGCCATGGCCCCGATCCTCGCGGAGGCCGTGAAACCGGGCAAGGGCGCCCGTTCAGCCGGAACCCGTGGGGTGGCGCGATTCCCGCCGTTCGTACGCGCCCGCTGCCAGGGCCGCCAGGGCGGCGCCGAGCAGCCAGCCGCCCAGCACGTCGGAGGGCCAGTGCACTCCCAGATAGAGCCGGGTGAGACCGACCCCGAGCACCGAGAGGACCGCCAGACCCAGAACCGTCCACCGGACCCCGCGCCCGGCGCCCGAGCGGTGCACCAGCCACACCAGGAGTCCGCAGCTCACCGTCGCCGTCATCGCGTGTCCGGACGGGAACGCCGCGTAGTGCGCCGAGTCCACCGGGTCGGGCCAGTGCGGACGAGGCCGGCCGACCGCGGCCTTCAGGGCCTGCTGGAGCACATTGGCCACCACCGCCGTCACCGCGACCCAGACCGCGAGCAGCCGGGCACCGCGCCACCACAGGACCACGGCCACCACCGCGATCAGGGCCCGCATCGTCCACGGGTCCCACACCCAGTCCGTCAGCACCCGGTTGACCCGGACGAACCCCGGCTCCACGACCGCCCGCCGGTGCAGGGCCTGCGCGATGTCCCGGTCCAGGCGCATCAACGGGGACCAGCGCGCGGCCACCGGCACCAGCACGGCCAGGGCGAGGAACGCGCACACCGCCCCGGCCCGCAGCAGCGGCGCGGCGGCACGGGTGCGGACGGAGGGTGCGGGGGAGCGGAGCAGGGAGGACATGAGGGGATCTTCGCCGACCGTCACCGGCCGAAGCCATCCCCGCGCGCCGACTTCACCGTTCCGCGCCGGGACGGAACCCCTTCGGAGCGCTCCGCTAGTTCAGGGTCCCGAGCGCGGGCACGAACGCCACCAGCAGCGGAATCGCGGGCAGCAGCGTCGCCGCCGCGGTCAGCCCCAGCCGCCGGCCCGCCGTCAGCCGCCCGGCCGGTGCCAGCAGCCGGCTGACCCGCTCCGGCATCTGCGTACCGGGCGGCGGGCAGGGCCCGAACACCCCCCGGTCCTCGTTCAGTTCGACCAGGGCCAGGGCGGTCGTCAGCCGCCCGAAACGCCGGGACGCCGTGTCGTCGGCGGCGAGTTCGACGAGCCGGTGCATCTCGCCGCGGAACGCCGCGAAGACCGGGATCTGCGGGAAGCCGGAGGCCAGTGCCCCCGAGCAGTTGAGCAGCCAGTCGTGGCGCGCGTTGGCGTGCCCCTGCTCGTGGGCGAGGACCGCGTCGAGCTGACGGCCCTTCAACCGCCCCAGCGCGGCGGTCGTGACGACCAGCTGCGGAGCGGCGCCCGGCAGCCACCAGGCGTCGGGGCGCTCGCCCTCCAGCACGACGAGCCGGCTGCTGCCGGGCTCCTCGCCGGGCAGCAGCGGGGAACGCACCAACAGTTCGTCGCGGCGGCGGCGCCGTTCCTGCCGGGCGCGCCGGATCTCGCGGGTGAGCATCGCGGCCGTCCACACCCCGCCGAGCCCCAGCAGCACGGCCATCACGGCGGACCACGGTCCGTACGATCCCAGCGCGTAGGCCTCCACCACCGCGTGCGGGGCCGGGGCGAACACATGGCCGCGCACGGCCTGCCAGGCGGCCGCCGCGCTGAACGTCATCGACAGCGCGAACGACAGCAGCACCCCCGCCACCACGCACTGCCACACCCACAGCGCCACCACGGGCTCGCGTTCCGGCCATTCGGCCCGCGCCATCAACCGGGGTGTCACCACGGCGGCGAGCACACCGAGCAGCAGCAGAACGACGGAGACCACCATGGCGTCAGCCTATGAGCGCCGCGGTCCGCACGGGTATGGCTGTGCTCGCCAAGTGACGTACGCCACGGTTTCACCCTGCCCGGTGTCTCACAGGGTGAGCAGCATGGCGAACATCGCCAGCGCCATCGTCAGTCGGCACGCCAGCGCCAGCTCCGGCCGGGCCCCCCAGCCCGACGCCGCCGCGCCGCCCGGTGCCGGGGCGACACCCACGGGTATGAGCCGGGTCCCGGCGCGCAGCACGTACCCCGCGTAGTAGACGAGGAGCAGCCCGGTCAGCAGCGGCACACCCCCGGCGGCCGCCATCGCGTGCGAGGCGTGGGCGCCGTGGCCCGCCCCGCCCGACCGTGCCATCACGAGGGACATGTAGACCATCGCCGACGAGCCGACCAGATGGTGCAGATGGTGGCGGCCCCGCCGGGCGTACCAGAGGGCCCGCAGCGCGGCGACGCCGAAGAGCGCGGCGTACACCGACCATCCCCACGCGGGCGGGGCGAGGACCGCGGTGGGCAGGGCCATCGCCGCCATGCCGAAGCCCATCACCGCCTCCGCCCGCGCCCCGCGGCGCGCCTCCCCGGACGTACCGCGGGCGCGGAGCAGGCAGTACGCCCCCGTCAGCGCGCACAGCGCCGTGAGCAGCCAGCCGGACATGCCCGGTCCGTGCACAGCGCGACCTCCCCCCGGCGACCCGTGTCGCCGCCGCTCAGAAGCTGCCCGTGGCCGCACGCCCGTACGCGGCGCACAGGAGCGAAGGGGGAGCGCGCGTGGGGGGTGAACCGGTCGGCGGCGCCGTCCGGCGGGTCGGTCCGCACCCCGGACGCGGGGCGTCCGGTACGGACCCGGGAGTTACGCTGCTGCCGCACCGCCCCGGCACAGACGAGGAGACCCGCCATGGACACCGCCCCGACCAGGGACCCGGGACAGCTGACCTTCCGTGACGCGGCCGAGGCGGACGTGCCGGCTCTCGTAGACCTGGTCCAGTCCGCCTACCGGGGCGACGCCAGCCGGGCCGGCTGGACCACCGAGGCGGCCATCCTGGAGGGGCAGCGCACCGACCCGGAGGAGGTGCGCGGGGTGATCGAGGCGCCGGGGAGCCGGCTCCTCATGGTGGAGCGTGACGGTGCGCTCGTCGCCTGCTGCCAGCTCGAACACCGCCGGGACACCGCCTACTTCGGCATGTTCGCCGTGCGCCCCGCCGAGCAGGGCGCGGGACTCGGCAAGGTGATCATCGCCGAGGCGGAGCGCGCCGCCCGGGAGACCTGGGGCGTCCGGTCGATGCAGATGACCGTCATCTCGGTGCGCGAGGAGCTGATCGCCTGGTACGAGCGCCGCGGCTACCGCCGTACCGGGAAGCTGACCCCCTTCCCGTACGGCGACGAGCGCTTCGGCATCCCGCAGCGCGACGACCTCGCCTTCGAGCTGCTGGTCAAGGACCTCACCGAAGGATGAGCGACGACCGCCCCCGGCTCCGGCCGGGGGCGGTTCCTGGCCACGGGGAGCCGGCGACGGTCCTCACGCGGTGAAGCGGCCCGCGCGGCGGATCTCCGGGAAGTCGGTGGTCGCCCCGTCCAGGCCGAGCCCGCGGGCCAGCCGCAGATGGTCCTGGGTGTTGACCACCCAGCCGACCACGGTCAGCCCCCGGGCGTGCGCCTTCTCGACCAGCTCCAGCGTGATGCGCCGGATGTTGAGCACCAGACGGGTGGCGCCCACCGCCGTGGCCCGGTCCACCACGTCGTCGCCCCACCGGCTGGCCACCAGCGCGGTGCGGACCCCCGGCACCAGCCGCGCGACCTCCGCGACGGCCTCGTCGTGGAACGAGATGACCTCCACCCGGTCGACCAGGGCGCGCCGCGTCATCACCTCGGCCAGGGTGCGGGCCGCCGCCACGTCCTTGATCTCGGCCTGCATCGGGGACCGGACGGCGTCGAGCACCTCCTCGAACACCGGCACCCGCTCGCCCCGCCCGGCGTCCAGCTCGCGCAGCTCCGCCAGGGTCTTGTCGGCGATCGCCCCCGTGCCGTCGGTCGTGCGGTCCACCTCCGCGTCGTGCATGACGGCGAGCGCGCCGTCCTTGCTCAGATGGAGATCCAGCTCGATGAGGTCCATCCCGGCCTGTTCGGCGCGGACGAACGACCGCAGGGTGTTCTCCGGCTCGACCCCCATCACACCGCGATGACCGATGGTGAGAAAAGACAAGACACTCTCGCTTCCGTCGTTGCTTGCGCCCGTGCCGCTCCTACCCCACGGGGCGCCCGGCATGACCGCACACCGTAGGCGATCCCGGCCCGGCACCCCGTGAGGACGCCTCCCACCCGACGGAAGAATCCGTCCGGGTCGCGTAAGGCAGGAAGAATCACGGTGACCATGGGGCAGCGCAGGATAATTTCCCGGACCCCACTTGTCTCGGAGAACCGCACATGGATACGGTTGTTTGACGCGAGGTTCTCCTGTGGAGGAAGAGCAATGACGGAAATTCTTGTGCATGACGGTGTCGGCGGGGGCATAGCTTCCGCGGAACGGGTGGTGGATCACCCGGCCTGGTCCGCGCTCAAGAGTGCCGTGGAGGAGATCCGCCCCTGGCAGTCGAAGGACGGTTCCATCGACTTCGGTGCCGACGACGCGCCGGAGCGGGCACGCGCCGAGGAGGCGCTGCGCCGGGTGACCGCGGCGGTCGAGGAGCTGTCCCCGCTGCTTCCCCACGACGCCGCCTACCACCACGCCCTGGTCCGGGACCTGCGCCGCTGGGGTGCCGAGGGCTTCGGCGTCCCTGACTTCCTCGACTCGCTGCTCGCCTTCCAGCCGGCCAGGGACCGCGCCGACGGACTCCAGCACCTGGTCGTCTTCGCGATGTACACCCAGAACGGCAACCCCGACCGCAACCTCGAAGCGGTCGTGCTGCGCATGGTCTGGCCCGAGTGGCTCGCCGACCTGGAGGCGACCCGTTACGACAACCCGCTGTTCTGCGGGATCACCTTCGAGGACTTCACCTCCGGCTACGACACCAACTCCGCCGTGCTCTTCCCGGAGACCATCGCGGTGCGCGAGGCCCCCGAGCGCTTCAGCTGGGGCGGCATCTTCTGCGACCGGGAAGCGGCCCGCTTCCGCCGTGTCACCGAGGCCGCCGTGGAACTGCTGGGGGTGGACCTGCCCGAGGACATCCGCGAGATGGTCGGCGACCAGCAGCGCTGCGAGCAGGCCTTCGTGCTCTGGGACATGGTCCACGACCGCACCCACAGCCACGGTGACCTGCCCTTCGACCCCTTCATGATCAAGCAGCGCCAGCCGTTCTGGATGTACGGCCTGGAGGAGCTGCGCTGCGATCTCACCGCCTTCAAGGAGGCCGTGAAACTGGAGGCCGACGGAGTCCGTCAGGGGCGCGACGTGCAGTACGCCGTGCTCTTCGACCGGATGTTCCGCTTCCCGGTCACCGGTGAGCGGGTGCGCAACTACGACGGTCTGGGCGGCCAGCTGCTCTTCGCGTACCTCCACAAGCACGACGTCGTGCGCTGGACGGACAACACCCTCAGGATCGACTGGGAACGCGCCCCGCAGGTCACCAACCAGCTCTGCGCCGAGATCGAGCAGCTGTACCGGGACGGTATCGACCGCCCCAAGCTGGTGCACTGGTTCGCCGCGTACGACCTGGTCGCGACCTACCTCGCGCCGCACCCCGGATCCCGCTGGGCCAAGGGCCCCGACGCCCTGGACCTCAACCAGCCTCCCCGCAAGCTCGTCGACGACGTGCTTCCGGACGAGTTTCCCCTGAGCATGTTCTATGAGGCGCTCTCCAAGAAACTGAAGAACGTGATCGCCTCCACCAAGGGGATCACCGCCGCGGACGCCGGGCGGGCGGCCGCGTGAGCGCACGTCGTGAGGAGGCGGTGGCCATGAACGGAAACGGCACGGGCAGCGGGAGCGGTGCGCTCGAAGGGGCGGTCGTGGCGGTCGCGGGCGCGGCCGGACCGGCGGGCCGGGCGGCCCTGCTGCGACTGGCCGAGGCGGGCGCCGTCGTCGTCGCGTCGGACGCCAACGCGGCCAGGCTCGCGGAGGCCGTGGACGCGGCACGGTACGCCCACGGGGGCGCCACCGTCACCGGGGACACCGTCGACCTGACCGACCTCGCCGCGGCCCGGGAATGGGCCGAGAAGACCGAGAAGGAGTTCGGCCGCATCGACGGCCTGGTCCACCTGGTGGGCGGCTGGCGCGGCAGCCCGAGCTTCGGCGAGACCGACCTCGCGGACTGGACGCTGCTGGAGAAGCTGCTGATCCGTACGGTCCAGAGCACCTCACTGGCCTTCCACGACGGTCTGCGACGCAGCGACCGCGGGCGGTACGTGCTCATCAGCGCGGCCGGCGCGAGCAACCCCACCGCGGGAAACGCCGCGTACGCCGCGTCCAAGGCGGCGGCCGAGGCCTGGACCCTCGCCCTCGCGGACGCCTTCCGCAAGGAGGGGGGCGAGCAGGGTCCGAACAGCGCGGCTGCGATCCTGGTCGTCAAGGCACTGGTGCACGACGCCATGCGCGCCGAGCGCCCGAATGCGAAGTTCGCGGGCTTCACCGACGTCGGGGAGCTGGCCGATGCCATCGCCGGCGTCTGGGACCGGCCCGCCCCGGAAGTGAACGGAAAGCGCCTGTGGCTGACCCCGCACCCGTAAGGACCGACGCGCGTCGTCATCACGACCCGCTGGTCCGCGGCTTCGCCAGCGACAACTACGCGGGCACGCACCCGGAGATCCTGGCGGCGCTCGCCCTCGCCAACGGCGGTCACCAGATCGCCTACGGCGAGGACGAGTACACCGCACACCTCCAGCGTGTGATGCACAGCCACTTCGGCCCCACCGCGGAGGCCTTCCCGGTCTTCAACGGAACGGGCGCCAACGTCGTGTCGCTCCAGGCGATGACCGACCGCTGGGGTGCCGTCATCTGCGCCGAGTCGGCCCATATCAACGTGGACGAGGGCGGGGCCCCCGAGCGGGTCGGCGGGCTCAAGCTGCTCACGGTGCCCACCGAGGACGGCAAACTCACCCCCGAGCTCATCGACCGGGAGGCGTACGGCTGGGACGACGAGCACCGCGCCATGCCGCAGGTCGTCTCGATCACCCAGAACACCGAGCTGGGCACCGTCTACACCCCCGCCGAGATCCGCGCCATCTGCGAGCACGCCCACGGGCACGGCATGGCGGTCCACCTCGACGGCGCCCGCATAGCCAATGCCGCCGCCGCCCTCGACGTGCCGATGCGCACCTTCACCAACACCGTCGGCGTCGATGTGCTCTCCTTCGGCGGCACCAAGAACGGGGCGCTGTTCGGCGAGGCCGTCGTCGTGCTGAACCCGGACGCCGTGCGGGCCATGAAGCACCTGCGCAAGCTCTCGATGCAGCTCGCCTCCAAGATGCGCTTCGTGTCCGTGCAGCTGGAGGCGCTGCTCGCAGGTGACCTGTGGCTGCGCAACGCCCGGCACGCCAACGCCATGGCCCGGCGGCTCGCCGAGGGCGTGCGTGCCGTGGACGGGGTGGAGATCATCCACCCGGTCCAGGCCAACGCCGTGTTCGCCCGGCTCCCGCACGAGGTGAGCGAGCGCCTGCAGAAGCGCTTCCGCTTCTACTTCTGGGACGAGAAGGCCGGCGACGTGCGCTGGATGTGCGCCTTCGACACCACGGAGGACGACGTGGACGCCTTCGTCCTCGCCCTGAAGGAAGAGATGGCCGCCTGAGTCATCCTGCATAGAGTTGCGATCGACCGTAAAACTATTGATCACGGTCGATCGCTTCTCTATGCTCACCCGGCATGGAGCTGATTCAGCAGAACCCCGACATCGGTGCATACCTGGCCGTCGATGAGGCCATCGACCACGATCATCCGGTGGTCCGTGAAACCGCCGCCCGGCTGCGCTCCGAGGCGAGTGGCGCATATTCATACGCCGAGGCTGCGTTCGTCTTCGTCCGCGACACCATTCCGCACTCCGTCGACTCCGGAGACATGCGCGTCGCCTGGCGCGCCTCGGACGTCCTCGCCACCCGCAACGGCATCTGCCACGGCAAGTCCCACGCCCTCGCCGCTCTGCTGCGCGCGGAAGGCATCCCCGCGGCCCTCTGCTACCAGGCCCTCGCCGACGACGACGGCACGCTCGGCGTGCTCCACGGACTGATCGCCGTGCGGCTCCCCGGCCGGGACCGCTGGGACCGCCTGGACGCGCGGGGCAATGTGCCGCCGGGGGTGGATGCGCAGTTCTCGCTCGACCGGGAGCGGCTGGCCTGGCCGGTCCGTGCGGAGTCCAATGAAGTGGACTATCCGGTACTCTATTCGGAACCGCAGTCCGAGGTGCTGCACGCCATGCGGACGGCCGCGGACCGCGCGGAACTCTGGCGCCTGCTCCCCACGGCACTCTGAACCACCGTCTCCAGACGAGGTACGACATGTCCCTGACGCTCACCGTTTCCGACGAGGTACGCACCCTCGCCCCCGGCTTCACACCCCTGGCCGTCGAGGCGCGGGGCCTGGTCAACGGACCCAGCGACGCCGCGAGCGCCGCGCTCCTCGACGACGCGGCGCGCCGTCTGAAGGGGCGGCTGGGGGACCGGCCGCCGCACGAGGACCCGCACCTGGCCGCCTGGCGCGACGTCTACACGGCGTTCGGCGCGAAGCCCTCGCGCACCCGCAATTCCGCCGAGGCCCTCGCCAAGCGGGCCCTGACCGACGCGGGGCTGCCGAGGATCAACCAGCTCGTCGACCTCTACAACGCGGTCAGCGTCGCCCATCTGATCCCGGTCGGCGGGGAGGACACCGACCGTATCGCGGGGGCCATGCGCCTGGTCCGCGCCACCGGAGCGGAGCCGTTCGCCACCGTCGCGGGCGGAGCCGAGGCCGTCGAGCACCCCGAGCCCGGCGAGGTCGTCTGGTGCGACGGCGAGGGCGTGACCTGCCGCCGGTGGAACTGGCGCCAGGGCGTACGGACCCGGCTGACCGAGCAGTCCGTGAACGCGGTGTTCCTGCTGGAGGGCATGGCACCGATGACGGCGGCCGAACTCGACGCGGCGGCCACCGAACTCGTCGAGGGGCTGGAGAAGCTGAGCCCCGGGGCGCGGATCACGGTCCGCACCCCGGAGTGACGTTTCCGCCGGCCCCGGCGCGGCCTCGTCAGCCGCGCTCGCGCACCTCGGCGGCCGTCGGAGCCGTACCGCCGAGGTGGGCGGGCACCCACCAGGTGTCGTTCGCGTCCCTGGGGCGCACCGGATAGGCGCGCTGGGCCGCTTCGAGCAGTTCCTGCACCCGCTCCCGCAGCCGCCGGGTGATGGCACCCGCGTACTGGTCGGTGGGGGCCTCCACGGGCTCACCGACCCGCATCGTCACCGGGATGTGGTCGCGCTTGAGGTTGCGGGGCCGCCCCTTGGTCCACAGCCGCTGCGTCCCCCACAGCGCCATCGGCACCAGCGGCACACCGGCCTCCTGCGCGAGCCGGGCCGCCCCCGACTTGAAGCTCTTCAGGGTGAACGACTCCGAGATCGTCGCCTCGGGGAACACACCGACGATCTCCCCGGAGCGTAGCGAGGCCAGTGCGTGCGCGTACGCGTCCTCGCCCTGCTTGCGGTCGACGGGGATGTGCTTCATTCCGCGCATCAGCGGCCCCGAGACCTTGTGCCGGAACACCGACTCCTTGGCCATGAAGCGCACCAGCCGCTTCTGCGGCAGGGCCGCGAAGCCGTTGAAGATGAAGTCCAGGTAACTGATGTGGTTGCTGACCAGTACGGCGCCGCCGGTCTTCGGGATGTGCTCCGAACCCTGAGTGTCGATCTTCAGGTCGAGCGCCTTGAAAAACGTACGAGCGACGCCGATGACCGGTCGATAGACGAGTTCTGCCATCTGGAGAAGACCCTTCTTCAGCGCCTGAGGAGGTTCTCCCGGCGGAAGTTACGCAGCCGTAGGTTTGCGGCATTGGGCCGATCGTGCCGTATGCGCGACGCGCTGGCCAGTCTCGGAGGGCCCGGGGCGGGAGATTCTCGTCACGTGGCGCAGCAGGGAATGTCCGGCGGCCCGCGGGTGCTGACCCCTTGAGCAGAGATCCGACAGGAGGCCGAAGGTGGACGGGCAGAAGCAGGCGGAACGGCTCACCGCGGCCCAACTGGGCGCCGAGCTGGGGGAGAAGGCCACCCTCGTCCAGTTCTCCAGCGCGTTCTGCCAGCCCTGCAGGGCCACCCGCCGCACCCTCGCGGAGGTGGCCGGCATGGTCGACGGCGTCGCGCACATCGAGATCGACGCCGAGGCGCATCTCACTCTCGTCCGCGTCCTGGACATCAGCCGCACCCCCACCGTCCTCGTCCTCGACGCCACCGGCCGGATCGTCCGCCGGGCGGCCGGACAGCCCCGTACCGCGGACGTCGTCGCCGCACTGGGCCGCGCCATATGACGGACCGTGATGCTTCTCCCACCTGATGGGACGGTCTTGACTGCACCCACCACCCATCGTCAGTCTGACGCTATGCCGCCAGAACTCCTTCTCTACGGCCGGGTCCACGTCGACCTCGCCCGCAACGCGAGTGCGCGCTGTCCGGGTGCCTGAGCATCCACGGCCCCGCACATCCGACGCGCAGAAGGACATCTCCATGACGGCATCACCCGAGATCGGCAATCCCCGCACGGCCACCCCCGACCTCCTCCGCTCCGTCTTCCGGCAGCACGCGGCGGGCGTCGCCGTGATCACCGCCGCCGGCGAGCGGCCGGCCGGCTTCACCGCCACCTCGCTCAACTCCGTCGCCGCCGATCCGCCGCTCATCTCCTTCGGCGTGGGCACCTCCTCCTCCAGCTGGCCCGTGATCGCCCGGACCGAGCACATCGGCGTCCACATACTTGGCGAGCACCAGCGGGACCTGGCCGCCACCTTCGCGCGCAGCGGGGCCGACCGCTTCGGTCCCTCCACCGAATGGCGCAGCGGGCCCGAAGGCGTCCCCCTGCTCGACGGTGTGCTCGCATGGCTGGTCTGCCGGGTCGTGGCCCGGGTTCCGGCAGGGGACCACCGGATCGTGATCGCTCAGGCGATCACCGGCGATCCGGTCGGCGGCGGCCGTCCGCTGGTCTACCACCAGGGCGGTTTCACAGCGCTGCGCGACTGAGTTTTTCCTTGGGGCGACTGGGCGCCCGGCGTTGGCCAGATCACAGTGCAAAGCGCTTGCTCATTGCGCGGCGGATGGGTGTACTGGCGAGTAATATGACGGTCGGAGCGTCGGTCGCCCCGACCGGAAAACGCCCCATCAGGCGCCTATGCTGCGTGCAACAAGGCAGCCCCGGAAAAGACGATGCAGTAGGAGAGCCGGCGTGAGCTTGAGGATCGTTGTCTGTGTGAAGTACGTGCCCGACGCGACCGGTGACCGGCATTTCGCCGATGACCTGACGTTGGACCGTGAGGATGTCGACGGGCTGTTGTCGGAGCTGGACGAGTACGCGGTCGAGCAGGCGTTGCAGATCGCGGAGTCGGCGGACGACGCGGAGGTCACCGTGGTGACGGTGGGTCCGGAGGATGCGCGGGACGCGTTGCGCAAGGCGTTGTCGATGGGTGCGGACAGGGCGGTTCATGTCGAGGACGACGGTCTGCACGGTTCGGATGTGATGGGGACGTCGCTGGTGCTGGCGAAGGCGGTCGAGAAGACCGGTTTCGATCTGGTGGTGTGCGGGATGGCGTCGACGGACGGGACGAT